>JBGSKV010000028.1:0-51747 GCA_041740975.1 Oligoflexales bacterium | reverse complement strand
AAGAATTGGGTCGAACTGATTATGTTGGTGCCTTTGTGGTAACGGCTGGTGAAGGTGTGGCGAAGTATGCCAAGCACTTCGAAGACCAACAAGATGACTACCGCGCCATTCTGGTGAAGGCATTGGGCGATCGCATCGCCGAAGCGATGGCGGAAATGTTGCATTTGAAGATTCGCAGAATATGGGGCTATGAAGGTACACATAAAAATTTAGATATAGCTGCGATCTTGGGCGAAAAGTACCGTGGCATTCGCCCCGCGCCTGGTTATCCCGCGTGTCCAGACCACACCGAAAAATCCAAAATATGGCAGCTCCTGGATGCCGATAAGGCCGCCGGAGTGAGTCTAACGGAAAGTTTTGCGATGATGCCGGCGAGTTCGGTATCTGGATTCTACTTCGCTCATCCTGAGAGCCAGTACTTTCGAATCGGCAAGATCCATCGTGACCAGCTCGAGGACTACGCACGGCGCAAAGGCATGAGTATCCCGGATGCTGAACGCTGGCTAGGGCCTAACCTGGCTTAGAACTAGGGGATTTGGTACAATAAAACGACTCCCGTCCACATGATCCACGCACCCTGAAGCTTTGCTGAGGGATCGAGACGTACGAGGTTTTTGTTTCACTCACTCAACGGACGAGTGTGCTGTGATACCTTTTTCCAAAACCTATGCCTCGCCGCTTTCGCAGAAATATGTGCAAGAAATTTTGTCCCAATCACAACTGGCGAGTGATGGACCTTACTCCAAGCGCTGTTTGGAATGGCTCCAAAAAAATCTCGGGGCTCCCCATGCCATGCTTACGCCTTCTTGTACGGCAGGTTTAGAGTTAGCGGCACTATTGTGTGATCTCAAGCAAGGTGACGAAGTCATTTTGCCATCTTATACCTTTTCATCTTGCGCCAACGCCTTTGCGTTACGAGGTGCAACTCCTGTTTTTGTCGATGTCCTCCCCGATACATTCAATATCGATGCGACGACCATGAAAGATGCCTTCAGCGCCAAGACGAAAGCTGTGCTGGCCGTGCATTATGCGGGTGTGAGTTGCGATATGGATCCAATCCTAGAACTTATCAAGCAACACTCGGTTTGTTTGATTGAAGATAGCGCACAAGCCATCGGTTCACGCTATAAGAGCCGTCCTTTGGGAACGATCGGCGCCATGAGTGCGTTTAGTTTTCACTATACCAAAAATATCATTGCGGGAGAAGGCGGGGCACTCCTGATAAACGACCAAAAGTATGCGGCCAGAGCCGACATTATTCGCGAGAAGGGCACCAATCGCAAACAATTCATGCGAGGCGAAGTGGACAAATATACCTGGGTGGATGTCGGATCGTCATTTTTGCCGAGTGAGTTGTCTTCGGCTTTTCTTTTGGGCCAGCTCGAAGAATGCCAAGAGCTCAATCAAAATCGATTGGATTCGTGGCAGATGTATCATGACGGGCTCGCTGACTTAGAAAAGAAGGGCTTTTTGAGGCGTCAGATCATTCCGGAATATGCCGAACACAATGCTCATATGTATGTGATCGTTCTCAGAAATGCCGATGAGAGTTTGCGTCTGCAAAAATTTCTCAAAGAAAATAATGTCCAAGCTGTTTCGCATTACGTTCCACTTCATTCTTCACCTTTTGGGCGAAAAATTGGCAGAACCGTTGGCGATATGAAACATACGGATTCACTTAGCTCTCGATTATTGCGACTGCCGATGTATCACGGTGTGAGCGAAAAAATTCCGCAAATTCTGGCAGAAATTGAGCGTTTTTTTAGGAAAGAATCATGAAAATCATCGTCACAGGTGGCTACGGATTTATTGGTTCAGCTTTGATTCGCTACTTATTGGCGGATAAACAGGGCGGCTTCGAAGTTCTCAACATCGACAAGTTGACCTATGCCGGACATCAAGAATCAGTGCCGGGTGCAAACCTTTCCAAACAGTATCAGTTCAGACAAATCGACATTTGCGACTTTGACGAAGTGCGCCAAGCGATGCGTGATTTTAAACCCGATGCGATCATGCATTTGGCAGCCGAATCACATGTGGATCGGTCAATTGATGGACCATCGGCATTCCTTCAGACCAATGTCGTGGGAACTTATAGTTTGCTGCAAGCGGCGACGGAATATTTCCGTGACTTAGAAGAGTCTCGCAAAAAATCATTTCGGTTTTTACATGTTTCCACGGACGAAGTTTTCGGTGCACTTGCGGACGCTGGTGAATTTTCTGAAACCACACCTTACCGTCCTACATCGCCTTACTCTGCCTCGAAAGCTGCCTCGGATCATTTCGTACAGGCCTGGCATCATACCTATGGACTTCCGACGCTGGCGACAAACTGCGGCAACAACTATGGTCCTTTTCAGTACCTCGAAAAACTCATTCCCCTCGCCATCATGAAGGGCCTGCGACGTGAGCCCATTCCGGTGTACGGGACAGGTACGAATATTCGAGACTGGATCTATGTCGACGATCATGTGCGCGCGCTGATGCTGGTTCTTAATAAAGGTAAAGTCGGAGAGACTTACAATATTGGGACGCGTGGCGAACAAAGAAATATTGATGTGATAGGACAAGTGTGTTCGATTCTGGATGAGCTTCGTCCTGAAGCTGGGGCACACAAGGATCTCATAAGCTTCGTAACGGATCGACCAGGTCATGATTTTCGCTACGCTATTAATCCAAATAAAATTTATAATGAATTAGGATTTCGACCGAAAGAAAGTTTCGAGTCCGGAATCCGCAAAACAGTCACTTGGTATTTCGAGCAGCAAAACCAATGGTGCCAAGCAGTTCTGGATCGAGCTGCCAAACTGAATGAATCGGCATCGCCCATGTCACGACGAGGAGCCGCATGAAACAGCGCAAAGGTATCATTTTGGCAGGAGGAAATGGCTCGCGCCTTTATCCCATTACCTTGACGATCAGCAAGCAGCTACTGCCAGTTTACGACAAACCGATGATCTATTATCCCCTGGCAACTTTAATGCTAGCCGGCATACGGGAAGTTTTGGTTATCACGACACCGCGTGATGAAGATGATTATATGCGCCTGTTGTCGGATGGATCCCAGTGGGGCATGGACATTCACATTAGAACTCAGGATCAGCCCCGAGGCTTAGCTGATGCTTTTATTGTGGGTGAAAGTTACGTCAAAGATCAGCTCACGTGTTTGATTCTGGGCGACAATATTTTTTACGGAAGTGGATTAGTTTCGACTTTGAAAACTGCCAACCAGCGGACGTCAGGGGCGACGATTTTTGGTTATCATGTCAAAGATCCGCAACGTTATGGCGTCGTCGAACATGGGGCGGACGGACGAGCGATCAGTTTAGAAGAAAAACCTAAGAATCCACGCTCGAACTACGCGGTCACGGGACTATATTTTTACGACGAACAAGTTCTCGAAATTGCCAAAAGTGTAAAACCATCTCACCGCGGCGAAGTTGAAATCACCGACGTTAATATCCAATATATGAAGCAAAATCAGCTCAATCTCGAAGTTTTCGGACGAGGAACGGCTTGGTTGGACACAGGTACACACGAATCCTTAGTTCAGGCGACGGATTTTATTGCGGCCGTTGAAGAACGACAAGGTCTAAAGATCAGTTGTCCGGAAGAAATTGCATGGCGGCAGGGATGGATTAATAACGATAAATTAGCAGAGTCCGCTGAAAAACTTAAAAATAGTTCGTATGGAGCTTATCTGCAAAGTCTAGTCTCTAAAGCTAGTTGAAAATAGTTTTTTGATCGGCTGCGCCATTATCCTGAGCGAGGCATTCTTCATCCCAAGAGATTCAAGCGCCGCTTACATCGCATAAAGGATCTGTTAGAATGGCCAAGTTTCTACTGGAGAATGGCACTTCTTCACTTTTTTTTGGTGACGAATAAATGTTATTTGTTGAGTAGCCTTCTCAAATTTTAGGATGGCAGTAGTGCGAAGATTTGTTCATTTTGTGATGATCGCGATTCTCCTGCCTTTCCTGCTCGCGGCCACGAAAAAGCCGTGCGTCGCTCTCCTTGCCAATGCACAAGGGCGGCAGCCTATTTACTACGAAATCTTGCCTACCCCGGAGCTAAGCAACGATTGGCGAGAGCGAGGGAAGCGACTGGCGGCCAAAATCGAGTCCGCAGTTGAGAAAAGGGCCAAAGTCCTTGGAATAGATATAGATCCCATTTTCGGTTCCGATACTCCTGCTTGGGCAGGTTTTATTGCTCAGGAGTTGTTTGAAAATTCCGCCCAATGGGCCCACAGTCACGATCCTTTGAAAGAGATTCGCGTTGAAATTTTCCTTTATGATAAAGGTGTTATTGTGATGGTGACAGACTCAGGAGATGTCGCGTTCGAACCTCAAAACAATCAAAATAGACTTAGCCAGTTTCCTAGTGATGCAGCCTGGGCAGCGCATCGGCAAAATGCGAGAAGCCTAGGTGATGGAAAAAATTCGGGAATGTTTTGGGACGGCATACTCGATCCAAGCTTTCCAGTAAATTATTTCGTCGATCGGGCAGATGGCAAGAATCGAGTCCTTATTTCCGCGCCCTGGGATTTGGTTCGAAACCCGCGGCCGTCATGAGTCAAAGTAAAACCAAAATTCATTTCGCTTCGGGTTTCCAAGTAAGAACGCAATTTTTAGATCATTTTTTTTCGCGCAAGTCTGGCCAATATCACCTGTCGATGTTTTCCCGAAAGATCACTGACGCGCCTTCGGCGCTTTCGGATGCGGTACGTTTTTTGCCTTACTTTTTATCTGGGGTCAACCGACTGATTACGGGTTTATCAAGACCATTTCATTGAATTCTATAGTTTAAGCGTCAAAGTAAAAATTTAATGTAATTGCTGTTACGTTTAGCGATTGAAAGAAAAGCATGGGCGGAAGCTAAAATTTAAGCGTTACTTGCGGCGTCGAAAGTAACGCATTTAAAATGCACAATCGTATGTGGGGACGCGACACATTCGTACATGACTTTCATTCGTAATCAGTCGGGTGTCCCCGGGTTCACTAATTTAAGAGATCCAGCTCTCATACATCGCTTTTTAACGTCCTGAATACACCAGAATACGAAAATACTACCCATAACATCACTTTGAAAACTGCATATGCCGATATTGTAAATGACAACGTTATAACAATTGGGGAATTTCATGCAAATGAAGCTAGTCTTTTTATCAGTACTTTTATTAGTGTCTGGTTGTAGCGAAGAGAAAATGTCGACTCAAACCAATGTCGAAATTTCTAGCTCTCCCGGTGATCAGGCTGCTGGTTTAGCTAAGGCCGCGGATTGCTCAACCGCAGAAAAAGACTTAAATAAACTTATTGCCAAAATAAACTCTGGCTCTCCTGGCAACAGCTGTAATATCGATGCAGATTGCCAGATCAATATCATCTCGCTAAATATTTGTCCTCGACCTAAATCGGCATTTTCCAATGGTTACGTAAAATATATCGAAGGATTTTATTCGCAGTTAACTTCACTCAAAAATAATATCTATAGAGAATGCGGTAAAGTTCAATGCGGCTGGTGGAATCAATCTGATATCACAGCTGCTTGCAAAAATAAAGTTTGTGCGTCGGTGGAGGTTGGACTTTGAAAAAATTATTAGTATTATTGACAGCGATTTTTATATTTGGTTGTGATTCGAAAATACAGGAAAAAGAATCCGATCCGCTCAAACCGAAGCTTGCAAAAGACGCCTTGTATTACGTCGATTCGCCGACAGATCGCTGGCCAGCTCACTACGTTTGTATAGAATATAAAAACCCATATGGCGACTCGGAGACGTTTGTTACCAGTACTCGATCCGAATGTGAGTTAGAGGCCAATCGTCGTAATAAAAAGATCTCAGAATAAATGTTTTTCACTCTTGAATGGCCAATATCACCTGTCGATGTTTTACGCGAAAGATCACCGACGCGCCTTCGGATGCGGTACGATTTGGGTGACGGAAATTTTAGCGATAGTTAGATTCGTCTATTTGGTAAACGCGTCCGAGATCGGTCACGACGTAGAGTACTCGCACTTTGGAACCCATGCCATAGCCCATCCAATGAACGCGAAGATCCTTGCGGTCGCCACAGTTAGTGATGTTATCGTCGGCGGAAGGACTCGTCGTCAAGAATTTTGCATCACCCTCTAAAGGTAGGCACAAGAATGTACTGGATTGCGTCAGAGTGAATTCCTCGACTTTCTTGTCATTCATTTTACCTTGAAAAATGTAGCGGTAAATGACGCCGTCGGACGTGGCCGCTTGGAAAACATAGGGATATCTTGCGTCTGTAAAGGCGCGGTCTATGGTGACGGGAGTCGGTCTTTTGCCACCTAAGGCGAGGTTCATGGCATCACTAGAACCAACTGGAACAAAACTCACATGAGATTTGAGAGTTAATCCACTAGCTATTTTTTTGGCGATTTTGGGCTGGCCACTGGTGCGATGAGAGGAGAAACTGATGGGCTTATACTCTACTAATTCTGCTTCGTCTAATTCCGGAGTAAACAACAAAACAGTTTGGTTAGGTCCGATATAAAAATGGCGCTTGTGATACGTCATCGAGTCATGTTGTTGTTCTGAGGCAAATTTGAAGAGGTGGGTGCCTGGACCGCCTGATAAAAGAAACGCATGAAACCCAGTATGGCTATCTGAAAAAAAGATAGAAACCGTGGTAAATTCTTTGCCGCTATATTTATGTTTTAAATGATGCCAGCTCATGCCGTTTATAAACGACTCTGGGCGTGGGGAGGTGTAGACCGCATGATATTTCGGAAGTTCGCCGCCAGATTTTAGAAACGTGCGAATGCGGTCCATGGCGATGGCTTTGATTTCGGTATTTTTGCTACCTTGGGCTTCCTCGGCCACCGCAATAAACATACCGTCATCAGAAAAGCTAACTTGGCTAGCTGGTCGTGAATAGATTTTGCGAAGAGGCGAGAACTCAGGTTTATCGGTGGCGAGATTTTTGAGTTCACCAATGTAAAATCCAGAGCCATCGGCGACGGCTATATATTTTCCATCGTTCGAGAACGTGATGGCTTGCAAACTTTTGAGTGGAAAGCGACTGACCCCTTTGAGGTCTTGGTCATAAGTATGGAGCATGAGAATGTCCATGGGAGGCGGCCAACGCGTATCCCATACCTTTATGACAAATCTGCCGGTGCTATTGTCTGTGCCGGATATAAAAATAAAATTGCCACTTGGATGCAGCGCAGCGCTTTGAAACGATAAGCCTTCATCATTAACGAGTTGTTGCGTTTGTACGGCGGCATTAAAGTCGGTCGTGCGACCCACGTCATGGGTGGGGAGTGTTTTGCAACTTAGGGCGGCAATAAAAAAAAGAGGGTAAAAACCCTCTTTTTTGAGTATGTGCGGTAACGCCAGGTTCATTATAGGCGGGCCTTCGAACGGAACGCTTCATAGCGAGCTTTTGAACGAGCCGACCAAGGTTGGCTTCTCGATCTTTGGACTTCGCGCACTGACGTCGCAACATTTGCAAACACCGTGTCGAAATTCGTTCCCGAAGCGACTCCGCCAACGGCATTCAAATGTCCCATGACAGGCGTACCAGCTAAGCTACGATTGCCAGCAAAAGTTTTACCATGTTGGATAAAAGTACGAGCCATATCGTAATCACCGGCCGAGGCACTGATCGCCGCGATTCGAACGGCCTCAAGAGTAGAAATTTCAGCGAGGGCGTCTGGATAGGCACGCATCGCTTCTCCAGCAATTTTTCCTAAACCAGTATCAGTATTATTTTTGTTTTGAAGACGCAACTGGTACTCAACACCCAACAAACTAGTGCCAATGTCTTTGGTAACGTCAGCGCGTAAGTTTTCTGGAATGTTAGCCAATGCAGAACGTGCCAAAACTTCGGCTTGAGGGCGAGCCGTTGCGGCGGAAATTTCACCGACTGCCATTCGTGCTTCTAAATCTGCTAGCTGACGAGATGCGTCCATTGCGACGAGTAGGCGACGATCTTCGGCCGAAATATTTCCGGCTTTGAGTGTGTTGATAGCCCCTTTGATTTTTTCATGAATGGATCTAAGAAGTGCCAAAATACGTTGACCATACTCAGTTTTATTAGTCGCGATCGCATCGGCTGTTCGCGTGCTGGTCTCTTGAAGTTGACGAGCAATAGAAACTTTATCAGCCATGGTGACGGAAGGATCAGAGAAGAAATTCAAAAATCGAGCTAGCAGGCGAGCTTCGACGCCATTAGTACCGACATCGACGACTTTGCCGTCAATGGTGATTTTGCCTTCGGTAACGAAAAGTTTCTTGGACGCTCCATCCATTCCACCCAAAACTTCTACAACTTTTGCAAAGTCGCCTTCCGAATTGATGGCAGTGCCGATAGTGGCAAGGGTAACGGCCGCCGCATCGCGCAGTTCGGGATAATCAGCGCCGCCGGCAATCCCGCGCAGCCAATCCGCTAAACGAACATCTTCTTCTGCGGCTTTTTTTGTAGCGATGCAACCGCCAAGCGATCCTCCACCGGCGTCAGCAAGTTTGTAGCCTTGAGAAAGTTTACAGCCAAAAAGCGAGAGAGAAAGTGTGACGACCAAAATAGCGCGCATGTTTATGCATCTCCATGAAAGCTCTGTTTCAAACCATTGATGATTTGGGTTCTGTTAAAATTCTACACGATTTGACTAAGGTCGTCCAACCCAAACCAAGTCGGGAAACCCTTGCGCAGACATAGTTTCGTTTAGGCGGCGTGGTCAAATACAGCTTGGGCCATCACCGGTGGTGTATTCGGCTCGACGACGGTCGGCCGGAAGTTCCTCAGAAACTCTTGCAGCTGCTGCGGCGTACTGAGTTGGTTGTAGGCGGCTTGAGCCTTTTGTAATATCCTGCGCCGATGAGCGATCTGTGACGCATCCAATCCCATCTCATGGGAGGTTTTGTCAGTGAAGTAAAAGTCGTCCACCATTTTTTGATAGTGGACATTAATGTCACTGACTTGCATATTCTGCAGGTTTTTCAAATCGGTAATGCCGAGGTCCAGTAGCAAATTCTGCTGTTGTCCAAGGAGCGACGTATGACTCTGCATGAGATTGGTAGTTTCATATGACCTCATGATGCGATGGGCATTTGCATTTTCCAATATATGCTTCACATCGACACGAGCGCTGACCGCGCGGAAAACAAAGGTATTTTTGAGTGAAGTTAAATATACATTATTGTTTTGCATCCACATTTGATCATCTGCATCAAAATATTTCCACAGCGGCATCATGAGATTTTTTTCAAGGGTGACATCCAGACCATATTCGCCAAGCGCTGGTACCCAAAACGCGAGCTGCTTCTGAGCGGCTCGAGAACTTTGAGGCATGCGGGAAATAATCTTAGACGTGATGCCAGCAGTCAGGCGATCAAATCCTGGCATAATTCCCATAAAAATCGCACCGACGCCAATTTCCTGCGCGATGGCTATCACATTTTTCTTTAGGCCTTTCGCGGGATCATAGAGAGGAACATTAAAAATCACTTTCAATGCAACTCGATTGACCGTCGAAAATGCTGCACCGATGGCCAGGGATTTGCCAATCCAAAGTGGTGAATGCAAAGTCGCTTCTTTGGCGAGGAGAGCAAATGCAGCTGGTTTAGTGAAAACGTCGGACATTTTGTAACCGGCGCGCGTAATTTTTTCGCCAATGGTTGCGATTTTACGGCCACGCATCATCAGACTGCCTGCCGCTGCAATCCCACGGAAAGCAATGGAGCCAGAGGCCATCATCACGGCCGTGCTCAGAATCTCCATTTCGACGGTTGACGAAAGTTCAACGCAGCGATCATAGCTTGCGTTGGCGCGAATGTAACATCCTAAACGTTTTTCCAACGTTGCGCTGCTAGCAATATTTGGATTCTGCGAATCTCGGAACTGACAAAGTTTAGATAGTGGAATGTTATTGTTGGCATCTGGAGGGGCAAAGCCTCCATTGTTGTATTCACCCAAACAGGCGGTTTCGAAGGGGTCTTTCTTTTTATTGAAATTTTCGAGACCGTAATACTTGAAAAAATATTCTGCAGAGTTGACGGCGACGTCACCTACCGCTGTGTCGCCAAGGCGCATGCCTTGATAAGCACTGGCGAGACTCAAAGGCGTGGAATTATCGATAAGACCGCGCACGACTTTCTCCGTATCCAATGCCATCATGCTTCCGACCCAGCATTTGCCGAGGGCCCAAGAGATCGGCATGCGCAAACCGTCCTCTATAGCCGGTTGCCCAGCAACATTAGCCGACGAGCGGGAGCGGTAACCAGGTTCACTAAACAAATAGTCATAGCAATAATATTTTAGGTTCGTGCCGGTCATCAAGCGCTGCGACTGGTCCAGCAACTTAAGTGCGGCGCGGCGATCCGCGCTATCGGCATTTTTATCACTGACAATGGCTTGCTTGGCTTGGACAATGCCACTTTGAATATTGACTACTTCTTGCGTATTTTCAATTTGCTTGTGCCAGGAAGAGAATCCTGAAATGCGCGATGCAATTGTTTTCTCGTTATTTAGTAAAGTAGTGGTGATGTGACTGCCTTTGAAAAAATCCAATATAGATTTTCGTACGTCATTTTTATAGCTTTGCAATCCGGCCGCTTGATCTTCTTCGACAGTTTGTGCACCTGTTGCCGAAAGGGTTCGGTCTTTTGTAGGGATCGAGGCAAGAGTATGAAGAATAAGATCCACATATTCATCGCGCCAAGCTCCTTTCAATTCACGCATAATGTAGCTCATGCCCAGGTTGTCCGGACTGGAGTTTCCAGCCAGAAGCTCGAAGCCTTGTTTTGGTGTGAGAGTGACAGCCGGGCAGTTTTGATTGGAGGAGCGTGCCGAGATAATGGCATATGGATCTTCATCATCATAGCCTTGGCGCCAAGTGTCCACGCGATCACGAACGCAGTTGAGCCACGGAGTCAAGTTCACAACATTGACCCGACTGGCCAGAAAACTCAAACGAGTCATACCGTTGAAGGTATCGTCGGCTTTTTGCAGGTAGTACTTCATGCGATCGATAATGAGTGATTGAATGTCAGAGGCTTCCGCTAAAAAGCTGTCAATCAACTTGGCAAATGGTGCGCCTCGAACGCTGTCTGGTTGGTAGAACTTTTCTCCGAATAGTTTGCGAACAACATCGATTTTGAAATAATGTGTGCTGTTTTGCATTTTCAATAGAGACTGGTTGCGAGCGAGTAGAGCTTGCACTTCGTTCTTCAAAGCGTTGACTTGACCTGGCTCGCCAGTAGGGTAAGTCGAACTATCACGAGCAGTCTGATAATCTGTGACTGTATAAAACTTTTTCCATAGTTTGGCCGCATCGAGTTTGAACTGAAGAATGTTTTGCGCGATACCTTGATCTAGGCAGCGCGTGTCGGCCTGCAGTTCTGCAAATTTCTCGTCAATGGCGGGTTGATTTGCGTCAATGTCAACGATGCGTGCGAGCGCGGCTACATTGTATTCACATTGTTCGTGGCTTCCGCAAGAACGAAAAATATAGTTCGGGCAACTTGGGTTTGTGGAACGCCCCAGCGGTTCGTTTACAGCATTTACGAAACCTTTAACGACGTCGTTCATGAGTTGACTGGGTGAGTCGTAACTTGGAAACCATCGCTTCCAGTTGATTTCGCGCGATTGGGATTGAACAATGGCAATCAAAGCACTAGCAGCAGTAGACTTTACTATTGGAGAGGTAGTTTTACGCATAATATCAATAAGCCGCTTCAAATGCGGATGTTCGTCATTAAGAGAGCTGAGTAGTCCGGTCATTTGATACATGGGCAAAACGAATTGGTTGATATAAACCAAGTTCACTTCGTCATTGGCAAGGCTTGCCGAACTTTCGCCCGAAAGCCGATAAGAATTGCGAGGTTTGCACGCCTGTGCTTGGCTGAATATGAAAACCAGTCCGACAAAAACCGCTAAGTGACGCATGCTTCAACTCTCCAAGTACAAATCAGTAGTTTACGGGTTCGTCGCCTTGACCACGTGTGATGGGCGAAGTACCTCGCGGAACAATTCGAACGTTTTTGATTCTTATTTCATTGTCGACGTCCAGATTCTTTTCAATCTCGGCAATAATCTTCTCACCATCTGGCGCTTGGTATTTTGCGACGACGACTGGTGGGGTCGTAAAGGCTTCGCGGTGGTAACTAGGGTTGTAAAAAGCCAGCTTTGTGACGAGACCCTTGCCGGCCTCACTTAGAACAACCAAATCTCCGGCATAGGCTGATTCTTGCCTATTTAAGGGAACTCGCATGACGTATGGATCTTGGAGAGGAAGCGAACCAATAAATGGGAATAAATCGATTTTTTGCATCTTAAATGTTCGCCAAGTATTGTTGGCGACAAAATGCGCGAAATTTACAGATGAAAGTTTTTCGTCTCCATGAATGAGTTGGTAGGAAGGGAGGTCTTTGCATTTTTCGGCACTTTGGTATTCCGTTACTTTATGCCGAACACACATTTCAAGGTCTGCGCTGGACATAGTGCCTTCACTGCAAGGTGCTTCGACTGGATTGGCGGGCGCAGTGAAATAATTCTTTTTCATAAGAATAAGAAGATTGCGCGCGAGAAGGGGCTCTTTGTCCGTCTTTAGTGCATAACTTAACTGCCGATAGGGTGCCCATTTGTCGCCTGCGCTGCAGCCAGGCAAGAAGGTTCCATCGGGCCCTTTGCTCGTAATGCATTTTATTTCGAGATTTAAAATAACAAGGTAATGTTTGACATTCCATTCTTCTCCACGAATGGCCAGAATATCGTTTTGACTTTCTTCCCACCATCCCAATGCTGGCCCAAAACTATTGCTTGCATCTTTGTTATCAAAGTAGTGCTGGTAAGCGTCCTTTACGCATTTCTTGCCTTCCATGAGGGGGGGCGGATAGTGGGTATTCATAGAATAGGGTTCGGCAAACCTAAGTTTCAGTCGTGTAAGCTCTCCCACCGGGTCAGAATCGTCATTTTTTGTAAGTGATCGATCAAAGGTCTTACACTGGGCCATAAAAAGACATATGGATGCTAAAATGAGGAGTCGTGAAGTTCTATTTGGCATTGATCGTCGGCTCCAATAACGGTGGCATATAGTCTGGATTGAACAAGTGGAAAAAGATTTCAGCGACAAAATAGTTGAGTTTGTTTTCGGACGTGTCGGCATCAAATCGGACTAAACGATCTCTGCCTATCAGGATGTGATTGCCCTGGGCGCTACTATTTTTGAGCTGTTGCGAGGCGTGGTCGGTGACATCTCTGATGGTTACAAATTTCTTGGGATCATGGGCTATTTTTTTCTTCAGTTCTTCCAGCGTTTTTTCAATATATGGGCCAGGATAACAGGAAAAACGATTTTTAAGGCAGGTCATTGTCATAGTGTAGAGAGATGTTTGGAAGCTTTCGAATGTCACAACTTTCGGCTTGTCTGATTTTTCGAGACACTTAGGGTCTGTTCGATCAATTCTTTTGCAATCGAAGACTGAAACTTGTTTTGCGACTTGGATTTCAAATCCACTTGTATAGATGACCGCTATGATTTTTGGCAGGTGTGTATTCAAATCTGCCATGAACTGCAATTGATCTGACGTTGGTTCCACCCAAGGATTCGTCGCATAGATGGCTTCATTGTAGAGAGCACCGTCGGTGACGATTTTTCCATGCTTCGCGAGGACTTGCGAGAACTCTGAAAAAAAAGCGGCAGGTAAGGCACTCTTGACGCCGTCGATTGGGGCGCTTGCAGTTGTGACACTTTTGCTAGCCTCACAGTAGTCTCCTAGAGTGCGATCACAGTAGCTAATCGAAACTCGAGATTGAGAAGAGTCGCTGTAAGCCAGATGAATAACTTGATAGGATTTGCTTAATACAGCTTGCAGTCCGCCTTTCATCATGTCTTCAATAACTTTTTTAAAAATTTGATTTTGCGTGGAACCTGACTCACGTGAGCTGACTGTCTCCAGGTCTACGTCGGTACCGACGTCGGCGACATAGTCTTGGATAAAAAGTTCGGCAAACTTGGCGGGCGTCAAACTGAGTTTCTGCAGATCTTTCGAATATTTTTGGCTGTGTTTAGCCAATTCAAACTTGAGATTGCTAAGGCTCATACGAGTTTCGTATTTAGTCTTATTGCGAGGATACTGCGGACAGTCATTATTCACAGCCAGAGCTCGTTCTTCGCACTGTTTGACAATCACGCTTGGAGGGGAGGTGCTGAGATCGTGGATAAAAACATAGACGGCGCCTTCATTACCTAGCACTTGTGCATTTTCAACATCACTTGCGAGGGGTGCATGCTTGCACTGCAACACAGTCCAAGATACCATGGAGATCAATAGAAAAATCTGGATTCTATGCATGAAATTCCCTGTCTAGGCCTAGTCGTGTTGATCCTGGTATTATAGCAGAGGAAATAGTTTTCTTTTAGTGCGGATAGGAGCAACTCATGAAGATTTCAATTTTATTGCAAGCCGTTTTGGTCGCATTCATAATTACGGGATGTAGATGTAGTGGAAACGGCGACTTGGGGAGTTCCAAGAATAAAGAAGTTGGCAAAGCGCCAGAAGTTGAGCGAACTTTGCAAGATCAGTCGACAGTGAAGCAGGGCGAAGAAAAAGCGCCGGCAGAGTCTCAGGCTACTACGGGAAGTGAAGAAGACAAACCGTCACTTCCTATGGAACGCGACGGCAGTGGCAAATCTAAGAAGGTGGTCAAAGTTGTTAAGAAAGTTGATCTTCCTGAATATTGCAAAATCAATGTTCAAGCCGATGACGGTCAGAAATTCTCTCTTTCAGTAATGAAAATAGTCCGAACTTGTCCAAAAATTCGCCTGACCTTGCGACATACCGGAGAAAAGCCCCGCGAAGTGGGTGGACACAATCTTGTCATTGTGGAAAATAGCCGTATTGAAGACTTGCTGGAGAAGGCCATTGTGGCGGGATCTATCAATCACTATATTCCGCGCAATGATGGACGAGTTGTAGCTGCGACCAACTTGATTGGTGGCAAAAAGAGTACGCAAGTTGAGTTTTCACCTAAGCACTTTGTGTCGGGAGTGGACTATATTTTTATCGATACCTTCCCAGATCATGCGGCGACTATGCGTGGCAAGGTAGTTTTCGAATAGACGTGTGCGGCCGCTCCGCGGCCGGATATCTAACAAGCTCCGCCTTTGACAGGCGGAGCTTGTTTTTTTGTGAAGTATTGGCACAATCCTCCCGGCATTCTCTCGTCTGAGAGGCTCGGTCATAAGATTCCCTCACAATCCCAGCCGATGAATACACCGCTTCTCCCTCGCCGTCACAGTTTTTACCCGATGGTTGGCTGGGACGGTTGAGCCGGTTTAGATTTGGCTGGGCATTGAGGCTGCATCAGCCGACACCGCCCAGACAAATTTAAGCGGGGAGAACCGGACCAATCAAACATAGAAATAATAGCTGTGAGTGTGAAAAGGCGGAGCCAATATTGTTATCCGGCCGCGGAGCGGCCGATCAAAAAAATATGGGTATCAACGACAATCGACAATGGCATTTGACGTATTACGAAGATCCATATCAGTCGTCACAGTCCAAGCGTCAGAGTGAGCGCAGTTTGGAAATAATTGGCGATTTAGTGCAGAGGCATGAAATTTATTGTTGCTCGAGGCATTCGTTGTGTAAGTGTAACGTAGCAGGTTACAGTCTGCAGGCTTCATACTGAGACCAAGCTGGTTGGTCACTTGAAATTTTAACATGTTCGAACAAGTTCCCCACTCGCCACCGAAAGAATAAAGATATAGGAAACTATTGTGTTCTGCGAAATAGGACGTTTGTCCGATATACATTTGGCGCATCATCGTCTTTACTTCTGATTGCTTCGCTTTGGCTGTAAGCTCTTTCATTTTTGGCAATGCCAAGGAAGAAATAACAGCGACGACAGACATCACGACCATAAGTTCGACGAGCGTGAAACCCGCTTGTTTTGCGTACTTCATAAAATTACCTCAGTTCATTCATTACAGCTAAGGATCGACGCTTTTGCTAAAATCTTAAATGATTTGACGCATTAGAAATAAAAGCCTATCGTTTTGGATAGTTGCACGTGCACTAAGGAATATAAATGAAATCGATGTCTATCTTCTGGGTGCTTTTTTTCGGGTTCTCCATAATCGCGTTTTCCGAACAAAAAATGGAGAATTGGCAGCTAAGCTGCGCCGCTATTGATACGCAGAATCGGTTTCTCTCTGTTTCAAATGGCAAAGATGTTGCGTTTCTGACAGAGTTTCGCTTCGAAGGTTCGCCTTTTGTTGAAAGTCGGTTGTCTTGCGCGCAATGGGTAGAGTTTGTGGAATCGGAATATCCTGAACTGCAAATCTCGGATGGAGATATTAAACGCCTTTTAACAAGTGAGAATAAACCGGCGGCCCGTCTGGAAGGTGACGCAAGAAAGATCCTATACGAGCTTTGCAACAAACATCCTTTCTGTCAGATTCGATTTCCCTACAGTCTGCACCTAGGTATCGACATGTTCCGCGGATCATCTGCCAAGTCAGGATTTACACAACCGGATATCTGCTTTGAAAAGACTTCGACGCCGATAAAATTTGTAGTCGAAAACCAATCAGAAGTTATGCTCTCCGAATCTGCCAAGATTGCCACGACTTGGATGAGCCCGCCAAATTCCTACGGAAGCGAAGTTGAAAAAGTATTAAATCATAAGGCGAACGAACTCGTTGTGATGACCGCTCTGGGAGCGTCATTCGATGAACTGGAAAGAATTAAAAAGATTATTCCAGCTGGCAAAAAATTACTGGTGTTATTGGACTTTTATATTTTGCTGATCGAAAATAGGCTTCCCGATTTTATTAATCTTCAATCAGATAGTTTTTATATCTTGCCAATGTTCAATACTCCTCATTATCGACGTGCTTATCATATCAAAGGTGCTGCCGGATTTGACAAATACTCACCCGGAGTACTGACTTCCAGTAACATCAAAAATAAGACGAATTTGGAGACTCTGGATTTTGGAATGACATTTCATGGTCGCCATGGTCACGAACTAGCAAACTTTCTTGTGCGTGACGCCATTGACGCTTGCATGCAAATTCCTTATGCAAACTGCACCTTGGAACAACGTTATTCATTGAAAAACCCCTATCGGGAGGCGTTCGACAAAATGTTTTTTCGATCGTGCCAAATGATGAGGGCTTCTACCGAGATTCGGCAAGCTATTGCAGTTGAGCCTAAGCTGCAGTTTCTCAGTACGAGCTATGTGGACATCGAAGCACTTGTCAAAGCCATGATAAGCAGTGCGAAAAAAAACATTATCATCGTTTCGGATCAAGTGGGGCATGAAGAGGTTCTGCAGAGTTTGAATGACGCTGCAAAAAAAGGCGTGAACGTTGATGTGGTTTACGGAAAACAACCATTGGTTGATGTGTCTTCGTATTCTCAAATTCGGTTTCATAAAGCGGCCAACGCAACTGGCAAAAACCACGCGAAGGGCATGCTGTTCGATGGAAAAAAACTGTTCGTAGGTTCTGGAAACATTACAAAAACAGGTCTTGGTCAAGCGCGCGAAGTGTTTGTTCTCACCGAACACTCGGACATCGTTAGCGGTTTTCGTGATTATTTAAAAACGCTCAATTCTACCTATGGTTTAACTTTGCAGTAACAATGCGAATGTGCCGATAAAAAAGGGCCTGACCGCGTGAAATCACTGCCGGCTTAACAGTCCGGATACGACTTAAAATACGCTCCGGCAGCGTGTCGTATACTGGCTGCAATTAATGCGTCCAAAGAACGTCAATTTCGGTCAGGCACCTTTAGGGGTCGCTTTCCATGTTCGCAAAAATGGACCAAGAATTAGCCAATATCGATCGGTATCATCGACTTATCGACACTTTAGTGGCCAAAACCAAAAGTAAGCGCTATCTGCTTTATCGTGATCCTTCCCTACGTTGGATTGTTGCCAATCAGGAACAAACTGCCGATATGATCGTTCAATATTTGAAAAATCCTGACGGATTTCATTTGTCAGAATTCAAAAAGCAAAATATTTACATTGATAAAAAACGTGTCACCTTCAATACCGAGTGGCCGGAAAAAATGATTCTCATGAATATGGGGAAAATTATTTCGGAATACACCGAACCACTGCTTGCTGACAACCTTTATTCTTATCGTAAAAATCGGGGACCTCACCTAGCTATCCAAAGTTTAACGAAATTTTTACAAGACAACCGTCGAGGCGAAATGTTTCATGTCTTTAAGACAGATATTGACGATTATACCAACTCAATGGATAAGCAGACTCTTCTGGGTATTCTCGAATCCAAGACTCCCATTCGCAGCAATCCCATTTTCCATAGTATATTCTCGCAACTCATGAATTTTTCCTATGTGGAAAACGCTCAAAGCTATTCCACTAAAGATCAACCTTTTGGAGTTCCTATTGGTATACCTCTGGTGCCTCTGCTGAATAATTTGTATTTAATGAGTCTAGATGAAGCAATGTCCGCGCATGGTGACGTTTTTTATGCGCGTTATGGCGACGATGTCATGATTATAAGTTCAGATCGTATTGCTTATGCTGCAGCTGTGAATACTGTTGAAAGAATACTGGTGGAAAAAAAGCTGCGGATGAAATCCAAGAAAACCATGCAGTTCGAGTATGGTTTCAAGACGCATGCCCCTCAACCAGATGAAAGCAAGTTGGTTCTGGCGCGACGCATCGAATGGTTAGGGTTCTCAATATACGCCGATGGGGAAATCGGTCCAAAAAAGTTGGTCTATCGCGAGTTCGTGGCAAAAACAAAGTCCGAAATGTATCGTCTTATGAACCTTTCGCGTCAGTTTCCTGGCGAGCGGAGTGAGAAAGTCGAGTTTCTTAAGAATAACTTTAAACTACTATGGGCAAATCCTAATGTGCTACAGCTAGCGCGCAAATTTTCTGGGATTCAAAATGCGAAACTTTTCGAGCAGATGGACCAGCATTTTGCATCTTATTTTACTCGTAAACTCGCTCGGCTTTGGAATATTAGCAGGAAAGATGCTTGGAGTGTTTACCGTGAAGTGAAAGTCCCTAGTCTTAAAACTTCAAATCAATGGGAAAGTTATGACTGGGTCGCTTAATCAATCCATCCATGCTCAGGCGGATGCGGACTTTGCCGCGCAGAAAAAATGGCGAAGTTTTGCATTTGGACATAGTATTCCAGCATATTCTCTGTACATATTTTTTCGTAGTCGCGGATTCGCTTCTCGCTATTTTCTACATTTTGTAACTTATTGCGTAGAACTCTACGGCATCGCCTTATTCGCTGATACAGACGTGTTTGCAAGTGCTTCGCATGTGACAGCGGCATTCTTTGTCATAAACCTCATCAATTACGGTGGAGTTCTTTTCTATAGATCGCAGCTCCTCAACCGTGCTCAAACAACAATTCAGAGTGTGATTCGGCGAAGTCTATTTTTGTCATTGCCCCTGCTTGCGATTTCATTCTATGTCAGTAAGTCTGACTTCACTCATTTTTCTCATAGCCTGCTTATACTCCTGGTGTGTTTGCGATTGGTGGATCAGTTGTGTGAGCTTGGGGTGATGGTATGGACGGCAGATTTGCAAGTGCGTTGCCGAGTTTTTTTCCCATTTTGGATTAACTTCGTGTTTTTAGGCTTAGTTTTCGCCAATGCGTCGCTTTCCGTCTATGTTTTAGAGTCGGTTTACGCTTTGGTTCTGGGAACGTTTGTCATGCGGCTTTGTCATGTCGGCTATTACTATCTCCAAGCTCGTAAAACGCGCAGTGCGGTGTACTTTTCTGAGCCGGCATCAGTTCTCGGATCGCATGAGAAAGAATCGAATGGCAATTTTTATTTTTCCATTCTTGTAGTCCTGTCGCCGATCATTTTGCCCATGGCAGTTACGGTGTACACGTCGGCGTCTCAGTCTGAGAAGCTTTTGACTTGGATTCTACAGATTGTGGTTGCGGCCTTTGTTATTCGCCCCTTTACCAGTATTATGGTCGATATTTTTCAAAAGTTACAAAGTGAAAAGTTTTCTGAAATGCGTCGATTGACCACCATGTCGAGCAGCCTTGCTTGGATGTGTGTGGGAATGGTTGTTTTAGGAACGGGTTTCCTCGCTTCGAAGTCTGATTTTTCGCTCTCATTAGTCGCGTGGTGCGTTCTCGCGTTGGTGTCAAAGATTGTTATTTATCGAAGTTTTCTTGTCGGTAAAGAGTCTAGGATTTATGCCCCAGTGTTAGTATGTAAGTACATGTTTCCACTTTTCCTATACTCAAATGCACTACTAACAGACGAGAATCTCTGGCATGTACATGCGGTCGTGGAGTTGTGCTTTCTGATATGGATTATGGTAGCTGTGAATTTGAAGCAAATATTAAGTGACTTCAAGCACCGGGCATTTTCGGTAACTACTGGCCAGAAACTGTTGCTATTAAATTTGGCGGTATCTTTGAAGACATTGATTCTTATCCGGCGTTTTCGTAATGCGCTTGGACAAAATCAAGATGTTTTTCTACTGAATCGGCGATGCGCTATTCTGAGCATTCAAGCTACGCAAGGCGATACCGTAACAAAACATCTGCTAATGCGAATGGCGAACTGGATTGCGCGCGTATCCTACCTGAGGTCCCGTGAAGATCTTTCTAAAATGCTAGGTTTGCCGTCTACCGTACTTCCAAGTTCGTCGCTAGGCTTAGCATTGAAGGCCAAAACGGAAAACATTTCTTTCTCGATAGGCTCGCTTTTGGCGGCAAAGTACGGTCAAGTGGGCGGAATCGAAGTTTGGCATAAAGGTGGCGATGAAATATGGAGACAGTTGGGGGAAGCCAGCCGTCCGAGCTTAGCTTTGTGTGAGAACATCCATCAAATTGCCCATCATAATCTGATGACCAAGAATGTAAGCGCGCGGCACTATCGGTTGTTCGATAACCCAGGGGCGTTTTACTATGTTGTTAAGAATTTAGAGGTGCCCATTCTGATTGTTTTTTCGAAGCAGAAAAATTTGGAATTGTCGAAAGAATGTCGCGACATTTCGAACTGGCTTATGTTTCGGGAACTAAGTCGAGCCTTTCCCGAAACTCAAGCCATGACCGAAACTGTCATCGCTAAGGTAGCAGCATAAATTTAATGTGCGATAGGTGAATTAGCTGAGCTAATTACAAATTTGACGATAATTTGAGTTGAAGACGGTGGTGGACTTTTAATTTGAAAGATGGTTTTTGTAATAAACAAATCATCGTCTTCAGTTGAAAATCGGAAATCCGTTCTGTTGACGAAAAACTTCATGTCCGGCATATTCTTCAGTCGAATAAAGGTATTGCCGCCGCTAGCAGTTTCCTTAGTCATTTTATTGGAACCAATACGGTACATTAAATCGTTGCCCTCTGGGCTAATTTTACGAAGAGTTTCGTTCATTCGAAAATAAAGTCTGAGGCCAGTTTTGGCATTTTGAGTGGCGGGAGCTTGGTAAAGAACGCTTTCGGTGATGAGTTTATTGTTGTGCCAAAGGTAGACTACGATGGATATAGAGTTATCTTTGATAAATGCAGGCGGTGCGTTGAATTCCCAAGAGTGATTCCACGCGGAATCTTCAGCGCCGTTGTATTTTAGCTTAGAGTAGACAGCGTTATCAGTCGGCGTGACGGGCTTAGCGACTGGGGTGGCGGCTTTGTGGCGATCTGGTCCCGTTCCTGGTTTGCTGGCTTCGGGGGGAACGGGAGCTGCAGTTTCTACAGATTTTGGCAAAACAACTTCAACTTTCTGTCCATCTGGTTTGGGGAGAGTAGCGGGCTTGTCTAGGTTCGACTGCGGATTTTTAGCGGGAGCGGCATTGGCAGGTTTTGCGGCGTTCTTCTTAACTTTGCCCAACGCTGCAATGACTTCCGGGTCTCTGCTGGGAGGTTGCTTCAAATAAACTGTTCGCAGTTTTTCTAGTTCGCGCAAGTGTTGAGGGTCAGCAGGTTTGCCCTTCTTGCGTCTTTTCATGATTTTCTTCTGCAGTCTATTTTCTGCAGCTATATAAATTTTGCGTTTTGAATCGTCTGGTGTTCCAAGTTCTTCTACCTTCAAGCTAATACCGGTTTGTCCGAATTCGCCTATCAGAAACTTAGTGAGCGTATATCCGGCGAATGAAAATAACACTATTGCAAGAATCAATAGTTTTTTTTCTTTAGTCATCTTTTTCATGAGCTACTCTCTAGGTTTGAATTGAAGGCTTCTTTCTATTCTACTGTGTTCGAGCTAAAAATCCAAACCACACCGAATGTTATGCGGTTATGGGTTTCATCGAGTCAGATTTTTGAGAAAGTGCAAAAGACTAGTAAAAAAGTAGAAATGGTGGGGTCTTAACAGCCATAAACAGTTCGCGGTTCTAGGTTATCCTGACGAGACAGCGGCCATGCGTTTTTCGTTGCAGCATTAGGTTCGCGTAGGAGTACGCTTCGGACAACGGTATGGACTTGGATACAAATGAGTCTAGTTCAGCCGGGCTAAAAGTATGAAAGAGCTGCGACCATACTTTTTGCCTGAGGATTCGGGGACAATTGTTAGAACTAATACCTAAAAGACTGACTCCGCGCAGGATCAATGGCATGACTGTTGCCTTTAGAATCGCTGTATCAGCCAAACCCACACAAGCGACGTTTCCCCATATTTGGGTTGCAGAAAAAATCTGGGAAAGCAGCTCGCCACCAACGTTATCAATCGCTCCGCCAAACTGAACGGACTGTAAAGCTTGCTCTCGTAGTTTCAACTCGTCCGCATTTAGGCATTTCGTCGCGCCAAGGGCATTCAGCTGCGGCCAGATATCTTTTTTCGAACTGATTGCCCACACTTCAAATTTCTTCTTAGCAAAAAGTGCAATGGATATACTACCGACGCCACCACTGGCGCCCGTAATGGCAATAGGTCCCATTTCGGGTTTTTGGCCGTTGGCAAGCATACGCTCCAAGCAAAGGCCTGCCGTGAATCCAGCTGTTCCCAGCGCAATGGCGTTCTTGGTAGAAAAAGTTTCTGGTATTTTAATTAAGCGATCAGAGGTTGTTCGGCAGTACTCGGCGTAACCACCGTCGTACCTTTCGCCTGTGTCTCCCCCCGAAACAATAACAGCATCTCCAACCTTGAATTCACTCGATTCGCTGATTTCAACAATGTGTCCCGTTAAGTCGATGCCGGGAACCAAAGGAAATTTCTTCAAAATTTTGCCTTTGCCCGTTAAAGCCAACGCATCTTTGTAGTTGATACTCGCATAATCAACTTTTACCACGACGTTACCAGGAGTGAGATCGTCGAGTGACAAGTTCACCACAGCCGGAGCAGAGTGTACGGGCCCATCTTGGGTGATTCGTAACGCTTTAAAACTCGCTGGCATAAACTTTACCTCAAATAAGTGAAGTCATAGGTTCACGTAGCATATTGCGATCTTTAATTTCCTCTAAAAGAATGCTTTTAAAGCTTTCACAACCTATCGTTTCTTGCGCTTCTATGCCGTAACGACGCAACGTGACTTCCTTATTTTCAACTTCTTTGTCGCCGACGATAACAAGGATGGGAATCTTGCGTTTCGTATTGGTGCGAATTTTTTTATTGAAACTATTGTCACTATCATCGATTTCAATGCGAACTTGGTGTTGGCGAAGGTCTCGCTCAAGACCTCTGGCATACTCAGTTGCTAGTTCGTTGACCGGAATAAAACAAACTTGAACCGGTGCACACCAAGTTGGGAAGGCACCCCCATAATATTCGATTAGGAAGCTGATGAAACGTTCATGGGTTGAGAGAGGCGCGCGATGGATGATAATCGGTTTTTGTAACTGCCCGTGGTCGTCAACATAGGTTAAATCAAAGTTCTTCGGCATCAAAAAATCAACTTGAATCGTTGAAACGGTCTCTTCCCGTCCCATTAAATTCCGGAACTGAAAGTCAACTTTTGGGCCGTAAAAAGCCGCTTCGCCTTCGCCTCGGTAATATTCAAATCCGGATTCTTTGACTCCGTCTTCTAACAGTTTTTCGGCGTCGCGCCACATTTCCGCTTCACCTTTAAATTTTTCGGCATTGTCTTTGCCGCTAACCGATAAACGGCATTTAAACTCGCTCAATTTAAATGTACTATAAAATTCACGATACATTTCAAGGATGCTTTTGAATTCGGCGACAAATTGGTCCGGGCGCAAATAAATATGCGCATCGTTCATGGACATGCCGCGAACTCGAATCAGACCAGAAAGTTCGCCTGACTGTTCATATCGATATACCGTGCCGTATTCGGCAAGTCTCAATGGGAGTTCGCGATAACTGCGCGGTCTGGCCGCATAGATCATATGATGATGTGGGCAGTTCATTGGTTTGAGATAATAGTCTGCCTTTTTTTCTTCACTGCCCGTGCCTTCGTTAACTTGCATGGGCGGAAACATTGAATCAAGGTAAGCGGGGATGTGACCACTTTTTTCGTAAAGAGTACCTTTGGATATATGGGGCGTTGCGACGCGTTGGTAGCCGTATTTAAACTCGAGTTCCTCCGCATAGCGTTCAATACTGTTGCGGATCGCCGCACCTGCTGGCAGCCACAGCGGCAAGCCCTTCCCGACTTGGTCGTCAAAATGGAAAAGTTCCAGCTCTTTACCAAGTTTTTTATGGTCGAACGTCGCCGCGAGTTCTCGGCGCTTCATATAATCTTGCAGTTCTTCTTTAGTTTCAAACGCCAATGCATAGATTCGTGTTAGCATAGGGCGTTTATCATCACCGAGCCAATAAGCTCCGGCGATCCGATCCAATTTAAATGCGTCGGCCGGCAGTTCTTTGGAGTTGGCTACATGCGGCCCTTCGCAAACATCCATAAAACTTCCGTTTTTGTAGAAACTGAAATTCTTGGCGCCGCGTTCATGTAGGTTTTTCAAGTTTTCTTGCTTGTAAGGTTCGTCGGCATGTTTCGCTAAGATTTCATTTGCTTGTGCAAAATCGCCATCCATGCGTTCAAATGCCTGGCCCTGGTTGATGATTTTGCGCATACTTTTTTCAAATTCTTTGAGATCACCTTCGCTAATGACGGAATCTCCAAAATCAAAATCATAGTAAAAACCGTTTTCAATCGGCGGTCCAAAACCAAGTTTCGCTTTCGGATACTTTTGCTGAACAGCTTGCGCCAACACGTGAGCCAAAGAGTGGCGGATTTTGTAAATTTTTGAATCAGTATCTAGAGCATCCATTCCGTTCTTCCTAAATTTGATTGAGATCCTTCTCTTCGCTCAGGATGACGGCGGCTTCGTCATCCTGAGCGAAGCGAAGGATCTCATCTACTGAGTTCCAACATCCGCTCAATCGATCTCGCCGCTCTTACTCGGATTTCTTCCGGAACCGTAATCTCATACTGTTTTTTCTGAATCGACTCGAGAGTTTGCTCTAAAGTAATCTGCGCCATATGCGGACAGCGCACGCTACAAAGTCGCAAGACTTCGCGATCGTCGCCGGTATCATTCATTTCGGCAATAATATTGTCGCCCATAGCGCATTCGGTCAAAAGAAGAATATGTTTTGCTGAAGTTTTTTTGACTTCTTTGATCATCGCCGAGGTGCTGCCCGAAAAATCAGCTGCCTCGACCACTTCACGCGAGCATTCCGGATGGGCTAACACGAAAACCTCTGGGTACTGAGCCCGCACGCGATGAATGTCTTCTGGCGTAAACTTCTCGTGAACCTCACACCGACCGCGCCAACCTATGAAAACCTTTTCAGTTGCCTGAGCCTTCGCATCCGAGTCCGAAAAAATGACCTCGACCCCAGTTTCGCTGGCAACGTTTTGCGCGAGATATTCATCGGGGATAAAAATAACCCGATCGACTCCTAAGCGCCGCACAATAGTCGCGGCATTACTGGAAGTACAGCAGACGTCCGTCTCAGCTTTAACGTCAGCGTAGGTATTGATGTAGGTCACAACGGGTACGCCAGGATATTTTTTCTTAAGGTTTCGAACATCTTGCGCAGTGATGCTACTTGCGAGTGAGCAGCCTGCTTTCAAAGAGGGGAGCAGAACAGTGCGATCCGGATTTAAGATTTTGGCTGACTCGGCCATAAATTCTACACCAAGATAGACGATGTACTTCTGAGAGGCCGACTGAGCGTAGCGGCAAAGTTCGAGCGAATCGCCAACAAAATCCGCAACGCCGTGGTAGAGCGCCGGCTCCATGTAATTATGGCCGAGCACGACAACATCATTGTCCGCTTTCAGTGAATTAATTTTATATACCAGTTCAGCTTTTTCAATGATTTCGAAGTCTGGCATTAGCTTTGATAATTTTTTTAATAAAAAAGATTTCGTTTCATCAAACGACTTCGTATTAAATTGATCGTGTAGACGCATGTTTCAGGCCTTCTCGGCCGACCGAAATATTGGTTTAGCGGGTCGGTGCCAGCGACACATTAGCAAAATTTCAGTCTGCTTTCATCTATTTGAGGGTTTGGCAAAACATCAAGTGGACGCAAAGTTCCTAACATCGGAATTTCTATGAGCCGATTAACAAAATTTCATGAGATTTATTGATTAAGTTTAAGTCAAAGTTAACTTTTCAAGCCGTAGACATGCCTCCAATAGAGACGCCAAAGCCTTCTTAGAAAAGGGTTTGCCAGTTTTTAAACACTATATGGTTGCAAAAAGTATTTTAAGACGCTTTACTAAAAAGTATTAAAGCGTGTTTAATCAACTTTGGAGGAATAGGAATGGTACGTAAACTGACTGCGTGTGCGCTGGCAGTGTCTTCGTTTATGGTAGCGGGACAGCTCCTTGCACAGGGCACTTTCACAATGAAAATCGGCGCTGAGTTTCGTAGCGAATACGAATACAACAATGATGGCTTAAATGAAGATGCTCCTGGTGGCGAAAACGCTACTAGTACCATCAGCCTTGCAGCCCTCAAATTGAAGCTCTATGGAAACATCGGCCAAAGTACAACTTTTAACTTCTTACTAAACGCTTACCCAGCTGCAGTTAATACTCAGCCTGCAGGATCACAATTGATTGAAGTCGCTTACTTGACTCATTCTTTCAGCGATATGTTCGCACTTCGCGTTGGTAAGAGCTACTTAAACTTCGGTGGTTTTGAACGTAAACGTCAAGATTACAAAGCGATCTACCTTTCTCCGGCAGTTACCGGTGCTGTTAACGTTCTTGCTGCTCCAGCAATCGAAGCCCACATCACTTTAGGTGACGCTGGCAAAGTTGTTGTTCAGGCTGCAACGGACAAACGCGGTGCTAACGCAGAAAACAAACAACCATCTGTATACCTTGAGTATGCTGGTGATTTCAGCGGTATCAAAGCTCTCGCTCAATACGGTATGTTCGACAAAGGCGCTGGCATGAGCTGGGGACTTGGCGTTGGCATGACTATGATGAACGCAGATATTTCCCTCGACTTCAACATGCAAGAAGATGCAGCAGAAGCCGCAGCGACTAACGTTGTTCTTCACGCTGGTTATGATGTCGGTGCATACACTCCATGGGTGACCATCAACCATTGGGATGTTGAACAAGACGGAACGGATGCTGAAGGCAATACTACTCCAGCTTTCGAAGACAACCTTTTGGGTTGGGCTGTTGGTGTAACTTGCTCTGACGACGCTCAAGCTTGGCATCCATACGTAGCCGTTGTTGGCCGCGGTGGTGACTTTGGACCTAATGGTGCAACTGAGAGCTATAGCGATCTCGCTTTCAAAGTCGGTGTTAACGCTGATTTCTAATCAGATTTAAGACTTATTTTAGAAGACCCGCCGCAAGGCGGGTCTTTTTTTGCCCAAACATCCCATTGATCTCCCGCCAAATAAATTTCTCTAACCAATTGATCTCATAGCTTATTTGAACGAGCCTTTAGCCAGAATCCTTTTATACCGACTTTGGCTTTATCTTAAAGTCTATCTACTAAGGTGAGGACTAAACGTGAAATTTTTACTTATCATTTTCATAGCTTTAATGGGTTGCGAAGGCGGCGAGTTTACGGGGACTAGTCTTCCTCAATCTCCCCCTACAACAGGTACGGGTGACCTTCCTGTTCCGATTAAACCTAATCCGGAAGTACCACCATCTGTTAAGGATCCAATCTATCGCTCCGCTTCTTTCGTACTAAGTACAACAAGAGAAATACCTTTGGTGAAGACAGTTCTTATCGTCGATAACTCCAACAGTATGGGTGACGAGCAAGAATTGCTGGCGAGCGGTGTCGCGACCTTCATGAACCAGCTCAAAGGTAAGAACGTCGATCTTTATCTCTATACAACATCGACTTTCAGTGGATGGATGGGGCGATATGTATCTGGCCCAAGCGCATTATTCCAAACAGTGAATAACTTTGATCGTACAATCAATATGACCAATGGAGCTTTGGTTAACCACAGTGCCAATGCTGCTATCAAAGCGAATGCTTGGTTCGATGTCAACTACGCTTGGACGGACGCGAGCGGTGGATTGGTGACATCGGCAACGGCACCTGTGCTCGGATCAGCCCCATACAGTGCAGAATTCAGCTATTACATGCAAAAAAACTTATTTGATTTAGATACCAATAAACCTCTTTCTATTCGTCCGGATACGAGTGACGCAGATCTTGATATCATCAAAGCGAAGCTTATCAGTTCGATCAAAGCAGGAACAAGCGGATCTGATGTCGAAGAAGGTCTTTGTACTTTGGTTCGTCTCGTCAATGATCAAGGTCCCAATAAGATTTTTAGCCCAGGTGACAACGTTGCTTTCGTCGTCTTGACGGACGAAGAAGATCAATCGGATGTCAGAAGTTGCGTGCCAAGTCGCAAACTCACTCAGATCACATCACAGACGATTGCAAAAACTTACGATGCAGATTGCTCGGCCAATCCGGCGAGCTGTCCTAACGGGCCAACGCATCGTCGTTTCCGTATGCGCCTCGACTATAACCAAATTGCCATTAAGTGTTCCGAGTCGAAAACTGTCGATGGCGTCGTCACTCTCGAATCAACAACACACTACAAAGATATTTGGGAGTGCGCGGCGCCAGGCAACTGTCAGTTCGCTGCCAACACAGCTTGTACGCCCGAACAATGGGATCGATACGGCAAAGTCGGTCGGTCGCCTCAGTGCTTAGCTTCTGTGGAAAGCTGCAAAGTGTCATCGTCGCAAATGGGCGCAACGGCCGGAAAATTCGCCACTCGCGAAGTCACGTTCCCGCTTGCGACAACAAATACATTCGCGCAAAACTGCCAAAATGTTTTCAACCAAATGAATCAAGTCGCTAACAGAAATACGCATCTGAGTACGTGCCAGCATGTTATCGACTGGGCGAAAGACGTGTCTTACAATACACAAGTCGTTAATGGTGCTGCCATTTCACACTCATTGAACTATTTTAGTCCCAATCAAAAAACAGCAGCCGAAGCGGGTCAACTTGATAAGAAGGTTTTGATAGATCACTTTGTCGCCAAATCTAAAGAAGTTTTTGGCGAGAACGGGTTCTTCTTCTCCGCTATTATTCGCGATACGCTTGAAGACCAAGGCCATAATTGTCCAACTTCCACTGGGAGTCATCATAGTCCGGGCGTGACTTACAGAAAAGTCGCTGAAAGCCTAGGCTCACTGGGAACCGTTCATTCGATATGTGATACGCAGTATGATGTAGCCCTGGCTAAAGTTGAGAACTTCATCAAACTTGTAACGGATAGTACGCACCAACTGTCGATAAATCCTGGTGAAAAAGTGGCAAAAGTCACGCGCATTCGAGCCGGAGTCGCGAAAGTTCTGGTGTTCGGCGTGGACGTCGTTGTTACAGGCGGCAAGCTAGAACTCAAAGACTACAATAAAGACGACATCTACAATGTCGAGATCGAAGAACCCGCAATCTAATCCGTATGAATCTTTTCTATGACGAGGGTCAAATACCCTCGTCTTTTTTTTTCGTAAAAGTCTAACGAATTTGAAAACTTTGAATTTTGTCTAAAGATTTTTGGTACTTTTGCCGATAGGGAAGCATGCAGAAATTTAGAGAAACCAACCAAATATTTTGGTTAAGCGCACTTGTGCTTATCTTCTCCGTCGGTTGCGCCGAGGAAAAGAAGTTTGAAGGCAGAAGTAAGGGCTCTACCAACGGAGGCGTCGCCGAACCTCACACCTCGCGTGAAGATGATACTCCACTGCAATTTCCAAGCATGATTACGGCATCACAGTTCCTAATGGACTGCCGGGCATTACCTTCCCAAAAGACTTCTACCGCTAATAAATTAAATGTCGGTTGTAGCGTCAAAAGCCCTGTGCATGCGAAGTTTTTCAAGACTATGGACTGGTCTGTTACGTCAGAAAAAGTTCACCAAAGCGCGGCGCATATCACTCCTTCTGACGCCGACATCCGCACTGCAGAAATTTCGTTTTCCGCTGGCCAACAGTTTCCCATTCGCGTCATGGCAAGGGTGACGTTGAAGGTTGGCATGGACCCATTTGAAGTGATAAGAACGTATGCGGACTTTAAAGAGTTCCTACCAGTGGCCATTCCGGCCTGCGAATATCGTCTCAAGCGTATTGACACTGCATGGAAGTTCGCAAAATATTTAGGCGGGTCGATCGCTCAGGAATGTTATGTAGGTCAAATCAACGCCTATTTGCAATGCAATAGTGCTCAACCAGTTAAGAACCCAGACTGCTAGGTTACTTCTCAAATCACTTCATCCACATATTTTCCGCCTGTGATAAACTCAGACACATGAAAAATAAAATCCTCATTGTAGGTTTACTGGCCGTGGCATGGTTCGGCTACCGCCACTTCAGTGAAAAACCCGCTTTTATTGCTAACCTTAAGCCTCTTTCTGGAACGATCATCGCTTTTGGCGACAGTTTAACGGCTGGGCAAGGCGCTAACTCTACCGAAAGTTACCCGGCGGTTTTAGGCGAATTCATTGGGATCGATATTGTCAATGCCGGTAAGAATGGCGACACATTGCAGTCTGCGTTAGAAAGACTGGATGGTGAGGTTTTGGAACAGAAACCCCAGGTCGTGATCATGACCCTGGGCGGCAATGACATCATGCGCCGAGTCAGTGTCGAGCAATCCGTGGAAGCTGCCGCCGCAATTTTTACGAAACTCATCGGTGCCGGGGCTATGGTGATTTTTATCGAAATCGATCCGCCTCTATTCGCCTCAAAACGTATGAAGGCGATCCGCGCCGTCGCCGAACCTTTAGGGGTCGTCTGGTTAGATGGAATCACCACAGGGCTTTGGGGAAACAGTAAAGTCATGGCGGATAATATTCATCCCAATGCCGCGGGCTATAGGATTATGGCGGAGCGCATCCACGAGAAGCTGAAAAACGTCCTTAAATGAGGAGATCCTTCGGCTGTGCCTCAGGATGACGAGATGGGGTTGACGCCGTCAACCCCATCTCGTCATTTTATTATATAAATCGCACCACTCGAAAAATTCGTCACAAAAACTTCGCCAGCCGCATTGCGTCCGAACGTTGCAATTTGCAGTGGCCATTTGCCGAGATAGTTCATTTGCGAGGGAGCCAAAATCGTTTTAGAATCGTCCGGTAATTTTGCCGCCCACATTCTGCCGGATGCAAAGTCCGCATAGATATATTGCCCTTCCAAGCTGTGACCCTTCTTCGTAATCACATATCCACCGGTAATGGACTGGCCAAGTTGTCGCTCGTATTCAATGACAGCAGGCTGATATTTTTTAAGATCGCAATTTTTGGGTTTAAAACAATGATTGGCTTCCGCAACGTTCCAGCCCAAATTCAAACCCTTGCGATCGATGATCGATACTTCTTCCCAAGCGTTCTGCCCAACATCGGCCACGACGATGCGATTTTTGGGGTCGAAGCTATATCGCCAAGGATTACGTAGTCCGGTGGTCCAAAGTTCGTATTTACCGGTGGCCACATCAAGCCTTTGCATGGTTCCCAATAGCGTTGAAGCGTTCTGACCGTGACCGTGAGGATCATCTGCCCAGCCACCATCACCGAAGCCAACATACAAATATCCATCGGGACCAAAGGCAAGTTGCCCGGCATTGTGGTTAGGGTAGGGCTGTTCGACTTCCATAAGAACTCGCTTTTGTGAGGCTGCCATTTTGTCCCAGACACGGCTGCTAAACTCCCATTCGGCGACATGCGTATAATTTTTTCCGCCTTTGGCGACATTAAAATTTAGATAGAACTTGCCGTTTTCTTTAAACTTAGGATGCAGAGCTATTCCCAAAAGCCCCATTTCCGAATCAGTTTTAACTTTCAACGAAGCAAGGGTTTTGGTTTTCTTGGTTTTGATCTCATAAACCTTCAAGGCACCAGTTTTCTCGGCGACAAACATCCAGCTGTTGTTAACGGTGAACTGCACATCGGTGATTTGCTGAAAGCCGGACGCAAAAAGCTCTAGCTGAACATTCTTCTGAGGATAGCCCTTCGGTGCATCAGAGAAATCACCTTTGATGTCTTTGGCTACGGCTGTTGGTTCGACTTTGTCGGACATGACTTTCACCAGCCAGTATTTGGCTTGTGTACAAGATGCCGCCTGCAATCCTACGACTATGAAACTTAAAATAACAATATTTCGCATGTGAAAACCTTAGATAAGTGAGTTAAGTCTGCAAGTAAGACATGGTTTGGAGAATATCTTCATCCGTATTGAAAGCATGTGGCGCCAAACGAATACCTTCGGCTCGCTCGACAAAAGAAACTTGTTTGGAATGTAATATTTTTTTCAAGGTTTCTAAATCTCTCGTTTTAGCAGTCGTTCGAAACGTCGTGATGGGGCTTATCGCTCCCGGTTTGCGGAGGACTTCGAAGCCGGCTTCAAAAAGTTTTTCGGTCAAGCTATCCGCCAATCGAACGGCTTCTTTATGGATCGCACCCAAACCAATTTCGCCAAGCTCACGCACCGCAGCAGCGAAGGCAGCAGCATTCGCAGTTTGAGGGCAGCCGGTTTCAAATCGTGCGGCAGTCTTGTGAGGTGTCAAACTTTGATTGATGGGATCGCCGATTTGTCCATATGTGGACGCGCCATGTATGATGGGCGCAATGTCTTCGACAATTTCAGGGCGAACGCCCAAAAAACCAAGACCCGCGGGCCCACACAGCCATTTATGGCCACCACCACAAACAATGTCGACGCCACTCTTGGCAAAATCAAAAGGAATCACTCCCAAACCCTGGATGGCATCGACGACGAGCCAAGCCCCGACACGGTGGCAAGCTTGCGCAATTTCCGAAAGTGGGGCTGTTGTTCCGGTTTGATATTGTACCCACGACAATGAGACGACTCGCGTTTGACTACTGATGCTCCCCAAGAGTTTATCAAAATCAAAGCTGTAGTCGGACTGAGACGTCAGTGTTGTGAGTTTTAAATTTTTCTGTTTGGCAACCGCCATCCAGGCGTAAATGCTCGATGGGTATTCTTGGTCGATGACAATGATTTCGTCTTTGGACCCAAAATCGATTCCAAAAGCGACTTGCGACATTGCGGTTGCCACATTGGGCACCCAAGCCAAGTCTTTGTTCTCGATATTCAAAAAGGTGGCTAAGTCCACTTTGCATTTTTCGTAATTCATAAACGTTTCAAAGATACGCGCTGCACCGTATCGCACCTGGTCGGCCTGCACTTGGTCGGCTGCCAGACGAGCGGCCGGCCGCAAGGGAGTCATCCCAGCATTATTGAGGTGGATGATTCCGTCTCGACTTTTCACGCTATTTTTAAATGCTAACAGTGACATACGTTATCTTTCCCTCGTTAAGTTTCACAAACTAACAGGCTTCCTCTGGAAGTTTAACCTATTAAAATATCAATATATTCAATGAGATAAGCCAAAAACTAAGGTTTCGCCCTATTTTGACCGATAAGGACTCTAGAACAACCTCACTTTAGAGAAGATTATGCGATTGTTTACAAATTTACCAAAATTTGGAAAGGCCTCAAGCTTAGTTCTCGTCTCATTGCTTATGAGTTGCGGAGCGCAGCACAAAGGCGCACAAGACGTCGAAGAAGTTTTTTCTGGCGAAAGCATTTCTCTCAACGCAAAAGTTGCGCAAATCTGTAATCAACTAAATTCTGGCGGACAAGGTCCCTCGCTATCGGGTTTAACTTACGCCCAGTCGGCTTGCCAAAGCCCCGCATCTAAAGCTCAAAACCTAAAAACACTAAAACAATTTAATTTCTCGGCAGTCGAATCGAGCGGCCAGAAGTTTGATTCCAGCAATCCTAACGCCCAGTCCAAAAACGCAACAAACAAACTCACGTTTCGTGCGGAGTTATGGCTAAACCAGTCCCTCGTGGGAATGGCCGGCAAAATTATTGGCGCCTTGAAAAACGGAACTTTGAAAGCTGCGCAGACAGGTGGCTATAGCGACGAAAAAGCCACTATCAAAATGCTTCGCGATCCAAAGATCGACAAAGACATTCTTCGCATTCAAGCAGCAATGGACTTCCAATCCACCGCCAAACAAAACGGCGCGATTGATGTTCATAACGAAATTTATGTTGATGCCATGAAAATCGGTAACGCCTTCGTGGCGAGTGCCGAGTTTAAAGAAGAGCTTGACGCAAAAAAATCATTGGTAAAAAAGCTAAAAGCGATGGTTTTCATAGTACCGCATGCACAAGATATCTACATCGACGTTATGATTGACGCTGAACTTCACTCATATGGTGTTGGATCTTCAGTTGAAGATCAAGTTGTGAAAGCAGTGCGAGAAGCTGTAGAATTAAATCTTAAAGACCTCATGAATTACTAAGGGGACCGGCTTTGCGAATCAGTTTGATTTCAATGGGTGTAGTGTTTCTGATGGCTGGTTGCAAACAACCAAGCATCACGACGTCTACTCAGATTGAAAAGAAACCACTTGGTGCCATAGACGCGGTAGCGGCCAATGCCCTTTCTTCGAAAGCCAAAGCTACTTTTCAGTCCAAATTTAAAATTCAACTTTTTACGTCAAAGTCTGGTTCCACCGGTGAGCCGATGTGTGATGGTACGATCGATGCGCAACTTCTCAGTAACTCGCAGTTAGTTTTTCCTGGTTCTGATTTTAAATGCACCATGCAGTTTTTAGGTAAGCCGAGAACTTTCAATATTCCGATTTCAAAATTACTTGGTGCTCCAGACGAACAAAATCTCCCAAAGGATGCAACCGTAGCCGTCGATGGCCGCTATATTGGCATCAAATACGCAATCGCCAAACCAGGTTTACTGGGTGGAAGCGGAACTCACGACAAAGCCACCAAGATGAAAATGACTCCTCCGGCCCCGTTTATTTTGGGACCTGTGATTTCGGATAGTTCAACATTTGCAGGCTTTAATGCCCGTGTGCCTTTGATGGTCGAAACAGAAACTGGCCTCAAGTCTCAAGGTGCGGCTGGCGTTTACGTGAAAGAAGTCGGCGTCAAATATCCTTTGCCTGACAACTCCTACACTTTTGACGACGTGATTTACTGGGTTCGGGTTACCGAAGGTTTTACGGATCTTCCGGGTCACATGAAAACAGTTGCACCGATGCTGGGGATCAAAGAAATGCACTTCTGGTCCAACACTAAACCAATTGCATTCACCCGTATCGTCATTATCTTGGATATCAAAACGCTACTGGATTTGGGTGGCGGTCAAATTCTCGCATCGTTATTTGTGGGCAGCCAAGCAACCATCAAACTCGAGCTTTTGAGTCATCGCGAGCTGTAATTTCGCTGACTTCTGGTTAAATCCTCTCATTTCTTCATCTTTGTGCTAAGGTCCGTCCCTAACTAAAGGGCGGGTCGCAGTCTTGTTTTTTCAGTTCTTTAATCATCCTTCCACCATTGCATCCATACTTCATCTCATCATCGTTGTGGTTTTGACTTTCCGCATCATTATGAAACGCCCGGAGCCAGGCGTCGGGCTGGCGTGGCTATTTTTGATTGCATCCGTGCCGTTTGGTGGCGCGTTAATTTATATTCTTATCGGCGAACGGCGCATCAGCCGCACCCGCATTCGTCGTATCGACCAGTTTCGGTCGGATTACCAAAAGATTGCGCATGCCTCTTTGCGAGATCGCCTTCCCGCCGTGGACTGGAGTCAGCACAATTTGCTGGCCCAAGGCATCGGACTTCTCGGCGAGAGTATCGTTGGACTTCACGCCACCTCAGGCAGTCATTTGCAGATATTTTCTGATACGGAAGCAATCCTTAAAGCGATTGCGGCCGATATTGATAGCGCGCAAAAAAGCGTATTGATGGAATTTTACATTTGGAACGAAGGCGGCGCTGCAGACGAAGTGCTTGCGGCTTTGATTCGCGCGGTCGAGCGTGGGGTGTCTTGCCGAGTATTGATCGATGCGATTGGCGCGCGCCCATGGTGGAAAAGCAAACAACCAAAACAGTTGCGTGCTGCGGGTGTTCTTGTTCAGCCGGCTTTGCCAGCAGGACTCATTCATATGTTGTTTGGTCGGTTTGATTTGCGTCTCCATCGCAAAATTGTGGTGATCGATGGCAAGTCGGCTTGGACCGGCAGTATGAATCTCGTAGATCCGCGTTTCTTCAAACAAGATTCGGGAGTAGGGCAGTGGGTGGATGCGATGGTGCGCGTCACAGGACCCGCCGTTGTACCGCTGGCTGCAACGATGGTGGGTGATTGGGCGCTAGAAACCGGAGATTCGCTGAATGTTTTGATGACCGATGCGGGACTTCATATCACCGAACCTAAGGGTACGGCTGATATCCAAGTGGTTCCGACGGGACCAGGCACCACTAGTGACGGACTTTTGCAAATGATGTTGGCTTTGGTCAATGCCGCGCAATCCGAAATTATTTTGACGACGCCTTATCTCGTACCGGATATTTCACTTGTGCGTGCGTTGCGCGGCGCCTCGGGGAGAGGTGTAAAAGTTTCGATCATCTTGCCGGAAAAAGTGGATTCACTTTTGACGCGTTACGCAAGTAAGTCTTACTACGACGATCTTCTGGAAACGGGGGCCGAAATATTTTTATATCGTGATGGGCTTCTGCACACCAAATCCATCATGGTCGATGGTGCGATGTCGATGTTTGGGACAGCCAATCTGGATATGCGAAGTCTCTGGCTTAACTATGAAGTGGCACTTTTTATTTTTAATAAAGAGTTCGCTGAAAAACTGCGCGAACTTCAAAACTCCTATTTAAAAAATTCCGATTCCATTGATCCTAGGGTTTGGAGTGACCGGCCGCGCAGTCAGCGGGTTTTGGAAAACGTCTTCCGACTGGTGAGTCCGCTCCTGTAACTCGCGTGACTCGGCTCAGGATGACGATTTTCTCAGCAGTTCAAATATTTTCCATTCTATTTCGCCCACTGGACCTACTTCACAAAGCGAAATGCCTAAATACGAATCTGTCTGAATTTGTTAGGATTCTTTATATACCTGACTACCGACTGTTTGCTAAGGTTGCCCACAGTCTGATCGACGGTTAGAGGGGCGTTCTTTTATGAGCAAGACGTATGCGAACATATTTGGCTTGGCGCCATGGATGTTGGCTATTGGTCTGTTCGCGTCACTAGGGATTTCTTCCGCTTCCAAGGCTCACTCCCTTCTGATGGGTGGAGCTTCAGCGACGGGTGAAGGCACCTTCGACGGCATTTTGGCTAACCCTGCCCTTGCCTCTGAGTTTGCGACGCATTACGTCTCATTTGGTTACGCTCCTCAATATAAAACGCAGCAAATTCGCTATCCTGGTTTTCCAAGTAATGACACATCCGGCGCAAGTCTTTTTTCGTTGCCGGTAGGTGGTGGGCTTTACCGCGTAAACAGTAAATTTGCTGTTGGCATGACGATTCCCATTCCCGGCCTCTCGGCGACAGTGGAATTTAACGAACTACCTCTTAACATTCTGGGGCAACAGGCCAACGTCGATATCATCGCCGATGGACAGATCTTGAAGTTCGAGGGATTCGCGGCTTTTAAGTTAAACCCAAAGATGAGCCTTGGCTTACTGGCGGGATATGACAGCACCAAGGCAGATGTCGTAATTTTTGACTCAGGTACGAAAGATGAAGTCGCACCCGTGACGGTGGAGCTGACCAAAATTCGCCTGCGAGTGGGCGCCAACATGCGATTGAATAACAAAATCAGTATTGGTTTAGGATCGACGCTTTATCAAAACGAATCCACAAAGTTTGAAGCTTCTTTTTTGAAAGGCGTTCAAGACGAGCAAGCTGAAGGCACTCCTGAGATCACCCGCACACTTTTTCAAACTGTTGCGGCGATCGCCGTCAAGATTAATAGCAAGACCAATGTCATTGCCGAGATGGAATACAATCCGGCGCCATCGGAAAATCGACTCTCTCTGGTTGATTTCACTGAGCAGCCCATTGATGGCGTGATGAGTGTTGGGGGTCGCGTCGGTGCAAAGTACGCACTGACGTCGGAACTGGCGTTTATGGGTGGTGGATCCTATGAGCCTACGAATGTGGGTCCCGGTACCACGAATGTTCCAGAAGGCGATACGACCGGATACGGTTTTTTTGATTTTAATTTGGCGGGCATCACGGGCCAGCCTGCCAAACCATTTTGGTCGGTGGGTGGTGGGATCGAATTCAAATTTCAGCGAGTCGCTTCTCGAAAATCTCGCGCAGCAAATCAACCTCGTTCGAGGCGGGCCCCTCGTACCAGTCGAAGTCGAAGCGCAGAAGACATTGGGCCTGCCCGATATAAAGGCGGCGTGAAAGCGGGAATTGTCTATCAGCAAACTTCTGTCGGAATTGATGACGAAGGCGAACAGCCTGCAGCGTACCTTCAACAAATTTATCATTTTCCTCTTACCGTTTACTGGAATTTTTACTGAATTCTCATGTCGGCTCGCATATAGTTCGCTATCTGGGGACATCAAGGATGCAAATGATTTTGATTCGACGTTTAAGCTTTTTTTTAGTCCTACTGTTAGCAAGCAGCGTATATGGAGCTGTGACTAAAGATTCTAAACTAAACATTTTAATCTTGGGGGATTCCATCACTGCAGGGTATGGGGTCGAAAAGGAACAAGCTTTTCCAGTGCTCCTGCAAAAGCAATTTCACGATAACGGCTTTAAGCAAGTGACGTTTACGGCATCCGGCGTGTCCGGTGATACTTCAGCAAGTGGTCCAGGCCGACTGAAGTGGCTACTCAAATCAAAGCCCGATGTCTTGATACTTGAACTTGGCGCAAATGATGGGTTACGCGGATTCAAAATCGACGCCATCAAAGCCAATCTCAAAAAAACGATCGACATTGCCAAGGCCAATAAAGTGCGCGTCATTCTCGTGGGCGTATCGCTGCCACCCAACTACGGCAAAGCTTACAATTCTGAATTTACAAAACTGTTTCCTGAAGTAGCAAAATCAGAAAAAATTGATTTCATCCCGTATTTTTTTGATAAACTAACGGACAGCCCCAAAGCTACTCTTTTGCAGCAAGACGGTCTGCACCCGAATAAAGAAGGTCATGCGGCAGTCGCAAGCGAACTTTACAAAGAACTGATGCGGATTTTGTAGTGCTAGAAGTCAAAAACCTCGAAAAAACTTATCCGCAACCCGGAGTTGATATCCAGGTGTTGCGCGGCTTAAATCTCAGCATGCAGCCAGGAGAAGTGGTGGCCATCATCGGTCAGTCCGGTGCAGGTAAATCGACTTTGCTCTCTATGCTGGCAGGTCTCGACACTCCCACAAAAGGAGAAGTGGTGATCGCGGGTCAACACATCGAGAATATGAAAGAGTCGGATCTGGCCAGATTTCGCGCCAAAAACCTCGGCATCGTGTTTCAGCAGTTTCATTTGATTTCGACTTTGACGGCGGTTGAGAACGTCAGCTTAGCCTTGGAAATAGCCGGTGATCCGGCGGCTCATACCCAAGCGGTTGCGGCACTGGAAAGAGTCGGCCTCAAAGATCGCTTGCACCATTTTCCCAGCAAATTGAGCGGGGGTGAGTGTCAGCGTGTGGCGATTGCCCGAGCTTTTGTCGGCAAACCAAGCTTACTCCTTGCCGATGAACCGAGTGGGAACTTGGATTCGGCGACCGGAAAGTCTGTCATGCAGATTTTATTTGATAATGCTAAATCCCAAAATACAACTATGTTACTGGTGACGCACAGTCATGATCTCGCCAAACGCTGCCAACAAATTTTTCGACTTCAAAATGGTATCTTAGTTAAAGTTCAAGCTGATGACCTGGCTTAGAATCGCCTGGCGCGAACTCATCAACAATAAACGTTTTGCGATCTTTTTTTGCGCCAATTTTGCCCTTGGTCTCACGGGCTTTGTTGTTCTCGATGCCTACAAGAACAGCCTTCATCAAGAACTTTCCAACGGTTCGCGCGCCATGCTTTCGGCCGATTTTACCGTAAAGAGCTCTAACCGCGTTTTCAATCCGTTAGAAAAAGACGTCATTGCCAAACAAACGGAAGGCCTCCAAAAATCATCAGATATACGACTTTTTTCCATGGTGGCTTCCGAAAAGCAAACGCGTCTCGTGCGTGTCATTGGTTTAGGCAAAGCTTATCCTTTGGTTGGGCAGTTTCTTCTGGAAGATGGACGGACGATCACCGGCGATATGGTTTCCGATTTGGAGACCGGCTCAAATATGTGGGTATATCCAGATGTCCTAGCGCAGCTCGACGTCAAACTAGGCGACACCGTTCGCTTAGGTGGCAAGGATTTTAAGATCACCGCTGTCGTCACAAAAGACTCGTCGGGAGCGGGATCTAGTTTTAATTTTGCGCCACGCGTTTATGTAGACTTGGATAAGTTATTGGCGACAGGTCTCGTGGAAGCACGCAGTCGCTTTTCAGTGAACGAATACTTCACGCATCCTGACGAATACCAATGGCGCTCTGCGTTGGATGCACTTAAGGCTGAACTCAGTTCGCCGGACATTACCGTTTCCAGTCATGAAGAAGAAAGCCAGGAGTTGGCCCGATCGTTAACGCATCTCAATGACTACTTGGGACTTATCGCACTGGTTGCACTGTTCCTGGCGGCCATTGGTGGAGCTTATTTATTCCGTAGTTTTCTGGTTCGAAAACTGGAAGACATCGCAACAATTCTTAGTCTGGGAGGCACATACGCGCAAGTTCGTCGCATGTATATCTACCAATTGATTTTGCTCGGCATGATATCTGCAACTTTTTCACTTATTTTAAGTTCATTGGCGTTAAAGGGAATACCGGCATTGACGCAAGGGCTTCTTCCTTTAGCGGTGGCGCCAACCTTGTCGGTTAAAGTCGTCATTGCCGCTTTGTTTGTAGGAATTGTCGGCAGCGTTTTGATTTGTTTGCCACTACTTGTCTTTTTGAGTTCGGTTAAACCCGGCCAGCTTTTTGCCGAAGCACGTCAGCTTGATATTCATTGGACTTTGCCAACGATTGTTGCGGTTCTGCCGGGCGGATTTTTGTACTGGATTCTGGCGATATGGGAGTCAAACTCATACAAAGTTGGCAGTTTATTTGTTGTTGGCCTTGGCGCCTTTTGTCTGATTTTTGGAGTGATTTCGCGCCAACTCTTTGCTTTCGGGGCGAGATTTGCTCGTCATTTATCGATGCACTGGCGACTGGCCATACGCAATTTGGCGCGCAACCACTTGAGCACCGCCTCATGTTTCCTTACCATTAGTTTGGCGACGATGCTGATGACGATTGTTCCGCAGGTGCGGGATGTTATACTGGAAGAAATGTCGAGTCCGAGCAATGTCGAACGGCCGAGTTTGTTTTTAGCCGACGTTCAAGATGACCAAGTCGAACCGGTCACGGCCTTTTTCAAAGAACGTGGTGTCGAAATTCAAAATGTTTCACCTATGGTGCGAGCTCGCCTTTTAAAATTGGACGGCAAAGAATACGATAAATTTGACGACGAAAGTAAGTTGACGCGTGAAGAACAGGCCCGTCAATGGGCTAGGACGCGCGGCCAAAACTTAACGTACCGCGAAAAAACCAACAGTGCAGAACGTATTCTTGAGGGCCGCGAGTTTAGTGGAGTCTACGACTGGGAAAAGGGCGGGCCGGCCGAAATTTCAATCGAAATGCGTTATGCCCGTCGATTAAATGTAGGTGTAGGCAGTGTATTGAGCTTTGACGTGCAAGGTGTTCCTGTCGAGGGTGTCATCGTCAATATTCGACGAGTGCGTTGGACGAGCTTTCAGCCAAACTTTTTTATCTTATTTCAACCCGGAGTTTTTGACGAAGCTCCCAAAACTCATTTGGCTTCAATTGGAAGTTTACCGGATACACAAAAGAATTCTTTGCAGACCGATCTCGTGCAAAAGTTTCCCAATATTTCCATCGTTGACCTTGCTAGCACCATAAATACAGTCTTGGGAATTATGTCGAAGATGGAGTGGATTGTTCAGGTCATGGCTTTTTTCGCGATTTTTGCTGGATTTGTGGTTCTTTTTTCCATCGCAACCATTCAGGCACATGCCAGGCGCTGGGATGTGAACTTATTCAAAATTCTTGGTGCGGAATTTGGCGATATTCGTAAGTTAGTGATTTTGGAGTTTGGCTTGCTGGGATTTTTTGCCGCTCTCACCGGTGTCTTAGCTAGTTTCGTGAGTTCTTGGGTCTTTGCGAAAATGGTCTTCGACAGTCCATACACGGCAAGTTTGGTCGGACCAAGCTTGGTACTTCTTTTCGTGACGCTTTTGACGATCGTCGTGGCGCTATTGGCCACTGGAAAAATCTTGCGTGAAAAACCCCTTGAGATTCTGCGTGGTCAGTAACTCTCCGTCATCCTTCGCTTCGCTCTGGATGACAATAGCTGCGCTTTAGAGTTATGTAGAAATTTTTACAAGAAGTAGGTCAAACCCAAACCAAAGATATACCCTTTGGCCGGTTCGTTAGACATATAATATCCGGCAAGAGCCGAAATTTCGGATGTGGATTGGCTCCAAGGCTGACGCGCTAAGCGGTAAGCTGCGGAGGTAAAATAGTAATCACTACCAACATGCTTAAAGTCACTTTCCACGGCGCGTGGATCTTCTGTTTCATAGTGAAAGCGATAGCCGGCCGACCACAACGTACGCTTACCTAGTTTTTGCTTCCAAGTTAACGCGGCCGAATGAGCCTCAACAGTACCGTAGTCTGTGATCGGTTGAATTTTGCCAACATTAGAATAATAGCTATAGTTTAGATGAACGGCGCCCTTCGCTGGCGTAATATACTGGCGGCCTTCCGCGAATCCTGACCAAGCGCTTGGACGATCTGTTCGCTGTGTCAATGAATAACCGTATTTCATAATCGTGGAAGTCGTCGCCATATGGGTGACCTGCAAACCAATGTTGGTACCTTCGATTTGATCCGGAGTAATGATCCGTTTGCCATCAACATCGGTAAAATCCAAGGATTCTTGCTCCATATTGTTTTTGCGTATTTCTAAAGAAGTTTGGATCGTATCGTGTAACCACCATTGCGAGACGCGGCCACCAAAGTATTGCGAACCATTCACGGGACTGTCTTGGATTCCGCCAAAGACTCCCACAGAAGTCCCAACGGCTATACCTTGATCCAAACTTAAGCTGGCGCCAAGCACGTTGATGCTTTCATTGCCGCCCAAAAGCTCCAAAGAACGTGCGTCGGTTTCATTGAGACTGATACTCTTATTCGTGATGTTAAGCCCAAGACCAGTCTCGCGGCCTTGCTTGGCAAAAATCTTGGAAGTGTTAAGGCTGTAGGCTGCACTTGAGTTCGTGACTGTATAGAGATCGTCTTGATAGACTGAGCCCGCCACATCGGCACGATGTGTTGATGATGCCGACAGCGCATATGTGCTTTGCAGAAGGACTGCAACTCCAGCCATGAAGGCGATACTGTAAGTTTTGAGATTAAAATTGGCCATAAATTAGGTTCCGCAAGTTGGACATGAGCTTCCGAATGAAGAAGCGGAACCCGTAGCGGCACGTTCATGCCAGCCGAAAGGTTCGGTGTTTTGTGATTCCGCAGCAGTGGTGGTTTTGGCAGGGTCCATAGTGGCATCAAGAAGTTTTGCTTTGCGAAAGCGAATAGCGGTCGTGTTACAGGCCGCGCTCACAAACACAACTCCAATCAACAAACTCATAAAGCGAAAGTTTCGCATTATTTGCTCTCCTTGATAACACCTTTGAGCTTGTTCACTTCGGCCTGGCCAAGGTGACCAGACATCCGTGATAAAATCTTCCCGTTGCGATCCACAACGACCAGCGCCGGTAAGGAACCAATATTAAGTTTGGTCGCAAGTTTGGCGTCGACGTCTAAGTAAGATAGTTCTTTCAGTTTCTTGATGCTGTTGGGCTTGCCGTCAAAGTAGGCCAAAGCCTGAGCCTTGCTCTCATCAACACTAACCGGTACGAAGTTAAAATTATCGGGTCCCATTTTCTTTTTTAATTGCGAAAGGACTTCCATATTTTTACCGCAGCCTGTGCACCAAGAGGCCCAAAACTGCAGCACTGTCGTATCGTTTCTGATGTTTTTCATTTGCATCGTTTTCTTTTCCGTCAATCCTTTCAGTTTGAAGTCTTTTGGTAAGCTGGCGCTTGATCCAAATGCCACCGTAGAAACTAAAAGCAAAGAACAAAGTCCCGACAAAATTTTCATAAAAAATCCTCTAAAAATACGAACGAACCAGTGCGATTACTTACAAAGTGTCTTGACCTTAGCCGGCATGCCGCCCGTCTGTTCGTCGACAACATTACCTTTGCGGTCGATCATGAAGAGATGCGGAATGCCGCTAATCGACACACCAAAAGCTGGTCCAATCGACCCTTGCGAGCTTGTGAAGAAGCTAGTCTTGCCAATGAATGAACTGGCAGGGTAGCGTCCCATCCAAGAACTCTGATCGCGGGTTGGCAGCATAATGCCAAAGCGGCATTTTGTGCCGGCCATCATCTCTTGGAACTCAGTGTCTTTTTGTTTAGCGTCAGCGATTTGTTTGCAGTAAGTGCAATAGAATTGAGAAACGTCGATGATCATATATTCTGCTTTGAAGACATCAGCTAGTTTCATTGCTTTGCCCGCGGCATCACTAATGCTGAAGTTTTGTTCGTCAGAAAGTTCAAGTGGGCTTAAGCCATCGTCTTCTTCGGCTGGTTCTTCTGGGTTTTGATCTTCTGAACTTGGTATCGCGAGGTCTTCCACTGCATCCATGATGGGTTCGACGGCTGCCCCTTCTTGATTAATAAGAAGGCCAATACCTTTATTGTCAACGGCGACTACAGTGGGGCGAGTAGGTTCTTTTGGATTGATGGACAGGGCTTTCCAAAGTGCGGCGCGCGGGTCGTGAGTGCGTAAGCTGTCAGGCGAGAACTTTGTCATGAAGCCTTGGAACTGTTCTTCAGAGTAATCCTCTAAGTAGTCTGTCAGAACAACAACATGCTTCGCTTTATCGAAAGTTTTCTTCGCGAACTCGCCTTGAAAGTACTGGGCTTCCACTTGGCAAGATGAACAGAGTACGCCGGCAAACTGAAAAACGGCCACGTTCAGATCGTTCTTCTTCATAAAATCACAAAGTGACATTGAATTTTTCTCAGCATCAAGGACCGAAAGATCATTAATGTTGAGGCTCTTGTAACCTTTAGCCGCTTGTTCAGCTGTGGGTTGAGCAATTTGGCAAGATCCAGCAATGGCATCGCTGTCTTTATTTGGTGTGTACCCAGATGGAGAATGACGACCAAGCTGACTACCGCAGCCGACCAGTGTAAAGCTCAACGCGAGCGCAGCTAAAGATCTCATAAAAAACTCCTCTAAGTCTTGGAAGCGATGACTGCTTGTTTTTGGCTGATACTTTGCCGATTCTGCCAAGCATCACTGCGAGCCTCGGACGAAAAAGGCCTTAACTTTAAGGTGTTTTTGATAATGTCCCTTATTAATCAGTGATTTCAGATAATTGGAGGGGTTAGTTCTGTAAAAAATATGGGTTCATTAAATTTTCATTCGAAGATAAGGAAATTCTACGAGCTTTTTCGTAGTCGATTTGCCGTATTGGCAACGCGGGCGAGAGTCTGCTCGAGTAAGTTTGCAAGTTCGTCCGTAAGGTTGATAACTTCCAAACCGTGGCGGTATAGATTCTTATCAGGATAGCTCCACATCACGCGGCATTTGAGCTGGCCGACTTTGACGTTGTCTACAGAGTCAAAAAACTTCTTACCGTTGAATATGAGTTCTACGGTGATGGTTTCGCCTTTGGCAGCATAGAAGTATCCTAGGATGCCTAGTCCACGATGTGAGAAGTCAACCAGACGCGCCACACCCTCACCCGTGCGTACTTCTAAACGCAAAGACTCTGGTAGGTACTGTCGAGGTGAGAGTCGTTCCAGGTTTACAAGTTTTCGGAAGTTGTTAATAGCTTGTTGCTTAACGGATGGAACTTCTAAGAAAGCATCGTATTCAAATGCTTCCAAGTTCTCTTTTAACTGTTTTTTACCGCTGATTCGGCGATTGACGCGAAGTCGGTTATGGCTTCTCGTTAAGAAGTTTTTGGTATTGCTACTAATAATAATCATGTAGTCGTTGCAAAGGCGTTCCAGTTTTTTTGCGTCACTGATGCCATAGCCAATGATACTAAAGTCGATTTTTCTTTGACCACCAAGGTCACCAATGAAAACGGACGCCGTATTGATACCGATACGCACCGGATAAGGTATGCTTTTGTGCTCTTCATATATTTTCATCTGTTTGTCGACGTAAGCCTTCATGATTTCGAACGCGCAGTCAAGTGCACTATCGGCATGATCTTTCTTCTCAGCACCTTGACCGAACAAGTCGTATCCAAAGTAGAAGATGAATCCCTTGTCATGCGTCTTGTCGGCGATGCCGCCATGTCGATGGGCTATCGATGCAAAATCCTGAAAGATCGATCGCAGCACCTGAAAGGTTTGGTGCGGAGGGCTTGTTTCGTAAAAATCCGAGAAACCTACGAGATCAATCGACATAATGGTTAGGATTTCAGAGCGAGCTTCGAGTGCGAGTTGCGTCGGGCTATTGAGGACTTTGTCCAAATGTTCTGGAGGTATGTTTCCTTCAAAAGCATCGCGAAGTTTAAGCGATTTCTCTTCTGATACCCAGCTACGCTTAGCGAAGAGGACCAGCGAACAGGTCGAAAAACATAATATACTGAAGAGCCACGGAACTTGGACATTGAAATAGGTAAAAGCAATAAGCCCAACCCACATGATGGCGATATTTACGAAAATTTCGACAATCCAAAACATTCTGGCTTGCAGGTAGAATACACATAACGCGCCAATAAGGACGGATACGAACAGCCAGACGATGCCATGGCGGGCTGGGCGAATCCAGTTTTTTGTGATGACACTATTGATCATGGACGCAATGATAAATCCACCTGGCATTTTGCCAGCCGGTGTATCCCAGATATCAGCGTTACCCGTATAGAAGTTTGGAATGATCAAAATAAAATCGTCCGGGCGTACGCCGGCTTGGTCGGCAATGACTTCAGGCGATGAATGAACGAGATGGCGAAATGATTTCGCGTTAACATTGGTGAGGTTGATCGGAATACGACCAAATCGGTCTAGTGGTACCAGTTGATCATCAAGAAACAATCCAGCTTTATCCAGCTGAATGAGGTCTGATGCGAACAGGGCCAAATGGGGCACCGCGTATTCGCGATCGGTGCGATAAAACGGCTTCACGAATCCATTGGAATCGTAGTTTATCTGGCCTAGATGTCGGAATGAATCGCGAATGGCAGGGTGTGGTCCGTAAAAGTGACCGCCATCAATTTTTAGCCAGTCAATTTGGCGCAGATCTTTGGTATCACTCAGCATGCTACTCAGAATGGAGTATTCTGGACGTTTCCGTAAGAGAATTTCTTCGCTATTTTTGAGTTCGTCTTCGCGCCAATAGACCGCAGCGACAATCGGAGCGCCCATTGCACTGATCCGATTAGAAAACGATTTGTGATCCTCTAAACCCATAGGCAAGCCGAAAAGTTTATCGACAAAAATAGCTTTCGGTGAAAGTTTGTCAAGTTTCTCAATGATATTTGCCCAGTCTTTTAAACTAAAATCGGTCGCATTGAGCTTGGCAGTGACGTTGTCGTCAAGGGCAAATACTTTGATGCGAGGACTAATAACTGGCTCTTTTTTTAACTTCGATCGAAGTTTGAACTCGGCAGGATGTTGTACGGAGGTTTCGATTTGAGCCCCAACTGGGCGCATGTAAAGAAATGCGAAGAAGCAAAACGTCACCGTAGCAATGGCGATGGCTTCGCGAATTCTCAAGTCGGCTGATTTGTACCAACTGACGCCGCGAGACGCTTTCGCGTTCATAACGGTTTTGTTGAGAATGTTTTTAATAGTTTTCATGCCAACCCAAACTGGATCTTACGATCATGAGGTCTTCGTTCTTTAAGTCTATTCGGCGCTTAACGAGGTCTCTTTAGGGGGCTGGTGCAACGGTTATTCTGTTTCCTGCCCCTTGGAAGATGACAAATGATGAATGCTGGGTTCAAAAAGCCAAGCAGATAGGTGGTCTAACCATCTGTTTTTACATGAGTAAACAGTTTTCATTTCATCTTTTTCAAGCAAATGCCGCTATGTCCATTGTATTCGTTTTCAAAAAAGTGGGTCCAGAGTCCGCTTTCGGCCATCAGGCACGGGGTTTAAGTTATGAAAAAATCACTTTCCATACTTTTCGTCTTAATCGGTGTTTTGGTTGGTTGTGCGCCTGACTCCATTAAGACAACCAAGCCAGTAGGTGCGGAAGATCCACCACCTCCAGGTACAATTGACAATAACGCCCTCGACATCAAAGTTCTTTATTCAAAAATTGAATTACCGACAAAAAGCTCCATCGGTGGCTTAGCGCCACTTCTGCAAGATCAGCAAGGCGCGCAAATCGGCAATCTAACTATTTTTCCGCATGAAGGTTTGGAACAATACGGAATTGAGTTGTGGGTTACGGACGGAACTGCGCAAGGAACAAAGCAGCTCAAAGACATTTATCCTGGACCTTTTAGTTCAAATCCTTATTCCTTCATTGCCCACAATAATCATGTTTATTTTGTTGCAGATGATGGTGTGCATGGAGCAGAGCTTTGGCGTACGAACGGTACCCCCGAGGGAACGAAATTAGTCGCCGACATATATCCAGGTACACAAAAATCAAATATCGCTCAGCTGACGCCCATGGGTCCGGATCTATTCTTTCTTGCTGACAATGGGACGATCGGTCGTGAGTTGTACAAAATCAAAGGTGAAGGCGTCGAATTAGTCAAAGACATTCATCCGCTCACAACTTCGAATATTACGGGCTTGACAGCTATTAAAGCACCGGATGGTACCTATGCCTTGTATTTTGCGGCAAACGACGGTTCCGGATCTGAGCCTTGGAGATCACTCGGAACAGCCGACAAAACCAGGCGCCTCGCTGATCTCGTTACAGGTACTGGTGGTTCTAGTCCATCTGGATTTACGATTCTAGGTAGTGATGTGTATTTCTCGGCATACCGTCCCGAAACTGGATTCGAACTTTATAAAACGAATGTTTACTCCACTACCATCGATGGTGATAAAGAATTTGTAAATATCTCCCCGGATACAACCAATACAACAAGCAGTTCACCATCCGGTTTGAAGCAATTCGGTAATAAAATCTATTTTCGTGCCCATACACCTGCAACTGGTTCAGAACTCTTTGAAACAGATGGAACAGTGGCTGGAACTAAGATGGTCGTCGATTTTGGAGCTACGACGACTTCGGGATCGTGTATTCCGCTAACAGTGGCTTTGAATAGTCTATTTATGACTTGCGTCACTTCCGGGTTCGGCCAAGAACTTTACAAACTCAACGACGCTAAGGATGGGGTAGAGTTAGTCAAAGATATTTATCCAGGCACGGGATCATCCAATATCACCAGCATGGGAATCGTCAATGGCAAGTTGATCCTCCGAGCTTTAGATATCAATGCTGGTTTTGAGGCTTGGGCAACGGACGGAACTTCACTAGGTACCTATTTGTTGTCTGATTTCGCGGCTGGTTCAAATTCAGGAGTTCCAAACTCTTTAGTTCCTATTGCCGGAAATAAAGGACTCATCCGAGTTTCAACGGGCGGATTTGCATCGAAATTATTTATAACCGACGGCACAAAGGCAGGTACGAAAGACTTCCATGTTATTAATCGTCGACTTGTGGACAACGGCGTGTTTATCGGCGAGACATACTTTTTTGGTGCAAAAACAGTACGAGCTGGCTCTGCATTGTGGCGTACGGATGGGACGACTGCAGGTACGCGAGTCGTGCATGAACTTAGGAGTACAGTGGCAGACTCGATGATGTTTATGTCTCGAAAGAATTCTGATTCAACTTTCTATTTTGGTGTTAACGATGCAACCCAAGCCAGTACGAGTGTTTGGAAAACGGATGGAAGTAGCGAAGGTACGCAGCAGGCAGCGAGTACTTTGCTTAGTTATGGTTATCTGACAAATTCGCAAAGCGGGAGCGATACGATCACGGTAGGTGATACCTTCTATTACCAATCTGGAGGTGCGGATGTCGGAAATCGACGCATATACATGACAAAGGGAGTCCGTAATACGTCCGTGCAGGTTCCTGGAGTTAACTTATTCATTCCTTCCAGTTTTACAAGGTTTAAAGACGCCATTTATGTTTCGGGTTTTTCAGTGACCCATGGAGTTGAATTATTCAGAATTCCCGATAACACAGAAACTATTGAACTCGCAGCCGATGTCTATTTGGGTACCAATGGCTCTGAACCAATTGGCCTTCAGACTAATAAAGACTTTCTGCTCTACCTTGCGAAACCAGGAGCTGAGAACCAAATGCAACTTTTTGCAATGGGCTCTGACAGAATTTCCACTCCGATCAAAAGTATGACAGAAGGTTCGACTTTACTACGTAAAAAAATGTTTAACTTTAATAACAAAGTCTATTTCGGATTGCTTCGTCCCGATAATAATATTGAAATTTGGGAGTCGGACGGTACAACGGTCGGCACTCGTATTATTGACTTCGCAGCGACAGCGCCAAATGACGTCGTGGCGATTTCAGACATTCTTTACGTCAACAGTCAGATTATGTTTATTGCCGCGCACAAGAGTGGCAAATCAAGCATGTATTTGGCTAAGGGTGAGGGGCCCCTCGAATCCGTGGGGACTTTTGATAAGAATCTTGAAGTGGATTTGAATACGGTAGTTGAAGTCAATGACAAACTATTTTACACCGCGAACAATCAAAAAGTCGGCTTTGAATTATACTGGCACAATGGTGAAGTCAGCGCCTTCATTGACGTCGTAGAAGGTCCGGTAGGAAGCTATCCAAGTGTTATTGGCAAAAATAGCAAATACCTTTTTATCGCAGCTGATGTAGGTCAAGGTACGACATTACTGACGATCCCATGGGATGAACTATAGTTTATTGAACGGCCGCGAAGCGGCCGTAACGTTATCCAGCTCCACCTTTCACACTCACAGTTCTCATTTCTATGTTTGATTGGTCCGGTTCTCCCGGCTTGAATTTGTCTGGGCGGTGTCGGCTGATGCAGCCTCAATGCCCAGCCAAATTCAAGCCGGCTCAACCGTCCCAGCCAACCATCGGGTAAAAACTGCGACGGCGAGGCTCCGCACACGAGTGCGCCCCGCACGGGTTGCATCCGCAACGGTTGCTCGATTGAGGCAACCCAGTTTGGCGGAGCCTCACTGTTGGAGATTTTGAACTTTGCGAAGAGTTGGGCAAAACTTCCCAGCACTGTCTCCAGAGGGGGTTGTGAGCGCAGGACGCGCGAACACCAGCGAAGCCTGGGCAGGAGCTCTGTTACAAATAAAAATCCCCGTGGTTATACAGGCAAGCGTACCCTCTGGAGACAGTGCTG
>JBGSKV010000027.1:0-3062 GCA_041740975.1 Oligoflexales bacterium | reverse complement strand
TGAGCTGATTGCAATTTCTCTTTTCGATTTTGAAGGGCCATATTTTCACCCATCGCTTTTAGGATCATTGAATTGCTCCTTAAGACCTGGGTGGATACGCCAATTAGAACCGCAATAGACTGTGCGGTTAGTTTCGCCGCTCCCTGCGGACTCACGTTTTGCGAATGATCGAAAATTCTCTTGCTCTCTTCATCCGCCTGATCCGCGAACTGAAACATTGGCCCATTCATGGCAATGCTTTCAGATGCGGATTGATCCTGTGCTTGTTGGAGCCTTATCTCGGCGGTCTGAGGAATTTTCCCGTATAGATCGTTTATGATATTTAGTACCTTGTCAGCCGTCTCAAGATTTCCATAAATCCCTGGATTGAATCTTGGATTAATCATTTGAAGGACAGTTAATCCTTCTCTGATCCCTTGATTAATTTCTTTCAACAATCCAAGCGTATCGCTGCCTGTTGATAGAAGTTCTCGGAGCTGTGCTAGCTGTTGAATGGCGTTCGCCAGTATCTGCACGAGTACGGCCACGTCTCCTCCAAATAAGTCTGCCTTTGCTGGCTTTGGAACAATGAGGCAAAGGCTCATCAATCCAATCACCAGCATTTTTCTAAATTTCTTCATGCTGCACCTTTCACGCGGCCCACGGCCACGCCATTTGGATACACGCTTGCTGCCTTTTCAATTGCTTTCACAAGGTCTAGTCCTTGGCTGCGTAGTTCGGACAAAAACAAATTGTCCTGTGCGTCCGAAGTAGAGAGCCAATATTCAAAAGGGCTTGGATAAATGCGAATCACCTGACGGTGGTCACCCTCGATCATAAATCCTTCGGAAAATTCCCCTTTCTTTTGCCCAAGGGAGTTAATCAGGCCAAGCTCCTGGCTATTGAGCTTGAGTGCATCTCGCAAGATTTCAGAATCTCCGCGCTGGAGCATCACTATTTTGGTGGCTGTGTTGTTCAAAATGGCAGGTCCGATAGGACTCGCAACAATTTCTTCAACCCCTTGGGTGATGAACGTAATACCCGAACCAGTTTTGCGAAGGGTTCGAGCGCAATATTCCATGAATGATGCGGCAGCATTAGATTTCAATAGTTCCCAAGCTTCGTCGAGAATGATTCGTTTTCGCATTGAGCGATCTCCTTCCACTTGGCCTAAAATAAAATCCGTCAAAATAAGAATCATTACGCTTTGCAGGTCTGGATAGGCAGATAGCCCTTTCAAATCGAAGGTACAAATCTGTGCATCTGTTCTAAGACTCCCTGGCCCATCGAGCAATCGCCCGTAGGGACGCTCGCCAGTCCAGAGGTAGAGCATTTTTGAAACTGCCTTCATAGAGTCTTCTTCAAATGCTGAAAGGTAGCGTGCAAGATCACTTAAGCAAGGCACTTCGCCCTTAGCTCTGCGACTTTTGTAAAGCTCGATAATTGCTCGCTCCAAAAGTGCGCGATCAAGTTTTGGTAGTTTTGCTTTATCATCTTCGCTCACCATGCTCTCGACACAGGCAAGGAGCGACTTCAATTTCTGATTACTTGGCTCTTCCTTGGGGTTTGCAATATCAAATGGATTAATCCGATAATTGTCAGAGAGATTTATTTCTAGGTATTGTCCGCCAAGTGCCTCGGTGAGTTTTTTGTATGAGCCACCGATGTCGATAATGAACACGCGCATATTTCTCGCAAGCTCCTGAAGGAGAATGCAGTTGTTCAAGAAGCTTTTACCGGCACCACTGGAGCCTGTGACCAGACAATTATAATTCGGCAACCCAGAATCAAAAGGGTTGTAACTGACAAGCCCGTTCATCCGATTCCTAAAAATAACTGCCGGATCAAGGTCTCCCTCGCGGGGGCCATAGACCGGAAGAAAGTCAGCGAGATTATTCGTTTTCATTTTTCGAGCACGTTCTAATGAAATAGGAGCAGCCGGAAGATTGCCTTTTAGAATCTTCCAGGCTCCTACACTTTCCTCTAAACCTTCGGCACCCTGGAGTGCGCGAAAGCGGGAGAGCACTTCACGCACCTCGCGGTTAAGTTTTTTAGTTCCATCAGCAGTCGCCTCAGCTTTCAAAACGATGCTCATTTGAACGGCGTAGATGCGCTGGCCTGTGTTTAAGAGCTCTCGAATCAATTCCTCAGTGGAAGAGAGCTTTGATTCGCTTTCAAGGTCGCTGGCCTTGCCGCCACTCGTGACGGCCATCGAGTGCGCCATTTTTCTCTTTTGCTGTAGCTTTGACATTTCCGAAGACTGCGGAGGCACATCAAGAGACAAAATCAAGTCGTAGTGGAATGGCATGCGCAGGAAATTGGCGAGCTGTCCCGCAAAGGTCATTTCTGGCAAAGTTTTAAGCGTAATCACGCGGTGGAAGAATCCATCAAGGCTAAATTGCTCAAAGCCCTGCATCAGGTCCCCAAAAACGAGCTGCTCTCTTGGCGATTGAGCCGCAAGCCACTCAACCTCATCTAAAATGTTCTTCTCGATATCTAGTTCGTTGAACGTCTTCACCAGCGGAACAGGTTCAGATTTTGAACGCCGGGGATTCAGGAATTCATATACATTCGACAAAATTTCATCTTTACCCAGCTCTTTGCAGGAAAGTCCGAGTCCTTCAAAGGAAGAAACTAAGGTTTCGATGTTTTGACTCAGAATCTCCATGGTATCTTGGTAGGCCTTCGCCGATTCATCAGAAAATAGTTCCTTCTTTTTGAAAATACTCACTTTCTTTGCATCAACTACTGGAGTGCGAACATAGACAAAAAGCTCTGGTCGATACAGCTCTCCAGAGTCCATTGCTGCTTGCAGAGATTTCTCCCGATAGTCAGCAATATTTTTTACGAGCGGGTGGATGTCTTCAGCCTTTCCATTTTTATGCTTTTCAAGCACATCAGAAAAGTCAGAGCGAACCCCAAGCACAAATTGCAGAGAAGTTCCTTCAGATACAGAATTTAGAGCAGAGCGTAGCCCCATTGTGAAGTGATTGGTTTCGCCCTCGTCAAAACATTCAACATCAATAAGTCCCACACGAAGACCTCCAACAAGAGAGCCGTCAAATAGGATTGCGTGTGCCTTT
>JBGSKV010000026.1:0-33084 GCA_041740975.1 Oligoflexales bacterium | reverse complement strand
ACCTGAAAACTTCGTTATTGATAAGGTTGAGGCGACGCGTTAAAACTCTTGCCTAAAGAGGGTTTGCAAGCGATGGCCAAAATTTTATTGATCGGGAATGGAGCGCGCGAACACGCGATAGCCTGGAAAATCAAAGCCTCTCCCCTTCTAACTGGGCTTTGGATGTGGCCCGACCATCCCGCCTGTTCATCTCTTATCAATACTCCTACGAACCTAGGGCCTACGGCGACGCACACCGAAATTGCAGATTTTTGCAAAATGACCAAGATCGACGCTGTCATTGTCGGTCCCGAGCAGCCGCTCTCCACAGGACTTGCCAATATTCTCGAAAACTTCGGTATTCCTTGCTTTGGACCGCAGCAAGACGGAGCTCAATTAGAGTCGTCAAAGTCGTTCGCCAAAGACATCATGACAGATGCAAAAATTCCGACGGCGTTCAGTCGCGAAGTCAAAACAGAAACGCAATGTCGCAAAGAAGCAATCGCCATTTTGAAAACGGGCAAACCAGTGGTCTTGAAAGCGAGTGGACTGGCAGGTGGCAAGGGTGTGTTTGTTTGTTTCGAAGAAGATGAAGTTGAGGTGGCCTTGATTCGGCTTTATGAAAATATGTCGGAAGCGGCCGAAACTGTTTTGGTGGAAGATTTTTTGGAAGGTCGCGAGTGTTCGTTCTTTTGCTTGATCGGCAAAGACTCTTACACGCCACTCGGCTTTGCGGTGGACTACAAACGTTTGCAAAACGGCGATGAAGGTCCCAATACGGGTGGCATGGGAAGTTACACTCCTGTGAGTTGGCTTCCCGCTGATGCGCAAAAAAGAGTGCTGGCGGAAGTCGTCGAACCTCTCCTCAAAACCCTTAAATATAAGGCTATTCCGTACACGGGATTTTTGTATGTCGGACTCATGTGGCACCCGAAGATTGGGCCGCAGGTCGTCGAGTTTAACTGTCGCCTCGGTGATCCCGAAGCACAAATCCTTGCCGTTGCGGATCAAAGAGATTGGCTAGCCATGATACTGAAACATCTTGGACTTCATTCGGAGCCATTAGAATCACCGAATGAAGATTTGAAACCTACGGCAGGTGTTGTCATGTCTTCTTTGGACTATCCTTACGGCGAAGGCAAACCTGGACGCAGCGCAGAACTTCCGCTCGAACTTTTTGCGCATCAACGCAATCGCCAAGTTTTTGCTGCATCCGTAAAATTTGCTGAAAACCACACTGTGGAAACCGGAAAAGGCCGCGTCATCACTTGCGTCGCCACAGCTGAGGATTTGGATACTGCTGCGCAACGCGCGTATCACCTTGTTGAAACCGTGCAAGAGTTCTGGCCTGACAGTCATTTTCGCGAAGATATTGCCCAAAACCATAAATAGGGTCCACCCGACCATTTCCGATTTAAAATAGAAACCCGCTGAAAATCATCGGCGGGTTTTTATTTTAAATCGGAAATGGTCGGGTGGACCCTATTTAACAAACGAATAAAAAAGCCGGCTGAATGAGCCGGCTCTTTTAAAGTCCAAGAAACAAATTCCTAACGCGACGCTTCCGCAAAACAACGTTCAACTTTTTGTTCAGAATTTAAACCCGTCCACGACGGATCTTTAGACGTCATGAAACATCTGGTGATGACGGAAGCACCCGTAAAACTATAGCTACACTCAGATGAACTCGCCGTCTGTGGCTTAAGATGCTGAACTAAGATTCCCTTTTCTCCGCGCGCGTTGGTAAAGACTTTGCATCCGCCCGTGAAGAAAACCCCAAATTGTGAGATCTGATCAAATTCAGCAGTGCTCGCCCCAATAGCGATGATTGCCCCCCGAATTTTATCCCGGCTGCACACCAGGGACTCCGCAATATTAATTCTTTGACACATGCCTTTACCAAAATTAAATATATTTCCTGGCGCTACTCGTGAACCGATGCAGCCCACGACTTGATTTGGAAGATCTAAAATTCTTTCCGCCTTTTCAGTTCCATGTCTTTGGACGCATAGGAAACTTGTGCTATTTGAGCCACCAAAAGGAACATAAACTTCACCGCCTTCTACTGGCAACGGTGGTTCCGGTGTAGGTTTTGGATCTGAAGTAGGCTTCGGATCGGACGTTGGTTTTGGCTCACTCGGCGGCTCATTTGGATCAGTTGGATCCTCAGGATTGTCCTCGTGGCTACACAAAAATTCTTCCGTGCAACCGGCCGGCAAAGTCGCCTGGCAGAAGACGGCGTTTTGTCCACGATATTGGGTCCAAGTGATCTCAACGCCTCCTGCACCTTTATCGTTAACTACGAACAAGGTATTTCCCAAATAACTACACTCTTCGATTTTGTCACTGACCATGAAATTTTGAATAACTTTCAAGTCTGCCGAATAGCGCGTAATTGTCTGACCCGATGCGACATAGAGACGATCAGAATTATCTTTTTGAAGTTTTTCAGAGTGAACTGGGCCATTCGTTTCCGCTTTCAATTTTCCGTAACGATTCCACACTTGCAAACGATCACCGGCCGTCCCGACTGTAGCGAAAGTATCTCTGTCTTTCATTTGGACGATACTACGTGAATAACCATATTCAGGATCAAGCCATTTTGTAGTAGCGGGCTTCAAAATAAATGATTTTAAAGTCCCCAAGTAGCCAAAAGAATATTCGTTCACACCATTGATGTGATCGCCACCATGGAAATTTCCTGAAATCCCTAGGAAAGAACGATTGCCTTCGTTGATGGCAATGTCCGTCATTTCCGGCAAGGTATTCTTTTGAATGCCAGAAATGGAAAAGTTGAGAGATCCTGACCGCTTATAATGTTGAACTTCGTTATTATAGGTATCAATAAGCGCAAGCTCTTTGCCACTTGGCGTAAATCTCATGCCGTAAATTTGTTGTGCATCTTTGATTTCAAAAACTTTCTCGACGGATTTTGTATTTGCATGGATCTTTTTTACATGTCGGGAAGAATACATATTGTTAATGAAATATATATCCTTTGTCACAGGATCGATATCCATCGCGGAGAGCTCTTCATTTGAATCACGAGCAATGACTTTAGGTTCAACTCGGCTAAACCTAGGTCCGCACTCTTCTTCAAGAGTGATACGGTCAACAAGAAAAGGTGTGATTGCATTGCGATAAGATGGATGCTTTAACTCCCATACGTTATTCACGAATAAATAGTTTCTCTTGGTTGCGGAATAACCGAGCGTGCTGTTCAAAATTGCCAGGCGATTGAAGGCTTCCGCAACGGCTGGATCACGAACCAGTTCCGAAACCTCACGGCAGCTACCTTCATGTCCTACGAAATCACAACGTTTCGATGCAACTGCAGACTTTCCAGAAATGGTATAAGTTGATGTCAAGCAATAAGCAATTTTGATACCTTTGAAACGACGAACATCCGTTGAGTAAACTTCTGAGTAGTTGGGTTGAGCTGTTGGATATTGGGGAGAAGGATCAGCTGTATTACCGGCTGTGCCATTTTCTTGATCTTCCTGGACATCAGGTTGCATTGGCTTTTGTTGTTGTGGAGATTGACTTTGTTGATCTTGTTGGCCTTGGTTTTTCTGTTGAGCTTGCTGAGTTTGAATCGGCTGAGATTTGGGTTGAGCGAGTGGCGTTCCCTTCGCGTCAGCATTGGAATCTTGCAGAGCGAAACCCTTCTCTGCCAAATCGTTGAAAATAGAATTTTCAACATCAGATAAATCAGAAGATTGTCCACGATCGTCCGCTGCATTTGGCGAACATTGCACTCCCAGCAAAGCTAAAAAGATAATGGTAAAAAACTGACTCATGCAAATCTCCATATTGAGTAAAACGGACTGAATCAAAAAAAGAAGTCCCAACCTATCGGCAGATCATGTGAGGGATTGATAAGGAGATTAAATACTCCAGTTATTTCAAAATGTTAAAATTTTTTCAAAGTTTGTTTATTTGACGGGCGGAGCCACCTTGGTCCTCATTTTTATGGAAAGACTTTTGCATTATGAAATAGATGAAATCGAATCCGTCACGGAAGTCGGAATTAGGTAAGTCATATGATAAAAAATGTTTTAGTGATTATATTCGAGAGTCTTGCGGTGATGTGTGTGTCTTTGTTTCTTATGTCGAGTTGCCAGAAGCTCAACATTGGTCAAGCTAAGGCCGCGCAGTTAAAGAAAGTTTCCAACGACTCGGAAAGCACTTTTAATAAATACTGCATCTCTTGTCATGGCAGCTCAGGTACGGGAAACGGTATCGCCGCTGCCGCCTTACAGCAAGCACCTCGCAACTTTACCGACGCTCAGTGGCAGTCCGCCGTAACCGATGAAAAAATAACTGAAGTCATTCGTGACGGCGGCAGCAAACATGGACAGAGCATGTTTATGCCTGCATGGGGCGGCATTATTTCGGATGAAAGCATCACTGGACTCATAGCCAAAATCAGATCGTTTGATCAAACCGCAAAAAAACCGGATCTCAATGCGCCTCAAAACCCGATGCAGATTTACACACAGTACTGCTACACCTGCCATGGTGGAAGCGGCCTGGGTGATGGTCCGATCGCAAAAGATACAAGTATCGTTCCTACCAACTTTACCGATGTTCAATGGCAAGATCGAACCTCTGATGAGGCGATACGGCGCGTGATTCGCGAAGGTGGCTCCGCGGTAGGCAAGAGTTCCGGAATGCCGGGTTGGGGGACTATTTTTGATAAGCAGATGGGCGGGCTTGTGAAGGTGATCCGAAGTTTTGCACAAAAAAAATCCGAGAACTAATAGAAGTTCTCGGATTAAGCAAAAAAACTTAGTTACTTCACCCGTTTCAATTTTGACTTTATCCAATAATTTACTTTAACAATGTTTTGTTCTTCATCTAAATCCATTCCTGTGAATAACGCTTCCAAACGCATTGCATTTTGATCGACGATCGTTATCAAGAGTCGACTCGAATAATTCTCAATTGTATCACCCTCTCCCGAGGCTTCTGTTTCAATCAATATATTGATCTGCTTGCCATGACTTAAAATTTCCTCACCTTCATCTAACCTTTTATTTTCTACCCAACTTGAAGTTACGAACGCCTTACTATTTGGATCTTCGAATTCAGCATATTCCTCATCAACTTCTTTCAATTCTAAGGGATATTTTTTTCCGTCCATTTTAAGCACGGAGACGTCTACTTCTTCGCCGGTTTTATCCACAAGTTCAAGTGTACATTTTTTTGTACTTTTATCGAATTTACCAATAATAACTCTTTGTTCGTCATCCCTTGCCTCCATTTCTTCAATCTCTTCTTCCGTTAATTCCGCACCACCGACTCGCCCCATTTTGAACTCAACGTATTTCCAAGTACCCGAAAAAAGTTTACAAAGCTCTTCTTCTGATTGAGCACCAAAGGCACTGCCTGAAACGAGTAGGAACATCGCAAAAACTAAAAATGATAATTTTTTCATGGGTTACTCCTAAACCGAGGTTTGAGAAGCGATGGTTAACAAATGAGCGATTGTCTCGCAACCTCTTTCGGGATTAGAAAAACGACGAATTCTAAAGAGGTATTCGCTAATCAAGCGCAACTTATTCAAAGTATTGGAAAAAAAAGTCCGAGAACTCATGAAAGTTCTCGGACTCATGAATAATCAAATCATTTATTATAAACGCTTCGCATCAGTTTTGAGCCAAAGCCTAATTTTGACCGGGTTTCCTTCTTCGTCATGACTATCGACGGACCATAAAAATTCCATTCGTAAAGTCTCTTGATCGACGCTGGTCAAAAGTAAGCGAGTTAACAGTACCCTTCGCCCTTCTTCAAACGTGGCTTCTTCTTTCGACAAAAGATCAATTTGTTTACCGTTGCTTTGAAAGTCAGGAACTTCGTTGATACTTTGATTCTCTACCCATTTGGATACAAATGTTGTCGTCGTTTCTGGATCTTCACCTTCCGACACGGTAACGTATTCTTTCCCATCTACTTTAATTTCCGTAACCTCGGCTTCATCATCGGGGTCTGTCGTCAATACGAAAGTGCATTTACCTGAGTCATCGAGTTTTCCAACAATGTCTTGCTTTTTATTTTCTTCGGAAATCATCGAATTGATTTCTTCTTCCTTTAGGGCTGCGCCACCGACGTATCCACCAATAAAGTCTCCCATTTTCCAGCTGCCAGCATAAAGCTTACAAAGCTCCTCTTCAGACTGTTGGCCAAATGCAACACTTGAAAGCGACAGAATGAAACCTGCAGCTAAAATCGATAATTTCTTCATTGGAAACTCCCCTTGTATGGATTGCTAAGGCCTATTAACAATTGATGCGCTTGGAAGCAAGCCAAATTGACTTAGGCAAAGTGAAAGTCAATGTGTTGCTTTATAAAGGTCGAAATAAAGTAATAGCTATGGTCATACCCGTCCTGAAAGCGGCAATTGAGCAGCTGATTTTTAACTTCGCAGGCCTCCATAAAATTCTTCGTTAAAAGCTCTTTCTCTAGATATTCGTCATTCGAACCTTGGTCGATAAGGATGGTATCGGACCGAGTTTTTCCGGCAAGGATCAGTTCACATGCATCCCATTCTTTCCATTTGACCTGATCATCGCCGAGATATCCGTGAAAGGCTTTTTGTCCCCAAGGCGCGCGCATAGGGTTCACAATCGGCGAAAATGCCGAGACTGATTTGAATTTGGTGGGATTTTTAAGTCCAATGATTAAAGCTCCATGGCCACCCATCGAATGTCCACTAATCGCCAGCTTGTCGTGATGAAATTGAAAATTCGAAATCAGTAAATCATGCAATTCTTTCACCACATAATCATACATACGGTAATGTTCGCCATAACCGGGCGTCGTTGCATTCACATAAAATCCCGCGCCTGAGCCAAAGTCATAACTATCGTGTTCACCGGCGAGTTTTAGGCCACGAGGAGAAGTGTCCGGACAAACCAAAAGAATGTTTTTGTGCGCGAGGTATTCGAGAGCTCCCGACTTGGTTACGAAATTATGTTCGTTGCACGTTAGACCAGAAAGCCAAAGAAGGGCGCCGCGTGGGGTTTCTTTTTTCTTGGGTTCATAAACCGCAAACCGCATCGGGGTTTTGGTGACTTCGGAGTTGTGCTGCCAGATTTGAAGTTCGCCACCGAATGATTTTTGGGAGCTTTGGATTTGCATAACTTTTCCTTAAAATTTAATAACCGAACGAATACTCTTACCTTCGTGCATATAATCGAAGGCCGTATTGATATCTTTGAGTGGCATCGTAAACGTCACCAAATCATCCAGATTAATCGTTCCGGACATATACTGATCGACATAACCTGGAAGTTCTGTCCGCCCTTTTACGCCTCCAAAAGCCGAACCGCGCCAAACGCGTCCCGTCACTAACTGGAATGGTCGCGTAGCGATTTCTTCACCAGCCCCGGCCACACCAATGATGATCGATTCGCCCCATCCTTTATGGCAGCACTCTAAGGCAGCTCGCATAAGTTTGACATTGCCAACACATTCAAAAGAATAATCAACGCCACCGTCGGTGAGATCGACGATCACTTCTTGAACGGGTTTATTGTATTTCAAAGGATTGACGAAATCCGTCGCACCAAACTTCTCAGCCATTTCAAATTTCGATTCATTGATATCGACGGCGACGATGCGGCCGGCTTTGGCCATTTTCGCGCCCTGGATAACTGAGAGTCCAATGCCGCCCAAGCCAAAAACGGCGACAGAAGCACCCTCTTCCACTTTGGCGGTATTTAAAACTGCTCCGATTCCCGTCGTCACACCACAGCCAAGAAGACAGACTTTATCGAGTGGCGCGTTTTTACTGATCTTAGCTAGTGAGATTTCGGGAACGACCGTGTACTCAGCAAAAGTTGAAGTTCCCATATAATGATAGATAGGTTTGCCATCTTTCGAAAAACGCGACGTTCCATCGGGCATCAATCCCTTACCTTGCGTGGAGCGAATACGCTGGCAAAGATTTGTTTTGCCCGATTTACAGAATTTACATTCGCGGCATTCTGGAGTGTAAAGAGGAATGACATGATCACCAACTGCGAGTGAGGTAACCCCTACACCTATTTCGGTGACAATCCCCCCGCCTTCATGTCCCAATATCACCGGAAACAATCCTTCAGGGTCGGCACCAGATAAAGTGTAGGCATCCGTATGACAAACGCCCGTGGCGACCATTTTGACGAGAACTTCACCGGCCTTGGGTCTTTCGAGATCCACTTCTTCAATGGTAAGTGGTTGTTTAGGTCCCCAGGCTACGGCCGCTTTGACTTTCATTTTTCTCACTCCTTCAGGTAGGCAGATGTCAAAAATAATAAGGCCTTAGTCTTATCACAGCGATTCAAAAAGTGAAATCACGAGGTCTCGGTCGAAGATTGCGAAAAGTGCCAGAATATGAGAGGTTTACGCCAGCTAAGGAGACCCACATGACTGAAGTACTCATTTTACTCGGAAGCAAATCTGATCTCACCATTACCGAAAAAGGTTTGGCGACATTAAAAGAACTGGGCGTATCGTTTGAACTCAAAATTTGTTCGGCGCATCGCACTCCGGTCGAACTCGAACGCCACATGAAAAATTTCGAAAGTAACTCTTCGAGCGGCGCCGGTTCCGTTTACATTTGTATTGCTGGCATGTCCGCTCATCTTGCTGGCGTAGTCGCGTCGCAAACTTTAAAACCAGTGATCGCCGTACCAGTTGTGTCGGCCGCGACAGCAGGCCTCGATGCGCTTCTTTCTATGAGTCAAATGCCAGGCGGAATCCCCGTCGCGACGATGGGATTTGGTAGCTCCGGTTTTTTGAATGCTTGTTTGCTCGCGACACAGATTTTGGCCGGACAAAATCCTGCTTACACCGATAAACTCGCCAGACATCGCATGAAGCAGGCCGAACAAGTCATCGAAGATAACAAAACGCACGGAATTCATTTGTCATGACTAGTCCGATTGCTCAGGAATTTGTAACGGCTCTGCAAAATGGCTTCTGCTGCTTGCATCCCACCGATACTTTGCCTGGTTTGGCGGGTTGGCCGGAGCATAAAACGTTTCCGCAAATGATTGAATATGTCAAAGGCTCACGCACGCACAAAAGTTTTTTATGCTTGGCACCCAGCTTGAATGAAGCCCAAAAATTCTGGCAACCCTTGCCGTCAAACTGGTCGCAAAGACTGGCGAGACTTTGGCCGGGACCCTTAACAGTGGTTTGGCATTCACACGAAGATATTCCGGATCGATTGGTGAACGACGCGAGGTCATTGGCCATCCGTGTTCCGAGCTTGCATCCGCAGGATGAGTGGCTTTACGATTCCATGCGCGAAGCGGGCGGACTTCTTCCTTCGACGAGCGTCAATCCAACCGAAACCGCACCGATTCAAGACTGGCTTGCAGCGGCGAAATTCCTAAAAGAATTTCCACTATCCTATATCCCGGACATCAGCGTGGCACCGCCTCAACAAAATCAACCTTCGACTATTATCGAAATAGAACGTGACGGAACCTACAAGATTCTACGTCACGGGGCCATGACCCAACAAACCATTGAGTCTTCTGACTGCTAACAATCGGAGCGAGACATGTCCCGTCCCAAACTCGATATTGTCTTGGCTAGTGCTTCTCCTCGGCGCAAAGAACTTCTGATGCAAGTCGGCGTGCGGGCCGAAATCATTGTTCCCGATATCGTCGAAGTTCCTAAGTCCGGTGAAACACCTTCGGCCTATATCGAACGAAATGCTCGTGAAAAAAGCCTCGCTGTGAAAGCACTTTTGGAAAAGCGTCATCGCCACGATCTCATTATTATTTCGGCTGATACCATAGTGCTTTGCGAAGGAAAGGTTCTTGAAAAGCCGACCTCTCACGAAGACGCGCGTCGCATGTTGCGCACGTTGTCGGATCGCGAGCATCAAGTGCTAACGGCATATTGTTTAACGGCGATGGATGGCAGTGATCCGCATGTTCGCCGCGTGCAGTCCACCGTGCATTTTCGCGCTTTAGACCCACGTGAAATCGAAGCCTATGTATTGAACGGCGAGCCCATGGACAAGGCGGGAGCCTACGGGGCGCAAGGCCTTGGCAGTGCCTTCATTGCCCGCATTGATGGCTCCTACACCAATGTCGTGGGACTACCTTTGTTCGAGGTTCTTGAAGATCTGAAGACCCACTATCATTGGCAGCCATTTTAAAAAAATGCTAAAAGATCGAGATAGATTTAAGCACTACACCTGGCTCATTTTTTACTAAGTAAGGCGCAAGATATGGCTGAAACTCAGTCTTCTCATCATAACCACCCTCTCGGACTTTCCTCGAAAGAAATATTGGCAGACTACCGCATCGGTTTTATGAGTCGACAAGCGAGTCTGATCGGTCGAAAAGAAGTTTTGTCGGGTAAAGCTAAATTCGGAATTTTTGGCGACGGCAAAGAAGTGGCGCAACTCGCCATGGCGCGAGCTTTCAAAAAAGGTGATTGGCGATCAGGTTATTACCGAGACCAAACTTTTATGCTCGCCATCGGTGCATTAGATATTAAAAAGTTTTTTGCACAACTTTACGCCGATGCTGATGTGAGTCACGACCCCTCTTCGGCGGGCCGCCAGATGAATAGTCATTTTGCGACTCGATATATTGACGAAAACGGGCAATGGCGCAATCAGTGCATGATGAAGAATAGCTCGGCTGATATTTCGCCGACGGCGGGACAGATGAGTCGCTCGGTGGGCCTTGCTTATGCCTCCAAAATATATCGCGAAAACAAAGCTATAGAGGACCATCTGCAGTTTTCCAATAAAGGCCAAGAAGTTAGCTTTGTGACAATCGGCAACGCAAGTACGAGTGAAGGTGTGTTCTGGGAATCCCTGAATGCAGCCGGCGTTCTTCGGGTGCCGCTGGTGATTATCGTTTGGGACGACGGCTACGGGATTTCGGTACCGAACCGCTACCAAACGACTAAAGAATCGATTTCAAAAATTCTGGCGGGTTTTCAACACTCAAAAGATGAACCCGGCGTTGATATCAAAACGGTTAAGGGTTGGGACTATGGAGCACTTTGCGCGACGTTTGCAGATGCCGCCGAAGCCGCCCGCAAAGACCACACACCTGCTTTGATTCACGTCCAGGATATGACCCAGCCGCAAGGGCATTCGACCAGTGGAAGTCACGAACGATACAAGGATGGCACAAGGCTACAGTACGAAACGGACGCGGATTGTCTGAAAAAAATGCGTGAGTGGATGCTAGCCGAAGGCGTATGTGACGCCGCGAAGCTCGCAGAAATTGAAAATTCCGCAATTGAAGAAGTCAAAGACCTCAAAGCCCAAGCCTGGCAAGAGTTTTTGGCACCGATTAAAAACGAACAACAAGAAGCCGCAAATCTTATCGCCAAGTTTGGCGAAGTGACCACGGCAACTTACGATCACCTTACGAAAGCTCCGACGATCAACCGAAAAGTCGTGCAGTCCGCCCTTCAAAAAGCAGTGATTGAAACGATCGGGATTCAGCCGGCAGAACGCCAAAACTTACTGACGTTTTTGGACGAATACATTCAGAAAAATGCACGGCGCTACAATACGTTCTTACTCAGCGAAAGCAGTCGGTCTTCCATTGGTGTGTCGCAAGTGCATCCAACCTACGATGGCGATGAAACCGTTGATGGCCGGCAAATTATTCAGAAGTTTTTCGATAAACTTTTAGCTGATGATCCGCGTGTGTTTATTATTGGAGAAGATGTCGGCAAAATTGGCGGCGTCAACAGCGAGTTTGAAGGACTAAACGAAAAACACGGCGAAATCCGCGTAACCGATACAGGGATTCGGGAAGCTACAATACTGGGCCAAGGCATTGGCGCGGCGATCCGCGGACTGCGGCCGATTGTCGATATTCAGTATTTGGATTATTTGCTTTATTGCTTTCAAACTTTATCGGATGACTTAGCCTCTTTGCATTACAGGACGGCAGGCGGTCAGATTGCGCCAGTGATCATTCGGACAAAAGGCCATCGCCTCGAAGGTATTTGGCACAGTGGCTCGCCGATCGGCATGATCCTAAGTGGAGTCCGTGGCGTCCATGTTTGTGTGCCGCGCGACATGACCCAAGCGGCGGGCATGTACCGAACTCTTTTGCAAGGCGATGATCCGGGACTAGTGATCGAAGTCCTCAACGGCTACCGCCGTAAAGAAAAACTACCGACAAACCTAGGCGAATACAATGTGCCGCTAGGTCTTCCGGAAGTTTTACGCCTCGGCAAAGATGTCACTATAGTGACGTACGGGGCTTGTGTGCAGATTGCTTTTGAAGGCGCAAAAATCCTCGAAGCTTGCGGAGTGGATGCCGAGATCATCGACGTCCAAACTTTGTTACCATTCGATAAGCACGGCGTGATTAGTACATCGCTTGAAAAAACGGGCGCGATTTTATTTTTGGATGAAGATGTTCCGGGTGGAGCCACAGCTTTCATGATGCAAAATGTTTTGGAACATCAAAGAGGATATGAGCTTTTGGACGCACCACCCAAAACCTTATCGGCTCAGCCGCATCGCCCCTCATACGGAACCGATGGTGATTATTTTTCTAAACCTAACGCCGAAGACGTGTTCCACGCTGTTTACGATCTTGTCCGTGAACGTGAGCCTCATCGCTTTCCTGCTTTACGTTCTTGAGGCCGTTTTATATGACTGATGACACTAAGCGACTGCCGATACTTTGGATCGATAACGATGCCTGTCCGCGTCGAGTGCGAGAAGTTATTTACAAAGCAGCTGAAAGATTGCAAATCAAAATTATTATCGTCGGCAATAGCTACATGAAGCCACCGGGTGGTTTTCCCTGCGAGATTATCGTGGTTGGCAGCGAGTTTGATGCAGCCGACAATTACATCGCGGAACATGTGCTCTTAAATGATCTCGTCATAACGTCTGATGTTCCCCTTGCCGATCGAGTTTGTACGGCAGGTGCCGTGGCCATAAGTCACAAAGGCGAAGTGTTTGACAGCGCTTCCATAAAAGAGAAGCTCGCGATTCGCAATTTGAGTAACGAACTTCGTAGTGGCGGTTCGATCTCGGGTGGTCCTCCCGCTTTTTCTGATCACGATCTCAAAAAATTTGCTGCATCGTTTGATCGTCACATTCAAAAACTCAAAATTCTCCTCACAACGAAATGAACTTTAATTAATCATCGATTCCTTACATGGCATGCGTATTGCTTAGTATTGGTGTGTTTCGCGAATGCGGCCAACCCAAATAGTTTGTTTGGCCAAGCAGTTAGTCGAAGCATTTCGATAAATTCAACAAATTTTAAGGAGTTTACGTGATTTACACATTAAAAAACAAATTTAAGAGACAAATGGTAACAAGCGGTTTTGCTGCAGCTTTTGCACTATGCATGATGGCCCCAACAGTCATGGGTCAAACGAGAGGAAACCTACCGCCTCCACAGTCCGACAATGATCCCATTCCTACGGCACCAAAATTTACAGGTACGCAAAATCCAGGCATTACGGAACAAGCTGGTGTTGGTGGAAACCAAGGCTATGCACGCGCTGGTGTTCTTGAGCTAGGTGGTAGTGCCAGTTTTACAAAAGCCGAAGACTTGACAGAGATTTCATTCACGCCAGCGGTGGGTTGGTTTATTATTGATAACCTCCAGTTAACGGGATTGCTCGCTTGGAACTTTGCTAAAGGTGGCACAGGAGACGGCGCGCACGTTTTATCAGCCATGGTCGAACCAAGTTTCTACTATCCAATGGATGATAGTCGGTTCATTTTTGCGGGTTTAGGAGCGGGTATACAATATATGGACTCTCCAACGTCAGAAACTGGTTTTGCCATCGCACCACGGGTCGGTTACAAACAACTGGTCGGTCGTTCCGGATTAGTTTCTTTGGATGTGAGACCGGTATTTTCTTTTAATGATGATATCGAGGCACGCGGCGGCAACACTCTTATAGGTTTCGACAGCTTGTGGGGCATCAACGCCGGTTACTCTATTCTTTGGTAATAAATAGGGTCCACCCGACCATTTCCGATTTAAAAGAAAACCCGCTGAATCACTTCAGCGGGTTTTCTTTTAAATCGGAAATGGTCGGGTGGACCCTATTTACAAGCTCAGACGGAAGGCGATGTATTTGGAGTCTTGTACAAAAGGTTGAATGATTCTTACATCGTGTCCAGCCAAATTAATTTTTGGTACCTTGAAATCAAGCAAATCATCTTGCATATAAAGATAGTCGAAAACCGTTAGCATAAGAGTTTCCACCACGTCCCACTCGACTAGGTCCGTTTGCGGGACATAAGACTCGGCCCAATCACCGCCCAACCCCGTCAATGATCCACTCTTGTACTTCAGTGTCAGATGTTCGTCCGCAATGGTCATATCCAAACCATTTTCAAGGCCAATTTCCAAATCAAAATAGTCAAACCACTGCTGATCTTGCGAAGCTTGAAAACTTAGGTCCAACTGAGGTAAGCGAAGCACAAATCCCAGTTTTGAGTCGGAAAGTTCGATTTGCGGTGGACCAGCTAAGGTCAAATAAATTTGCATAAAGTCTTTGTCGGGTTTTAGCTCTAAGAGATCCGGCCAAACGGAGGAAAGACTTTGGATATTGAGGATTTTGGCAAGCCCCGGCACAGCCGATGGATCAAGAAGAACTCGTTGAGGAAGTGAGCCAATCACTTGCGAGAAAACCTCGTTGAGCAGCTCAGGATTGATACCGAAACTCCCCAGAATAAGATTCTTTGCCACTAACTCGGCAACAGGTTCCTCGACCTTCTCGTCACTTCGAGTCCTTGGCTTATCTTTTTTGGGTTGCAGCTCAGACTCCGGCAACACCTCACTCGACACGGCGAAGATGAAGCGAGCCGAATCGTTTTGAAGTCGGACACTTTGTGGCCAAGTTACGAGGCGAAAACCAGCCGAAGGAAGCGGCGGCACTTCGTCCAAATGATATTCGAACTCTAAATGCGTCGCCTTGTTAAGTTGAGTGGCGATTTCGGAGCTGGCTTTGTCGACCTGTTGCTTCACTTGCTTTTCGATATCGCCTCGTGCTCTTTCGAGCGCATCCTTCACAATCGACTTGATCAATGACCCAATGCCGAGCTCGCCACTGCATGAGCGCGGACCGCTTACCCGATATTGGTCTTCCTTAATCGTAAAATCAACCTTGCGCGGCTTAACCACTATGTTTTTCTTGTCGACGGTCAAAGCGAATTCGGCCTGGAGATTCAGATTGTCTCCACTGACTGTGATCGTCGTATCCCGACAAGTGGTACTGATCGGCACACCCAGAACTTTTTTGTATAGACGAATTTTGTCAGCATAAACCTTGGCTTCTTTTATTTTTACACGCGCCCACAGAAAACCGGCGCGCGGTTCCATCGTAAGGCTTTCAAAATCCACCGAATAATTGGCGTTAGAAACTGTTACCTTGACGCCACTCATCGTGTCTTCGTAATTCTTCATGGGCTTTCGCACGACATCTTGCAAGGCGTTGCGAAAAATAACTTCCGACACAGGCGCAAATCCAGCTTTATCCAGCTGAAGAAACATCGCATCGGCTGTTTTCATAACTTCTTGGGCGTTGGCAGAATAAACTTGAAAAAATAGCACAGAAACGACCGCGAAAATTAACTTACTGCGCATGATAGACCCCTGTTCGTGCTGCGTTTGCTTTATAGGTTGGCCAGGCGCCTTGCTTGTTGACCTTCGCTGTCGTCTTCCAGATAAACACATAACCTTCGCGCGTCGTCGTGGCGATATCTGCAAGTCCATCACCATCAAAATCACCCACCGATGCCACGGCAAAAATCCAGCCGCCCGTAAATTTCGCCATCGAAGGTATTTCGCCGGTTTCATTGAAGACGCGCACATAATATCCACCCGACGTCATCAACATTTCGAGTTTGTCGTCACCAAAAACATTGGCGGCAACTGGCGAGTTAAAAATCTGCATATCATCCATAATCTGCGGATAATTCGGCAGCATCATTCCCGTCACACCATTCCAAGCGCCGACGAGATGGTCATAATCAAAGCGAGTTCCGCCGAGAAGAACGTTAGTCAAAGCACGACGACCCGTCCCGCCACCAAGAACTTCTGGCGTACCATCACCCGTTATGTCGGCTATGGCCGGTTGCGCAAAAGCAGTTAGCATATGTGAGTCGGCCGTTGCAGAGTGCTCACCCACCCGACTGTTCATTGATTTCTTGATCTTACCTTCCGTCGTAAGAACATAAATTTTGCCGACGAAGCCATGCACGATAATTTCTTCCGTGCCATCACCATCTATATCGCCTACTGCTGGCGCGGCCGGAATTCCGGATCCAACAGTCGGCAGGGTGTGATCTTTGAGCATGGCAATCCGAACGGGAAAGCCTGCAATCACCGGGCCAAGCGTCCCTTTGCCATTAACTGCAAAAATGTAACCGGCTTCTTTTTTGTAGTGATTGGATCCTAAAACCAAATCTTTGATGCCGTCTTTATCCAAATCAATAAGGGCTGGCGACGAAACTAATTTTGCCGCGTTACCCTCGACTTCGATTCGAACAGGAAAACCTGGCTGCACTTGGCCATCGTGGCGGTAAACGTGAACGAAACCATCTAGTGCGGCCACAATAATTTCTTTGAGACCGTCATTATCCAAATCGAATACAACGGGAGATGCCATCACGCCTTTGCCGAAAACTTGTGTGGACGTGACCTGGTCCCACGCAGGAGTTGGCAAATCAATGGGAAACCCAGGGCGCGGCGAGCCGTCGGCCTGAATCACCGAGATGTTTCCCTCGAGTGACGCTGCGACAATATCCCAGCCGCCGTCACCATCGATATCGCCACCGGCGATCGGCGCAAAGATGGAACTAAAAACTTCCGTCATCACGCCCGCAACGTTGCCGCGGTACTGCGACTTCGCCGTTGCGGCTGGAAATCCTGGCAGCTCTTTGCCGTTGTGCGTAAAGGCATGGATGCCTCCGCCACCATCAGCCGTGACATACTCCTGCGCCCCATCATGATTGAGGTCAGCAAAGTAGCCACTGCTTTCGCCCGAGCCAATCAGGCGGCGTGGAAATCCAGGATAAAGAAGCTTGTCTTCATATACGAAAAAAGTGCGGCGTGATTCGGAGTGCATACCGCCCGGAGCTTCGACGCTAAGTTTTAAGGTGTAAGCAAAGTGGTTTCGGCTATGATCATTGGCGCTGTGCTCAAGTTCTTTCAGTTTCAATGGATCAACTTCAAAAATAATCTCATCGACCGAATTGCCGAATTCTTTTTCCACCAAAGTTTCAAAAGTACGGTCACTGGTTTCGGCACCAGCCGCAACCTCAAGTTTAACTTTAATCGGGCCTGTTGCGGCCGATGCACGGATGCGAACCGGGATTTTGACATCACTTTTGTTGGCAAAAAGATCAAACCACTTTGGAGAAATAATGCGAGCTTCTGGCGGAATTTGATCCTTGCGAATACGGTCAAGCATGGTGAAGGCATTGGCTCGGCCATATCCACTCATGGTATCCCAACCCGGATAGGTCGCATGCCGATCGGCACTCGCAGGCGCTGGACCACGGTTAATATCGTCCGCGCTCATTTTGATGAGAGAGGTCATCTCGCCCGGGGAAAGCGCCCGTTTATTTTTCATTGCATAAGATGCGGCAAGAGCTGTCATCCCTGCCAAGTTCGCCGTCGCTTCAGACGAGCAAGACTCGCCCGACACGGAAACATCGACGCGCGCGCCGTAATTCGAGCAATTGTTAAAGTTAAGAAAGGTGGTGGACTTTCGGTAGTCGCGATTATTAGAACGAATCGCATTGGCGTAAATCACCGGATCAAGAGTTGCAGGATAGTTATTGTGAAAACTATTCTCGTCGGCCGCAGAGCCGATGATGATCGTTCCCATATCATAAGCGTAGTCTATGGCGATTTGTGTGAGCGGTGTCCAGTTCACGGAACCCAGCGCTTGCTGAATCACCGTAACCCTGCGATCCGTCGCATAAATCACGGCCCGTGCATAAGCGTTGGCATCCACCACAAAACTATCGTCCAACCGCAGCGGCAGCAAACTACAATCACCGCAAATCCCCGCGCTACCTATCCCATTATTAATAGCCGCAACAGAATCTTTTGCTTGGCTCGTGCCATGCCCAAAGCGCGTGCGATCGGCAGGATCATTATCGTTCTCGAAAAAATCCCATCCCGCAATATCATCGATATAACCGTTGTTATCTTCGTCAATGCCGTTACTAAAAATCTTGATCAAATCGCCTGCGTCGATAATGCCGTTTTTGTTAACGTCACTCACCCGTGAGTCGCCGTCATAATCCGAAACAGAAAATCGGCCATCGCCATTCTTATCGTAGACTTTCGAACCTTCCGGAAGAGGTAGTTCTGACTGATTTAGTAAAATACGATCGCGAAGATCCGTGTTCTCCCAGTAAATTCCGGAGTCCGTGATCGCGACGATCGCTTCTGGTGTGCCTAAGTGAAGTTGCCACGCACGATCGACGTGCATGCCCGATCCCCAACTTGTTTCGTATGTGTCGACGGGATTTTCAAGATTGAGTGGAAAATGTGAGTAGAGTTGCCAATCTTGCAGGTAACGCGGATCATTTGGTCGATTGAGCCAAGGATCATCCCCCGGTTGCGAAGGAAATGTCACCGGTTGGGAACCACTTAAGACACCGCCAAGCAAAACCATAACGATGGGTAAGAAAAAACGCATAGGGCCCCTTTTTTTACGAATCAAACCAACAGACAAAATAATATGCAAATAGCCAATGGCAAGGCTGCTGACACACCTTGCACTATAACAATTTTGGGCTAAAAGCTCTAGGGTAGGCGAATGGGTAAAGATAGGAGAATGATGAGAGAAAATAGGAGATTCTTCGCTTCGCTCTGAATGACGGACGGGAGATTCTTCGCCTACGGCTCTGAATGACGGAAGCAGGATGACAATTTAAATAAATATAAGGAAGACACCAACCAACGCGAAGACCGTACAGCCCACACTGCGCCAACTCGCTCGTTCACCCAAAAATACGTAAGAAACGGGGATAATCCAAATCGGCACCGTTGCCGCCAAAGAAGCGGTGACGCCGGCTTTCGCATGCGTCGCGCTGATCGACAAAAGAGTAAGACCTATATAGGAACCGACAAACGAAGCGGCCGCGATTCCGGAAAATTTCAGGAAAGTGAGTGGTTGCACCACTTCTCCAGCCATATCTACAACACGCTTGCGCCGAAGATTGGTCAGTTGCGCTACTAAAACAAGCGCCACCACGGAAGCACCAAGTCGAATCGTGGTTCCCGCAAACGGATCCACTTCGACCGACATCGCGTGACGAGCACTGACGATACTAACGCCCTGACAAGCTGCCGAAAAAACGCCGGCCAAGATGCCCTTAAACATAAGTTTGCGATCGAGTCCCTGCCAACGCGGAAACGAACTACGAAAATATAGTGCCCCACCTATACATAAAATAGTGATCGCCATTCCGAGTTGTTGAGTTAAAGAAAGTGTTTCGTGGATTGATATGATCGCCATGAGCACCGTAAACGGTGGAATCAAAAGCTGCAGAGCTGCCGATGCCTGCGCTCCCAAAACTTTCATGCAGAAAAATCCGGCCGTATCGCCGGCTGCTAAGCCAATGACTCCCGATATGGACATCCAAAGCCAAACCTTTGATTCGGTCGGCCAGTTCACCGACAAAGCAAATGATGTGACGAGAAGTAAAAATCCAGCGATGGAATTCTTCATAAGATTGAGACGGCCGGAACTGATGCCGTCGCCAAAATATTTGAAGGCAACGATGGAACAAGACCAGACAACCGCGGCTCCGATGGCAGCCACTTCGCCAATATTTGGGATACTATCCATTATAAATACTTACCCACCCATTTTCGCACGTTTTCAAGGGCAGGTTTGCGGTACTGCTCCGCCTCGGAAAACAATTCGTGCAAAGCACCGGGGATGACTGTCGCCGTGATTTCGGTATCGGCATAATGTTCGGCACGCGAACACCAGTTTTTGAGACCAATGTTATCGACTACTGACTCCTTGCCGGCGGCTTGAATATAAACTGGGATTTTGAGCTTCTTGAGATTGGCGGCCGCATAGACATAATCAATGGCTTCAAACGTGCGACGCACCCATTCGAAACGCGCGCCGGAGTTCGGCTTGTCACTCTTCAAATTGCGCTTATAAATTTCTTTGTCGTGCGTGAGTTTATTAAACTTAAAGGGACGATGACGATGTTTATCGGCCAACGTACTCAGCGAGCCCATACCGATCAAAGTCGCGAGCTTCGAGATGGGCCTGGCAAGATGGCGCGGAACCGGTTGATTCGGCAACTCCAAAAGCGGTGAACAAAGAACCAAGGCTTTCGGATTGATGTAACCCTTCATATAACTATAAAGCGCAATGAGGCTACCCATCGAATGACAAATCATAACGTATGGAAGCGCTTCAATGCCCGAAGCTTTCAAAACGACTTGCACATCTTTGGCGTAATGATCGTAGGTCGAAACGTTAGCGAGATCTCCACCGGACTGACCTTGGCCGCGGTGATCCCAACTCAGGTAAACCGTATCAGGGCGTAAAGGTAAAAGTGATGGAAGAAAATCGTATTTTTCGATCCACTCGTTGCGGCCACTAACAAAAACGACTGCGCGCAGTGGCTTTACATTTGGCACAACGTTCATGCCAAATCGAATATCGAACTGCCCGGTGCAGTCTCGTGTCACAGAATTTTTCCATTCGCGCTGGGTCAAATTTGAACCTGTCCGAGTCCATCTGATGGGGATGGCTCCCGTATTCACAAAATAAGAATAGTCATTTCTACTATCAAACTTCGGGTCAAGCTACAGCTATTTGTCTGACTTGCATGGCGATAGGTGGTATCGGACAGGCCAGGCGATCGCCGATGCCCCGAATAATCTCGACTTCTTTGATATCAATATAATCATCGGCGGCGGCCGCTTCGGCTAGCCTCTCCAGAACAAATTTTTTCTGCTCAAATGTAAAGGTAGAGGCCTTAAAGAGCGCGCCCTCGAGCTTTGTTACATCCCATTCGGGTACCGACTGTAGGTATGCATGCGCTCTGGGAAAACTACGCAAGGTATGGCGGTAAACTTCCAGCTGCAACGGACTGAGTGGATCTTTTAGTCTGCTGCTGCTGGCATGAACAACGACCGATATCAGTCGCGCAATGGATTCTTCCGTGCCGAGCTTCGGCAAAGTCTTTCTGAGTCCTATTTTGGCTTGCTTGTGAAGATTAAACTTCACAACGGTATAAAGCGTAAACTCAAATAAAGATATTTCTTTATCTTCGTCCACCAGTCTCTCTAGTGTTTCGAGAAATACATGTGTCTGCCCGAGTGATAAGTTCCTGAGGGCCGGAAGGCTAAGGTCGATAAGCGGCAGTCGAATTTCATACTGCCCTTCCACCAATGGAATAATTTTTTCGACGAGCTGCAGAACATCGGGACCACATAAGCGAGAAATGATTTTGCTTTGAGCGGGGATCGACGCTTTGTTTTCATTTATAAGAAGCGCAAAGACAAGCGCGCGGGCGCCGTAGGGTTCGCGCGCATTCTTTGTAAGCTCTGGATCAAGCCCACTCAGCATTTTTTTCGCTTCTTCTTCCGCTTCAGGCGTGACCACTCCGGCTGTATGCACAATGTCCGCCGGTTTATGTCCAACGGATGACGCATGAGATGGTGATGATTTTTGCGCAGTCTCTGGTGGCAGGACTCGTTCAGAGGCCGCGTCACCAAGAGGCATCAATCCGGAGACTGCGGCTGCCAAATCGTTGGATACAGGCAATGAATAATTGTTCGAAAACTTTTCAAGATCCGAATCGCGAAAACGAGGATTAATCTTTTTGAGTCGGAGATTAAGCGGAGGATGAGTCGAAAAAATCCCTCCAATGAAACGCTTTAAGCCATCGGAAAAAAACATATGACTGTATTCGGCGGCGTTGCGAGAGGTGAGAACCGATCCCACCGAAGCCGTTTTTTTGAGAGCGTTTTCCATGGAACCAGGATTTCGCGTGAACTGCACCGCCGATGCGTCAGCCAGAAACTCACGCTGACGGGAAACGCCCGCTTTGATAAGAGAGCCAAAAAAGAAGCCAAGCCCCCCCACAACCATGAGACCTAAACCTGCCACTAGCAAATAAGGATGACCACCACTTTTGCCGCTTTTACTTCCACCGCGAATGCGAAAGAACGATCGGCCGATATAGTAAAAACCGAGGATGCCGTAACAGGCGCCGATCAAGTTCATATTTAGTTTCATATCGCCATTGAGGATATGACTAAACTCATGTCCAATGACTGCTTGCAGCTCGTCACGCGTAAAATGCTCAACTGCACCCGACGTGACGCCAATGACAGCATTTTGTAACGTTGTTCCAGCCGCAAACGCGTTGATCGAAGATGAATCAATTATGTAGACAAGTGGAACCGGACAACCGGCGGCAATGGAAATCTCTTCGACAACATTGAGGAGGCGTTTTTCCTTGTCCGTTTTGGAGGCGGTATTAATCTGGCGGCCACCCATCGCTTCGGCTACGATTTTTCCACCGGAGGAAATCTGTGCGTACTTCCACACGGACATCATCGCGAGAAACGAAACAATCGCCGTGACGGTCGATACGACATTTTTGAGATTCATGTTATCGAAGCAGAGTCGATCTTTAAGGTTAGAGTTACTTCCATTAAAGCCACCTTGGCAAAAGAAGGCAGGAAAATAAGCCCATAAACCAGCCAAAACCACGCCTGATATCACAACTAATACCGTGCAGAATAACACCAACAGCCACCAGGTGTTGCGTTTTGCTCGGTCCTGTTCGCCAAAAAAATCCATCTTGTGGGGCTACCTACGCAAAGCTAACTTTTACGGGTTCACGCTCAGTTGGATTGGTCACTTCAAACAAAGCGGCTTCTTTGAAGTTGTACATACGCGCGAATATATTACTCGGAAAAGTTTCTGTTTTGATGTTGTAAGTCATGACTGCATCGTTAAAAGCTTGCCGCGCGAAAGCGATTTTGTTTTCGGTAGAAGTGATTTCTTCGGTTAACTGCATCATCGTTTGATCAGCTTTGATATCAGGATAAGCTTCGGCGAGCGCGAAGATTCCGCCCATGGATTTGCCGAGGGCAGCTTCTGCGCCCATCAAAGCTTGCATGGCTTTCGGATCTCCTGGATTATTATTGGCTGCTTTGCTTGCGGCGAGTGCGTTGTTTCTGGCTTTAATCACAGCTTCGAGTGTCTCGCGTTCGTGCGCCATATACTTCTTGGCAATTTCGACAAGGTTCGGAATCAAATCATAACGACGTTTCAGTTGAACATCGATTTGGGCGAAAGCATTTTTGTAACGGTTACGCAGGGAGACGAGACTATTGTAAATTCCAACGGCCATGATCACGACAAATAAAACAGCAACGATAGTTATCAATAACCACATGGTCTCACCCCTTGAGTAGTCGAATTAATGAGACTTTAATGTTAGCGAATTCGGGGAAAGCTGTATAGCGTCATCGCTTAATGCGACCAAAGAAAGTTGAATAAACCACATATAAACCAAGGATGGCAGCAAGTGAAAAACCAGCAACGCCAAAGTGTGAAAGATGTCTGCCGCCTTCGCCTTGGCGATAGGCAAAACTCAGAATCGATGAGCCAATCACAAGCGCGCCAATGATCATACTGACGGCGATTTGGGAGGCGGCTTTTTTAAGAACGATAGCGAGGACGCGAACTTCGCGGATCTGAATCTGCATGTGGAACTGACCGTCGATGGCCGAATCCAGCAACCTTCGCACTTGTGTTGGTGCGTAACGCGCAAGGTTCGACATATCACGGGCTACACGCATAGCGTCTTTTTTGAGGACGTCTGGGTTGTAAAGTTTGGCGACGATTTTTTGGGCGTATTTCTGACACACTCCCATCAAGTCAAAGCCGGGATCCAGCTGTCGACCAATACCTTCAAACGTCGCCATAGTTTTTAGGAAAATGACGAGATCGCCTGGCAGAGGCGCGTTGTAGCGGGCCGCAATCGACGCGAGGTTCCACATCAAACTACCCGACTGCACCTGCGAAAGTTCGAGTCCAACATAAGGCGAAACAGTATTGGCAACGGCATGTTCGAACGCGTCTTTGTCAAAACCTGGCCCTGGACGGGATAGCTCGGCAAAACAGCTGACAACCGACTCATAATCTTCTTCGATAAGTCCCGCAAACAAGCCGGCGAGGTTTTCGCGGGTGACGCGGTTCAGACGGATGGCGATACCAAAGTCCAAAAGACCAATGCGATTGCCTTCCATGACGAGAATATTTCCAGGGTGCAAATCACCATGAAACAAACCGTCGATATAAACCATTTGCAAAAACATATTGCAGCCACGTTCCATGATGAGCCCTGGATCGTAACCTTTTTCCGTGATGGCTTTTTTGTCGGTTGGGTTCACGCCTTCAATATATTCAAGCGCAAGAACACAAGGGTTCGTGTAGTCCCAATAAACTTTTGGGATGACGATGTTCTCGTCGTCTTTGAAGTTCAGAGCAATTTTTGTGGTGTTACTGGCTTCCCGAATAAAATCGAGTTCGCTGGTGATCGCACGCTCAAACTCCCGAATAATAATGGTCGGGCGAAGATAGCGTAATTCTGGAAAATATTTTTCAAGGGCCGATGCCATCACCGCCATCAGCTGGCAATCGGCTTCGATTTGTTCGGCTATGCCGGGACGCTGGATTTTGAGGACGATTTCGTTACCGTTTTGCAGTATCGCTTTATGAACTTGGCCGATGGATCCAGCAGCAATCGGTTTGGCGACAATTTCTTTAAAGTCTTTGAGCTTGGCATCGCCAAGTTCTTTTCTGAGAACTTTGAGGATTTCGGAATAAGGCAGTGGCTCAACGGCGGAGTGAAACTTTTCGAGTTCGACCGTCCAACTTTCCGGAAGCAAATCACGTCGCGTCGCCAAAACTTGTCCAAGTTTTATAAATGATGGTCCGAGCTCTTCAAGGGCTTGGCGAAAGTGTACGGCTTTTTTCGAAACGATCTGAGGATCGAGCGGGATTTGTTCCGTGTGCTGACGCGAGTCTTCGATTTCTTGTTTCTGTTCTTGCGAAAGCCAACGGCTAAACTTTGTGGTTTCGATCACAGACCAAAATCCATGCCGCGTAAACACATTCAAAATTTGTGCGAGTCGACCAGCGTGACGAACGCTTCGACCAAGGCGAGCAAGTGAGGTTCCGATTTGATCCACGCACAATCCCAAAAAATGAAAATTTACGGATGCTTATCCAGTCCTATCGACGAGATGGCGCCGAGTATAACTCGTCCGGTTTAAGAAATCAGAAAGAATAAGCAAAAGTTGCTCATAGTTTGAGGAGTTGTGAGGCTTGAGTTGCCGTTAAAAGATTTAGTTTGAAAGAGTGACTTCGTGGTCTTCCACTTCGCCGTGCGATGAGCGTCCAGTTGGAAGCGTGTCGGTGAGTCCGTAGCGAAATCTTGACCAAGTTTTTACCGTAGCCTGACCCGTTGTGTTGGCGGGCACATCAAACTCAAATGTTGTCTCACCAGTGGACGTACCCACACCGAACTTCGCGCCCGGCGCACCAATGATGCGCTCAGATTGTTCAAACTGTCCGTTGGCATTAAAGTCAATCCAGCCAATCACGGTTAGTGAGTTTGCGCCAAACTTTAGCTTCACTTTTTGCTTGGTGCCAAACTTCAGTGGTTCGGCCGGAAACTCGACGCCGTCATTCACACAGGACGCAGGTCCTTCCGACGCTCGAGCTTTGGTACCGAGAACTCTGTTCAAAGTCACTTGCAACACGTGCTCGGCAACACCATAAGATGCGGGAGCGGTGCTTCGCGACACAACGTCAGGAGCAAAAGCAAAGTTTACATTGGTAAACTCGTCTTTTGCGTTGAGGTCAATCTTGTAATTGACTAGACCGTCTGGAGAATTCAATGGCGCCATCGTTTCGACGCGAACTATGGCTGGACCTTCTGGAAAAGGTGCCGCTTCGGTGGAAAGGATTTCGTAATATCCAGTCGCCAACTTCATAATGCCAAATGGCTCGCCTGTATCACGTGCGCAGTTATTATTGATATCAAGGTAAATAGTCGTGGGAGCATGAAGCTCTTGGAAATCTTTTCGACCATTCTTGTTCATGTCAATCCAAGTATAGCCCGAAACTTTGCCGACTTTGTTGGGGGTCGTAGCCTTGAGAGGACGAGCGATGGCGATACACTGGTATGCAGGCTTTAAAATGTCATAACATTGTTTGAAAGCGTCGTAAGGTTCCAGCGTGATGCCTGGGATGTCGAGTTCTTCAACATCAACTTCCGGGATCTTGATGTCGCCAGTTTTCGGCGGTTCTTCTTCAATAACGGGTTTATCAGTGATCGTGCGCGTGTCACTAGACGTTTCTTGTTTGCAACCAAAGGACAGGGCCAACGGCAAACAAACAAAAACAATGTTTCGGACTTGCTTCAAGATCACTCTCCAAAGAACGGGGGATTGAACACCCTATTTATCGGCAGATTCCTCAGTAAAAATGAGCTTTTCTCGCGGTGGCGGAGTTATATGACAGTTTTTAAGGGGTTGCGTCTCTTCGGGTTCTGCTAAGTGAGTGGCGCGCTGTGTGGGGCTAGGACTTTATAAACTAGTTCGAAATTGTCACTTCATAGTCTTCGACTTCGCCGCTAGTGGAAAGGCCCCAGGGATTCGCATCGGATAAACCGTAGCGAAATCTTGCCCATGTTTTTACGCTGGCTTGGCCCGTCGCATTGGCCGGAATATCAAACTCAAAAAATGATTCGCCTTCTCTGGTCACAATACCATTTGGTGATCCAGCCGCACCAACGATTCGTTCCGATGCATCAAACTGGCCATTGGCGTTAAAATCCATCCAGCCAATTAGCAAAAAGGTACTCTGGCCCGAGATCACTTTCATTCTGGCTTTGGTACCAAACTTCAATGGGGTTAGAAACGTAACGCCATCGGCAGGGCAAGATTCTTTCGATCCCCCCGATGCGCGAACTTTCAGACCTAAAGAGTGATTCACGTTGATCGTCATTTTGTGCCGCGCCAGGCCATAGGACGCCGGCGCAGTGCTCTCCGAATAAATCTGAGGAGAGAACGAAAAATTCAGATTTGTAAATTCATCGCGCGGATTGAGATCTACTTTGTAATTGACGAGTCCGTCTAAAGAATTCAGTGGAGAGCTGGATTGTACTCGCACAATGGCTACGGTTTCCGGAAACGGTGCAGCTTGTGTCGGCGTGATTTCGTAATAACCCGTTGGATTTCCCACTGAGACGGACGGTTCGCCGGCGTCACGCGAACAGTTATTGTTCGTATCGATATAGATTGTGCTTTGAGAGTGGGGCTCACCACTGTCTTTGATGCCGTTTTTGTTGTAATCCGTCCAAGCATAGCCAGATATCTTTCCGCCTTTATTGATTCCCGTTGCTTTAATAGGTTTTGCATATACGACACACTGATACTCTTGCTTTGAGTTGTCGTAGCAATGCTTCGAGGCATCATGAGCTTCGATTTTGATTTCCGGAATTTCGGTGTCGTCTACCTTTAGTTCCGGGATTTTGATTTCTTCAGACTTTGGCGCTTCGACTTTATTATCAGCTGAATCATCTATTGGTTTTTCCGCTGCCTGCGGGACCGTTAAGGACTCCACTTTGCAGCCAAAGCTGAAAGTCAGAAGCAATATTATAGAAATGTTTCGACCTAGCTTCAAACAGTTACTCTCCAAACCATGTGAGGGAACACCACGTTATCGGTAGAATCATACGTAATATTGAGCTTTTCTGGCGCCTCAAGACATATCCGTCGGCTTTTAAGGGGTTGCACCTTCTGCCTCGGGCTTGGCCGGTGGCTCACTGTGGGGATCGATGGCATCGGCGTAGCCGCGCGTATTAATGTCATTCTTTATAGAGTCCAAGGATATGGCAAAATCTTCGATAAACATCACCACAGAACCCACCAATGCAAAAAGTGCAATCGCAAAGAAAATCTCTGGGGCGGTATAAAAGCTAAACTCATAACGCAGATGCAAAAACAAAAGCATCACGGCGATGACAATCAAAAGAATCGAACAGGTCGCCAAGATCATGGAGTTTCGCAGAATTTTGGCGCGCCGATATAGTGAGCCGATTTCTTTTTCGAGATGGTCTTTATTGGTGAACTTGCCGTAAAGCATTTTGCCATCACGAAGAAGAGTGCGGATGCGATCAATAACCCGACCGTAGCGTGTTGCCATACAGCTTAGGAGCACGGCGACAGCAGAAATCAAGAAGACAGGCGCAACAGCGGCTTGCATCGTCTTGGCAACAAGGTCAGCAGAAATGGCGGCAGCGTCCATAGAGCAAGCTTCCTTCTAGTGAAACAGTGAAATGAAATGAAATCCGTTCGTAGAAACCGGTACAGCTACTTTACCGTGTTTCCTGAAAATGTTAAACTAACATCCAGAACCCCACTTGCAAATAGGTTGGCAGTTATGACGACGCGAATTTGGTCTGCTTTCATTTTAATCTTGGTGACTCTTGCCCTAACCATGGCAAGCTGCCGCAACCGCGAAATCACTTCCGACACCAGCGACGCAGTTTTCGCGCAGGGCCCCTTCTACCCCTCTTATTTTCAGTGCGCCCACAGCACCAAACTCAAATGGGCCAATCGCGATACGCCGAGCTACGAACAAAAGTGGATGGTTTATGCTGATGAAAACGACAAAGAATTTGGCTATCTCAAGAAGAACGAACGCGGCAGTATTTATTATATCTTAACAAAGGGTAAAGCCTATTTTTTCCGCGAAGCGCAACTTAATATATCAAATCGATCAAATGGCACGTACCGCGTCAAAGTTTCGATTCCTGATTTTTCCGGCAAAAAAATTGCGACGGTGAGTTTTGCTTTAGAAAAAGATAACGGCGGTGACATCAACGCCTTCCTTCCTTTCGAACCAAACGAAGTTGGCTTCTCCACCGGCCAACAAAACGCCTTGCAAGAAATGGCCAGAAAATCTCAACCCATTATTATCTACGCCAATGAAGTTACCGATCACGCTGAGTTCATCGACCTTTACAAAGATTTGCGCGATGGATTTAATGAGCTAGACAATGCTCTCAAAGACGCCCTTAAAGGCTTATCTTCCTGGCAAAAAAACGGCGGCTCCCTCACCGGCATGCTCGCCATGCTCCAAGATAACCTCAACCTCAACGTCGAAACCGCCAAACAACTCGATGGTTTTTTGGACGGAATTGACCAACCTTACTGCGCTGAGTTTTATGGTTTAGATCGTTTGAAGGTGATGCGAAGGAACCGGGCGGATCTGGGGACGGCGCTGAATACGAAAGATTTCAAATTTAAAGTTATTGAGCGGACATAAATCCGAATATCTTTTTCCCACTTCTCCGCAGAAGTTTAAAAAATTCTCTGCAATATTCTATACCACCGGCGCCGGTGGTAACGCCGATTTTTTGATCATGATTTGATTATGACTTCACATTTGAATTTTATTTCTTCGCATTCTTTTTGCGGATCACTCTTAATCACCAACCCACTCCCCGCCGCAAATTCCCACTCTTCCCCCTTCGCAACCGCAGTGCGAATCAAGACAGAAGAATCGAAAAATCCCCTCGCATCCCAATAAAACGCCGCGCCCATAAAAAATTCGCGGTCACGGCCTTCGTATTCTTTGATGGCTTTCATGACTTCTTTTTTGGGAGCGCCAGTGATGGAGCCGGCGGGAAAGACGGCAGTCACGAGTTCGCCGAAGCTAACGTCGTCACGCAGTTGAGCTTGGATATGGCCTTGCAAGTGATGGATATGAGCGTTGGAAAGAAGCGAGCCTTGGTCTTTGACCTGGATCGATTGTTTTTTGGAAATATCGTAGAAGTCGTTTCGCATGAGATCAATAATCATCGCCAGCTCGGCTCGGTCTTTGGGGCTTGCTAAGAGTTCTTGGCTGGCCCGCACATCCTCACCCTTATCTGCATGTCGAGCCGTGGTGCCTTTGACCGGAAACGTATCAATAACGTAATGACGATGCTCGGGATGGATGCGAACAAACCTCTCTGGAGAAAACGAAGCCACGGTGGTGTTCTCCCACTGCACCCACATCGACATCTGTGCCTGGCGCTGGTTGAACTTATCGAGACAAGACGCTCGCACGTCTTCGCCCTGGAGGCCAAAGTATCGCAGTAAGTTGAGCTGGTAAAATCTACCGTTGCGAATTTCTTCGAGAACTTTTTCAGCGGCAACTAAATACTCTTCATCCGTAATGCGAGGCTGTAAGGTGATCGATTGAATTTTCGTTTCGGCGAGAGGTGCTGCAAGCATGGTGCTGATATCAGCCTCGGAAATATGAAACTCATCGTGGTGATACGCCCCCACAAACAATAGTTCTTTGTTTTGCCAATCGATGACGAGGGATTTGGAGACTTGTAGGATGTAGGATTGGTTGGGATCGGTGTAGTTCAGAAGTCCCATCAGACCTGACTGAAACGGAATCGCATCACTCAAAACTAAATCGCGACTGAAGTGACAGTTGTAACAATCCCGGAAAGACACCCGTGTAAAAGCGACCGGCAAAATCGAAAAGCGTTCGTTGCCACCAAACAAACAAAGCGGAGTTTTATCCGGCCATCTGGCTACTAACTTTTTGAGTACCTCAGGGCTAAACATGCCACCTCCTGCGAGAGATAACCATCTCCTCGGACGCTATACTTTTATTGCTAGATATGCATCAACTAGGCAGAATTTAGCGGTCATATCGCCTCCTCCTCGCCTTATAAGCCTATTGATTTTCCTCTGGTTAAATGTTAATCAGACCGCCTGTTCTAGATGATTGCTCCCGAAATTTTAACGGAGAAAAACCATGAAACTTCTAAATATCATCTCCATCCTAGCGATGTCACTTGCCCTCGCGTCTTGCGGCGATGACGACCATATTTACAATGCCAGTACTGAAACGGAAACAGCTACGGTTGAGGAAGATCCTTCTGAACTCCCCACTTCGGAACCCTCAGAAGAAAACGGCGAAAGCGAATCTGCCGAGTCAGATCCATCTCTTAGCGAAGACATAGATGAAGTTCGAAAATCTAGTCTTTCGTTTTTAGAAAGTTTGAAAAGTATACTAGAGAGCTTGCAATAACCGATCGTTCTCAATTGTGATGAAAAATAAAAGTCTAGGATGAAGGTCCTGGACTTTTTTTTGGAGGAGATTCTTCGCTTTCTGCTTCGCTAAAGCTGCGCAGAATGCATCGCTCAGGATGACCGGAGAGGGGGTCCTAGCGTGGAGTGTTGATTTTCATCTGGTTAAATGCTACACAGCGCTCCTGTCTTTCTTTTCACTTACCCTCAACCTTTTCGGAGAAATTTTATGAAATGTCAGTACCTTGCCACTATTATGGCTTTGTCCTTCACAATCGTTTCCTGCGGTAACGACAAAATCAACACCCGAACCAATACTCCAGAAGCTGAACCTGCTCCGACCCCAACTGTTCCGACTCCAACCGCTCAGACTCAAGCTGAAGTTCCTGCAGCAGAAGCTCCTGCCGACACGACAGAACCTACCATCGAACCTCCTTTCGCAGCACCCATCGATACATCTGTTGACGAAACTATTGGCGAGAAAGAAATCGCTGATGCTCGCGCCGCTGGTATTGAGAACTTAAAAAAAGATAAAACAATATTCATAGCAACTTTTAAAGAAGAGCTTGGCCATTTAAGCTCAGATATGTCCGAAAAAATGAGCAAGTTGAAGGGGATCTACCTTGAATCTCTTGAAATGTTCGAGCAGGATTTTAAAACAGCTGAAAACGATATTAAAAATTATGCTGCCACTTCCGCAGAAGACATGGCGGAATACAGTGATATACGCGTTAAAGAATATATAGATTCTATTAGTGCTAAGGCGCTCGATATGTCATCGAAACTTCTCGATTCGGTCGTTGAAGAAATGGAAGAAGCGTTGAAAAATTTAGAAAAATAAGCAAGTCCGTCATCCTATAAAGGTCCGGGATTTCGCTTCCGGACCTTTTTTTTTAATAGTGAAAAAATCTTTCAATAAAATATTCCACTTTCGAATTTAGAAACAAATTTTCAATGCATCGACGCTAGAATCAGGTATAAAAGGCGCTGAGTCTTGATCAGTCATTCGCCATTGATCGATATAAATATTGGAGATCCTCACGTTTCGGCACATGAAAGTTGGAATCGATGCCCCCGCCCAAAAGTAAATACCATCACTCACGTCTCCTTGACGAGTGTTCATGGCATTTAGCTCAAATGTATTTCCGGCGGAAGGAACTCCTATAGAAAACACATATCGCATGCGCTGGCACTGTTCAGTTGTATTCTTAATACCAAGGTACGAAAAATGATTAAGGTACGTAGAGTCGCTACAAGAGTACACTGGTCCATCCTCTGTTGAGGCAGGGCCGCCCCAGGCGAAAGCAAAATTTCCACTTACATTATACCGGTCGTTTTCCGCCCGGAAAGATTCTAACGCAGTCATAAAAAATCTCATGTTCTGCACAACTTCCGATCGGGCGGCTTTTATTTTGAACTGCGCATAATTGGGAAGTGAAATGGAAATTAGCACGGTAATGATGGATGTCACCACCATCAGCTCAATCAAAGAAAAACCTAAATTTGAGTTGGTTCGCGCCATTATTCTAATATTCTCCCTTAGGTGGTCGAATCGGTTAAAATGCCAGATGGGTTACCAAAGTCCTTAAGTTTCTAATAGAACTGCCTAAAACCCCACGAATTTCAGCAAATTTTGACCCCCTTCTGGTTCATTCAAATGCACGAATTCGCACTTTCCTATGTACCTTAGCTTTTTAGATGTTATCTAGATTTTAGGATCTAAAATAGAACTGATGCAACGGAGCTGTTGTGCTTACTGACGAGATCCTTCGGCTTCATCTCCCTCGCTCTTTCCTCCTCTCCCTCGACGTCTCGGCAGACACGGGCTCGGAAAAACACGTCGGCAGACACGTCAGGATGACGGGAGCTTACGTATATTGCTTTTCCTACCCCTCTAAGCCATAGTGTGGAGGCTTAAAAACACTAGCGAGGGGCAGAATGGCAAATATATCTGGGTTTCAAAGCG
>JBGSKV010000025.1:0-11592 GCA_041740975.1 Oligoflexales bacterium | reverse complement strand
CGAGCAACCGTTGCGGAGGCAACTCGTGCGGGAACGCACTCGAGAGCGGAGCCTCGCTGTCACAGTTTTTACCCGATGGTTGGCTGGGACGGTTGAGCCGGCTTAAATTTGGCTGGGCATTGAGGCTGCATCAGCCGACACTGCCCAGACAAATTTAAGCCGGGAGAACCGGACCAATCAAACATAGAAATGAAAACTGTGAGTGTGAAAGGCGGAGCTTATTCTGATATCCGGCCGCGGAGCGGCCGTTCATTTATCTATAGTTTGTAGGCCAAACGCATCGACAATTCAAAATCATCCCAACGAGAGCCAATTGCTGCCATTTGAACGGCGACATCAGAAAATTCAGCTTCCACAAAAGGTCCAATGCTAAATCCGCCATGAACTCGTTCTGCGCTGCTGATAATAAAATCTGATTCGATACCCGAATGAAGTTTCACTTTCTGAGAATACCAATGACCAAACTTCGCCTGTGCATAGGCTTTATGCGCGATAACGAGAGTTTCAAACCCGATGACATAATCGACCGGCGCGCTAACAAGAGAGTTTTCGAAAGCCGCACCAACCATAGGTAACATATGCGTTTCTTTGGAAATTGCGGGAACGCGCAATGAAGTTGTTAGGCGAAATTCATTCTCTTTTTTATTGTAAAAAACGGACTGAGTCGACTTGAGAGTTTCTTCTTGAGCCATGGCCACCGAGGAGAACGAAAAAAGTGCCAATAAGCATAAGACTTTAGTAATCATAACATTGCTCCTAAGGGATCTATTGCCTGATGTTAGCGCATTATGTATGCGCAGGCAAAGACCTTTTCAAGCAATCCCCGAGAACATTCAGTGCAAATTTTCTCTCATCATCGGAAAGGCTCAATGGAGGCGCAAAATATACAGTGTTACCGAGCGGCCTAAGGAACAAACCCTTTTGCATTGCGACTTCCGCGAACCTCTGGCCTGCGGTCGCAAAGTAGTCACTAACTCCGCTCCCAACCAGTTCAAACGCCAAAATTGCACCTTTGACGCGTGGATGAACGATCAGGCCAGCGACAGACATTTCACGAACCCACGCCTCAAATGCTTTTTCGTGTTCCAAAGCACGCATGGCAAGTTTTTCGTTCTCATAAATTTCCAAAGCGGCCAAAGCTGCTGCACAGGCGATTGGATTGGCCGTGTAGGAGTGCCCATGAAGTAAAGCGGCGGATTTACGTTCATCTAAGAAACTTTCAAAGAACTCTTCACGTGCCAGAGTCAACGCTAATGGCATCGTTCCACCTGTTAAGCCCTTCGCCAAGCAAACGATATCGGGAGAAACACCCAACCGCTTAAAGGCAAAATCAGCGCCCAAACGACCTAAACCGGTAAAGACCTCATCGAAAATGATAGGAATTTGAAACTCCCGCAACAACTCGACATAGCTTTTTAGCCAAGTTTCGTCTTGCATTAGCATACCGCCTGCACCTTGCACAAGCGGCTCAATGATCGCAGCCGCAATTTCTTCATGACGTTCTAATAATAAGTATCGAACTTGCGCTAAAGATTCTTCTCGGTCCGCTTGATTAAAATGTGATTGGTGACTTGTGACCGGCGCGACATTTATTCCTTTGAAAAGAAATGGCGCAAACGTTCCATGAAATCCATCTGCCGATGCCACTGACATCGCACCAAAAGTATCACCGTGATAGCTGCCATGAAGACCCAAAAAATTTTGACGTTTCGGTTGGTCCAGGTTGTGCCAGCGTTGATAGGCAATTTTCAAGGCAACTTCTACTGCTGTTGATCCGTTATCAGAAAAAAATACGCGGCTAAACGCACCGTCTGTCATCGCAGATATTTTCCGAGCCAAGGTCGCCGCAGGGCGGTGCGTTGCGCCCGCAAAAATCACGTGATCCATCTCGGACTGTTGCTGAGCGATAGCTCTATTGATTTCAGGGCGACCGTGACCTACCGTGTTCACCCACCAAGAACTGATACCATCGATGTACTTTTTCCCGTTCTTGTCCGTCAACCAAACACCATTAGCGCGTTGCAATAAAACAGGTTTCGAAGGTAAAAGATGTTGAGTGTAAGGATGCCACACATGCTGACGATCATCAGCCATTGCCTGCGACTGAATTTTCAAAATTCTCTGAGCTTTTAGTCTTGACGCTTCTTCGAAAAATGCGGCCAGCTCGTTCGAACCAACTTTTACCTGTTCTTCGATATTTTGATCAGTTGCAAAATCAAAATGGTGAATCGGCAACTCACCACCGTAACGTTTCCCATAAATCTGTCGCAAGTCGGTCAGGTTTTCCGGGTTCTTTTCCCCAACTAAAACCAGACCAATCAATAAACAACCTTGACGATGCAAAGCTTCGAAAGAAAGTATGCTGTGATTGAGGGTACCCAGTCCGCTGGACGCTACCAGTAAAACATTGCTTTGTGTCCTGGCCAAAAAATCTAGCCAATTTTCTGCTTCTTCATTTAGTGGGACTTCAAGGCCACCTGCACCTTCTATAACAGTTGGAATGTTTCGATCACATTCATCAAATGCACAGATAAGCTTATCGACGTTGACACTCTCTCGCCCCGTTAGGCGTGCCGCCTGATTGGGTGCAAGTGGAAGATCATAAGTGTAAACTTCTGGATAGAATTTTAGGTTTGGTGAAGGTATACACCGCTTAACGAAATCACGGTCTACAGAATATCCGCCCGTTTGGACAGGCTTCCAATATGCGGCCCGGCCTTTTTGCACCCAAGCGTGACATAAGCTGGCGCTCACCAAGGTCTTGCCAATATTTGTCCCAGTACCGGTAACGAAGATGTGTTTGTCGGATGGCGATTGCAAGTTCATAGCTTCTTAAAACACTCAAAAATCGAATGCATGTTCTCGGCTGTTAGATCCGCTCGCAAACTTAGTCGTAAGCGACACGTATTCTCGGCAACAGTTGGCGGTCTAATAGCAGGGGCCAAAACGCCTTCCGCCAGAAGTTTCTCGGAACATCGTAGCGTTTCCGCTTCTTTGCCTATAATGACAGGTATAATGTGGGATGCGGATGATCCAATGTTCAGTCCGATCGACTGCAGCTGATGACGAAGTTTTGTGGAAACCTCAGCTAAATGTGCGCGTCGAGACTCGAGTTTCTTAACATATTGGACAGAACTTCGAACCGCAGCCGCCATCCAAGGTGATGCGCCAGTTGAATAAATAAAAGCCCGAGATTTATTGATCATCAAATTTCTGAGCCAGGTTGGTCCGCAAACGACAGCCCCACCCACCCCCATAGCTTTGCCACATGTATTGATAGAAACCGATTCATCGGGACTCAGTCCCGCACCTTGGCCGCCGAAACATCCAACAGCATGCGCGTCGTCAATAACCAATAGGGCTTTATGATCAAGTGCCAGCATCGAAAGGTCAATAAGGGAGGCACGATCACCATCCATACTAAATAAGGATTCGCTATAAATGACTTTCAATTTACTGGTGGATTTTCTAAGCGAATCTTCCAAGGCATCTAGATCACTATGCGGATACACTTGTTTTTGGCAGCGCGCGGTGAGCATTCCATCAATAATACTAGCGTGATTGAATTCATCCGAAAAAAACTCGGCGCCTAAAGACGCCAACGCACCAATCACCGCATAATTTGCAAGATAACCAGAACTCAAATAAAGAGCGGACTCAGTACGCTTCCACTTCGCGAAATCCGCTTCCATAGCTTCGAACGCTGAACTTTCGCCACCCAACAGTCGACTCGCACCAGCGCCAACGGGCAAATTTTTAATAGAATGGCGTGCCTCTAATTGAAAGCTGCTGTCCGAACGTAAACCCAAGTAGTCATTATTACTAAGATCTATGAATGAACTCTGATCCGGCAGGGGCCGCAAAGTTCGGTACTGCTGACGATTTTTCAACTGCTCCAGGAGCTCACGTGCTGCCATCGCAAAACTCTGGGTCATAGAGTCGAGCTCATCTCAACCGGCTGCCTGGGTTTCTTGGACATTAAATCATAATGTTCAGTATTCGAAGCTTCTGCAGGAGTTGGAATCATGCCTAGTTTCTTCAGAAGAATACTATCATTGTCCATACCGGGGTTCTCTGTCGTCAAAAGTTTTTCACCAGTGAAAATAGAATTTGCTCCCGCCGAGAAACACATTGCCTGCGTCTCATCACTCATTTCTGTGCGACCAGCGGATAAACGGACACGACTGCGAGGCATGGCGATACGAGCTGTCGCAATGGTACGGACAAGTTCAATGGGATCGAGTTCCGTCAAGTTCTCAAAAGGCGTACCTTTTACCTTTAAAAGCAAATTGATCGGGACACTTTCCGGATGGGGTTCAAAATGATTAAGTTGCTCCAGTAATCCTAGACGATCGTCTTTCTGCTCGCCCATTCCCACAATGCCGCCACAACAAATCGTCATACCGGCCTCGCGAACATGAGCCAGAGTATTGATACGATCATCGTACGAACGAGTAGTAATAACCTTTGGATAGTATTCTGGAGAAGTATCGAGATTGTGATTGTAGGCGTAAACTCCAGCTTCTTTCAACTGTGAAGCTTGTTCTTTATCCAACATTCCCAAAGTCGTGCAGACCTCAAGTCCGAGTTGTTTCACTTCACGAACCGCCTCCAAGACCGAGTCGAACTGACTTCCTTTTTTGGGAGGACTTCGCCAAGCAGCACCCATACAAAACCGTGTGGACCCATTGTCTTTCGCAGCCTTCGCCGCTAATTTTATTGCTTCCACATCCAGTAACGCATGCGAATCGACATCAGTTCTGTAATGAGCGCTTTGCGGACAATACGAACAATCTTCTTTGCAGCCGCCTGTTTTAATGGAAAGTAAGGTACAGAACTGAATTTCATCATCGGCAAAATTTTGCCGATGGATACTTTGCGCTAGCCATAACAGTCTTGGAATGGGCAATTCGTAAATAGTCCGTAAATCTTCGCGTGTGAGGTCATATCGAGGTTCGGCTTTGAGCAATTCATTTAGATTCATCGTCTCTTCACTCCAAGTCACTTCGCAGCGACCACTATGCTTAAAAATTCCTCTTAGTTTTGACAAAATTAAAGGTATTCGTCACCTTAAAACCATGCCGACGACTTCATCCAATCACTTCATTTTTTTGTTATTTTTTCAGAATGGTCGCTACGGCATGGCCGCCAAAACCAAGGGCTGTGACGAGCACATAACGAAGCGTTTCTCGACGCTTACCGAGATCAATATAGGGCAAAGACATGACTTCTTGACGTTTCAGAATTTCGGCAGCCATCACGAGTGACATCAAACCAGACGCTCCCAAAACATGTCCCCAGCTCCATTTATGGGCAGTCAGAGGTGGCATATGGGCTCCGAAGACGCTTTCGTATCCCGCGAGTTCACTCTCGTCCCCTAAATGAGTTCCGGATCCATGACCCACCACGACATCGATGTCAGTGGCCGATATCCCAGCGCTTAAAAGCGCTTTATGAATAGCACGTGCAACAGCATCACCATTTTTGCCGATACCCGTAGCCGAAGCAGGTTCACTGGCTGCACCATAGCCCACCAACTGAATGTCGTCGGCACTATGGGGATTCATCGCCAAAAATATCCCGGCAGCACCTTCACCCAAAACCATGCCGCTTCGATCCTCATGAAAGGGTCGATAAAGATTCGATTGTGAATGTGAGTAAACACCAAGAGCATCCAGCTGACTCAAAGTAAATGGAGTAGTCGAAAACTCACTGGCAACGGCAAGAACTTCTTTTGCTTGATGCGACTTCAATAGTGCCATCGCAAGTCCAACAACTTGCAATCCAGTCGTGCAAGTAGACGAAACAAAGGATTGTCCGCCCCCACTTCCTATAGCAGTCGTGACGGCCGAAGCAAAACTTCCTGGGGTGGTAGCCGGACTGACTTGGGGCCGTATGGAACCAGAGGCAAAATCAGAAATCGCGCACTCCCAACTTTGGGTCGCGCCGCGTGAAGATCCACAAATCACGTGGCAATCCTCAAGAGTTCCGCTCAAATCTTCCACGCAGTTCTGCGCCACGGAAACAGCTGCCAAAGCGGCCTGATCGTAAATTCTGAGCGACCGAACATTCCTAAGAGATTCAATCACATTTACTTCTTCTGATGAGAACGCTGCGATAAAACGAGATTGTAAATTTTCAGGAAAATGAGGTGCGTGCCGAGTTTTGGAGAGTGGCAAAATAAAACTCTCACCGGCCGCCAATCGCCGCCAGTTCATATCAACGCCGCGCCCAAGCGCGCTAACGATGGCTGATTTTTGAATAAAAATGGGCTGCATGAACCTTGTCCCCTAAGGATATAAGGGATAACTTATCTCGCCTTAAGGATCAATACCGCGGATTTCTGCGCCGTGCTGAGTAATGGCGTTTTTAAGGAATGACATGTGCTTTGTGAAAAACAAGTTTGCGTAATTACCAGTGATTACTCCAGAACTGCGGGATCGTGAGATCGTTGAGGACAGTCCGACAATTTCCTCATTAACTAACATCGGCCCTCCAGAATCTCCGGAGGCACTGCAGGCGTCTTCGCCAGGGAGGTTTCTCGAATCTGGCTTGCTGAAGAAAGTCAGACGACTGTCTATACGCTCAATTGTATTCCAACCTTTGCGTTTTTTATTTTCAACAGCTGGTCTATCGAATTCTGTACGGCCATATCCCACAATCATGACTCTGTCATTTTTGACCGGAGCTTTATCCGCCACATACATAAAATCGTTCGCTGTTCTCTCAGGAAAAATAACGACAGCGACGTCATGGTCTATAGTATTCCAACGATAGTTTGGATGTCGCAAGATTTTCAAACTCTCTGTACCTACCGCCTGTCCCGTTTCGATTTTGATTTTTTTGGAGAGGTGCCCGCTGATTTCGGTGCAATGGGCTGCTGTCAACATTGTGTTGGGGCTGACAAAGACAGCCGAACATTTGGCATTTGCTCCATTCGCGGCGAAGAGAATTTGTACGATTGCCGGCATTTCGGAATCTTCCATTTCGATACCGTTGACAATGTCGGTCGATGTCAAAGAAGAATAATGTTCAGGCGAACCACAGTTTATTAGTAAAACTGAAAAAAGTACAAACATCCATGTTTTGACGTTCATTCCGGACATCCTTTCCCAGAAGTAAAACCAAATTTTTAAATTGTCTTAATGCAATCTTAACCGGAAGGCGACGCCCGGTAAAGCCTAAAGCTGTAAGTCTGCACGGGATGGCTGAGATATTTCACTTCGATTGAAGTTAGATCCTTCGCTTCGCCGTCATCCAGAGCCGGGTCACGCGAGACCGTGTCTGCCGAACCTGTGAGGAAGAGAGCGGGAGCGAAGGATCTCCTGTCTTTAAAAATTAGTAAATAAGAGGTCGCGATATTTCGGCAATACCCAAAATTCATCGGCAACCATAAGCTCAGCATCGTCTGCAGCAGTACGAAGCGATGCCGCAATTGTCTTCGCTTTTTCCTTGAGAAGCTTAACCTTTTCTTTCTCGCTATCCTTGCCTGCCATCAAATCACAGCAACTGGCCAAATCCAGCCTGAGATTGATGAGACGATCCAGAACGTCTTCAAGGTCTGCAACCCTTTGACCTAGACTCTTTTCGAGGGTTTTTGACGTTGCCATTTCGAGCACATTTGCCGACCGTTGGAGCTGCTGTTCAACCGCAGGAATGACGTAATCATTTGTCATTTCCATCAAGCAACGGAACTCAATATCCATGATTGTCAGATATCGTTCGACGTTTATGTTATGGCGAGACTTGATTTCAGCCTGAGAAAAGACCTTAGAGTCACATAAAAATTTAGTCGCTTTGGTGTCTCCTAATATATCGAAACCTTCATCACAACTGCCGATGTTTGGCAATCCGCGACGTTTAGCCTCTTCCCGCCATTCTTCGGAATAACCGTTTCCAGCAAAAAGAATCTTTTTATTCTCAGCGATCAACTTGCGAATTAACTTCATCACCGCCTCGTCTCGATTTGGCGTAGTCGTCATTAACTCACGAAGGATATTGCTAGCTTGACGGAATGCATCAATCACCGCAGCATTCAGGATCGCCACCGGCACCGCAACGTTTGCGCTCGAACCGACCGCACGAAACTCGAATTTATTGCCTGTGAATGCAAACGGACTTGTACGGTTGCGGTCCGTGTAGTCTTTCGAAATGTCAGGGATGTGACTCACGTCCAAATTGATGATTTGCTCTTCAGTGGCTTTCGCTGCTTCGCCTTTTTCAATACTTTCAAAAATATTTTCGAGCATGGATCCGAGGAAGATCGAAATGATGGTTGGAGGCGCTTCGTTTCCACCCAATCGCAAATCGTTTGCTGCTGAGCAGATAGAAGCTCCAATAACATCGGAGTGATCATTCACAGCCTTCATAACGATGGCAATCATCGCTAAGAAACGCAAGTTTTGATGAGGTGTCTTACCTGGCTCGAGAAGGTTCTCACCTTTGTCGTTTCTCATACTCCAGTTACAGTGCTTACCACTACCGTTCAATCCTGCAAAAGGCTTCTCATGGAGTACGCACATGAAACCATGACGAGCCGCTACGCGTTTCATAGTTTCCATAGAAAGAGTATTGTGATCGCAAGAAATGGAAACATCTTCAAAAATTGGCGCCATCTCAAACTGACTAGGAGCCACTTCGTTGTGACGAGTTTTGATCGGCACTCCTAAGCGATAAAGCTCTCGCCCCATATCATGCATGAAAGCTTTCACGCGCGTTGGAATCGAACCAAAGTAGTGATCTTCCAACCGTTGCCCGCGAGAAGACGTTGCTCCAATCAAGGTGCGACCAGTAGAAATCAAATCAGGACGTTTTTTGGCAGCCTCGCGGTCGATCAAAAAGTATTCTTGCTCAGCGCCTAAGGTCGCCATAACGTTTTTTACGTCGACATCACCAATCTGTTTTAGGAAAGAACAAACTTCAGCCGAAAGAACTTCCACCGATCGCAACAATGGCGTTTTATGATCAAGTGCCTGGCCATGATAACCAAAAAAGACTGACGGAATACAAAGAGTTTTGACTCCCGCTTCTTCCACTATAAAAAGTGGCGATGTGGGGTCCCAAGCTGTATAACCGCGCGCTTCAAAAGTCGAACGCATACCACCACTCGGAAAGCTCGAAGCATCCGGCTCGCCTTGAATCAACTGCGATCCAGAAAATCTCTCCACCACCGTAAGTTCTGAGTGGTTCGAATTCTGTATAGTAATGAACGCGTCATGCTTTTCTGCCGTTAGGCCGGTCATGGGTTGAAACCAGTGACAAAAGTGGGTGGCACCCTTACTAACTGCCCACTCTTTTATGGCAAGCGCGATGGCATCAGCCGTTGCTTTAGAAATTTTTCTTTTATGATCCAACGAGAAAAGTAGATCAGAATATGCTTCTCGAGAGAGGCGCTCACGCATATGGCCTAAACCAAATGTAAGCTCGCCGAAATAGCTAGAGATAAGTTCACTCACGTGTGACTCGCTTCCTTGATAGTAATTTGCTTGATTTTTTCCAGGATAAACATAACCACCAGAACGGTGATCAGAAGACACCAACATAGAACCTCCTTTTGCATGTGAATCTTTCAAAGCTGAACATCAACCGTGAAAAATATAGCTGCTAAGCTTTAGAAATCCGCAGACCACTAGAACTTTTGCATGCCTGAATTATGAAGTGAATGTTGGGAAAAAGCAAGGCCTGTCATTACGACGCTTCAAATGCGACGCACTATGTCTCGTGTCTGCCGAACCGGTGAGGGTAAGAGCCGAAGGATATCGAGGATTATAAATTGACTTCGCCTTGAATCAGATCAGAGGCGGCTTCCGCATCACCACCTAGGCGTTGCTGCAAGCGCGCCTTACTGACAGTAATCTTAGTACGAAGGTCGATTTTTTTATTGAGTCCTGACTGGTAAACGATTGGGTAAGTTGCCTGCAAATGATCCGCCGCTTCTTCGGGAGTGAGAGCGAAATGCGTATAGTCGGCAATGCCAAAATCATTCAAAAACTGACGCGGCCGATCCATAACCCCCACAAAGTAAAAGGGCATAGCTAATCTTTTTCTTAGATTGATGAGTTCTTCCAAAAACACCCGGCAGATGTCTTTTTCGTCTTGAAGATCAACCATCACATATTGGATTTCGTTGGTCATGAGCCAGTTATGGATGCCAACTGAAAAATCTACGCAAAGCCGACAATCTGCTTCACATGCCGGTTCAATTTGACCCGCCATGAGAACAACCGCATTTTCCACTTTTTCTGGAGTCAACTGCAGCACGATATTTCCTTTAATTTCTAAAATTCAATTCAATGTTGGGCGTAATGCATCTACAAACAATAGGCATGCCCAAAACCAAGCCAACTTATGGCCCCCTCGCAAGCAAAGCTAAAGGTTTATTTTAACTACCTAAAATTAGGCAGTGCGTCAAGCCATTTGATTCTATATTGAACAAAACAAGGCTTATAGAAGTCACACTTAAACCATGATATGAATCACTGATGCGACTTAACATAGCTAAAAAACTTGCTTTATTATTGTACTGCTTAACAAGCAGTCTCAGCTGCGCATATCAGTTCAGCCACTTACAAGTGATGAAATACCCATTTCGCTCCATAGCCGTAGAGGGCATTTACGATACAACCTCGGAGGTTTTGCCTCATGAGATTATGTGGTCTGAGATGCAACGCGCATTCATTCGTGATGGCCGACTTATGCTCACCAGCCCCGATCAGGCGGATGCTCTCGTAACTCTTCATTTGAAAGAAGCCTCTCTAAGTCCTGCCGGAACCATTGTTGATTTGGACCGTAGCTCGAATGGCGGCAGTATTCGCAAAGACCCTTCCGTATTCAAAGGCAAAGAGCCCCCCATCTTTGATGAAATCAAAAACCTGACACGTGCAGGTGAAGTCGCCGACAAGCAAGCGATCAGTGCCAGTGTGAATGTTAAGATCTGGGATCTTCATAAACAAACTGTTGTTCTGAATCGCGACTATGCTTTAAGCGAGCTCTTCATGAGTGCGGACAACGTCGGCGATCCGATGAATGAGTTTCTTAATCATGAAGAAAAATTAAGTAGTGATTTTAAGCGCATGTCGCAAAGACTGGCGAGTCGAGTTTTGCAGGATTTTTTCATCACTAATTAAAATATAGTTAAATGAACATTCGGCCGCTTCGCGGCCGGATAACAATACTGGCTCCGCCTTTCACAGGCGGAGCTTTTAATTTCATGCTTAGAGAGTCCAATTTTACCAGTAATTGAGGGTACGGGGACGCTCGGCTGGCGGCATCCCTGCCTCCGCCTTCACTATCGTCGCTCGCGTCCGGCTCGCTCCAATCCCCGTACCCTCAATTACTGGTAAAATTGGACTCTCTAAGCATGGCCTAAAATCTCCAACAGCGGGGCTCCGCCAAACTGGGTTACCTCACTCGAGCAACCGTTGCGGATGCAACCCTTGCGGGTGCGCACTCGTGTGCGAAGCCTCACTGGTGGAGATATTGAACTTTGCGAAGTATTGGCGTGAATTTCTCAAAGGTGAATTCAGAGGGGGTTGTGAGGGCAGGAGCTCTGTTACAAATAAAAATCCCCGTGATCATGCGGGCAAGCGTACC
>JBGSKV010000024.1:0-52567 GCA_041740975.1 Oligoflexales bacterium | reverse complement strand
AATGAACGGCCGCTCCGCGGCCGTAACGTCATTCAAGCTCCGCCTTTCACAGGCGGAGCTTTTGTTTTTTTGCGAAGAGTTGGGCAAAACTTCCCAGCACGGTAACCAGAGGGTACGCTTGCCCGATAGATCACGGGGATTTTTACTTGTGTCAGAGCTCCTGCCCGGGCTGCGCTGGTGTTCGCGCGTCCTGCGCTCACAACCCCCTCTGGTGACCGTGCTGGGAAGTTTTGCCCAACTCTTCGCAAAAAAACAAAAGCTCCGCCTGTGAAAGGCGGAGCTTGAATGACGTTACGGCCGCGGAGCGGCCGTTCATTTAACTATTTCTTTTTGAAAACAATCGAACAATCGCAAATGGCGTCCGAAGGTGTGAACTTTGCAAAACGGATGCCGTAGCATTCCGATTTTTTATCGAAGTGATTCCACCGGCAAATCGAACCTGGGCTACTTGGTTGAGCCTCATCGCCAACCTTTTCGTAACCTTCGGGCCATGCGATTTCGCAAGTCTTGCGTCCATTGTTATTAAAGGTAACATTGCAACTTTTCGAAACTACGGCTGTTTCTACCGGAGCTTTGCAATCTGGAACCTGAATAATACGGTCATGGCTCTTCTCTGAAATAATCAAAAACTCGGTTCTGGTTTGAGCCTCTGTCGGACAAGCATTGCGAACGCCAGTGACCTTCAAACCATCTAGTGCGATTTCAATTTTGCCTGGTTCTGATTTCAAAACTCCAAGATCGATTTTGCAAGCGCCTTTGTCAGCCATACATTCTTTGGTGATTGAAGTTGCTGCATCGTCGTTCGAAACGACCAAGCGACTTTTGAGGATTTCGACTTTACATTTGCCACCTGTCTTCGCCGTAGCGGTGCTCGTGATAGGTTCAAAAATACAGGTCACAAAAGTTGATTTTGGTTGTGGCGCCGTCGGAAATACTATTTCCACTTCAACATCGGATTCCTTTTCAACACGTTTCATTTTGACAGAAATTTTTTGGTCATCTGTACGGAAGATATCTGAGTTTCCGACGTAGGTCACTCCACTCTCATTGGATACAACTACCGTGAGCATATAGTCTGTATTGGTTTTGAGACCCTCGAGTTTGACTTTGGCGCCATTTGCACAAGAGTAGTCGAACTGAGCTAGCTGAGTTTCATTTGAAGAAGCGTCAGAAAGGACAAATCGAATCTTACTAACAGGAACTCCCGATACTCCGTCTGTCTCGATACAGGAGAAGGCGATTAAATCAGAGTTTTCCGTGATGAGAACATTCGCAAGTTCATGGGCAGCACCAACCAAATCCGAATGATTGTCAGGGAGTTTCAAGTTGAATCCAAGGCCAGTATCGAGTTTGTCGACAATAATATTGTCAGACACTGGCAGCGACGTACGGGTATTGGTCATGGGTTGTTTACATCCCAACATCCCCAGAACTAAAAAAAGTGCGAATAACGGTTTCATAGGTCTGTCCTTATGATTTTTTTGAATCGTCAGTTTCTCTATTTCGGAATAAACAGCGAAAGCCTAAAGCTCTAAAATTATCTATTAAAAATAGATAGTTAGGCGATGTTGAAAACCTGCGTTGAGTCAACGTGAGGAGTGCGGCAAATGATCTGGATACACGAGAATACGGAAACAGCATGCAGAAGCTCCTTTCGAATGATGAACATACCGAAAAGTGACTTATTCAAAAGGAATCAGACCAATGGCCAAAAATTTGAAGAAGGTTCTCTATTTTGCCGGAATGACGACGCTCACGTACGGACTTATTCTCACCTTCGATTGTTCGATTGTGGGGGCTTGTTCGTGTGCAGTGCCAAACCTACCGAGTGCGCAAGCAGAAGGAGTGGTCCAATTTGATACCACCGTTTCGCAAATCCACAATGATGCGCAGGTGACGTGTGCCTTAGAAGCGCAAGAAGAATTCAACGACGTTGATAGAATCCGCAAAGTGCGCTTGACCTGTTTCGATAAAACAAATCAACAACGCCAAGTTGTTGAAATGGAGTTGGAATAATGAAAACTTTCTTTATTGCTTTGGTAGCTTTGTTATTTTTAAATGTGGCTTGTGGAAGCTTGCCAGGTGGGAAAATGGGTCAGAAAGAACAGCCGGGTGGTCCGAAAGTCGATTATGAGGATTGTGGATGTGATAGCTTTGCTAACAAGAAAATATATTCTCTTAAAGTTGTTGATGGAACTTACTCCAATGCCGGCAAAGGTTTGAGTGTGAAGCTGGATGGTGGCAAGTTCACCATTTCCGTTTCAAATGAAATGGGAATATTCATGGGCAAGAAGGTTGCCTCCCGCGACCTGGAATTTGATGTCATCAAGAAAATCGACTAAGTTCTCGCTGCGTCTGGTTCAAGGGATTCGCCTTTAGCAAGTTTGGCCTGTAACTTCGCGTAGGCACCGCCGGCTTTGCGAAGTTCAGTGTGGTTGCCAGATTCGACGATTTGCCCGTCTTGAAGTACGAGAATTCGGTCACATCTTTGAATCGTGCTGAGACGGTGGGCAATGATAATCACACTTCGGTCTTTAAGAAGTTTTTCCGTTGCCGTCTGGATCAACTGTTCAGAATCGGGATCAATAGACGACGTCGCTTCATCTAAAATGATAAGTGAAGGTTGACGTGCCAGTGCTCTTGCAAAGGCTATGAGCTGGCGTTGACCATGAGAAAGATTACTACCTTGTTCGTTGATATTTGAATCATATTTTTGAGGAAGTTGTTCAATAAACTTGTCTGCTCCCACCAATGCAGCGGCTTCTTTTATTTGATCAGGACTGACGTCAGGATGCCCTAGGGAAATATTGAAAGCCACACTTCCTTTGAACAGAGCAATGTCCTGAGGAACGATGCCGATAAGTTTGCGCAGTTGCTGATTGTCAACTTCCGCCAGCTCAAACTGATCCATAAAAATGCGACCCGTATATCCCGAATACATTTTGGTCAAAAGCTTTATTGTCGATGACTTTCCGCTTCCCGTCGCACCCACTAGTGCCGTCGACGTGCCGGCTGGCAAATCAAATGACAAGTTTTTAAGTATAAGCCGGTCGCTTTGATACGCAAAACTGACATCTTCAAAGCGAACATGACCTTTTAAATTCTGTGGTGCCATGGCTCCAGAAACTTCTTCTCTTTCGTCGAGAAGTCCGAAAATCCTATCTATCGCGGTAAAAGCGCCTTGTAGCATGGCTACTTTGTTACCTAACTGCTTTAAAGGTTCAAACACCTGCTGTGCATACTGAGCGAAGGCAATGAGAAGTCCCGCGGTGATGCCGTTGGCTTCAAGCTCAAAAACATAAACGGCAACAATCCAAAAAATAATGCCAATGCTTATCGCGGCAATGCCGTCTAACAAAGAAAATAGGAAAGCGTCGATAATGACACTTTTCATTTGCAGATCGCGAAAATTCTTGCCGAGATTGTCAAAGCGCTTGGTGACATCTCCACTTGCGTTCAAAAGCTTAATGGTCGAATGGGCAAAAAGGCACTCTTGGGCAAAGCCGTTTAGTTCGGCGAGACACTTGCGTGTAGCTAACATCAATGATTTGAGCATTTTCGAAAAGGTCACAATAAGCCAGCCCACTAAAGGTAGAAGCACAACCATGGCCGTCGCGAGCTTAGCATCCAATAAGTACATGCCGATGACACAACCGAGGAGAACAGCGAAGTCAATGATTGCTGTCAACACACCTTGGTTAAGAGATTCGTTGAGATTGTCAAAATCGCTGGTGGATCTCGTGACTAAAGCGCCGCTCATATTTTTGTCGTGAAAACTGGCTGGCAATCTCAAAACATGTGTAACGAGTTTGCTGCGCAAGTCCCGAACCATGCGATGAGTTGCCAACGCTGTAAAGAAACTCTGCGCGCTACGAGCTCCGTATTCAAAAATAACAGCAATGCTAAAGAGAATGGCTGTATTGATTAGGACAGAATAATTTCCTGGCGTAATCCCATCGTCGACCGCGCGACGCATAATAAAGGGACGCCACGACTGCAAAAACGAAATGATGGGGACAAGCAGCGCACCCCATACAATAAGAAGCCTGTAGGGCCGTAAGTACGGCCAAAGTCTCGCCAAGCCTTTTAATTCCTGCCAGAGAGTTTTACTCGAAAAATTAGGTTGCATCATCGACCTCCTCTTGAGGGAGGAGATGGGGCTTCATTTTCTGAATAGTCGCAAAACGATCGCATGCCAGAATCTCTCCGTCGGAACTGAGAATGATCACTTTGTCACATTCCTTGAGTGCCGAGACCCTGTGCGAAGCGATGAGCGCGGCGCTTTTCGTTGAGAAAATATGATTGATAAGACTCGTTTCGGTACTGTGATCGACGGCGGAAAGAATGTCATCCAAAATAAGAAGTTTTGGTTGGCGTAAAAAGAATCGCGCCAAGGCCAAACGCTGCTTTTGACCTCCCGATAGACGCACTCCCTTTTCGCCGATTTGCGTGTGCCACTGAGCCGGGAAAGACATGATCTCATCATAAATCTGCGCACCGACCAAAGCAGCTTTCGCTTCGTCGTCCGAAACAGCACGACCTAATCCTAGCTCCATATTTTCGCGGATGGTCATCGAAAGAAGTTGAGCGCTTTGCTCCACAAACCCCACTTTATTTCGGAGCTCTTCGGGAGGGATTTCTAAAACATCTTGGCCGCAGACAAAGATAGTGCCTTTGGGCGGCTCATGAATGCGGGCAATCAAGTTAAACAAAGTTGACTTGCCACTTCCCACCGGACCAAAAATCCCGATGCGTTCGCCTTCGCGGATTTCAAAGGATAGATTTTGCAAGACGCGATGCTCACCGTGACAAAAGCTCAAGTTGTGGACTCTCAAAACAGGGCCGGACGTTTGCGTAGGTGCGTTGGGCACAAAACTCGCTTCTTCCACCGCCTCGTCTATCACGCCTATGCGTTTAATAGAGGATTTGGCACGAGGCCATATTCCCAAAACAATACCGATAGCTGTGAGCGGAAAGGCGAGTAGGGTGACATAAAGGTTGAGTGCCAAAATATCCCCGACACTGATTTGCTTATGAATGACCAAGTAGCCACCGTAAAACATCACCGCCAAAATGGACAAGTTGTGCGTCGAGCCGAGTAGTGGCCAAAAAAACATTCGCAACTTTAGTAATTTTATATTGATGTCATACACGGCGCGGTTTTCGACTTCGGCGCTGTCCAAAAACGTTTGCTCGGCCGCGTTGGCTTTGATGACATGAACATTGACATAAGCTTCCGTGATGCGGTTTGTGAGATTACCGACAACGGCCTGATTAATGTTGTAGAGCTCATGCATCTTGGGCATGATGACTTTGCTCACCACCAGCATCAAAAGAAGCGGTGCGAGAACGACAATCGTCAGCATGACATGAATTTTAAGCATCATGCTGATGGCGAAAACCAAAAGTAGACCAAGGTTCAGAAACTGTAACAGTCCGAAAGCATAAAATACGCGAATATGACCGACGTCGTTGGCAATTCTCGAAATCAAATCTCCCATTGCATACTGACTATAAAAACTTTCAGGCAGACGCATCAATCGGCCAAAGAGGAAATTCTTCAGGTTCATTTCCAACTGTCGACCCGGCCAGAAAATAAATACCCGAGACAGTGAGCGGATAAAAATCTGCGCAACGCCCAAGACTATAATAACTAACGCGAGGTGCTTCAGATTGGCCTGGTCGAAGTTACGAGAGTCAACCGCGTTGACGATTTTTTTGGCGAGGTTAGGGATTTCAAGCGTAATGTATGTCGTGCCAATAAGCGCGACAAAGCCTGCGAGATACCAAGGCCATAGATGAAAAACAAATCTTCGGTGAAAAGATTTCATTTTTGGATTTCACCGTTTCTATTGTCCGAAGGTTTAAAAAATTCACCTTCAATCATTTGTACGCGAGTTTCCCATGCCGCGTTTTGCCAGCCGTTAAACTGATTGATCTTACCGGCGCGAATCATCAAAATCCGATCACAAATTCGGGCGGCGTAAGGAATATTATGAGTGCTTAAGATGGTTGTAAACCCGGATTTTCGGCGCTGTTCGATAAGTTCTTCCAATGACCGCACGTGATATAAGTCGAGACCTGAAAAAGGCTCATCCAAAATTAACAAATCAGGATTGTGTAGCATAGCCAAAGCCAAGCCGACGCGTTTTTGCATGCCATGACTACAGGCTGCCATCGGTCGATGCTTGTAGGGTACGATGTCCCAAAGTTCCATCATCTGTTCGATAGTGACTTTTGGTGATTTCATCTCATGCAACGCGGCCGCATACCATAGAAGCTCTTCACCGCTCACCCATGGCGGCAGCAATAAATTCTGAGGAAGATAACCAATCTGACGCTTGATTTCAAAACTTTGCGGTTTGATGGGGCGATCGCCAAAGTAAGCTTCACCCTCTGTTGCATCCAAGTGCCCCGTCAATATCTGAAAGAATGTGGATTTGCCAGCACCGTTCGGACCGATCAAGGCGACATTTTCACCTCGGGCCAATCGGAGATCTAGAGGTCCGAGAGTGTACTTGGCACCATAAGTCTTTTTCAAATTTTTCATGGTGATCATATCAGTTTGCACAGGACCTAAATCTCCTTAAACGCTTCGATAAAATCGGTTGTGTTGCTGCTGCATGGCATAAACTTCCACGACTGGCACGAGTATGACGGCTAAATAGTGGGCGAACACTGCCGTCACTAAAAACAAACTAACTAGAAAACCTGTCACCATCTGGATGACAGGGCGGTGTGCGTCGATTTGCATGGAGAGTGCTGGCGCCAAGTAAAGCGGAATGCTCGCTGCCAAAGCGACTTTCAATAGGTCCGAAAATGCAAAAGACGTACTCAAAAGCATCATCATGAACGTAAAAATAAAAATCACAATCGCCAAGAAAAACGAGATAGCCCGGTAAGCGCCCATGAATTGATCGTGGCTGACCCCGGCAAGTTTTTCCATCCAGGCGTATTTCAAATCTGCGGAGAGTTGAGCGTTCACGGCAGTGCTTGCCAACCAACCACTTAAAAACCCCAGCAAGATATGTAAGAACAGGGGGCCGTTGACTTGAGCGATAAGAATTTGGCCGGTGGCCAGAACGAGGCTGACAAAAAGTGCCCACTGCGAACGACGATTGCGACGAAGCATCTGCAAAAGGCGCCAACGCGTTAGAGCGGTGCGAGGTGATGAAGTTTGAATTAAAGAGGTTTTGGGCATGCGACGCTGAATTTCGTCAGTCGGCAGTAAAAAGAAAAAAGTCAGGGAGCCAATTTGCCAGTAAAGGCCTGTTTGAAAAAACTCACCTACCAAATAAGCTATGACGACACTCCAAACTAAAAAAATTCCAGCCACCAACAAAGTTGAATTTCGTAAAACTAAAAACCATTGGATAACCGGTTCCCGTTCACCCTGTGCAGCCGCGAACTGACTGATGCTATCTTTGTTATGGATGCGTTCCTTTTTGAGTATGAGAGCCAAATAGGCAGAGCTAAAGACAAGAACGGCGATGGCACCCCAGTGGGCAAGGGTTTCAAACATTCTTGCAGAAATTTGTTTCACTTCGTTATTCAAAAAATCATGGAAGACATAAACAAAGGTGGCGAAAATAACTGCGCCGCAAATGATGGTGGTGAGCTCGCGAGCCCAGTCGTAGCCAAGCTTTCGCGCGAAGGCTTTTATGTTCATCCAATATAAGGTCAGAGCGCGCAATATCCTCTCCTCAAACCAGCCAACTATGGTAGAATCCTAGCATATATCCAATGATCTTGCTGGAATACCAGCTTTTAATAACGTTCCATCGAGTGATTATATGTCGGGCACATATCTCCTTCGCAGACTCCTACTGATCATTCCAACGTTTCTTGGAATAACTTTGATGGTGTTTGCCATTACTAGGCTCGTTCCGGGTGGACCGATAGACCGCATCATCGCGCAAGGTCAAATGGGCGGAGAGGGTGGAGTGGGCTCCAGTGGTGCAGCGGGCGATATGATGCAGAGTGGCGGCGCACTTTCCGAAGATCAACTCAATCAACTCAAAGAGTACTATGGTTTCGATAAGCCAATCGTTGTTAGTTATTTTATATGGCTCAAAAAAATTCTGACTTTAGACTTGGGTGAGTCCACGCGCTATTACGAACCAGTCTGGCAAACCATAAAAGAACGGCTACCGATTTCGACTTTTTACGGATTCATGACACTTGTTCTGTCCTATATGATCTGCATTCCGCTTGGCGTTATCAAAGCCATTAAGCATCGAACGGCAATCGACAACGTGACTTCTATTCTTATTTTCGTCGGTTATGCCGTTCCGGGTTTTGTTCTTGGTATTGTCATGGTGGTTTGGTTCGCTGCTAATTTGGAATGGTTTCCATTGGGTGGGTTTGTCAGTGATGACTTTTCGACTTTAAGTCTTCCCAGCAAAATTTGGGATATTCTTTATCATTCAATCCTTCCGCTCATTGCCTATATCGCTGGAAGTTTCGCCTTCATGACGATGCTTATGAAGAATTCTCTCATGGATAACTTAGCGGCCGACTATATTCGCACGGCAATGGCGAAAGGTACGAGTTTTCGTCGAGCTGTTTTACGCCATGCCATGCGCAATAGTTTGATACCTCTTGCGACGCATTTCGGAAGTAACATTGCTTTCTTTCTTACGGGATCTTTTCTGGTCGAAAAAATCTTTGACATAGATGGATTTGGTTTGCTTGGCTACGAGTCTGTCATTGAACGCGACTACCCTGTGGTCATGGGGATTTTGGCGTTAACCGCGGTGCTTCAGCTTATTGGAAATATTTTGTCAGATATATGTGTAGCAACTGTCGATCCACGCGTTCAATTTGAGTAAAGACTATGTGGCTTAATCCATTGACCCTCAAAAAACTGAAACGCTTTCGTGCCATAAAGCGTGGCTATTATTCTTTCGTGATATTAGCCTCTATGGTTTTCCTTTCTTTGTTCGCGGAGCTATTTATCAATAGCCGCGCACTAGTCGTAAAATACAACGATAAATTCTATTTTCCGACTTTTGGTGCCATCATTCCTGGCACGGAGTTCGGATTGGATTATGAATATGAAACCAGGTACCGCTTACTTAAAGAGAAATTTAAAGAAGAGGGTGGCAAAAACTGGCTCATCATGCCTCTAGTGCCTTACAACGCTTACGAGAGTATCAGTCGTGAAGGAATCTACCCACCTTATCCGCCATCGTTTGAGTTCAAAAATTATTTTGGCACGGATACGTCGGGCCGCGATATTCTGGCACGGCTCGTTTATGGTTTTCGGATTGCCATTTGGTTTTCGATAGTCCTCACGACTCTGACCTATGTAGTTGGCATCGCTATTGGCTGCATGATGGGCTATTGGGCGGGAACGTTCGATATCGTCATGCAGCGGATTATAGAAATTTGGTCAAACGTCCCGTTTCTTTATGTGATTATGATTATCTCCTCTGTATTGGTCCCGAACTTCGGGATGCTGCTTGCCATTATGGTTTTCTTCGGTTGGCACGGTATGACGTTCTATATGCGCGCCTCCACATATCGTGAAAAATCTCGAGAATATGTCTTGGCGGCACAGTCATTAGGAGCGAGTCCAGTTCGCATTATATTCCGGCATATCCTTCCCAATAGTATTTCCATCATTGTCACTTTCGTGCCATTTGCCATTGCCAGCGGAATCACTTCGCTAACCGCGCTAGACTACTTGGGCTTTGGGCTACCTCCGCCAACTCCCAGTTGGGGCGAGCTCCTGGAGCAAGGCACGTCAAATATGCAGGCCGTCTGGATCGTTTCTTCCGTTGTGTCTATGATGGTGGTTGTTCTCACAATGGTCACGTTCATTGGCGAAGCTATTCGTGAAGCGTTTGATCCTAAGAAATTTTCGATTTATCAGTAACTGAGGAGTGTCCGATGTTAAAACTACAGATTCTTATTTTTTTTCTGGCCATCGGCTGCACCAAGAAGTCTTCAGATGATACATCGATCAAGACGGAGAGCGCTTCGGAGGAAGTCTCCAGCCTCGCGACGGGAACGTTGCCAAAAAATCTGAAGTGGCTAACCAATGACAAGGATCCACTTTTTGCCGATCCTGACGCAAAAAAAGGCGGCGAGTATCAAGATTTTCTTATGAGTTTCCCATTGACGCTTCGCGTTGTTGGGCCGGACTCCAATCATGGCTACCGCGGTCACATACTCGATAACTTTATGTCGCTAGTGGGCATTCATCCGAATACAGAAAACGTCATTCCCGAAATTGCGACGCATTGGGCATATGGCGAAGATAAGAAAACAATGTACTACAAAATCAATCCGGCAGCCCGCTGGAGTGATGGCAAGCCCATCACTGCGGATGACTTTTTATTTACTTTAGAATTCTATAGATCCAAGCATATTATAGCCCCTTGGTATAACAATCACTACACCGAGACAGTTGAGAACGTCATTAAGTATGACGACCATACCATTTCCGTTAGTTTAACCCGTCCGAAACCGGATTTGCATTTGTACGCCAACATCGCGCCTTTTCCGAAACATTACTATGGTAAAATCGACGATGATTTCACTAAAAAATACAACTGGGAAATTGTTCCCAACTCAGGTCCTTACATTATTCAAAATATCAAGAAGGGCAAGTCATACGAAATTGTTCGCCATAAAGATTGGTGGGCGAAGGACATGCATTATTACAAGAATCGTTTTAACGTCGATACCTTCAAGTATAAAGTGATTCGCTCGATTGATAATGCTTACGTGTATTTCCTAAAAGGTCAGCTTGATACGTTTGGGATCGTGTACCCGCAATACTGGCACGAAAAAACCAAAGGCGGAGATTTCGCCAAGGGCTACATCAACAAGCTTTGGTTTTATAATGACGCTCCGCGAGGGGCTTATGGATTCTATTTGAATTTGGCACACCCACATCTGCGTGATCAAAATGTTCGCTTAGGTATCGCTCACGCTCTCAATGTCGACAAAGTTTCCAAGACTCTCCTGCGTGGCGATTATGAAAGACAATCGCAGCATTATGACGGGTACGGGAAGTATACGAACACCAAAATTACCGCCCGCCCATTTGATTTGGACAAAGCCAATGAGTATTTTAACAAAGCCGGTTGGACAACGCGCGGGCCGGACGGAATCCGCGTAAAAGATGGCAAAAAACTTTCGTTTGAGATCACCTATGGTGCGAAGCACATCACGGAACGACTCGCCATCATCAAAGAAGAAGCCAAGCGAGCAGGTTTGGAGCTGAAACTTAAGATACTGGATTCTGGCGCGGCTTTCAAAAATGGTCTCGAAAAGAAACATGAAATTTCTTTAACGGCCTGGTCAACATCGTTACGCCCAGACTACTGGCAGCACTACCATTCTGAAAACGCCAACAAGACACAAACCAACAACTGGTCAAATGTTGCCGATAAAGAGCTGGATGCGCTGATCATGAAGGAGCGCGAGTCGATTGATGAGAAGGAGCGGATTCCGCTGTCGCATGAAATTCAGCAGAAGCTGCACGACCTTTCCGTTTTCATTCCGACTTGGAGTATTCCGTATTTTCGCGAGGCATATTGGCGCTGGTGGCGACTCCCGAAGATTCCGGCAACGCGCCTTTCGGGTACTGCATTTTCTCCGTTCGACATGTCGACTGGGGGGCTTTTCTGGTTTGATCAGGACCGCTACGATGAAACAAAAGCTGCGATGAAGAGCGGTAAGACCTTTCCAGAAACTGTCGACATCGTCACAACCTTTCGTGTCAAAGCTGGAAATTAATAAGCGGGGAAAAAAATTGACTGAGCCGTTACTTGAAGTCAAAAATCTGCAGATCGAGTTCGATACTGATGACGTTCGTCTGCGTGCTGTTGACGGTATCAGCTTTAAAGTCATGCCAGGAAAGACGTTAGGAATCGTCGGTGAGTCCGGGTGTGGCAAAAGTGTCACGGCGCTGGCTGCCGTGCGACTCCTGCCGAAACCCGCCAGTCATATCGTGGGTGGCGAAGTTTTATATCGCGGCCAGGACCTTTTGAAATTCCCCGTGGATGAATTGCACAAAATCCGTGGCCGTCGTATTTCCATGATTTTTCAAGAACCCATGACGGCTCTGAATCCGGTCGAACCCGTCGGCAAGCAAATCGCCGAGGTATACCAGCTGCACTTTCCTGAAATGTCCAAAGCCGATATTAAAAAAGCCACCGTCGACATCATGGAAAAAGTTGGCATACCTGATCCTGAAAAAAGACTTAAAGCGTATCCGCATCAATTGTCGGGCGGCCTTCGCCAGCGTATTGTCATCGCGATCGCTCTCGCCTGTGAACCCGACATTCTTATTGCGGATGAACCGACTACGGCTTTGGATGTAACGATCCAGGCGCAAATTTTGGATTTGTTGCGCACCATGCAGGCAAAGAACGGCATGTCGATTATTTTTATCACTCATGATCTCGGCGTCGTAGCGCAGCTATGCGATGACGTTATGGTTCTTTACGCGGGTCGAGTTTCGGAACAGGGCCCCGTCAAGGACATTTTTCAGAATCCTTCCCATCCGTATACCAAAGGATTGTTAGAATCCATTCCTCGTCTGACCACTGAACCGAAGTCAAAGCTTAAGACTATTCAAGGTATGGTTCCTTCTTTGCACCACATGCCAAAGGGCTGCCGGTTTGAAAATCGATGCCCCTACGCCGTAGACAAATGCCGTGTTGCGCCGCCGGATTTTAGTGAAGTCAGTGCGGGTCGATGGGTACGTTGTTATGAATGGCAAAAGGTGGTGGCGTCATGAGCGAGTCATTACTTCAGGTTCAAAACGTTGAAAAATATTTTCCTATTCGTGGTGGATTGTTGTTTCGAGAAGTCGCGCGCGTCTCGGCTGTGAACGATGTTAGTTTAGAAGTCAAACTTGGGGAAACAGTCGGCCTTGTTGGTGAGTCCGGCTGTGGCAAATCCACGCTAGGGCGGGTGATCGCCGGATTATACAAAGCTTCTTCTGGAAAAGTCATTTTTAACGGCCATGATATGGCCAATCTTTCGAAAGCCCAACTACGTGAACAAAGTCGAAACATACAAGTTATTTTTCAAGATCCCTATGAGTCGCTTAACCCGCGACACGCCGTAGGTTATATTTTGGAAGAGCCTTTTCTGATCCATCGCATGGGTACTTCAGCTGAGCGTCGCAAGTGGGTCGATGAACTATTGGATACTGTGGGCTTGCCAGCAGACGCCAAAAGCAAATACCCGCATGAGTTTTCAGGCGGTCAACGCCAGCGCATCGGCATTGCCCGTGCCATCGCCTTGAAGCCCAAGCTTATTGTTTGTGACGAACCGGTTTCCGCGCTAGACGTTTCGATTCAGTCTCAAATTATGAATTTACTCATAGATCTGCAAAGAGACCGCGGACTTGCTTTTTTATTTATTGCTCACAACTTATCGGTCGTAAAGCACTGCTCGGATCGGATTGCGATTATGTATTTGGGCCGAATCGTAGAATTCGCCGACGCCCATCACTTACATGAACGACCGCTGCATCCTTATAGCCAAGCATTGATATCGGCCATTCCGGTTCCTGATCCGACCATCGAACCGAGTCGGCATATTTTGGAGGGTGAAGTTCCCTCACCTGCGAACCTTCCATCGGGTTGCCATTTTCATACGCGTTGTCCGTTCGCGCAAGAACGCTGCCGGACCGATGTCCCCCCTCTAAGAGATATGAAGCTAAAGGGAGAGTTCCACCAAGTGGCCTGCCACTTCGCGGGTGAAGTATCGTTTGCTAAACTTCCTAGCCTGATCAAGTAGATATGCATTTAAATCCCGAATTTATGGTCCCGCTCAAACCTGGTGACTTATAAATCTGAGCGCTAATTTATTGATATAACCTAGATTTTTCGTTCATCTCAGTTTCCAAGCCCCAATCCCGAATAGGGGTCTGTATAAGGCAATAGAGGTGTTTTTTATACGCCAACAATGCAGGTGGAATGCGCGATGAGTTATATGAATATGGGCAACTTAAAGCTAAATGAGCGGCGCGCGAGCGAACGTTACGAGCTGTCCGGATTATTGCCCGGCACCTTGCTTCGCGACAACAACAAAACGATTTCGTGTCGTCCGATAAACGTCTCTGTCGATGGTCTCGGTATCATCACTTCAGAACAGCTGAAGCAAGGTGACATCCTGATTTTGAAGGTGAAGGAATTAAGAATTCAACTTCAAGTGATGTGGTCGAAGGATGACTTCGGAAAACAAGACCTTGTGCGCTATGGTTTAAAATGTCTAGACCCGGTTTCACTTTGGGATATTTTCGATACGGCAAATTTAATTAAACACGGCTAAAAAATTTTATTTTCATGCAGAAATCCCCCGTCAGGAATGACGGGGGTTTTTTGTTTTTCGTCTATTAAAATCAAAGTTTTGTCCAGTTGGCCAAGGGGCAAGTGAGTTGATTTACCACGGATTTTAAATACTTTCTCAATTAAAATTGACAATTACAGTTCTTCTTATTAATGACCCCTAACCAAGAGGGCCTCTTTTCTCACATTTTATTCTAGGAGTTTTTATGCGTTTCGTTTTGATAGCTGGATTATCTTTTCTTACTTTCGCGGCGCCAGCCTTTAGCAAGAGCTCCGATGCATCCATCGCAATTTTGCATTGCTCAGAAGCTGGTAAATTCATGCGCGCTGTTCACTCGGTTTTCGTGCCTGCAAGCTTTTTGGCGGAAGAGTTTGACGACGAGAAGACTACGGAAAAAGGTGCGCTTCTCCTTACTTTACGAATGGAAGGTAACAAGACGACGGGAGTTCCCACGCTTTTTAACAACGTCAACGTAACCATGTCTCAAAAAGGTACTATGAAGGTTGAATATACATTCGTAGAAAAGGAAAAAGAAATTCAAAACACATATGACATTACACGTAGCAAAGAAGGTTCTAAAGCAACCTTGTCGATTAATGGAACTAAAAAAGCTGAACTTGAATGTCACGGTGGATTTGGCTTGGGCGAAGATTAATTGTCTTAGTGAGGAAATTTGGTTAATCCCCAATCTTTTTGTTTGAAAACCCTCTTCAGAAATGAAGGGGGTTTTTACTTAGGGTATTTCAAAACTGATCAGTGGAAAGCATGACCAATGTACAAGCTTCTAAGTAGGGAATACTGGCAGCCTTCAATGCTGCCATGAGTTCGTCCGATTCGGTTCCTGGATTGAGAATGACTCGTACCGGATTCAGTGCAATAATCCCCGGAATCAAATCAGTCATATTTTTTGGGCCAATATAAACTGTCAACGTGTCGATTTTTTGCGAGATATCCGCAAGAGTCGGAAACGTTTTCAAGCCGTCGATATGCGAATGGTGGGGTGTGACTGGCAAAACTATGTGACCATGCTTTTTCAGCATCTTGATCGCTTTGTTGGCGTAGCGTTCTGGTTTCGGACTGACACCAAGGACGGCAACGGTTTGCATCTTCATAAAATCTTCCCCTCCCCATTATGACTTATTCTCCGCATGGCGTAATGTTCAAAACAAATGCACAGCGGAACTCCGCTGGCACATTAGTTGCAATTTTCATTCTTGGACGAATGTTGCGTGGCTATGTCGGGATGGTATGGCCGATACGTAACATGCCTAACCAGGAGGTTTGTCATGCTTTCTACTGTTTTATTGATTGTTTTGTTAATTGCTCTTTTGAGTGCACTGCCGGCGTGGCCATACAGTCGAGGCTGGGGATATGGTCCAAGTGGAGGTCTTGGCCTCATATTGGTTGTGCTTTTGGTCGCGGTTGTATTTAGAGGGGGTTTCTAATGAGTAAGAATCCAATAGGTTTATTTTTGGTCATCATCGGTGCCATCGTCCTTGGCTACGGCTTTTATGCATCCGAATCAGTTGCGTCAGAAATCTCAAAGTTGTTTACGGGCACGCCAACGGATCGGACGATGTATTTGTTGGGCGCTGGAGCCATCACATTAATTGCCGGAATTTTTCTGATGCTCGGCAATCCACGTCGAAGTTTGCCGTAAGTCTTTAGACATTTGCAATTACGCCCTGCTCATGTGCGGCATGGACTTTATTGTTCATGCCGTAATTATTTTGTGTTGATAGAGGCATCAACGAGAGATGTAATTCCAACCATAGTTTGTCGGAGACCTCGATGACCGTCGATCAAGTTATTTTTTGCTCCATTATGGTCTCGGCTATTTTCCTTTTCATACACGGACGGATGCGCGTGGATGTTATCGGAATCTTGATTATCCTCGCATTGGCCGTGACCAAGATTATCAATCTGAAAGAGGCATTTTCAGGATTCTCGAGTGAACCGGCTATTATCGTATGCGCGGTTTTTGTTTTGTCAGCTGGTCTAACGAGTACAGGCGTGACGGATATCATTGGTAGCTGGGTGGGCCGATGGTCAGGGAGTTCAGAGATACGTGTCAGTCTCGTCGTTATGGTCGCCGTGGCATTCATGTCTGCCTTTACTCATCACCTGATGATCACCGCTATGATGTTGCCCATTGTCATGAAGATTTGTCGTGATCAGAACGTGGCTTCGTCCCGAATTTTGATTCCGATGGCCACAGCCGCGTCCTTGGGAACAACATTGACCCTCATTGGCGCGCCGGCATTTTTGTTGGCCAACAATATTTTGGTCCGGTCAGGTGAGCCCATGTTGCGGTTGTTTTCCGTATCAAAGATGGGCGCACCCGTTGTCGCGAGTAGCATCATCGCGATCCTTTTTTTGCGCTGGCTTTTACCTAAGAAAAGCGGGGAAGACAAGTCAGACGACCGATTTTTATTGAGTGAGATTTCGACCGAACTTTATGTTCCCGAAGGCAGCAAATGGGTCGGCAAAACGATGGAAGAATTACAGAAATCAACAGCTGAAATATTTAGAGTTTTCGCCTGGTTTCGCAATCGACGAAATTTGTCACTTTCCCAAACCAATTTGACTATACAGGTGGGCGATGTGCTTTTAGTCAAGACCAGTTCGGACGAATTGGTCTCGATGGATGGAAGTCTGGGACTCGTTCTCAAGGCTATTAGTAAATATGGCGATCAACCCAACGCCAATTCTCCCGTTGTGGACGCCGAAAATCGCGTCTTTCAAGCGCTCATCGCGCCTCAATCCCCACTGCGTGGACGCACTCTCGCGGACCTTAATTTTTTTCACCGCTACGGCGTGATTGCAGTTGGTATTTGGCGAAAAAGTGGCTGGATGGAAGATGAATTATCAGAAGTTATATTGCAAGAAGGTGACCTCGTCGTGTTGTGGGGACCTGAAAATCGCCTCACTCGGCTAGCGCGGCATCGTGGATTTTTATTATTTATGCCATTTCAAGGATCTCCCGTTAAACGGCATAAACGAGGACTTGCAGCTACGATTATGATTTTGAGCGTGATCACCGCTGCAATGGCCTGGCTCCCCGCATACGTCGCATTTTTGGCCGGAGCGTTGGCAATGGTGATGACAGGGTGTGTTTCCCATGATGACGCTTACGCTTCCATTGAATCCAAAATTTTTATCATGATCGCGGGAGTGATTCCGCTTGGCATTGCGATGGAAAAAACGGGTTTTGATAAATTGGTCGCGAATAACGTTATGCATTGGACGCAAGGATGGTCGCCCATCATGCTTCTGTTGTTGTTTTTCTGGTTTGCGGCCTTGCTAACACAGATCTTATCGGATGCAGCCACCACCGTATTGGTTGCGCCCATAGCCTTGGCTTTTGCGAGAGCTACCGAAATTTCTCCGACAGCGGCAGTCGTAACTGTGACCATGGGTGCAGTGGCTTCTTTCTTGACGCCTATCGGACATCATGGAAATTTATTAGTTTTGGGTCCTGGGGGTTACACGTTCGGAGATTTTCTCAAAATTGGGCTACCACTTACCGTTTTGATTTCCGTACTGACTTGCTTTTTGAGTTTGGCGGCATGGCCGTAGATAAATAAATATGCGGTGCGTTATCGTGAGCGAACCTTTCTTCACATAGTGCGAAGGCCCGTCATCCTTCACTTCGCTCTGTATGACGAAACAATCAATCTTGGATCACATTTGTTACGACAAAAATAGTCACCACGATGATAGAACACATTGCGTATAAGTAATCTCTTCGCACCGAGTAGTATACGGACAGAGCGAGAGCGCGAAACACTCCCGATAGAATCAAGCAGACAATGGAAAGCTCCTGGGCCCAAGTCACCACTTTATCGTTTTTGAATAATATGCCTACAGCTGCAACAACTAATAACGTCAAAAAAAAGGCCAACGTCACATGATAGGAAAACCGGGCGACACTCATATCGGTCGACAAAAAAGTTTTGAGATTTGCACGATTCAGCTTAGCCACATCTTGACTCCCGCGGTGATGAGGACCAAAAGAAATAACGCTCGGACGGTCGTGGACTTCAATGTCGATAGGTAGCGTTGCGAGAGGCGGGTACCAATATAGACGCCAGCAATGATGCAAAGCACCAAACTCGTCCGAATATGTTCGTGGAACCAAAACAACAAAGCGGCTCCTGATGTGGTCAAGCCCATCATGTAGGCGCTCGTTGCCGTGGACACCCGCATGGGCAATCCACCGATGGTCGTCAAAAGGGGGACGATCACGATATTTCCGCCAATACCGATCATCGACGCGAGAATCGCCGTTGTCCCGACGCCGCCAGCCACAATCGGAACCTGCCGAACGCGGCAGGGAATATGATCTTTGGAAACTTCGTCCCAATAGGTGCCAAACGTCATCGTGAATTTTCGGCCGAGTGAAGTGGGTTGACCACCGCGAAGAAGTGCTTTCAATATATCTTCCAAAATCATGACCGAAACCATGCAAGTGACTAATAAAGCAAATAGTTTCTTAAGGTCTGCATCCGTCATCTTGAGCGCAATCACGGCTCCTAGCAGTGCGCCAATCACGGAAACCGTTTCGAGAATGGTCGCAAGCTTGATGGCGACGTATCCTTGTTTGAGCTTGGTCAAAGACGAAAACAGTGAAGACGCGGTAACGATGGCAAGTGAAGCCCCTACGGCTTGGTGCATTGGGAACTTAAAAACTTGGGAAAGCACCGGAACTAAAATAATTCCGCCTCCCAATCCCAAAACATGCGACGTCACTCCACAAAGTATTCCAACAATGAGTAATAAAACATCATCCGTCATCTTCTTGACTTTCAAAAAATTTCAAACAAAAAATTCTATCCAAAAGTTTTAACACATTTGGAAGTGGAATTTAACAGTAAGCGTAAAACCCTTGCTACACAGGTTGTTTGCTTAGCAATATGGAATTTTTCTTAACAACAATTTGCATCTATTATCATTCGATCGTGTCCAAAAAAACCGGTTGTCAACATCATGGACGAACTAAAAAATGAAAAAAATCTTTATGAAGGTGAATAAAAATTTGAAATCTTAAAACTAAATTGGTATTAATAAAGATAAGAAACATAGGTTAGTAAGTTTGTAATACGTGGTAAACGTAATAAGCGAAATGCTAACGCGGTTGAAAACGAACCATGAAAAATCCTAGCTTCTTGAAAATAGTTGAAATTCGAAGGTCCATCTTAGAGTTTGAATTAAAGTTTCAGGAGTTTCTACCGAACTTAACTTAGTTAGGTCGGAATTGGTGGTTGAGCGTATACAAAGGTATATAGAGTCGAGAAAATTTCCCGACACCTCCCACCCAAACAGTGTCCATTACAGGGTTCATGCGTCGCATGAAACTTGTGGTTGGGATAACGGCAAGGCTAGTAGCTTATTGATATCACTGATTTATTTGGTGTATCGATAAAAGGCTCCAGACATTCTGGTAAGCGAAGACCTTGTCATAAAGTTAACGACTCTCTAGGAGGTATAGACCGTGGCTAAGAAAAAGAAAAAAGCTTCAACAGCTAAAAAAGCAACTAAGAAACGCAAGAAACGTAAATCTAAAAAAGCTGCAGGCGCAGTAGCTGCCCCAGCAAAGAAAAAAGCGAAAAAACGCAAGAAAAAAGCCGCTAGCAAGGCTAAGAAGTCAACTGCGAAGAAAGCTACTAAGCGCCGCAAGAAGAAATAAGCTACTCGAGAGCTTAATCTGACTTCTGTATACAGATTTTAGAACCGCGTTACGGGGACTTGGAGCCAGGACCTGATAACGCGGTTCTTTTTTTGTCCGCAATTCAGAGCGATCGGCGTGCTTCGCACTTGATGCGAAGAATCTCCTCCTCCAACATATCCTTTGAATTAAGTCTCACGACCCCCTATAATTAGTAAATGTTAGATTTAGCCCTTAATGAAATGACCTATATCGTCGCAACGACGATTTCTTTGTTCGTTATGGTCGATCCTTTTGCGGTCATACCCGTCTACCTCACACTCACCGAAAAAATGTCGCATGCCGAGCGGTCTCATGTTCGCTTCAAGGCTTCGCTCGTGGCCCTGGGTATCTTGATGCTCTTCGCTTTGACGGGAATGGCCGTATTTCAAGTATTCGGTATTACGATTCCGGCCTTTCGAATTGCGGGGGGGATTTTGCTTTTGAAGCTAGGCATGGAGCAGTTGGGCGGGGACAGAACGCGCGTTAAACCCGAAGAAGAAGAAGAGAGCCTTGAGAGAGATGATATTTCGATCTTCCCTTTGGCAACCCCACTACTCGCGGGACCAGGGGCTATTTCAACAGTTGTTCTTTATGCCAGCCGCGCTCCGAGCACAGTTCGTGTCGTATCATTAGCTTTATCTATTATTGTCGCGCTCGGCGTGACCCATGTCATATTAAAGTTCTCACCCTATGTTGTGAAGTACCTTGGGCGTACTGGTCTTAATCTCATGACTCGGATCATGGGCATTATTCTATGTGCAGTCGGTGTTCAGTTCATCATCGATGGACTTAGAGGTGCATTGGGGCTCTAGAGCAAGACTCACTTTCTAACACACCTACTCGGTGATGAGAGTGGGACAAGGCCTTTCGGCGAGTAATAAGTTAGATCCAGAGCCGCCAAACTTTTGAGAAATATAAACCGAAAGCTTGCCTTCCTCGGTAGGATTTTTTGTAGAACAATTATCGGAAACCACAACTTGATTTGCAAATCCCCCGCATACTTTGGTCAAACCTGTTCTAAAAAACTGATCTATTTCAGAGCGTGAGGCTGATCCATGTATGCTACTTGTTGCGCAACCACCAGATGATTCATTACCCAGGAACAACTCGGCTTTGGGGTCGTTCTCTAAGCTATAGCGGAAAAGCCATACTTTCCCAGCAGAAACAAAATACAAATCACCGTTTGATGATAAATCGAAGCTAGAAATGTCCAAATTTTCCGGAAACACAACTCGAGAAGCGCGTGTTCCCTCGACTAAAGGCTCGTCGCCTAAGCCCATGACATGATAAATGCGCCCATTGTTAATCTTGGAAATGGCTTGATTAAAGCTATCGTAGAAAAAAACGTCAGAATTTCTGACCCTTAAATTTTTCACATAGCCAATGGCTTGGGTCTGTGAAATCTCACCTTTGTATCTCTTTTTTGCAAAACTTACAGAATTGACGGCGGTCAGATTTTCAATCAGGCGGCCTTGGGGGTCTACTTCCCAAATCGCCTCATTTTGCGCATCTGAGACTATTAAATTCCCGTTACTGCGGAAGTCGGCAGAAATGAGCTGGAATGGCATGAGATCCCCAACAATACTCAGCTCAATGTTTACAACATCATCTTCCTCAGCACTCATTGGCCTACACATCACAGAATTGTGATACGACTTCCCTTCCGATAGCAGTAGGCGCGGAATACAATCATAAGGAATTAGCGAATATAAATCAAAATTGGGTGCTTGGATAATCGAGGTTTGCTTGCTGCTTAAGTCTTCCCATAAAGGTAAGTTCAAAACGGAAACCAATTCATTTTGACCGCTTTTCAATTTGAAAACACGCCCATTCGTGGAGATAGAATTCTCAATAAATAGCGGCTCTTTGGTTTCGTAGTCGATGTGTAATCCACTTATACTTGGTAGAAATTGTTTAGTTGCGTCGACCTCAAAGACAGTGGGAAGGTTTAGGGCTGATGTTCCTGCAATATGTATATCCGCAGACGACAAGCCAAATGTACGCTTAATAATACGACGCAACCATTGGTCACGAGATGGACTGTGAGTCACAAAATATACATCACTGCTTCTCGACCAAGTAAAGTCACTGTTTCCTAAGGCATGTGAATAATACGATAAAGTCAAATTCCCCGCAGAGTTTTTCTTAGAGAATTGCAGTGTCTTTCCATTGTCATTTACTAAGAAATCGCCATTAACTGTTGCCGTGAGCCCATCAGGACGACAAAACTTGACCTCCTTCGCGCTCATCCCCGCTACATTGCCGAGACAACCGTTGATCTGACCAGGCGCACCTGCAAGTAAGCTATCCTCGGACTCCAATGCAAAGACGGCGTGATGCCCGACGTCAAGTTTCACCAAGGCCAATAACTTCTCATTCGCATCAATTTCTAGATCAATCGGTGCGAACTCTGGTCCGAGGCGTGTGAAATCAACTTTAGCTTTTGAGCTTCTTCCTGCAATGAGATCTAAAACTCCCTTCTCAAATTTCCATATATATTGAACTGTCTGCGCTGAAGATCGGAAATAAAGGACACCTTGTCTGTTAGTAACTATTTCGGCAATCCATTCTGGAAATACGAATTGAGCAATCGCCCCTTTCATTGGTGATTTTTCCCAAACCAGCTCGACTTTTTCGTCTAAGCGCAATTCCAAAATGCGTTGCTTGTTACGCTCTAGAGCAAGCAAGCCGTGCTTGCTGCATGCTAGCACTGCGTCGGTATCAAGATGTACTTTCAATCGGCTTGTCGATGATTCAATCGCCGAGTTAAGAGCTAGTAAATTCCCTGCAAATAAGACGACATCATCGCCCACATACTGATAGATAAAACCACTATCAGAAAGAAAAATACGTTGGTCATTGTTTTCATATTCGCATTGAATGATTTGTGGATTTCTAAGGGCAAGTTTTTTTGGGTCAACCTTTTGAAGTTGAAAACCCTTCTGTATGTCTCCGACAATGGAAGTCGGGTCTTTATGAGTTGGTCGATATTCATAGGGGAGGGAGGCAACTACTCCCGTCAAAAAAGATATCTGGAAAGGCAATTTGACAACGTCAGAATCTTTCTTGCTTACTCTGTTGGTAGCGTGTGAGATTTCTACTGAGAATTCAATGGTAGCAGTCAAGCTCTCTAATTTTGCATCACAAGAATATGATGTTTTTGATGCTGTGTTTTCGCAAGATAGCGTGACTTTACCTTCGCTTGATTGATAGCTCAATCTAGAAAACTTTAGATTTGAATCAACGGAAGTTGGTATAAACTCTTTACCGCTTGCGGACCTAGCTACGACATCACACTGGACTTGATATTCTCGTTTGCCTAGTTCCGTATGATCACAACGTAGCTTTGCATTTTCGAAAGTTAAATGTGCACCAGTGACTTGAGATGGCATTTGGACAATGTCAGTAGCAGCATCGTCCGTACGACTGCTTTCACGGTCGCTTAAACCACTGCATGCTGAGGCAGTTACGAATATGAGGATGGAGAGCTTCATGGATGCTTTCAAAAGGTTGCTAAAACATTGACATAATAGGAATCGAGCCTTTCGAGATGGAATGTGAGGAAAGTTTAATTTTGCCATAAGAACAGTGGTTTAACTCGACTTTTTCGCTCTTGAATGGGGTGATTTAGGGCGATTATCCACAATAGAAATGAAAGCTGCGGGAAGGGGAAGCTAAGAATGAAAAGCTTGATAAATGGAGATCATTCTTAAAAGAAAAAGTCAGACTTTCCTTAAAGACGCTAGAATTTCGATATGTGGGGTCTGAGGGAACATATCGATGGGCTGAAGTTCTGAGATGACCCAGCCGTTGCCGACAAGGGGCTTGATGTTTTGAATAAAACTCTGCACGTCACAAGAAACATAAATGATTTTTTTAAGTTTCTTAAGAGGTGCGGCAAACTCTGCAAATCCCGGAAAACCTTCACGTGGGGGATCCAATAGAAGTATTTCGGCTTTCGCGCTGGTTTTATAAATCCGCGACCAATTCGCATTTTTAAAAATATCCATAGTCAAAGTCTTGATAGCAGGACTGAGTTGCTCTAGCTCGGCCGTTGCTTCTTTGGCCGCCTCGACGGCCGTAATATGACTAAATCCATCTTTGCGTAAGACATCCGTGAAGTTTCCTGAGCCTGCGAAAAGTTCAAGGATAGGGGTGTTCTTGTCTTGCTTCTGAAGTTGTTTGAGCAGCCAGTTCTGCATAAAAGTATTTTGCGCATCGTTGGCTTGACGAAAAGCCTGGCGGCGATTGAGAGTCGGTTCCTGCTGCGTTTCACCGTCAATGTCCATGAAGTTCCAATCATGCGTGCCACTCGGCCGCCACGAGTTATTCGGCAAGCGCTGGCGAAGGTCCTCGAGTTGCTTTTGCACCTGCGAGGTGAGTGTTAGGCAGGTTTCCACATCAACAATCTGGCGAGACTGTTGCGACACAAAACCCAACTGCGTCCCATCGGTTTTGAGTTGCGCGCGATTGCGGTAACCAAACTCCTCAGGCGCGCCGATAATTTGCTTTACGTCACAAGAAATTTTAAAGCGTTCGAACTGCGATTCGACGATTTTTTGCTTAGCTTCCAGCTGCGCCGCATACTGAATCCCCATCCAAGGACAACCCCCACATTGGCCAATTGCAATCCCATGATAGGGGCACGGGGACGTGCGCCGATCAGGAGAGTGGGTTTTGATTTCGAGAAGTTCCCCCATGCCGTAGCGAGGCGTCATGGACGTTACTCGAAAGCGAATATCTTCACCGGGCCAAGCCCCGGCAACAAAAAAAACACAGCGACTGGCTTCGTCGCGAATAATGCCAAGACCTTGCACGGAGAGGTCGAAGACTTTGCCTTCAAATTCTTTGCCGGTCCAATTGGTTTGATCAGTCATTAGCGCTGTGCTCGCACATAAAAACGCATCGGTGCCGGATAACCCTCTATGGTTTTCGAAAGGTCATTTGGGTCGAGACCGTTTATAAGGCTAGCGTTGTCCGCCCAAGGAGTGGGGCGTTGTTCGTCGGTTGTGAGTTTACCGGCATAAAATGTTTCGATATTGCGAAAGCCAGCACGACTGATCCAGTTTTCTAAACAACTTTGAGTAGGCAAAGACCACATGCCGCCACAACCGGTGTATCTTTTCTTCGGGACCAAGGCGACGGGTTCATCTCCAGGAATTCCCATGCAATCGACAATAAGTGTCCCAGCAGTTTGCATGCTTTTGAAAATTTTTCTAAGAACGCCAATCGGATCGGTGTAGTGATAAAGAATGCCCAGGCAAAAAACCACGTCAAAATACTTTGGAAACTTTTCGTCTATCGTTTCTACGCCGGAAACATCCATTCTGAGGTTGGGCTGTTTCAGATAGGTCTGCAGCATTTCGAAGTACTGCGCGTGACGAAGGACAGGCTCGATCCCCACCACTTCGGCGGGTTCGTAGGCGGCCATGCGAAACATATAATATGCGTTGTTGCAGCCAATATCGGCTATACGAGCGCCCTTCAGTCGAGGAAGATTGGCGGCGAGGCGTTCCCATTTCATATCACAGCGCCATTCACTGTCGATAGCATTGCCAAAAATATTGAAGGGACCTTTTTTCCAAGGTCGGAAGGATTCGAGTACTTCCAAAAGGCGAGCATGCTGCTCGGTCGTAAGATCCTCAGGTCGGCCAATTTCGACGACGGGCCGCTCAAAGTTGAAGTGCGGTGTTAAGTGCGTTGGTAGCGTTATGTTGACGTCGACTTGATCGTTCATTTTTTAGTTCGCCTTAATCGCGACAATGCTAACAAAGTTGTGCCATTGCAATATCGTCTGCACTTTCTCGAAACCCGCCTGCTCAATCATGGCGATTTTTTCTTTTAGAGAGCAGGGCACGAGGACTTTATCAAGCGCCTCTTTTTTTCTTTCAATGGCGGTTCGTGAGTAGCCATTATCTTGCTTAAATTGTTCGTAGATGGCCGTCGATATCTGTTCAATAGGAGTGTGTTCTGAGCGAATTTTTTCACTCATAAAAAACAACCCTCCCGGGTTCAATCCAGCATGAATTTTGGTGAGCATTTTCGCGCGATCATTAAGTGGCAAAAACTGCATGGTATAATTCATGACGACGACGGATGCATTGAGGATTTTCGTGTCGCTTAAATCCGAGCAGAAAAAATCAAAATCATGTTCTTGATAAGGTTCAAGTTTGAGTCGAGCGCGTTCAAGCATAGGAGCGGAGTTGTCGATCCCCACAAATGATGCCGACTGGCGAAGTTGTCTCGCCAAATATTCCATCGTCGTGCCAGTCGAACAGCCCAGGTCAAAAATTTTGGTGGAGGGTCGGTAGTAGGACTGCGTCCATATGCCGAGAGCTTTGATGGCGTCTTTATATAGGGGAACCGATCGCGAAATCATGTCGTCAAAAACGGCAGCAACTTGTTCGTTGAAGCAAAATGGTTTCGGAGCCAGCGCGCTATCAAATAAGTCATCACTGCCCCCGGAGAGGTTGAGCTCCTGGCGTTCGGGTGATTGCAAGTTTTCGCTAATTTGCATAACCTTCTCTAGGTTTAAAGAAGATGCGGTTTTAACCAATTCGGCCGGCATTTTCAAATATTCAAAATGATTAGTGAAATTAGTGAGATGACATGACCAGTCCCATTCTTTGGCAAGCTTCCGCCGAACGCAAAGAGAATAGCGCCTTGGGTGCGTTTCTTAAAAAAGCCGAAATTCTCTCTGGGCAAAACTTTGCGGAATTTAGCGATCTGCATAAGTGGAGTGTGGAAAACTGGCAAACATTTTGGCAACAGTGCGCTAGTTTTTTGAAAATTCATTGGACGACACCTCCAACCGAAAAAACCTATCTGTCCAGCGGCTCACATATGACCGACGGAACTTGGTTTCCTGACGCTGAGCTCAACTACGCCGAGAATGTACTCATTGGTACCGCAGATCTTGAAGAAGCCGTTTGCAGTTTTGACGAAACAGGATTGCGGGCCCGCTTGAGTGGGAAGGAACTCGCTCGGCAGGTGCAAGCCGTTCAGTATTTTTTGAAAGTTCAGGGTATAGGAAAAGGCGACCGCGTTGTTGGCGTCACCACCAATGGCGACGAAGCACTGATCGCCTTCTTGGCAACGTCCAGCTTGGGAGCCATATGGGCATCCTGCTCACCGGATTTTGGCGAACAAGCCATACTTGATCGTATGCAGCAGATCGAACCGAAAGTTTTGTTTTACTCGGCGAATTATCGTTATGGTGGCAAGGTTTTTTCATGCACGGAAAAGATCAAGTCATGCTTAGCCAAACTCAGTTCCGTTAAGGCTGCCGTTGCGATTGCCGCAGAAGGAAATGATCATTATCGTTGGGAAGACATCCGTCAGCTGCGACCAGAAGTTGCCGATAAGAGTATAATGTTCACTCCCGTCGCATTTGATCATCCCCTTTATATACTTTTTTCGTCGGGTACAACCGGCAAACCCAAATGCATTGTCCATGCGCATGGTCGCAGTTTGTTGCAACATCGCAAAGAACATGTTTTGCATTGTGATCTGAAGCCGGGCGAAAAGATCCTATATTATACGACTTGTGGTTGGATGATGTGGAACTGGTTGGTATCGGCACTCGCGTCGCAGGCCAGCATTGTGTTGTACGATGGATCGCCCAATTTTCCTGCCGCGGAATCGTTGTGGAAGTTAGTGGACAGTGAGGGCGTCGCCATATTGGGTACGAGTCCGCGTTTTCTGCAGTACTGTGAAAAGAACCAAGTTGTTCCCGCCAATCTATTCAAGCTAGCAAAACTCAAAACTATCCTTTCGACAGGTTCGCCTCTCGCAGCATCCCAGTTTGAGTGGGTTTATAAGAACATCAAGGCAGATCTGCATTTGGCTTCGATATCGGGCGGTACGGATATCGTAGCCTGTTTTGTTCTGGGAAATATTTTGTCACCGGTCAGAGCCGGCGAGATCCAAGGTCCAGGACTCGGAATGGCCGTAGAAGCTTGGGATAAATCCGGCCATCGCGTCATCGGTCAAAAAGGCGAACTCGTCTGCACACGACCATTTATCAGCATGCCTGTAGCCTTTTGGCAGGACCCAAATAAGATACGTTACCGCGCGAGCTACTTCGAAAAATTTCCGGATGTTTGGTGTCATGGCGATTTTCTTTGCGAAAGCAAAGAGGGTGGATATGTTATTTTGGGTCGCTCAGATGCGACGCTAAATCCCGGGGGTGTTCGCATCGGCACTGCCGAAATCTACGGGGTCGTCGAAGGCATGGACGGCATCGCCGATGCGCTGACCGTTTCACAAAGCTTTGGTGATGATTTAAGAATCATCTTGTTTGTTCAGCTTGGGAATCCTTCCGACTTTAATGAGGCCTTTGCTGAGAAAATCAAAGCGGCTATCCGTAAGCAGTTATCGCCCCGACATGTTCCCCACATCATTAAGGCCGTCACTGGCATTCCTTACACGCGCAGTGGTAAAAAGATGGAAATTGCGGTAAAAAATATTATCGAGGGCAATTCCGTCGATAACAAAGCCGCAGTCGCCAATCCTGAAGTCTTGGTGCAATTTGAAAAGATTGCGGAAGATTTACATGAGGCTTAAAAGGGGGTCCTGATGAGTGACAAAATGATCACAAATGAAGATTGTATCCCGACCAAAGAACTACTGAGACGCCAACGCAAGGCACATTATGAAAAGCAAAAAGCACTGCAAAAGGCGGAGCGTCTTGCGGACAAAGCCAAGGCTCGAGAAGATAAGCTGGAAGAGCGAGCGAAACGCGATCAAGAGATCTTAGACGAGCTACAGACAGCAAATAAGTTAACACCTTAGTCGGAATTCTTTCCGAGTGAAGTGAATCGGAGAATGAAGTGGCAGCTTCCGCCGCATCGGTAGTCTTTAAAACAAATCTCAAACGATACTGGTTGATCTACGTAGGTGGATGCTTTTCCGTTCTCCTCTGTAACATGACGGAAGTCGCGGTTCCAAAGTTTGTCCAGTGGGCGATAGACTTACTAAACAAAAAAGACATTGCTGCGGTGCCGAATTTTTTTCAGCGCAGCGACTTGATGCAAACTCTGTTTGCGCTGATGTTCGGATTTAGTGCCACGCTTTTTATTGGATGGGCGACGCGTATTGGTTGGCGCCAAACTCTTGCTAAGATCACGCATACGATTGGATACGATTTACGGAGTCGATTCTGGCGACAGTTGCGCTTTCAGCCCCTTTCCACTTTTCACAAGCATGGCCTGGGCGATTTGATGACGATTGCTTCTGGCGATTGGAATGCCGCACGTTTTATTCATGGATTTACCCTTGTTGGCGTGATGGACCTCTTGTTCTTTACGACCTTGGGTCTCGGCCTGATGATTTCCATTGATCCTTGGCTGACATTCTTCTGTTTGGTCCCTATCGTGTTCGTACCTCGCAAACTCTTGAAACTATCGAAAGAGGAGTACACCTCGTACTTGAAGTCGCAAGAAACACTTTCTACATTGTCAGACGAAATTGCGGGGACACTTCGGACTGTCAAACTACAACGCGCAACGGGGACGGGTGAGATTTGGCAAAAGCAGCTCAACCAAGTCGCCCAAAAATACGCGGACGAGCGTTTTGTCGTTTCCAAAATAGGTTTGACGATATTTCCTTGGATCGCGACACCCTCAGCGTTATCCTATGCGATTGTTTTGGTACTTGGACTTCAAAAAGTCCAAAGTGATTTGTTGACTCTGGGGGAGCTGATCGCGCTTCTTTCGTACATTCAACTGATGCAGCATCCCTTATGGGAACTAGGCTTTCTCGTGGCAGATTGGCAGAAGGGCATGGCCAGCCTAGGACGACTTACCAATATTTTTAATATGCCGATCCATAAAAACTTCGAGGCATCGCCATCTGGTAGCCTTGAGGTCAAAAAAAACGTACCGGCTTTGCAGATTTCGAATTTAACGTTTCAGTATCCGGGCGATCAGCGTCGCCTTTTCGACCATGCGAGTTTATCTGTTCCACAGGGTAGTGTGGTGGGTTTACAAGGGCCGATTGGCGTTGGCAAATCCACGCTACTTGGCATTTGCGCGGGATTACAGACCGGTTTTTCGGGTGACGTATGGGCATACGGACACAGCGTACAAGACGTCCAACGCGACTGGCTTACTGAGAATGTGACGGTGGTGCCCCAACGGGCCTTTTTGTTTTCCGGGACGGTCTTGCAAAATCTTTCTTTAGATGGGGATTTCTCTGAGCAGCGTATTTGGAAGGTTTTAGAAATCGTTCAGATCAAAGAAGAAATCGAATCGCTTCCGCAAGGTATACACTCCTGGATTGGTGAGTGGGGAATCAACCTGTCGGGTGGCCAGCGTCAGCGCTTGGCGATTGCGCGCGCACTTTTGCGGCCTCAGCCGCTGCTATTGTTGGACGATTGTTTGAGTGCGGTGGATGCGATTACGGAAGAAGGTATATTGGCAGGACTTCGCCAAGAGTTTTCTAATCAAACTGTATTGTGGGTCGCGCACCGAGCCTCTACTTTGAGGTATTGCGATGAAATGTATGAGATTAGAAATGCTAAATTTGTGAAGGTCAATTAGTCTTAGACATGGAATGGGCAGGAACAAGGTTTGTATCAAGATGATTTAATCAAAGAAGAAAAATACGACATTGTTTCGTTATTTATTCTTTTTCGCTACGCACGTAATTCGGTCTGGCTACTGACGTTTTCCGTTGGCATGGTGCTCGTCAGCACGGCGCTTTTGATGATTTCCGCGAAGCTATTAGGAGATCTTGTCGAAGTTCTCAGAGATCCCGCGGAGACCGGACTTCTGTGGAAATTGGTAGCTATCATTATATTTTGCGAAGTGGTTTTTGTCTTGATTCGCTACATAGGATCGTATGGTCTTTATTTTGTCACAAACAAAATCGTCTTAGAAATCCGCAAAGACTTGTTTCGTAAACTCACCCTATTGCCAGCCGGATATTTCGATCGCCAACCATTGGGGCGGACGATTACGCGATTGACAAACGACGTCGAAGGCATCGAGAACTTTTTTAGCGGATCTCTTTCGCGCTTTGTCAGTGCTATTATTAATATCGCCGCGGTTTTTGCGGCTATGATTTTGACAGATTTGTATTTCGGCTTAGCTGTAACGCTGGCCAGTGTTCCGGCCATGGCTTTTGTTTTGCTATCCCGCAGTCCCGTGCGTTATTGGTTGCGAGAATACAAAAAGCGCAATGCCATCGTCAATGCACGATTGGCTGAGTACATAAGTGGTATATCGATCATCCGCATTTTTGGATTGGAAGATTGGAGCTACCGGCAGTTTAATCAGCTGGCGCTCAGCTTACGAAATTCTGGTTATCGTATTACGAACTGGAACACTTTTATACGGCCGATGGCGGCATTCCTCTGTGCTTTGCCACTTCTCGTCACGCTTTGGGTGGGTGGGAGTTGGGTTTTAGGCGGCACGCTCAGTATTGGGATTGTGGTTGCATTTGTTCGTTATTGCGAACGCTTTTACTGGCCGATTATGCTTGTCACGAACGAGATTCACGTTATTCAAGAGGCTTTTGTTTCCAGTGAGCGCATTCGCCAAATGCTCGGCGAAGAGGAAGAAACGCAAGTTCTTGGACGCGACGGCACCCATCATGCGGTTATCGGTGGCGATATCGTTTTTGACGGCGTGAGTATGCGCTATCTCAAAGACACACCTGTTCTTATCGATGTGAGTTTCTCGGTACAGCAGGGTCAAAGTATAGGTTTGGTGGGGAAAACTGGTTCCGGAAAGACAACTACTGCAAACCTTATTGCTTCGCTTTACCCAATCGAAAAAGGCACGATTACAATCGACGGAGTGGCCTTGCAGAAGTGGTCGCGCGAATCCATTCGGCAGCAAGTCGGCATGGTATCGCAGGACGTGGCGATATTTAAAGATACCGTGCGTTTTAATTTGATTGCGGTCTGTCCGAATCGTGACACCATCACCGACAGTCAAGTTTTAGAAGCTTGTGCCCAGACCGGGTTTCTCGAAATCATCAGCCGAATGCCCAATGGTCTAAACACAATTCTTGTCGAAAGTGGCGATAACCTCAGTATGGGCGAGCGCCAACTTCTGGCGATCACGCGGATGCTTCTGCGCAACCCCCGTATTTTACTATTGGACGAAGCGACGGCGAATATTGATCATGAAACAGAAGTATTGATCAAGCAGGCTGTGCGCAAAGTGATGCAAGGACGGACCTGTTTTCTCATCGCCCACCGTCTGCATACGGTTGAACACTGCGACAAAATTTTAGTTTTTGAACAAGGTCGGATTATTGAACAAGGCTCTCATAGCGATCTTCTTGAGAACCGAGGTCGCTACGCAAGTTTGTATGAGCGGCAAAGTGTTCTAGAGTTGTCTTCGTATTAGGAAAGATCCAGTCGCCAGCGATTTCGGCGGCAGGTCTCATCACAAAATCACGATTCAAAGCTTCTGGGTGCGGAATTTTCAAAAATGGCGAATTCATTTCAAGATATTGCCCGTCGGCGTTTTGCCATAAAATAATATCGAGGTCGATGGTGCGATTGCCCCAATGCATTTTGCGATCGCGCCCTAGCAAAGATTCGACGCGCAAGAGTGAACGCAGCAGATCAACTGGTTCATGTGAGGTTTCTAATATGCATGCACCGTTCAAAAATGTTCGGTCCGCAGCACCGATGGGAGCTGTTTCATAAAATCGTGACACAGCATGAAGATTGCCGCACATAAATTGCATGAGGTGCAAAGCGCGGTTGACCCAGTGGGCGCGATCTCCCAAATTAGATCCGATGGCAATCAAAACGCGATTCATGCGGCGCCCCTTTTTTTTGAAGACAATCATTCCGGTAGAAGGATGAAGTAGCAAATAAGTGGGTGGAGAGCAAGGTTTTGTCCAAGTGATAGCTGGCAAAATATCCTTATAAATCAGAACCTTCCCCTGTCCTGAAAGGGGTGAAGGATCTCCTTCGCTTCACTTCGGGCGACGTGGTAATAAACTTGGAGAAGGTGGACTAAAATGATCGAACTCACCATTGATGATTATCCCGTTTATATGCGCCTCGGTTGTTTTGCAGCCGAACAGTTGGCAGGGCAACGGATATTGGTAAGTTTAAAGATGCATTACTTCGCACCGGAACGCGACAAGTTAGTGGATACCTTGGATTATGGTGGCGTCATCGCTAGCATTGACGATTGTTTGAAGAACACATCCATGCAACTTTTGGAATCAGCCGTTGGTAACTTGGGTGATCATTTGATGATAGAATACCCGCAGCTGCAGCGGGCGGAAGTTGTCATCCAAAAGACTGTTCTACCAGGCGATTTGAATAAAGGTGCGCACATAAAGATGAAGCGTATTTTTTCGAGGAGTTAGGTTTGCTCATTATCACATTAGGTGACCCTTGGAGTGTCAATATTGAGTTGGTTCAGCAATGCTTGACCGATGACGTTCGACGTCGCTGCCAAGATCGTGGCATACCTATGGTTTGCATAGGTAGTCATTATCATTGGACGAATCAACTTGGCAAATCCCTTGCCGACGAAAAAATAAAATTTTTTGATGAGTTTATTTCCATTGATCAGGACGACGATCATAAAGTTCCTGCCCATCAGTTGGACGAGGTAACCCGCGGCCATATTGCCCGACGCTCTTTGGAAGAACTCAAAGCTTACCGTGGCAAGGCCCTCGCAGTATTGACCATGCCGATCGACAAAAACGCTGCGTGGCAAGCTGGCTATGATTTTCCCGGTCAGACGGAGTTTTTTGAAAACTTATGGCAAACGCGGGGTCTTATGATTTTGGCGGGCCCACAGTTACGTGTAGGACTTGTCACGACGCATGTGCCCATAGCCAAAGTTACAGATGGGATAACGCCGGAAATTCTTCAACAGAAAATAAATTTGATGATGCACGGACTGGAGAATGATTTCGGCATTGCCAATCCGCGTCTGGCTGTGGCCGGTCTAAATCCACACTGTGGTGACAAAGGTTTATTTGGTGATGAAGACCAACGCATCGTAAAAAAAACAATTGATAGTTTACTGCCGACTTATGGTGATCGTTTGATTGGTCCACTATCGGCCGATATTGTTTTTTACCGTGCTTATCAGGGACAATTCGATGGCGTCTTAGCGATGTACCATGACCAAGGTCTTGGGCCTTTAAAAACTGTTCATTTTGATTCGGCCATTAACTTGACGGCAGGTTTACCGCATTTGCGAGTTTCGCCCGATCACGGACCCGCCAATGATCTCTTCGGACAAAAGAAGGCATCAATCAAAAGCACTCAGTTTGCCCTCGAACATTGCATTCAGTATCTCAACCGACGGAACTAGAAAATGGCTGAACCGACTTCGGAAATTCGCATCAAAGGTGCGTGGGAACATAATCTCAAAGGCCTCAATTTGCGCATTCAGCGCAATGCGATTACGGTCATCACAGGTGTCAGTGGGTCTGGAAAAAGCTCATTGGCTTTCGATACGATTTTGGCCGAATCTCAACGTCGGTTCTTTTATACTCTTTCGCATTACACCAGGCAGTTTTTGGATTTGGGATCGAAGCCTGCAGTGGAGCATATTTCTGGACTTTCACCGGCCATCGCCCTTTCGCAAAATGAAACCACTCCTTCACGCTTAGCCACAGTCGGAACACTGACAGATATTTCTGAATTATTGGCCGTTATGTTGGCGAGATTTGGCAGTCAAAAGTGCCCGACGCATGGACTTGCATCGTCTTCGTCAACCTCTGCCGAGATCGTTAAGCATATTACGACACAGGGCAGAGACAAAAACATCGCCATATTTGTTCCGGTAGTGGAACAAAAGAAAGGTCACTTCCAAGAGCAACTGACGCGCTTCGCTGAAAAAGGTTTTTTAAGGGCTTTTATTGATGACGAAATGGTCGCATTAGACCCATTACCAGAACTAGAAAAATCCGAGAAACACACCATCAAAATCCTCGTGGATATAGTCAAAGTTAAACCTGCTAATGCCGCCCGTCTTTTGCGCGCTGTCGAAGTAATATTTAAAGAGTCGGATGCGCGTGGTGAGTTCGGCGAAATGATGACCACGGGCAAAATGAATATACTTGGTGGTTTTTCGGCTCATGCGGGTTGCCCGAAGTGCGGTTACAGCTGGCCCAAAATGGACTCGCGATATTTCTCGGCCAACTCACTCGGTAAATGCGAATCTTGTAAGGGTTGGGGTGCTGAGAAAGTTCTCGATGAAGAAACCGAGGAGTTTACGCAGCCACTGCCTTGTTCGAGTTGTCGAGGCACAGGTGTCGCCAAGAAAATGATAGCCATTGATCTAGGCGGGGACACGATCCACGATTTACTGCTGATTCCCACTGCGCAACTTTATGAAAAGGCGGTCAAATGGCAAACGACTTGGGCTAACAATCCTGCGGCGATGCGAGTTTGTACGCAGATTGCGTCGCATCTGAAGCGCATCGTCGACATCGGCCTTGGTTATTTGAATCTGTCTCGGCGGATACTAACTTTGTCTGGCGGCGAGAAGCAGCGCCTGCGATTGGCCGATATTTTGGGCGAAAATTTGCGCGGTGTTCTTTACGTTCTCGATGAGCCTAGTCAAGGTTTGCATCCCGAAGAAGTGGTTGAGATTTGGAAAGCTTTAGTTGAACTGAAGAAAAGCGGCAATACTGTATTGATTATTGATCATGATGAACAAATCATAGAACGCGCTGATCATATTATTGACCTTGGGCCTGGCGGGGGGCAAGAAGGTGGTGAGTTGATGGCGCAGTTTTCACCGCAGCATGCTAAGAGTTTTGCCAAGCAATCCATCACTGCAAGTTTCTTGGCGGGGCTACAAGTACCCCGTCCTGTCAAAGACAAGAAATCCACCAAAGATCTACAGTTCGTGACGATTGAAAAGCCAATTCTCAACAATTTGAAAATGCCAAAGGCCCGCTTCGTCAAAGGGGCGGTGAATGTCGTAAGTGGCGTGTCGGGTGCTGGAAAAAGCAGTCTTGTTCGATACACCTTGTTTGCTAATCTCGCCCAGGCGATGGTGAAAGTTCGTTCGAAAAAAACCAAATCCACTTGGACACATTGCCAAGCCATTGAGGGCTTTGAAGACTTTAAATATGTTCACCTTATTGACCGTAAACCTTTGGCGCGTAGTTCTGTTAGCATGCCGATTTCTTATTTGGATGTCTTAGGGGATGTACGCAATCTTTTCGCCGAACTACCGCAGTCGCAAGTGGCTGGTTTGACAGCGCGTGATTTTTCCATACATGCTGAAGGTGGACGCTGCGAAGAATGCAAAGGTCGCGGTCAGGTCAACTTGTCGATGCGATTTTTAGCGGACGCCCGTGTGACATGTCCCGTATGCGAAGGTCAAAGATTTCGCCCAGCAGTTCTCGAAGCCAAATACAATGACATGAGTATCAATGATGTTTTTGAACTGACCATCGATGGAGCGCTCGATAAATTTAAAAACTTTCGCCGCATTGTCAAGAAACTTACGCCAGCCCATGAAATAGGTTTGGGTTATTTGAAGTTGGGTCAACCGAGTGTTTCATTGTCCGGTGGCGAAGCGCAAAGGCTTAAATTAGTGCCTTTTTTGAATAAAACGCACGGTAAAGAAACCCTCTTGATCATTGAAGAGCCGACAATGGGTCTGCACTTTCGAGATGTTGAGAAACTGATTTTAATTTTCGACGAGCTTGCTGATCGCGGTTCAACGTTGGTGATTATTGAGCATAATTCGGAAGTCGTCAAAAGTGCCGACTGGGTCCTGGATCTAGGGCCGCGTGCGGCGGATCTAGGTGGTCGATTACTTTATGAAGGTACACCGGACAAACTCAAAAAAGTCTCTGAGTCACTTACTGCAAAATATATTTAAGGAATGAAGCCTTGAGCCATTTTTACGCCGAGCTACTCCTATACTCTTGATGATCTGAGTCTTAAATAATAGAATATTGAACACTCGCTTCGTGGCCGGATATCTAAATTTGCTCCGCCTTTCGCACTCACAGTTTTCATTTCTATGTTTGATTGGTCCGGTTCTCCCGGCTTAGATTTGTCTGGGCGGTGTCGGCTGATGCAGCCTCAATGCCCAGCCAAATTCAAGCCGGCTCAACCGTCCCAGCCAACCATCGGGTAAAAACTGCGACGGCGAGGCTCCGCACACGATTGCGTACCCACACGGGTCGCATCCGCAACGATAGCGCGATTGACGTATCCCAAGTTGGCGGAGCCTCGCTGTTGGAGTTTTTAGACCATGTTTTGCGAGGACGGTCGATCCGATGTCCATTCGGATGGATTTTGGAGGGAAACTTATGACCGACCAATCCAGACGAATGGACATCGGGAGGACCGGAATTGAAAAGCATGAAGGTAAAAACTCCGCCTGTGAAAAGCGGAGCCAATTAAAAACGTCTTCCACTCGCGAAGCGAGTGTTCAATAATCTATTTATTCTTGAAAGTAAGCTTTGCGAAGCTCGTCGTAGTGAGTCTTCATAAATTTCCCGCGCCGACTGCACATTAGATTTTCCGTATCTAATTGGTAGTAGACCATCTTGCCAAGACTGCGATCAAAAAACTCAACATAGCAGTCTGGAAAGCCCAAAACATGGCCGAATTCATGACGTATCGTCCATTGGACCGCGTAGTCCGTAATCGGCACATTGGCATCCATCGTAATGCGGCTACAACCGAGGCAGTCGACGTGAGGGGTGACGCCCGGTTCAAAAACGACATTGGGTGCGTCAAAAAAGTCTGAAACAAAGTCCAAAACGAGCCGCCAACCAAGCCATTTGAATTCGTCTTCGATATTGTCGACCAGAAATTTTTCTACGGCTTCGTCGTCAGGTCTTTCGAAAGGAATATAAAACTCGTTTGAACGAGCGGACGTCCAGTCAACATCGTCTCGCGCGCCCTCGATACGAAAGTAGTTCTTCCAAACTTGTTGACTGCGAGGCAAATATTTCTTGAAAAACTCAAGAACCTTGTTCCCAGCGATAGCGGTCGTGGCTGCTTTCTGGCATGCGGAGGTCGAAGTTGTATTTTCGCACAAATTCACTAGCCAAGTTTTAAAGTCGGTTTGTTGGTGGGAAGTAAGTGTTGTCCAGTCCGTTAAAAGTTTTTCAATTTGCTCCGTATGAGTCAAGTGATAGTAACCACGGACATCTTCATTTTTACGCATTTCATAGGCGTACAGAAAAGGTTCTTGCAAAAGCCAGCGTGCCGTTTGACTGTAAAGGCGGTCAGCTTTTTGACCCCAAATGAGGAACTCATCCTCGGCCACCGGAAGTTCATCAGTGAAGTGACCCTCTTCAAAAATGACACTTTCAAACCACGCCGGAACGGAGTTACGAAACTCTTTTGCGGCAGCGGTGATAATCTGGCGACTGTTGTACCTGGGGGACGTGATGGGTGTTGACGGTTGTGAAGCGGGGGAAGACAAAGAAAGAGGAGAATCGCGATGTGTATTAATATGATCAATCCACCGGTAGAGGCGCTCACCCATATCAATCATTGGCTGAAGTTCTTCGGCCTTCTGGTCTATGCCGTTCATTTTGAGGAGTGTCCGGTAGTCTTTACCGGTGAGGTGCGTTTCGGGAAGGACTAAGGCAAAGCCCGAATTTGCAAAAGAACAGAGGAATACAAAGGCCAAAATGCGGCAAAAAACTTTCATGCAGCCATCCTTAGTTGTTGGAAGTTCTTACGAATATTCTAACAATTGGAGGACTCAGCGACAAGTTTTTGAAAGTACCGACATTCTGTATAATGTGATGGATCGAGAACGAGTCAATTCAAAATTTTATTCGGCCCACCACAAGCGACTACCAGGACCACCGATGCGACGCGAGTATCCCCAATATTCGCCGTCCGTCCAAGCTTGAGCGCCTGGAACAGAGACTTGCGTTGGGTATGCCAAGTAAGTGCCAGTTGGCAGATAATAAATCGGAGAATTTCGATCGAGGCGATTTGGGGATGTGGGAAGTTGGCGATAGAGAGGCTGACCAACTATGATTTCATTGTCAGTAATCACTATTTTTCGTTGCGGAAACATGCGACGTTGCTGCGCGATTTTGTTTTCAAAAGCTTGACGAACATTATGCTGAGGACCAGAGGCCATGCCAGGATAATACTGATGCAATCGATTTTGATATACGGGTGGTTGTGCAAACGCACCATAACCATACAATAAACTGTAAGCAAAAGATGAAACGGCAACAACTAGGCGAGAGGCATGAGCGTTCATAGGCTTGATTTCCTCAAGTGACTTCATTTTAGTGACAATTTTTATAAGGCTTTGTCGGTATACAGGCCAATCGGCCAGTTCGCCAAGCCTTTTTTTCGATGCCCTTCATCGTGTAAACGAAGGTTTTTAAGTAATTTCAAACTGTTGAACCAGTAATCGCTGTCTATAATTTGGACGATCAGCCAAGTATTTTATCTAATGATATCAAGGTATTATGAAAACAAGTCATGGTACGGCAGTTGCAATTCTACCTTTGAAGATTGTGGGTCAAAGCCTTACCCAACTGGGATTTCAAGGATTGCGTGGCCTAGAGTTTCCGCAGATTAAATGTTAAGCACAGCCATGATCTATGAACTTAAATGAGAGATGGGACTTGAAACCAACTAACGAAAACTCAATGAAACTCTCCGCGCTAGTCAGCATTTTTGTGTTGGCATCGATGTCGATTGGTTTTTTGTGGGGTTTGTCTTGGTCGGTCAGTGAAACGCAAGCAAAGCAAAACTTTCGGCGATCCATGGCTATGGTTCAGGTACTGCCGCCTTCCGAAGTTCCTGAGATGAGTCAGGCCTCGGTCGAGTTGGCACTAGAACTTTACGGAATCGAAGTTCCTGATAATACCAACGATCCTATTTTAGATATGTCCCTCGAAGATCGTGGCAGCACAATGCGATCCTTGGGAGGCGATTACGCGTTAGTGAAAGTCGGTCCTGCGGCATTTGAGAGTTGGTCGATTTTGGCTTCGACATTGGCCCATGAAATAGAGGTTCATTGTCGCCAAAGTTTTCCATTAATTTATGCACTCGACGTCTTGGGCTTAGAAGGCACCGTGATTGCCGAGCGCCAAGCATACCAATACGAATTGGAAAATGCGAAGCGATTTGGCCTTAACAATTCTGAGGCATTGTTGATAAAGAACACTTTAGATTTTTATTACAGCCACTCCAAAACTACACAAGTTTCACGTATGGAATTTAGACCAGGCATTCAAGCATGGTTTCATAAAATCTTCATGAGTCGATTGAAATCCTACTAATCATCTACATATACTTTTTTGCAAGCTGAATGTAATGAACCGCAGATTTCTCTAAGAACTCAAATTCTGAATCCTTTAGCTTGCGAACGGCTTTGGCAGGTGAGCCTACAATTAAATGCCCAGGTTCAAATTGTTGGCTGGCCGTGACCACAGATCCTGCACCCACCAAGCAACGTTCTGGTATGTGTGCGTTATCTAAAACTGTGCTTCCCATTCCAATCAAAACATAGTTGTCAATTGTGCAAGCGTGAATAGTCGCGTTATGTCCAACTGTCACAAAACTCCCTATCTTGACGGGACCGACTTTGTTTGTGACGTGCACGGTTGTGTTGTCCTGAATATTGCACCCTTCGCCCACTTCAATTTTTTGGACGTCGCCTCGCATGACCGTATTAAACCAAACATTTGAATCTTTGCCGATCGTGACGTCGCCGATAACGACAGCACCAGTACATATCAAAACGCCAGGACTAAGTTTGGGCAAAATTCCCTGAAAGGGAATGACGTGACTGTGGGGCATTTGATGCATGGCAAACCTCAATTCGTTACTAACTTGTTACGCCAGTATAACGCGAAATGAAATTCTAAAAAAAATTCACCTTCAATTCCAATTACCGATGCGCTAACGATGAGCAGCCATGCGGCTAATCCAAGCCAACTAAGACTTCCAAAATGTATTTGCTATGACCAATCCTGAGATTTACCATAAAGAACCTTTCCAAAAACTTCCAAGCAAGGAGCTCATAGCATGCATTCCGCTGTGGCTAAACTTACAAGCTTTTTTGTATCCATGATTCTTTTGGCATGCACGACTTCAGGAAGAGAGCTGTCGAAACGTCCCGAAGGCATGGGCTTAGTGAGTGGTCCTCTCGTTGGCGGCATCATAGGTGGCGGAATTGGCAACAAACTAGACTTGCAAGCCAAAGAATTGGCTGAAATAGCAGAGACGAAACGCACACGCGAAGGCATTGTCACAAAATTTAAAGGTGACCTACTCTTTTCTATTGGTGAGAGCGACATTGCTAATGAAGCTCGCGCGCCAGTGGATTTGCTCGCTGATGTTGTCGTGAAGTACCCGGAAAATCATATTGTGATTAAGGGCTTCACCGACAGTACGGGATCAGTGGCAGCAAATTTGCGACTCTCCGAAGACCGCGCGCGCACGATTGGCAATATTTTGATTGCGCGTGGCGTTTCCGCCGACAAAATAAAAATCATCGGTATGGGCGCAAAGATATCCGTCGCGCCTAACGACACTGCCGAAGGCCGCGCGAAAAATCGCCGGGTTGAAATTGAAATTACCATTCCCGAAGAAGGATCATCTCAAATTTAAGTTAGATCGAGTCTCTATTTTTGAAATTTCGTTCGCGAGCTTCAAGGGGGTGAAAGTAATGATCAAAACAAAGCCAAAGTGCCTTGCCATACGGAATAAAAGAAAAACTTGCGACGGCAGCCAGCGTTCCGGCAACGGTCGCAACGATCATAACATTCAATTGAGGAGTTAAAATAAGTAAGCCTGCCCCAATACAAAGGCCGATCACTGAGCCAAACGTATAAGTCATAACCCAAGCCGCCCCGGTAAAATAACCTTGCTCACGAATATATCGATAACGACAGACCTCACATCCTTCGCGAAGTTGAAACCATGATTTTTTCGCAAGCAGTGGTGTGACTCCACAGTGAGGACACCTTAATTTCAAAGCGTGTTTAAGTCTGGGGAATTGCAGCGATGTTGTATTCTGGTTCATCGCGGCCGAGAATAGCGAATCTTGATCATGTCGTCACCAAAAGAAAAAGGTCCTGCAATATCTTCCCACTGCAGGACCCGATGAGTTTTCTTAAATTTAGTCTATAGCTTCAATTTGAACGCTGTATTTATCGTTGATGTCATAATCACGAAGGAACTCTATTTTGGCGCCTGTGATCCTGACATCTTCCCCAATTTTGAGAACAAATTGCTTGCCCGCACGTACCCGCGTAATCTTGGTGATTTTTTGACCTGGCTTCAGTTCCATTGTGAATGTCGACTCGGCGATGAGTTTGATATAGTCTTCGACCTTTTTCAAAGAGGGACCATAGTCATTAGCACAAATGGACTGCACGGTACCGCGCGCACCTAAGCGTTCGGCCAGCGTTTTGTACGCCGCGCCAGGGCTGCTATTGGCGCTAGCCTCAATAGGGCAGTTCTGGCCAGCATCGGCAGCGGGATCGCGGATAATAGTCGAAACCATAAAACCACTATCCCCAAAAAGAGCTTTCGACTTGTTGATGAAAGTATTGATTAAGGAATCCCTGTCCAATAAAGGCTTGTTGTCGCTCGCTTTGGCACGGGTCTCTTGTTCCTCAGAAAAATAACTTATCTGATGTTTGATGCCTGTAGACGTTCCATCGACAACAGGTCTTGTATAAGCATAGTTAGTGCTTTGAAAACATGGAGAAGCAAGAACTTCGCGTTTGGTAGTTTGGTCTGGAAATTTTTCCTCGTCTTCGACAACTTTTTTCGCTTCCGCGCAAAGCTCGCTATCTGATTTGAGTCCGCCATTATTTGGCTTATTTAAGGCAAGTCTACGCGTCGTTCGGTGCAAAGACCGTGGAACGGTGACAATACATTCGCTAATTGAGTTTCTACAAGTCTCAGATACACCACGCTTAATATAATCAATTTGCGCAGCATTACAGGCGAGAGTAGCAGGAGCCGTTGGTAGTGGGCCAACTTGGCAAACTCCAGTTTCTTTACAACCCCAAATACCATAACCTGTTTTTTGAGTTGATACAGGCACTTTGTCACTCGGTTCGTTACATTTGAAATTCACATAGTTATGATAAAGGTCCAGCTTTATATCGCGTTCAGTGCAACTGCTGCCCGAGCAACTTGCCAGTGCTCCGTTTGGTCTAAGCTTGATGTTTGTCAACTTTTGGCCTGGAATACATGACCTAACATCTGAGTGATCGTCTTCGTCTGTTAAAATAACGAATGCAACGCTGTCGCCCTCAGCGAAAATTTTATGCTGTCCATTTTCATGAACTAAACGCACTAACGAGCAGAGCCCGTCTTCATCGTCATCGCCAGTCGTACCCACGCTTTTCACGCTATCTTTAAGTTTAGTGATCACGGCAGCAATTTGCGCATCTGTCATATTCTGACGAATAGATAGAGGAGCACCATTTTCCAAAAGGTTCGGCCGCAGGGTATATTCAAAGGACATATCGCGGAGTGGTGCAGCTGTAAAATCAGGTGAAGCTTGGCCAGGGACATTCAGTTCGACAGGAGCGTTTGCTTCGTTTAGAAAATTATACTTTATCTTTACATCTGATACGGGTTTCATTAAGGACATGGTTGCATCCGACCAATCGTGATTGGCAATGGAGCCGGTTGTAGAATTGATGAGATGATTCCAAAAAAATTGCATGCGGTTATTATAATAGTATTTACCGGATGCAGCTGATAACTGCGAAGTCGTATAAAGATAGAGGTCTACGTTTTTACCTTTGAGTTGCGCTGCGAATGTTTGAATACCTTCCGCAAGTAAAGCTTGTTCTTCGCCCATACTTTTTGAGTTATCGACAATCAAAACTGTTTTGACTAATGGAATTTCCTTTACAGTCTTCATTGAGAAGCTTACCGTGGTGCTTCGACTGCCTGCACTTTTTGGATCAACGCATTTGTCACTTTCGAGAATGCCCTCACATGGGTCGTCACTTGCGGGAAGTTGCCCACCATCGAAAGACGCTCCGTCACATCCCATAACGAGAAAGAAAGTGAACAAGCTGATAAAAATTTTCATGGTCCAAACTCCAGACATTTGATGTACCGACCTAGGACATAAGTCGGTTAAACGGGGTCGAACCTGAAGAGGAGAAAGTTTTTTTAGCGATATTGGGTGGTTATGCTGACTTTTATGGGTATAGTGGATGACCCCAAATGACGAAATGGTTATGCCAACTGATTTTGGTTCGATCTTAGGAAAACCTTAGGCAAGGCAAAGGTTCGCAATCTAGCCGATCTTGCCACCTGCAAGCTCAATCACCTGCATGATTTTTTGCGTGACTTCGTCTTTGAATGCACGGTGAGCAAAAGCGATTTTTTCCTCACTAAGCTTAAAGATAGCTTTGCCTTTCTCTTCTAATCGAGAAAAAGACAAGGTTGAGGTACCGAGCTTCTTAATATGAATGGTAATGTTTCCTTGGGGATCAGTTGAAAACTCAACAATTTTTGCTAAGTTTCTATTTTCCATTGTTTTCTTAATCTTGGAAATAATGGCCTCAGTTGCTTCAGCATCAAAACTAATTTTCAAAACGAACTCCTAGGTGCGGTGTTGACGGAAAGCGGTGACAAGATCTTCGAGAAGCTGCTTGACGATCATAGTTTGATCCATAAGCTGAATGTCATTCATCTTCCAAAGCAAGCTACCAAAGCGGTCCACGAATGGTTTGAACTGCCGAACATTTACGTTTTTTTCGTCGTATCCACTAAAGTGCGCCAGCTTCGAAGTCAGATGGCCGTTTTGGTAGATAAAACGGATATGATATTTCCCTTGCATGATCGTAAAGCCATTGGCTGGTGTCTCGGCATTCGCTGCCAATCGGTATAAATTGATTTCTTCGTCTTTACCTACGTAAAAATTGAAAACTTGGCAAGCTTCAGTCATTTCAGAAAAGATCCGATCAACCGTAGATTCTATGCGTTCAGTAAGGAGTTGTCGTACGGCGCCTTCATCCTGTGGTTCGAGCGCTTCCGATCCTGCCACAACATCAGCGCCGGCTAGGTTCTTGATCCATTCTTGATCGGCCATAAAACTGTTCCCTTACCTAGGTCTTTATATTTTTCAAAAAAGTAGATTTATTGCCAAACTGGCTTCCGTAGTCATTATGATATTTGGTACCAATTTTTCAAAGCTGTTTCTGCTATTGATGGTCTTATCAGGGGAATGAACGCTCCATTTGGTCTGACTGCGGGAGTGAGAAAGACTAAGTTTTAGCCATGGTAGCGGACTGATATCCGAAAAAAGTCGCCAGCCAAGTTCCAACCCATCAGCCTGATAGGGCAACTGGGCAGTGTCAAAAATAATTTGATTCTTTTTGAAAGACAAATTTCCTTCCGCTCCGAGTGTTATACCCAAAGGGAACGACTGAGATAAAATGGCATCAATTTTCGTAACTGAATCTGGACCAGAGGCATTTAATATGTTGTAGTTAAAAAGATCGTAAGTTAAATAACTCTCACCTAATAAACCACTACCAAAGTCTGCTAGTAAAAAAGCGCCATTGCGAATTTTGACGGATGTAGGCCGAAAGCTTTTACCTCTAACCCAGCTGCTTGAAGATTCGATGCCCCAAGTATAGGATTTTTCTTTTTGATATCCTGACAAGAGAATACTGTGGGAGCCGCCTTTGTAATCAAGTTCTAACTCTGGAAAAACATGTTCGTAGTTAAAGCTTGCAAGCCCCCAAAAATTCATCGCCATCGGAAATTCAACGAAGGGAGTTAAGCCTAAAGATAAGTTGCGTGATTGGCCTTTTGGATACGGGGTCTCTTGCGCTCGAAAGTGATCACTATCTTTGTCAAAAGCTATGTTGCGAATTTCTTTGCCGCTGGTACTGCGGTTCTCAACATCGACATGTACCTGCATGCCAACCATAGTTTTTTTTCGACTGGACGTTCCGTAGTACTTTGCCGGTCCATTGAAAAAGCGAAATCCAAAAGTTCTGTGAATACTATTGTTGTCGCCAAAGCCATGCAGTTCACCATTTTGATGGCGGTAACGAAAGTCAAGATCAGCATACTGTTCGATGACCTTCAAGCCGGAGTGAACATATGCTGGTGGCGGTGACGGGACTGTTGTTGGTACGGCGGGCTTCGCGTTCTTGATATCTTCATTCATCTCTTTTTCGATTTTTTGGCGTTCTTTTTTTAATGCGCTTTTTTGAGCGATCACGCCGATTTGATTAACATGCGCGAGATACAAATTCTTTTTGGCGGCTAAGCGACGCGGAAGAACTACGGCTGATTCGAGCATATTTTCTGCGGTTTCATATTGCTTCAAATTTAATGCGCAAATAGCACCATAATAGTTGGCGAGATCCCACAGGGCGTGACTCTTTGGAACTCTTTGAAAAGCGACTATGGCTTGCACGAAATTTTTTTGAGCCATGAACACTTGTCCATATTCATAACTTGTTTCAATGTCCATGCCGTTGATGTTTAAGCGGGAGAATTGTGCATATGATTCGGGAATGCGTTCCAAACGATAAAGTGCTTTCGCAGAATAAACTGCAGAAGGCTCATGCGCGGGGTAACGTTGTAAAATCGATGAGAAGGCCGTTAGTGCTCTCGCAAACTGGTCCTTTTCATAAACGGCTACGGCCATCGTGAAAAGTTGGGTAACACTTAGGCGTTTATCATTTGCCCTCCTGGTCACTTTTTTCTTTGGAGCGCTGAAAACCATTTGCGGCTCGGCTGCAACGCAAGCAAAGCAGGCTAAGAATAAACAAATGTATCTATTAGTATTCATTAACTTAATTATAGCGAGGAACGCCTGCGGACGCTATCTCTTAATGGCTCCGAGTATCAGGGCAGCCGAGTACGAGAAGACTACATGCACGAGCGTTCAAACACCGGCAGCATGGCCGGTAGGAGATCTTTACTCATTTGGCAAAGCTCGGACTTTACTTTCTCTCGATCAGCGATAGGAACGCGAGCCTGAATGATGATCTCTGTAAGTGTGGCTTGCATTGCAGATTGAATAGGTGCCAAGTAAAGATCATAAGAACTATCTGGGCCGACGATCGGTGGTTCTTGGTTTTTAAAGTTTTTCATAAATTGCATCAACCAGCGACCACGAGCTAAAAACTTTTTCTGATAAGGCTGGGTTGAGCTGGGCGAATCTTCGTATTGGGTACTATAATTTTGAATGAGTGCGAAATATCGATTGAAAGTATAAGCAAATATAGCCCCGACGAGGTGCGAATCTGTAAAGTCGACATCGGATCGTCGCGCTGTTTCAGAGTCAAAACCTTTATCTAGAAACATTTCCATGACACCTTGCGTTAAGATTTTCTCAGTTCGATTGGAAATTTTCGGGTTGACGGCTGAACGGGCGGGATAGAGAAGTGGGTTGGCCTCGTACGACCTTGTTGAGCCTTCCAAGCTATAGTGCGAAAAAAGATCCGCGAATGCTTCGGAGAGGCCGGAGCAAATTTTGGCGAGTTTTTTAGGAACTGTGGACGAGGAAGGGGAGTCATCATCATTCATGGCGACAAACTCATGAGCGTAGGCGTTCCAAGCTGCTTTTGGACAATAACGAATATTATCAGCAACGGTAAACTGAATGTGGTGACCGAGCTCATGACCGAGAACAAATGAAGATTCCCAGAGATGATAGAACGGTTGACTGGAAAGTTGCATGCGTTCGTAACCAGTCGAAGATTCGGGCATAACGCTGATCGTGTTATGGCGAGGCCAGTATAGGACATTGTGGTACATATATTTTTTTATAGGATCCGTTTCAAATCCCATGTCATCGTAAGTTTTGTAAATCGATCCATACTCTGGAAAGATTTCTAAAAGTATTTGAGGCAATGTTATTTTGCGTTCAACCATTTCGTTAAAATAGCGATGAGCTTTATCGAGCAAATGTATCGAGTTTAACGCCGCAGATTCGACAGTATCTCGCTTTAACTGCAATGCTTTTCGACAAACTTTTACTCGCGCACCGCCAACCATTGCCCGGTAACCGTCGCTATCTGGGCATTCCGAGCGAAAGCCTGTGACGTAAGACTGCGATCTGTCGGATAACTTTCCGCAAACGCGCTCGTACTTAGTTTGATAAACCGTATCCTTTACGAGATCAGAGCGCAGGGATTTTTCGAGAATGACATTTTTGAGGTCGGAGCGCGTTGGCTTTGTTTCCGTGCCGTCAGTTAAATAAAGGTCTAGAAAGCTAAGCCTGTTATTTGAGCCAAAATTGAGTTCGCGGCGAGTTTGGCAGGCCGGTTCGGAAAAGCTAAACTGGGCTGGGGGGTCAGGGCTTTCATATCGACCCAGTATGGGCGGCGCAGCGCCCTCCAGACCACAGGAGCTGATTAAAAAAAGAGCAGTTAGTGACAAAAATAAAGAAATTAACACATTCACGAGAGTGTGAGCCCCTAAAAGATGATCATTTAATATTAACCGAGAAAAAGCTTCCTGAAAAGGAGACTTGCACATTATGAAAAAGTGTCTTAAAAGCAAAGGCTATTATTAATATTTTAATAATTTGGGGTGTTTAATGGCTCGCGTTTCAATTGAAGATTGTATGAAGTATATGAAAAACCGTTTTGAGTTGGTTGTCATTGCCTCCGATCGTGCTCGTCAGTTGATGAATGGTGCCGAACCACTTGTCAAATCTAAGAACAAAGAATCCGTCACTGCACTTCGTGAAATTGCAGCGGGATATATTGATGCGGTTCCAGAGTCCGAAATCAGCAAGCCGCAAGAAGAAGTCAAACCTTTACCCCCTCCTACTACTGCACGAATTTAACTCGCTACGCGAGAAGAGAATAGATTATTAAAAAAACTCCGCCTTTTACAGGCGGAGTTTTTAACTTAATGCTTTTCAAGTCCGGTCCCCCCGATGTCCATTCGTCTGGATTGGTCGGTCATAAGTTTCCCTCCAAAATCCATCCGAATGGACATCGGCTCGACCGTCCTCGCAAAGCATGGTCCAAAATCTCCACCAGTGAGGCTGCGCCAAACAGGTTTACGTCCATCGAGCAACCGTTGCGGATGCGACCCTTGCGGGCACGCACTCGTGGGTGGAACCTCACTGGTGGGGTTTGTAGGCTAGGGGTGTGCCTGCTCGCTTGCGCCAATACTCCACAAAAGCAAAAACTCCGCCTGTGAAGGGCGGAGCTTAGTACTACAAACAATTCACATTCGCGCAGCGAGTGCTCAAAAATCTATTATTTTTCTAGCATTTCTTGTTGAGTGTTTTGTTCAACAAAAGCGGTTAGGCAATGCTCAAGGAGCCTTTCCCACGACAACCATCTTTCATCGTACCAAGATTGCTTTTCTAGTTCTGAAGCAAGTACAGAACCCAAAGTCTTTTCTAGAGATTCGAGAATAAGGTCACGAAGTTCAAGGTAATCCCAGCTATCTTGGTGATTGTTTCTTTGGACGTATTGGTATTGATTGACGAAATCATCAATGCTCGACTGAGCATGTTTTGAGATAAAACGGCTTATAAAACGTTCGATTTGTGCGTTATGTGTTTTGAGATAACGCTTTCTCTGACGCTTCTTAAAATCTTCAATGTTTACGACTGCATTCATAACTTCTTTAAACCCTTATTTACTGAGGGCTCCCTACTCCTCTTATTATACTACACGTATCGGCGTTCGAACCAAATATCTTGAAAAAACCTTGCCTATAGCAATAATGCTAATGGGACTCGTCACTTAAGGAGTCTCTAAAATGCCGAGTTCGGGAAAAATCAGTGTTTTTCAGCGGTTTAGGCGCTTTTGCGGTCAAGCCGTTTTGGCATATCTGCATCGATGGCTTCGAGCAAGGCCTTAGCTTTTTCGTATTTGGGATTCTTAATTAAGGCGATTTTTATATATTCTCGAGCTTTGGCTGGTTGATTCCAGCGCCAATAACAAAGGCCCATATTGTAAAAAAGTAGTGGGCCTTTCTCGTGGTCAGGCAACACGTACTGTGCTCGCGAATAATGTTTGAGCGCCTCTTCGAACTTGTCTTTCATCACAAGTTCAATGCCTTGGTGATTCAAAAGTGCGGCAGCTTCGTAGGCTTTAGCCGAGCGATGAAGCAGTTTCTTAGATTCGTCAAGCTTACCTTGATCAAATTTTATTGTCGCCAGACCATTCAAGGCGCCAGAGTGGTACTTGTCCTTTGAAAGCGCTTTTTCATAATATTTTTCAGCAATATCGATTTTCTCAAGTTTATGATGTGCCGCACCAATATCGACAATCCTCGCGATGTTTTTAGAGTTCTGCTGATGGAGGTTGAGTAAATGATCGATGGCTTCACTATAGCGATTGCGAAGTTTTAAGAATTCAACGTAGTTTTTATGCGCCAAATGATATTTGGCATTTTTCTGCAAAGATCGACGCCAAAAGTCTTCGGCAAGCTCATACTCGCCTGCTGCAGAATAGAGGACTGCTTTGGCATCATACTTTTGTGCACTTTCTTCCTCATCTTGCGGGCTATAAGTTTCGACCATTTGCAAGAGTTGACGGACAACTCTGCTTTCAATATCGACCGGCAAATTCTGGATTTTACGTAAGAGGCTTTGCCAAGCACTCAGCGTGGATGTCGGCTCAGGTTTAAAAAATCCCAGCATTTTCTTTGCTTGTGGAACTAGGTTTTCGACATCTTTGTCGATATGTAAAACCTTTTTCACACCGAGCTCGCCGAAATAAATAACGTCTTCTTGACTTGGCGCTTGCGTTAAAATGATGACTTGTTCGCGAGGATTGAGTTCTTCCGTGAGATCAATCAAACTTTGGATGAGCGCACCACCAAATCGAAACTGTGATTCCCAACTTATGACAAAATGCGTGTGACGCATGATTTGAGCGTGGTTTTGTTTAAGGTCGACACCTGGGTGGATCAACGTAAAGTCCACATGAAGTTGGCGCAATGTGTTCGCTACAAAGGTTTGAATCCAACTTTGCGTGTCGGCGAAGACGAGAACATGCGGTGTTTTTGCTTTGGGATCGTTGATGTTCAAGACAAGGCCCTCCAGGAGGTGTTTCGACAGAAACTCTGGGGTCTTGAGGGGGATTCTTTAAGGCCAAATAATGACTAGAAAATATCGTCATTCCTCGCTTCAATCTGAGCGATAGTTAAATTGCTTAAAACGATGGGATCGTGACTTCATTTGGGGCGGCCTCGATACTGAGTGGCTTACCCATCAAATCTTCGGCTATCTTCAGATACCGTCGACCCATTTCCATAAGTAACTCAGTTGGGACTTGAGGAGGTGTACCTTCGCCGCTAAAGCCTTGTTCCATCAGATTGCGACGAACAATTTCTTTATCGAACATATCCGGTGCCAATCCTGAAGCAATATTGTTTTCGTAAGTATCGGCATTCCACAAGCGGCTTGAGTCAGGCGTATGAACTTCGTCGATAATCACAATGTCTTTTTCAGTCGTTTGGCCAAATTCATACTTTGTATCGACAAGTATCCAGCCAATTTCTTTAAAACGTTTTTGACCGATTGCGAAAAGTTCGAAAGCTAAACGGCTAATGGTTTGCCACTCTTGCTGGGTGCAGATACCGTTCTTGATAAGTTCCGACGCAGTTGTGTCTTCATCATGTTCAAAAACCGCGGCTTTAGTTGTTGGTGTGATAATGGGTTTTGGTAGTTTTCCATAAGGTTTTAAACCATCGGGAAGTGTCTCCCCGCAGAACATGCGAACACCTTTTTCGTAAGCGCGAAGCATACTTCCAGCTAAATAACCCCTAACTATGACTTCCACCTTAACTGGCTCCAACCGTTTTGTTTTCAGAACGCGGTCGTGTACCCGGCCCATGCTATGATGGGGGAGTTTTCCGTCAATATAAGTAAACCAGTACTCGGAAATTGCGGCCAGGATCACACCTTTGCATGGCACATGATCGATCAGTTTATCAAACGCAGTCAGACGGTCACTATGGACCAGAAACAAAGCGTCGTCTTTGCTTATAACTTCGCGGACTTTTCCTTCATAATAGCCAGTCTTCAGCGACGCGAGATTATTCTTTTCAGCGGTCGTCAATCCTTGGAAAATATAGGTCTTGGCCGCATCTGTTGGATGGGATGATTTAAGAATGTCCGTAAAAATCTGGCCGACGAATTGTTTTGGCATCATAAGCCCCTCGGTGGGCATGAACTTATCAAAGGCTACGCGACATGTCTAGAAGATTGGTCGCTATATGGGTTTCAATAGGTTTTGGATGGTCAAGGACTTGTCCTTGATTTTGCCACTACTGTACCGACTTATGGAAACCAACATTCCCAGCCCAAGAAAATTGGCAATGAGCGATGATCCGCCGTGAGAAAAGAGAGGCAGCGGCATGCCGACTACTGGAAACATAGCTAAAACCATAGCGACGTTTATAAAAAATTGGATGAAAAGGTTGGCGGCAATCCCGATGGCCAGCAAGCTGCAGAAGGTATTTTTGGCTCGCCTTGCGACTTCAAATCCAACAAGGGTTAATAAAGTATAAAGCCCAAACAGTGCTAACGTTAAAAAGAAGCCATGTTCTTCGGCGAAAACAGAAAGGACAAAATCCGTGTCGCGAGCAGGTAAAAACTCTAACTG
>JBGSKV010000023.1:0-5495 GCA_041740975.1 Oligoflexales bacterium | reverse complement strand
TGCAGCAGTAATGCTATGACCGACAAAATTGCGAAGGTGTTTTTTTGCTTAACGGCAAATATGATCATGACCAAAGTCACGAAAAAAACGGTATGAGCAGACGGATTTGAACTCCAATAGCCAAGTGTTCGGTTTTCCATAATAAGATCGGCAAAGTTCTCGAAATCAAATAAAACCGAAATCAATGGGTGCGCTCGGTGCGACGCCACAAAGCCAATCAAAAAAGTCACAACTCCCAAAGCAATGATCCGAGGGATTTTGCGGGGCTCGCCGTAGTTTGTGACAATCTGCTGGGCGTAGAAGGATCCGACGGTTATAAAGCCAATCGTTGCCGTAATATGCCAGTTGCTCCAAAAGGCCATCAACCCCATGAGGGCGAGTGCTAGAGTGTTGGAAAGTTGTTTCTGATTGAGGAGAAAATAAAAAAGCCAGCCATTCATCGCAATCGAAAAAAGCTCGGCGCGAGAACTCAAGGTATTGGCTGAAAAAACGGTTAGCAGCGAAATGCCAAAAATAGCGACAAGCCAGTGAGGCTGATAGCGGCGGATCTGAGCGAACAGCAATAGGAAAATAGCCGCAAAGCAAGCCAACCTATAGAAGGTGAAAGCATATAAGGGGTCACCCAGGATCTTGTACATGACCGCCAGGCTGACGCCAAAGAACGGGCTACTATAAGCCACTTCCTTGCCAGTGTAGGTAAAGCTCAAGACATCGTGAGATGGCCAAATATTGGATTCAAGAATATTTAACCCATGACGTAAGTGCCAAAAAGCATCAAAGTCTGGCGGATAAAACAGAGCCGCTGAGGCGATTGCCCAGAACATAAGGGCGCCAGCCAGTATAACAATGGAAGTTTTTCTTTGAGCGAACAACGACATTTTATGAAGTCTCAAAGGTTCAGTTAGACCGAATTTTCAATAAGTTTAACATATTATTTTTTAAAAAATCTTCTTACTTAATGTTTAATTATGAAGTTTTGGCCGTATGTGAAAATAAATGACGGAGCGCGCGTTCATCACTGGCAATTTTTTAATTTAGGCCGCAATCTTTTGCTGAGTCACCTGAAAAGGCTGATCCATACCCCATGCTGGTGGGATAATGTCGCATATGACCGTCTTGATAAATCACCATGTTATCCAAGTACGCGGGCGCATCGTTCTCACCAAACACTGGGCAAGAGCCCATAGGAATGGGGGGGCCAGATCCATGAATAGTCTCGCCGCCGTCCATGTTTCCAGAGTAGGACTGCGCAACAGCAGTAAAAGCAGTTTGTCGTGTCGGGTCAAATATACTATTGCCAGAACCCCCAGTGGGATAAAGCGTATATAAGTATCTGAGCTTTTCAATATTGGTTGGATCAAAACCCAGTTGAAGGCCCTCCGTGTGCGTCATCCACGGTCCATTATCTTCTTTAAAGGTTCCATGAATCATGGATGGGTACTGGCCATTTTCTGCATGAAAGGATTGCGCTACTGTATGGATAGCTCGGAGGTTCATGGTAGCCTCCACTCTCGCCGACTTTAACCTGAAGAGCAAAAAACGGGGGTAAGATATTGAAGCAATAAGGAGCAAAATAGACACAACTACCATCAGTTCGACGATAGAAAAACCGTTGGTTTTCGTTTTCATAGTCATCTCAGGCAGTTTTAATGACTATATACTAAGTAACTTGTATTTCAACTTTGAATTTTAGGGCTGTTAGGAACTCATAAGCGTTTTGCAAAGTTTCTTATGATCATGAAACGACAAAACAATAAGACTCGTGTGGGATAATTTTAATGACTGGTATGTCGGCAAATCGAGCACGTTAGGTAGTCCAAGCCTACCCCAAATTAACATCGCTAAGTTGGGGCTTGTTTGTAACTCAGAAAAGTCCGGCAAGGATTTGTATGCCATCGATTGTTACATAACCTTGGAATCCATGTTTCTTGGTAATACAGTTGTAGAACAAATTGCCGTGAATTATGCATTTAGATTTTCTTGGCTAAAGCCTATTTTTAAACTCGGCAATGGTTCAACTCTCAATTGCACCGTCAGTCAGCACAACGTCTCACAGAAATGTACTTTGCATGCTCCGCAACTTCCGACACAAATCACCTTCGATCTTTTGATTGAAGAAATCCGTAGGGACGCGAGTGAATCGCGCTCAAGCACACTTTCTTTTAAATGAAAATAACGTATTTTTTTTTGAAATCGATGCGCCTGTGGGTCAAAGATAAGATCGTTTTGTAAAGTTTCGAATATTTTCTATTGGTGAAGGTGCGCCACCAAGCATAGCCACGCTGTCACGGCACTACAGGGCTCACTTTCAAGCGGGGTCCATCTGCTGTCATCTTCCATGTATTTACAAAGTCAAAGCCAGTATAGGTAGAGCCAATGAGGGCTTCGGCTGGTGTGATGGTACGTGGCCCTGTCCCGGTAATAATCGGAGAACCATTTTGGGCCATGATAGCGTCACTCATTTTGGGATGAGCGGTGAAAAAAACATTGTCGATACGTATAGGATATTGAGATTCATTGAAACCTGGATAAATCATCCCCAATACGCCGCCAATTTTAAAATCCCTTTGGTGCGGATCGACAATAGTTAATGCATTAATAGTATTCTTGATCACCAGGTTTTCCTCAGCACAGCCTTCATATGCAGAGACGATTCCGCCCATCCTGCCTGTTAATTCTAACCTGGAAAGTACAAGAGAATCCTGAATAACGAGTTGTGCATTCTCTATCATTTTGCAATGAGCGAGTCCGATCATCCCGCCATAGGTACTTGGACTGGTCCCATTTGAGATCAATCCTTCGGAGACTACATTTCGAATAATTACGCCTTGGGCTATACCGCCAATTACGCCAGCTTGCGCGTGTTTCACTTGCAGCTCTACTGAACTCGAAGAATTTTGAACGATAGATTTGGTTTCAATAGTATCGCTACAGCCCGACATACTGCCAAAAATACCTCCCATGGATCCTACGTTGCCATAAAAAGAGTTTGAGATGGCGCCTGATGTTTTGATATCGCTTAATGACGAGCAATGAACATTATTGGCGAGCATTCCGCCACCGCAGCGTCCGCCAATAATAGTGCCGTTTTCCACCGATATATTCTTTAAGATACTTTCCGTAACACTGGCGGCTAAAGTACCAGCCCCATAATCACAGCGAGTTGTTTCGTCATTGGCATACCTGATGCGCGGTGAAGCAAACTTTATATTGTCTACATAAGAACAAGTAATCGATTCAAATAAGCCGGCAAGGTTATCTTTGTATGAATCAAGACCGCTAATCGTATAGCCATTGCCTCGCAGAATAATCGACATTTCACCAAGCGGCTCCCAAGGCCCAGAAAGTTCAATGTCATTCACAAGTTCATAGTGCTGTCCCGACACCATAGATCTCAGATCGCTTGCGTTGCGTATCTGTCGCTTAGGTAACTTCGACTTTGGATCGACTCTTCCGTCAGGTCTGCAGTAGGAATTGACTATGTCACCAATGGCGGCCGGAGGCGTTGGACCTGGATTTTTAGCGTCACCAATCGTTTCATTTTTTGGCGTGATGATGACATCTTCATTTTTATCTATTTTAATTTTACTGGTCGGTTGTCGTGGATTTTCACTATTTATACGTTGATCTATGCGATTTGACGAAAACAACGCTCCATCATTACAAGCTAACGAGAAGAAAGTTAGCAATATACTTGGATAGTGAATCAAAGGACTTAGTTTTGGCATGGACTTGTCTTCTCCGACAGGACATTTTGATTGCTATCGGCCATATCCAACAAAACCTATACTAAAAATGGTTATGTCTCTGTAACTATTGAATAGCGGATAAGAATTATAAAGGCCTTTTTTGACTGTGCCAGAGGCTCTAAATAACCAAATCCTGGCCCCCATTCTCACATGGAGTCCTTACCGAAACTTGATTTTATCGATCTATCGATGGCTTTTCAAGGAAACTGCGCTAAAAGCACGCGCCTACTCGATTTGAAGGCGAGCAACAGCGTCACCTCGTCGAGTTGTACATCCGTGGACAACAAATCACTCATCAAAGTAGTGGGTGTATTCTAGCTCCGGCACCGTTCTGGGAGGAGCAATACGTGTCTGCCGAGCCGGCGAGGGAGAGGAGCTCTTGCTTCCAAAGTTCCGGATGTGAAACTCGACGGAACGCCAACAGCTAAAAGGATCTTTTGCACAACCTCAGGATCTTCAATCATCGCAACGGCGTTGAAGTTTTCTGAGCCGCAAAACGGGCATTTATCCATGTCGATACCAAATGACCGTTTCAAAAGTTTTTGCCAACTATATTTGGTAGCCGGAAGGGCTGAATCGCATTCACCCGACGTAGCTTGGGGCTCCCCTACTTTTGGATTGGGAATGATGTGTTTTCTGAGTTTTGAGTTGGCAGCAAATACCCCCGAATATCGAAATAAATTGTAATTCGGAAGCGGAATTAAAGCGCAAAGCTTTTCGAAGTCAGTTTTATTCGTGAAAACGATAGAGAGGTTGATTCTTGTAATGCAAGAAATAATTCTCAGTTCTTTGACAGTCGAATAGGTTTACTAACGGTAGAGGAACTTGCGTGTGAGTTAGGGCTTGCTCCTAAGACGATTAGAAACTGGGTTGCTAGAAGATCAATCCCCTTCATAAGGATTGGTCGGCGCACAGTATTCAAACTTAGAAGCATCGAAGCATGGCTAGAAAAGAAAGAGAGAAAGCCATGGCAATAACTAAACTCAAACGTAAGAACCAAAAGAAAACGCAAATCTACTATCAAGTCGATGTCTATGTACGCGGAGTAAAGATTCATTCAAAGTTATTTGAAAAGCGTTTGGATGCAGAAATTTGGCATGAAAAGGTCAAGTCTGAATATATCGAAGCGCGGCAAACTGGGCCAAAAATTGATGAGGAAATGACATTCGGTGACTGCATCAAGTCGTATTTGCAAGACAACGAAGGATTTTTAAAGCAAAGAAAACCTTCACAACAATCGATGCAAGCCAGACTTTGTCATTTCACTGATTCTCCAATCAGTTCAACGAAAATGGTTGAGTTCTGTGGAGAAACTGTTGATGAGTGGTTTGATTGGATACTCAAACAACCGACAGCTAAGAACCCTGGGCTTAAAAGCTAATGACGATAATATTAGTAAGGTTCAAGTGAATATGGGTCATAGCGATAGGAGGGTTTCAGAAATTTACGCGAAGGCTCAGGCCCAAGCAGATCGCTCGACGACGGAAAATACGGCTCGGTTGATGGGATTTAAATAAAGTTTTTTAAAAATCACTTCGGAATTCACTTCGGAATTTTTTTTCTGGAGTGAATTCCACTTTCATCTCAAACATTTGCCACATGGTATGGCGGAGAGAGAGGGGCTGTACTTTTAGAATCTTAACATTTTGGGAATACTGATTTTTTTAAACATCTTAACAACTTGCTACGACCCCGACATCCACCGATATCTACAGACTTCCATCAAAATGCCCGTTTGCTGTTCGC
>JBGSKV010000022.1:0-30442 GCA_041740975.1 Oligoflexales bacterium | reverse complement strand
GGCCCAAGCTAAACCTTGGAAAATTCAACCTGATCTTTTGACGGAAGATGATTTGAAGCTTCTTCGTGCAGATGTGACAGATGTTGAGTCTAGTCGGCAATTGTCCGACCTCCTGCGCAAAGTCAACCTATTAAGTCCCGTTCAGAAACTTCAGGTCGTAGACAAAGGTGACCATTGGTTCATCCAGGGTCAACGCGCCAATGTTGTTTCCAAAATTGAAGTATCAACACTCAGTAACGAACTTCGCAAAGAAATTGAAGGGAAACTCATCTTTTACGCGAGTCGAATTGACTCACCGCAGCTCCGTCAGAGCCTTCTGGTCGATGCCGCCAAAATACTGCGAGAAAGTGGCTATCCGCTGGCGCAGATTCGCCTGAGCTCCGATGCCAATAATTTCAAAGTCGTTTACAAGTTGGTAGTCGACGAAAAAGAACCCTGTTTGATTCGCCGGGTTTACTCGGAAACACCTTTGAAGAAAGGCATGTCCTTTCCAATCGTGTCAGGTGAAGTTTGCGACCTTTTGGATATCAATGCCAAGTTTGATGATTTTAAAGAATTGCTGACACGAGAAGGCTATCGCGAGAATTCTTTCGAAATTGCCGACATAAAGTACGACCCACGCCTAAACGTTGCCGATGTAAGTTTGACTGGTGAGTTCGGTCAACGCATTAAAGTTGATATTGCGGTTGAAGATGACTTGAACTGGGTTTTCAAGTTGTTCACTTCTAATATTCTGGAAGATGTCGATAAGGGCGACTTGGAACCGGAGTCTCTGATCGCAGAAATCCGCACGCGATATCGCAATGCAGGTTATATCAATGTTCAGGTGGAAGGACCTATCATTACGAAGGGAACTGACGATTGGCAGATTTATAAATTCAAGGTCAAACGCGGCAAAAAATACCGTATATCACAGGTTGAATTCATAGGCGTCAATATTTACGACCATAAAACATTAGGCCGGGAACTAGACCTCATCGGTCTCGTCGGCAAGAAAACCTTTGATCCAGAAATGGTGGAGCAAGCCAAAAAACAGCTAGAAAAGAAGTATCAAGATGAAGGCTACTGGGACGTCGAAGTCAATGAGCCGCACATCAGCTATGATTCGGCAAACGGCTTGGTCAGTATCAAAATCTATGTAGACGAAGGTCGGCCTTACATCCTTGAGAATGTCGAGATAACCGGCAATACGGTTTTTGATCGTAAAGAGATTCTCGAGTTTCTCAACGCGACTGTAGGCAAGCGTTTGATTCAGGAAAATATCGTCGACTTTGAACAGAAACTTCGCGACTTTTATGTCGCCAAAGGGTTCTTATACGCCGACATCAAAGTGAAAGTGGAACCGAAGCTAGCCAAGCGCCACATCGATGTCACGATCAAGGTCAGTATCGTGGAAGGTATTCGTGTCAAGATTGGTATCGTCGAGATAGCCGGACTGACGCAGACCTTGCCGCGTGTCGTGCGGCGCGAACTCCTGTTCGCAACGGGGGACTGGTATAGCATTGACGCCATTGACCGATCTCGCCGTGCGCTGGTCGCGCTGGGTATCTTTCGCAGCGTCGCCATCGACTTCGCCGATCGCTATGCCATCAATGAAAAGCAGCAAGTGATTGATATTGTGGTTCGCTTGAAAGAAGGCTTACCGGGAACGGTTCAGTTTGGTCCGGGTTGGAGTTTACTCGAAGGAACGCGTTTCAACATCGAAGCGTCTTACCTTAATATTGGTGGGCGCGGTCGCCAAATCTTTTCCAAAGCCGGGATTAGTGAAGAACGTCGCCAAAAGGCTCTCTTTGATAAGACCTTGGTCGGTAGAAATTTTTCCATCGGGTATGCCGAACCATGGATCTTCAAACTGCCCATCAATGGCTTCGTATCCTTCAGTCACACGGCAGAAGCCGAAGACTACTGGCGATTCGATAACGTTGGCGAACTGTCGTTAAGGCACCGCATTCCCTACTGGTTCGACAATGGTTCGATTTCACTCTTTTATCGGCAAAAAATAGCACGTGAAGAGGGTACGAAGCGCCAGGATTTGTATTTGGTATCGAGTGGCGACGTTCGCATTTCGTCGCAAGGTGTTCGACTAACGTTGGATGAAAGAGACAATGCAGGTTGGACAACCAAGGGTTATTTTTTCTCCGGCAAAGCCGCTTGGGCGGATTTTAATTTGCGTGGTGAGTTAAAGTATTTTAACTGGGAGTTTACACTTAACAAGTACTTCCGCGTCACGGAAGACTTTGTTTTGGCCATGGGCGCTTCGGTCGTAAACTTTGATAAAGTTGATCGTAAGCAATCCGGACTTGACGATGTTTTGCCTTCATCTGAACGAGTCTATGGTGGTGGTGCGGAAACGGTTCGTGGATTTGATGAAAACAGTTTAGGACCTTCAGCGACGGGAACAACCGATGCGTTCGGAGGTTCCCATCGCCATGTCTTTAAGTTTGAGGCTCGCTACCGCTTCTATTCTCCACTCGCGGTGACAGCATTTATGGACTTGGGTAATGTTTTTTTCTCTAGGGAAGAAGAGAATGAGTTCAATCAACGTTTTCAGCGTTTCGGTGGGGCCATCGGCAACGAAAGACTGCAGAACAATATCGTCACGGATCTGACGGATTATTTTAAAAATCCCGCGAAAATCTACAGAAATAATTATAGTTCGTATGGATTGGCGCTGAGCCTACTGACGCCACTGGGTGCATTCAATGTCGCCTATGGAATACCTCTTAGCGAGCCACGCACGGCTGCTTGTCGCGCCGATAAAACCCTTTGTCCGAATCTACTTAAAAAAGACGAGTCGTTTTTGGCCAGAGGAACGGCGCATATTAACTTTGGTGTGAACTTCTAACGCGTTAAGTTTTACGCGTCGCTTCGTTGGTTTTAATGTCGGCGCCCATGTCTTTAAGCTTGTCGACCAAACGATCGTATTTGCGGCTGAGTTCTTTGATGTTGGTGAGGCGAGTTTTTCCTTCCGCCGTCAATCCTGCAATAACCAGGCATTTCCCTGCACGGATATCGGTTGGCAACACAAAGTCGGCACCATGCAAAGGAGTTGGCCCTTGTATAATGGCCGAATGGATAAAATTGCGGCCCTTAAATCGGCAGCTGGTTTCGCCCAGACAGGCACTACTGAGGCTAATGTTCGCGCCCATTTGGTTAAGGAATTCGGTATACTTCAGTCGCTCTTCAAACACAGTTTCATGCACGACACTGACGCCCAGCGCCTGGGTGAAGAGAACCATAAAAGGTTGTTGCCAGTCGGTCATAAAACCCGGATGCACATCGACCTCGACGTGGGCGGGCAGATATTTTTTATGGGTGGGAGCTTTGACGTAGAGCCCATCAGAATTAATGCGAAACTCCGCGCCCATGTTTTGGATAAAATTAATAAAGCTAAAAACAGAGTCATGCGGAACGTCTTCCAGTAAAACATCGCCACCGGTTGCCAAAGCGGCCACTGCAAAAGATACCGCTTGGTTGCGATCAATCATGCAGCGAAGTTCACAGCCCCGAAGTTTCTTAACACCTTCGATCAAAATCGTCCGATTCGGGGTGAACTTAATATTAGCACCCATTTTCTGCAGCATTTTGGCGAGTTCAATGATTTCGGGTTCAACGGCGGCATTGTGAATGACCGTTCGCCCTTGCGCGAGTACACCTGTCATCATGATGTTTTCGGTTGTCATAACGCTGGGAAAGGGGAGTTCGATAGACGCTCCCTGCAATCCATCTTCGTCCACGGTCATAATGTAGCGGCCATTTTCAATGCGAACTTTGGCGCCCATTTGTTCGAGAGCGTTTACATGAAAATTCACCGGACGCTTGCCAATTTTGTCGCCGCCTAAAAAAGCCGAAAGACTGACTTTTTTGAAACGATGCAAAAGAGGTCCGGCCACCAAAATACTGATCCTATTTTGTTGGCAAATTTCGGTCGGGATTTCCCACTTGTCGACACCTTTGGCGGTGAGGCGCAAAGTATTTTCTTCGAGAACCTCAACACTTCCGCCAATGGAAGTCAGTAGTTTTTCGACGTTGCGACGCTCGTCAACCGAGGGAGCGCTTTTGATGGTCACGGGTTCGTCCGTGAGCAAACTAGCGATCATGGCTTTAGTGACTTGGTTGGAGCTGCCGGCGATCTTGACGCGACCACCTTTGAGTGGTCGTCCGCCGATAATTTCTATTTGATCTTGAGGTTCGGTGTTTTTCATGTGGAGCTCACATCTTAGAGTCGTTCTAAGACAAAATAACAAGGAAATGCAACTGGTTCACTGTTCGTTGCGGTTTGAAGGTGTACGTGTTGGTGTTGCTTAATTGGTTTGAATCCCACACTTTTAAAGAGCCTCTGGGCCGGCTCCATTTGTGGCGTCGTTTCCAGATAGACTCGATGATAGCCCAGCTTTTTTGACTCGACGATCAAAGCCATAAACAACATACGTCCGATGCCTCGGCGCCGATGAGACGCGTCAATCACTAGATCCCGAATTTCACAGATGCCTTCTGATACCGGAAGCCCCGCCAAGGGTGCTAAAAAAGCAGCGCCGACAATATGGTCGTTCTCATAATCCGCTGCCACATATAACCTTGATCCGGGCACGCTGACAAGAGCATCGATATGATTTAGCCGGCGATACGTCGTAGCGAGAATGTCACCAACCTCAGAAAATTCGAGCAGGTTTCGTCGAACCAGTGCTACAACTTCCGTAAGTTCTTCTGGTTTTGCTTCTCGGATTTCGACGCTGACAACATCGGGGGAGTCGTGGGTTTCTTGCGATGGACGGGGAGAAGGGGAGCTTGGATCTGTGGCTATAACCATATGGACTTTCATCCTTATATAAGCAGCGCAGAGTTTCACTGCACGAAAATTTATCCAGGAAAATCAATAGTTAGAAGTCTAGGGACAGCCATACGAAGATGCTATATATAATTGTAACTATTTGAAATTACAGGAGTAAAAAATGTCTGCTTTGCAAGCAAGATGAACTTGGGCAATTTAACTTGGCTTAGATACACGTTCAAAGGACACAAACATTATGAAAAAGATCCGTTCACCTCGCAATCGTAAAAAAACGGCCAAAGTCAAAGCTAAGAAAAAGGCCCGCGTTAAGCGCAAAAAAGCGAAATCACCTCACGGCCGTCGCATCGCCAAGAGCTAATCATACCGCTCAATTTTCTTAGAGTTAACGACCTGGATCGGTCAGAGCCAACTCAACATTGGTGGCTAGTCCAGGTTTGAAGCTAAAAGCGCTGCGAATTTTTGTACTTCTTAAGACTTGTAGTCCTTCCTTACGCTCAGTTATCAACTGTGCTGCCACATCATAATCTCCCGGAGCAATCGAAACTACGCTTGGCTTCTCCATCGCGTCGAGATGAATGACGATTTTGGGTTGGGCTACGTTATTCGGCTTCTTTACAGCTGTTAATACAACTTCAATATACCTCTTGAAAGTATTGGCAACTCTCGGCTGACCCGGAAACAGAAAAGACACCCTGTTGGGTGAACAGTTCAGTGGAGAAATTTGGCCTTCTATGCGTGACTGGTCGCCTTGCGAAGCTTCGATATCTAACTGTAATTCATATGGGTCACTATTTTTGAAATCTATCGCACCGCGATCGGCGCCCATAACTTTGGAGTCATTTTCGGAATTGCGAGCTTCACTAGCGAAGGTAATTTTTATCTTCTGCGTCTGTGCCTCCACCGGCGAAGTGAAGCGGCTCTTGACCGCACTGTCCGGTATACTCAGAAAAACTAAACGCAAACCCTTTTCTGAATCATTTATATTGTCTAAAGTGGGCGTTACGCAACGTCCGTCAAATAAGGACTTTTCGAAAAGGACGAACTCATGGAATTTCTCGTCTTCATTGATTCCGGTATAAATCCCCGCCAACTCTTCTGCAGGTGATCCGAATATTAAGTTCGGATAGGATTTGACGCCAACTTCGGGTGTCACATTTCGACGCGTGGGAGCGGTGCGATTCACGTCCTCACCCGCAGCCGTGCGACTCGCCGTTGTTTCTGGTTTGCATGCCATCAAAACCGCTGTCAAAATAACGAGTTGACTCAACTGCTTAATAATGGTACAGACTAAACGCATTCTACTCCATTTGATGGTAGATATCAGGTTTAGTGCCATTTCGGTTGAATCTTGGTTTTCCTTGAACGCTAATAAAACTTATTGTTATTAGGTAGATATGGCCTTTTTTCGACAGCTTACTTTGGTCGCGCTTTGCTTCCAACCGCTATTTTTAGGCTATCCAATGCTTCTGCATGCGGATGCGCTGACTGCACCCATTGAAACCCCAGCCCAAGAATCGGAACCAGAATTAATTCTAAGTTTAGATAGGGAACCCATTTTTGATTATGGGTTTGAGGCCGAGTTTAAAGGACAGCCACACTCGCTCATCGACTACGAAAACTCAGTTGTTCGAACTTCACGGTTTTACTATTTAGAACCACAATACGACTATGAAGATACCGGCAATCAAGAAGTTCGCTCGATTGGTGGTGAAACGAGTCGCACCGAAGTTCGCCTACAAATGCAAGAGGTCAAAGACGCCGTCAATAGTCACAAAGTTGCGGGTACGGATGGCCTAAAGAGCTTTCACTTACATATTTATATCAATACAAAAAACGTCTCGCCAGAGCAGGTGCAAAAGTTAATGGGTTTTGGCTCGCGGCTCGGCGACTATGTGATGGCATGGCGATTGACACATCGACGTCCATACCTTGCGTTGACAAGTTATTCGTTACAGCGATCTTTGCCAACCGCCATCGATTTTCACGGTACCGTTAATGTCAAAAAACGTGCCGACGGAAACTACCATGACGTAGAAATCCGTGGTGGCATGGATGATATTGATTTTATAATGAACTGCGCTGACATCGTCGAAAGATTTTGGCAAAACATTGACAACGTGCCGGATGTTAGCAATCTTCAAACCGTCCTTCTCAACCAATCACGCGGTGACCGCATTGATTTGCTTAAGTCCGTAGAAAATAAGCTGGGCCGACCTCTTGATGATAGAGAAAAAACTTTTTTTGAGTTTTTGATGCATTTTGTCCGCGCACATTCTCTTCCTTTGATGGGTGCGGCGCTTGACCCCGCGTTCAATGACACTGAAAAAACACTCATCGCTACCGCGGACGAAAAGTTTCTCAATAATGTGGTTGGCTTTATTCTGAAGAACAATGGTGGCTATCCATCCAATGTCGATATGCACACCGATACGGTCGAAAATTTCTTGGGTTTATTTCGTGACTGGGCAAACGACGCTCATATCTTGGCAGCGCATGAACGGGTCTTGCACGACCTCGATACCTATCAAACATCAGATCTCAATCAGCAAGTGTTACCTGTGGATTCCATGCAAAACATCACGTTGCAAAATGCGTCGACAAGCCTTCATACGAAGAATTTCGGGCAAAATTGGTCAGGGCTTGTGGGGAAATGTGCAGGAGTCTTTCTGCCGGTCCTTTTGCGCTAAACGACTTCGAAGAGCTTTGCATCAGCATGTCGCAGGCTTACTAATTCTTACCAAATGCGAAATCATTGTTTGCCAAACGGGGGACCTATGGACAAAGGTCAATCGCTCGCCCATAATCTTATAGTAACTAAAAAGTTGGGACCAGGATTTTGGATGCAAGGCTCAGAAAACTGCCTGTCATACTCGTAAGCGTAGCGACTCTCGGTTATTTTCTGTGGAATCTGGGCTGGTTCAGTTTTTTGATGCCCGTCATAGTCAAAATTTATCGCCGACCAGACGTGACTCTACCGATTACATACCTATGGATCGTCCTTTTCAGCCTGGCGCTGACTTTTCTACTCAAACGCCAGCATCGAGCAAGTTTTATCGTAGTGGGCGTCACCATACTGTATGCAGCCCTTATCCTCTTCGCAAATGCGGGGATGAGTAAGCTTAAACAAACCGAACAGATCATTATTTATTCCATTGCCTTGCAGCCGTTGGTGTTTTTGGGCCTCATCCCGATGATTTTGAATGAGTTGGACTATCGGAGGATCATTTCTTTCTTGGTTTTGTTCATGGCTTTTTTTTGCATGTTTGGACTTTCCGTTTATTTTTTTCAAATCGAACAGATGTTTGGGCGGGCGCTCTTGGCAAATGGATTTAGCCCCAAGGGTTTTTCCAGATTCGGAGTCTTTCTTAACCGGAATTACGAGGCTTCTTTCTTTCAGGTTTTAGCTCCACTCAGCATGTACTTATATGGTCATGCGAAAAAGCTAAAGCCACTATGGATTGGGACATTTTTGATCGGCTGCATTCATATTTGGTTCACCTTTAGCCGCGGGGCACAGCTGGGGTTCGCCGTTGCTTTGATTCCATTGTTTTGCGCGTTGTGGCTTAGAAAAAGACGAATGCTAGTGGCCTCAGGTTTAGCTTTGACCGCGGTGATTGCGGCGAGTCTTCGGTTTGATAAGTTTGCTTCCTATAAATACCTTGATCAGCTAACGGCCATGCGAGATCGCGACCTCTACTGGAAAGATGCCTTTGTTTTTTTATTTGAGAAAAATAAATGGTTCTGGGGTACCGGCTATCGCGGGTATTGGACACTCGGTTACATGCCGCACAATCTTTTTATTACCCAAACTTTATATTACGGGATTTTGGCGCCCATACTTTGGCTAACCATGCTGTGGCTGAGCTTGCGCTCTTACTGCAAACTGGATTATCTGCGCGAGCCATTTCAGGAGCCTCGAGTTTTTGTTGCGTCTGCAGTCCTAGGCTTGATGGTTTCGGATATGTTTGCCGATCACCTTTCGATGGGACTCTACTTCACGGCAGTGTTGTACTGGTTTTTAATGGGAGCTGCGGTTGCGAAGAAAAACCTCTCAGCATCAGACCAAATCGCGCCCAACCCGGAGCCGATAAAACAATAAAATATAGCAGCCACAAAGAAGATTCCAAATTACAATGCGAACGATACCAGGCTACTAATCCGCAGCCCGTCAGCAATAAGCAAAGCCAGATGTCGGCGCCTTGTCGGTACGATCGCCACAAAAACAGGTTCCACTTTGCCGGCACGACGGCCGTCGGTACTACGGAACTTTTCTGGGTACTCGTAAACCCTGCCTTTAGCCCAAAAATGGCAGCAATGGCGGCAGCCGAGACAACGGTTGTCAAGGACACGCCAGCAACAATGGCACCGAGGGTTCGCCAAAACCCTATCTTAACTCTTATATTGTAAGTCAGCATGACACTCACGATTTTGTGCATCACTAAAATCAATAGAGGTAATGTAAAAACAGGCGAAGGCATAAAGTGCGGCTTCGTGGCGATGAAATAAGCTATGGGTAGGGACAATACAAAAAACGGAATATACGTAGCGTCTGCGATCCAGGGAAACCAACCCCAAAAAAAATGGAATTTTTGTGCGGACGTTAAGTTTTTGGATTTTGGCAAGAATTCGCGCCAATTTTTCTTTATGATTTCGATGCCGCCGTAAACCCACCGAAAACGTTGCCGAGCGTAGGCATGCTGCGACGTCGGAAGCAAACCAAGTCCGAGTTCGTGATGAATGTAAGAGATACGTCCGCCTTTTTTGAGAATCTCGAGGCCAAGGGCTGCATCTTCACAAATGGAAGTTTCACTCCATCCATTCAGTTTAAGAAGTTCTTCTTTGCGAACCACCAACATCGTCCCGTGCTGAACCACCGAATTGACCAGGGCGCGATCCACCATGCCGATATCAAAGAAACCCTGCAGTTCATCACGCATGGCACGCAAGACATTTGAGTTTTCAAAGCCACGGTAGGCTTGCGGACATTGCACTGAAGTGGCATCACTTGTTTCGAATTCTGCCATACAAGCCATAAGCCAGCGAGGTTGCACGATGTAGTCCGCATCGACCAGTGCGATGAATTCGGCCTTTGAGTTGGAAATTTCGAGGCAGCGATTAAGGGCGCCGGATTTAAATCCCGAAATCATACCGAAATTTCGATAAACAAATAAATTATTGTTCTGCTCGCAAAATTCTTTAATGGGTTCCGTAAGTGATGGGTTGTCGGTATTGTTCACGGCCACAATCACTTCGTAGTGGGGATAATCCAGACTTTGCAATGACTGTAAGCAGGCAAGTAGGTGATGAGGATCTTCATTGGCACAGGGAACGTGAATGGAAACGAAAGGCAAAATCCGCGGTTCAGTTATGCCAATCGCTCGACCTGCTACATTCTGTTCGGGTGTTGGGTGCTCAATGATTTTGGCCGAGAGGAAGGTATCCAGTCCGATGACGATGTTTATGAGAATCAAGCCGAGCATAGCAAAGATAGAATAAATCGAAAGCATATATTCTTGCCAAGCGACGATGAGCGTCAAGGCAGACACGGCAAACGAAATTTCCAAGCTGTATGCAATCCAAATCTGAGTCCGAAGTTTGCCGAACGAGCCTAGCTTTATGAAAGACAAATAAACCAGCAAAAAAAGTAATAAGAAAATAGAACCAATTGTCCATGCGATAGGTCGTGGATTGGTGCTGTCGGTTAGTGGAATTTTTGGCGAGGCACTGGCATCAAAAATACCCCAATGTGCGCCCACTCGGCCTTCCGACTCTTGGACTTTCCAGGGTTGATCGAAAGCTTCCATAAAATTGAAGCCTGGTCCAAAGAGAAGGGGCCAATCCGCAGATTTCATTTTTTTTGCAAAATCTAAATAAAAAGACGTCTGATTCTTCTGGGATGCTTTAGCGTTTTTATAAGGTGCCCCAATGGAAGGCCAACCTATTTCGGAGACAAAAATCGGTATGCCGGGGAATTTTTCAAGCATGGTCTCGTAATTTGCCCGAACCCAGCGGAAACTGTTTCTGATAAACTGACCACCCCAAAAAGGAATCATATGCACGGAAATAAAATCAACGTCTTCCGCTAACTGGGGATACCAAAGCCAAATATTAAAGGCATCGCTATACGAAACTTTGGTGCTTGTCTGGGATTTTACATAACGAATCGTCTGCGCAAGGCCTTCCATGCTAATTGTTTTTTCGACTTTGTAATAGTTGCGCAGCGCAACTTCATTGCCGACGATAAGACCCAAAATATTGGTGTTAGCTTTATCTAAAGCAAGAAGCTGCTCGATTTCTTGTTTGTTGCTCTCTTCGTCGTCCGAAAGGTAGGCCCCTAAAAAAACGCCAATCCCAAGAGAGTTGGCAATAGCTGGGATTTTGCTGTGCGCGCCTCCCGACGCGTAAATGCGAATGCATTTCGTGTAGGAGCTGAGTAGGGTGAGGTCGCTTCGCAGCTGCGCTTCCGAGATTTCATCGTCGGGAGCAGGTTGCGTGTATTTGCGGCGAAATGGGTTATAGCTTAAGCAGGGGAGCTGATTGATTTTGGCATGTGCATATTTTTGTTGAGGTTGAGTCCTCACGCCTAGGGTGGAAGCCAACCAAGAAAACAAAAGAAAAGTGGACATCACGGAGACCACTAAGATCGAAAAAGCTAGGATGCGCTGACGGTAGTGATTTGCCAAGAGTGTCACTTCAACTTGCCCGGACTAACGCCCTAGGCAAGTTCCAATCGCTTCCGCCGTATGGATCAAATGATCATCCAAACTGACTGGGCGACGCTTGTGTACGACTTCAATAAAATCAACGCAACCAATCTGATTGCCTTTCATCGTAACGACTTTGCCGAATTTACCTTGCTTCACAAGGTCAAAAGCTGCCACTCCAAAACGACTCGCCAAAACACAATCAGTGGCGATAGGCGGGCCACCTCTTTGAATGTGACCAAGCACGGTAACGCGCGCATCTAATCCCGTTGCCGCGTGGAGTTCTCTTGCGACGGTTTGGCTAATGCCACCGAGAACTTGCGCGCCACTCACGGTTTTTTGCATCGTGGCTTCGCCGCCTCTTGGCACGGCGCCCTCGGCTATTACGACAAGGCTAAAATATTGTCCGGTTTGAATGCGTTCTTTGGTTTTTTTGACGATGGCGTCGTAATGAAATGGAATTTCAGGGATCAAAATAACGTTGGCGCCACCGGCGAGGCCAGCATGCAAGGCGATATAGCCAGAATCCCGGCCCATGACTTCCAAGATCATAATGCGTTCATGTGACTCAGCCGTTGAATGCAGGCGGCTAATCGCATCAGCCGCAATAGCCACGGCCGTATCGAAACCAATCGTTTGATCGGAAGCGGCTAAGTCATTATCGATGGTTTTCGGTAGACCGACGATATTCATGTCGGTGTCTAAAAGATCGTAAGCGAGGGTTTGCGTTCCATCTCCGCCAATAACGATCAGTGCATCGAGTTTTAGTTCTTTGTAAGCTTCAACAGTTAAACGACGAATGCGGGTTTGCGCGTCTTCGCCGATTTTGGGATCACTAAAAGGACTGCCGGTGTTGCGCGTTCCGAGAATGGTTCCGCCTTTGTGCAAAAGTCCACGCGTGTTCGACTCATCGAGTTGTACCCAACGAATCGGTCGCTCGAACATGCCGGTAAAGCTGTCGCGGATACCGATGACTTCCCAATCAGAGTAGGTGGCCGTGCGATAAATCGCGCGAATCACTGCGTTGAGTCCTGGACAATCACCGCCGCCTGTCAATACACCGAGTCGTTTCTTTGTCATTCTTGTTCTGCCTTATCGTGTTCGGTCACAAAATTCTGAAACGTATTTATGATGTCGATATAGAGTGAATCTTTTCCTTCCAGATCCGGCGCATTCACGTATAGCCGCGCGAGTTCGCGGATATTGCCGCCTTTTGCCTTCAAATGAAAGTAGTTGTACTTATAAGAGTCAAAGATGGGCGGGTCAACATTTTCTAGCGTGTCCCAGTTGCGGGATTTGTCGCGGATTTGACCAAGGCTTTCGGTATCGACCTTAAGTGTGCCCTGACGACCTTTATAGTCGTAGCTAACGGTGACTTTGCCCGAATCGTTATCAGCAATAGTGAACTGTCCATAGCCCGGTCCCCAACCAGAGGCGCTGTAGAAAATCCAGTACTCGGCGGTCACTTTTTTGTCTTTGATATATTTGATTTGTTTGTTGAAAGACTCTTCACGGACGTGATGAAAACTTCCTTTTTGTTTCGCGTCTGCGGCGTCAGATTTGGGTTCTTGCATTTTTTTGGCGTCATCATCTTTCGTGCATGATGTTGCGGCTAACATGCTCAAACCAATAAATAAAAAAGTTAGTCTTAGTGCCATCACTTGCAAAACCTTTCGATCGATTCAATTCTTTTAGGAAACCGTGTGTCTTGAGCTGAAAAAACGATGTCCGTATAACGAAATTTTTTGTTGTAGTTGGATTTTACAAATTCTGGCTTAGCTTGCAAGCGACAGTCTTGTTTATTATTTTCGAAATTTCGAGCGCAGACGGCCATCCAGCCTTCGTCTGCCTTCGTTTGATTCTCTTTTTCGGGCACGAGGTACCAGCGGCATTTGTTCCGTCCGGTGCGATCGCAGGCTAGTAACAAGAATAGCCCAAGAATTGCTGTATATTTCGCTAGCATCGCCATTTGCTGTCCCGTCATGCAAAACATAGTGACGTGCTCTCAAACTCAAGTCTAGTAAATTCGGCCCAGGAGGATAAACTACCCCCCATGATTGATGTGACCCCTGCATTAAAAGAATGGAAATTACAGACTGAACGCCTTCGCAGCGATTCTGGGTTCGCGATTAAAGAATTGTGTGCCGATGCGTTTTTGATTGCACCTGTTAAGTCGGAAAAATCCAAGTCATCCCCTTCAAAATCCATTGCTTGTACGATCATGGCGATCACGCATGGTGATGAAGTCGGCGGACTATGGGCACTCAATACCTTTCTGGCAAACTTACAGCCGGATACGATCACGGCACCAATTGCGGTGATTTTAGGAAACGTCGCCGCGTCAAAGGCAGGGCGTCGCTATCTTGAAAAAGATTTGAATCGCAGCTTTTCTGCTAAAGGGGATTTTTCGGAGATCAAACGCGCGCAAGAACTGGCTGATCACGTTTTATCGCAAACTGCTTTTTTGCTGGATATTCATCAAACCATTGAACCGGCGCGCGAACCATTTTTTATTTTCCCGTTTGAGAAGAACGCCTATCTTTGGGCGCGAACTATTGATTCCAAAATGGCGATGGTCACACATTGGGGTGCGGCGTTTTCCAAAGACGGTATGTGCACGGATGCCTTCGTAAATAGCCAAGGCGGAGTCGGGCTGACCGTAGAGTTGGGCCAGGCGGGGATAGAGTTGAAGCAGCTCACCAAAGGCGTGGAGTTGATTCGGGCCGCTGTGGCATCGGCATCTAAAACTTACCATAACCAAATCAATAACCAAAACAGTAACCAAGAAGATCCAAGCTTGAAGTCATTTGACGAGATCCTCAAAGCTGACCGGAAAATTTACACCTGGGCTCACACCGAACCTTATCCGAGTGCTCCCGTGCAACTGCGTGACGGCCTTTTTAATTTCTTAGAAGTGAAACACGGTGAGTCCATCGGCAAAGTAGGCGGGCGTGAACTCAACTGCGGCGCTGACGGCTGGCTGATGTTTCCGAAATACAATCGCCAAAACTTGCAACCACCCCCAGCGGAACTTTACCGCGTGTTAAAGCAAGTAACGGATGCTGAAAAATCTCAACTCTTAAACTTAAAATAACTCCGTGATCCTGAGCGAAGTATCCTCTCCCTCACTGGTACAGCAGACACGAGACACGATTCAGGGCGAAGGCTACGACCTCCGTCTATGGTAATTAAAAATCAATCGGACTTTTCCGAGTCTAAGCAAGTGCGATTTCGGTACCGCTGAATAATCAGTAGTTCGTGCAAGCCGTCTCATTGAAGGTTTTTAAGGTGACCAATAAATTTGGCCAGTTACGTGGGTCTGGCATGTTAACATTGTGGCATGAGCAACTTGAAGAAAATGAGATTTAAATCCCTAAGAAAACTAACTCTTATAGGAGCTCTAATCTTAGCAAGTTCGGCACTGGGTAATTCGTATAGTTTTGAAAACCTTGAACTTACCAAAAAGATATTCGGCGACAACACTCAGAATAGGTGTGTTGTACTTTCGAAGAATTCCTTGGATATTAAAAAATATGATGAATATTTAAATGAAATTATTGCCAAATATTTTGAAAGCGTAAAAAATAGAAATTATCATTACATATCAAGCATCGAAGTTCCCATTAGGCAGTCTAGGACGAACCCCCAACAATTAGCTAAGTTATTTGCAAAAATTGAAACTATTTACGAACAAAGAGTGTATTATGAGCCAGCCTTTGTTGCGGCAACTTTTGTAAAGAGCCCTTCTATATTTAGCGGACCTTACTTGCCATGCGAGGGTGCTGACGCCGGCTTTACGAGTAATTCCCGCCATCGTGTGAGTTTTCATGTTGGCGTAAATATTTTCACGAAGGACAAACAGAAAGTTGGATTAGTCGTAGCATTAATAGAAAAATTCAAAGACACTTATGTTATTGCAAACATTCATCAAGTTTCTTTCCAGTCGGGCTTTTCGCTTACGAATGGTTACCACGTCACAGAATCAGAACACTTAAGTTCTCCGCCAATCCATAGAGAGATGATGCGAACCGGACGGGGAGATGGCGATCTCGAAGACGTAGGCTGGGGAGAAAGACTTTCAGACCTTCTCGTAAACAAAAAGGCCTGTACAGAAATCATAAAACCTGACTTTTTGCAGACATCTTCCGATCAAAGGCAGGTCTATAGAATGTTAGACCCCTTAATCAAATCCGTCGCGAATCTTGATATCAATGGGATAAAAAATTATACAAGCCCGTCGAACAAAAAATTGTATTTTTTAGAGGCGTTCATTTTAGATCTCAAAAAAACTTATGGCGAAAGAATTACATTAAACTCAACATCGGTTCTGGTTTTGCCTCCTCTGGTTTCCAGAAAAGAAAAAGTTCAGTGTGGCAATGATCTCGTTATAACCGGGCATTGGAGCCAGAAAAAACCTAGCCTTGCATTAGTGCATGGATTTTCTGGCTCCAAGCAGAGTGGGAAACTTCTTGTTCATTTACGTCCTTATATGAATAAAATGTTTATATCTGAAATTCAACACATGCGAAACGCGCTCAATTCCGATATGGCAGAAGTCGTAAAAAAAGTGCGTGAAGCTGAACAAAGAGATGACTTTTTCAGTTCAGTTTTCATGTACGACCATCTCATTCAACTGCTTTCAGAGAGACATGAGTTTGGTCCTCGTGGCTGGTCCCAGGAAAGTTCGGAAAAAAATGACGGCAGTATTCCACGTAGCCGCAAGAATTTATCAGACGGACTCATTCCTGGTCTTGGTGAAATGGATTTGGAGCAGGCTAAAAAATCCAAAAGAGACAATGAGGGTGAGCTATACCATCAAATAGAGGAAATTTTGAGTCTTTATAAGCTTAGAGATTTAAAATTCATACAGCCTGGCGAAAGTGGCTCATCAAGATGGGAGGTAATAGTTCAAGCTGTATTTGATGAAAGCGCTCTTAAAGATTTAGATCGAACCAAAACTTGCCGAGATATTGAAAAGAAGATTCGCTCGGTCACGACGCGACGTGATTTTGTTAATGTGAAGTGTGTTTTGGGAGATGTGGTGGGCCCGGGAAGTAAGGCCCGCAAGAAGGAGATTCGTGACGCACGCCGGCGGATGACATTTTGGTTCTATTACTTATATTTTTCAATAATGCTCAGCTTTGGTATTCTTTATAGTGATGAATTTAAAAAACTGGAAAAATTTCGACGTCAATTGAGTAGTGGAAACATTAAAATCAAGAGCTTCCGGCCTGTCAGTTCCTTGGAAAGACTTGGAATGAAAGCCGCGGTAGAATTTATTCCTTTGATAGGTTGGTACTATGGAGGTTTATATTTTTTTGAAGAATGGGGCTTAAAAAATAAAGATTTGTCACTGGAAGTCAGTATATATATCTTGGTCTGTTTTTTTGCCCACTTTTGTATACGAATGGTAGTCGACTATTTGACAGTTCAGAGTTTAATTCGAAATGCGCGCGTAAGTCAGAATATTGCCAACGGACTTTTTAATGATGCATTTTGGTTTGCTTGCAAACAACATCTTAGCGTTGCTTTTGTATTGGTTGTGATATTTACAATTGAATACGCTAAAAAAGTTAGTTAGAATCTTATTGCATGGTATTTTGCTCCCCTCGCAATTTTAATCGTGAGAACTTTTTTAGGCGATCAGGAACGATTTAGTTGAGGATTTACAACTCGATCCATCAAAACAAGGGTGCGTCTGTACCTTATTAATATTCGAACAAACTACAACGTTCGGATTTCACCGCTCACTTTTGCAATGCCAAAAATTTTAATGGCCTGTCGTTGGTTACAAGAAAAACAAAGCAGTCTGAAGTTATCTGTGCTGCTACTACCACCGTATGCCACTGGCAAAATATGGTCGAAATTAAGATTGCGCTGACTTTGACAGTTACAGCAACGACACCGATCGCGCTGCCAGACGTTATGTTTGATCGATGGGGAAATATAGCGAATATTTTTTGAAACTCTTGCAGGAGTGAGTGTTGACGACGCCGGCGCCGGCGTAACTTTAGCTTCGGCGCTCGCAGAGGCGGTGCGTTTCTTGCCAAACTTTTTCTCAGAAAGCTTAACAGCGCTAAGATCGGCCATAGCTTCGATCAGTTCACCGTAGCCCATATCAAGACCTTTAGGTCCCAGAAGTGACCTGACTTTTTCAAGTTTGTTCTTCAGTGTTTCACTTAAGAAAAATTTGACTTCGATCGTTTCGGACGTGACTTGGCGTTCTTGTTCTAAGAGCTTGGTTGCCCTGCCTGCGGGTTGAAGCTTCAAAAGCTCTTTTTGGGCGTCGCGAGAGGATTTATTTTTAAGTGAGTTTAAGACTTCAAGTTTAGCAGACTTACTTAAGGCCAGCTTTGGCGAATCTTTTGCCTGCGATCTAAATATGGTTTGTGCTTGTGAAACATTAGTGAGGCTTAACTCGCCTGAAGCAATAGCGGTTTCAATCTGCGGAAGGTCTTTCATAAGCCGCATGGCGTTGATCCGACGGCTGGCCTTCCCGCTCGCCGGCTCGCGTGACCCGTCTCGCTATACTTCAACTCGTTAACCACATACTCAAACAGGCTGCCGTAGCCTAAATCACAAAATAGCTTTCGCCGTTCGATTTCTTTAAGATGGCGGAGAACGTTAGTTAGAACATCTCGTTCGGTTTGCGCGAGAGCTTTTGTCTGGGCCAAGAGTTCAGAGTCTTTAAGCTGTCGTATGAGCATGGTTTCCTCCCGAAAACTAATGCCATACATATATATGGAATTGCCGTTTTAGTCTATAAAAATAGGGAAAAAAGTAGAGTTTATTCGGATGTGCTTCTGGTTGCAGATTACCGAATCTTACCCAAGTTTTTCTATTCGGGTCCAGTCGGGTGGCCCCGGAAATCATGGTATACTCTAGTTTATGAAATACTTTTTTTTAGCAATTCTTATTTTTATGTGTAGAAATAGCTACGCCGGTGCCGTCATTGAATACGATACACCTAGTGACCTTTCGCAAGCTTACTTCAAAATCGGATCAAAATACTTGGAAGTGCACTTTATTGAGGGAAGTAGCATTAGAATTGACAAATTTACTGACGGAAAACGAGTTAGTTCGGTTTTTAGTACTTCAGAAGGTGTATTTGCTTGCGATGATAAATATAAAGGCTGCTTAAAAATCTCTGCGCACAGTGACACTTTTTTGCCAGCCTTCAGTCTTCCATTCGAGAGCTTTAGATTCTTTAAAACCTCAAAGTCTCAAATAATCTTGGGGCAAAAATGTTCTATATACAGGGAGGAAATGACACTCCCCTTGAATCTGTCGTTTGGAAAAAACAAAACGCAAAAACATATTGAATACTGCGTGTTATCAGAAAAGAAACCATCCTTAGATTCGAATTGTGAGCAGAAAAAGTTAGCTAAATCGAAGGACAAAAAGGCTTCAGACCAAATTAGAGAATCTTGTAAAATTTCATATGTATTAGAAGTAAAAGCTACTTCGATTGACGGAAAACTCGGATCCCAAACGTATATCCAGAGAGCGAAGTCGTTCAAACTTAAAAAGATTCCCAAGGAAGTATTTAGACTTACCTATAAACTCAGCTCAAAAATAGAAATGTGATACAAGTACAGCTCATGAGGGGTATTGATCAGTCTCAATTCTTTCTAAATTGAAGGTCAGTTACTTGACTTCGCGCTCTTCTATACTTGCATTTAGAATATGGGCAGATAAATCTTCACCGGGCCCTGAGCCACGGAATTCATTTAAGGCTTTTTTCGTTTTCCAGGACTCAAAAATATTCACCCGATTTTCTTCTATCAAATCTGCTGAAACAGAAAAATCGAGACAACTTTTGTTTTGACGAGCCGCTAAGATGGCTTCGCGAGATCCGGAAAGGAACGCCTTCCGCTTGCCTTTTTGAATTTCTAAAAAACCGTAAACAATAACCACGGCAGCTCCCCATTCTTTCAAAGTGGTACCTTGTTGTACATTATATAATGATTGTACCAAAAAATAGTTTTTCGGGTGTCCGCGGATTTCCGGACTTATAGATCGGGTCCAGTCGAGTGTCCCCGGATTGCCCGGATTGAAAAGGTGCGTCCGCACCGATCCCTAAAGATTAGGGGTTTTTTTGCCGATAAGGAGGAACGCCCAACAGTGAGGTCCATACTTTGTCGAATTCAAGCCTTCATATGACTATCATCCTGGGACTTTATGTTCTTATGGGGTGTTCGAACGTCCAAGAGGGCTCAGCTTTTTCTGGTGCCGGAAAAGGGGATCCAGAAGAAGGCAAGTTTGGCGAAATCGTCATTGGCGATTTTAAGAACGACCCCTGTGGACGGAAAAATGCCTTACGAGACGTCGTTTTTATTTTGGACTCGACGTCGTCAGTTTCGAACGATAACTGGATGCATTTTATTTCCATCGCTAAAAATATTGCGACTACTTTTCATCCGAGTTACACCAAAATTTCGGTTCTAGAGTTCGGTAACACGAGAACCAAAACCTTGGACAAATCCGTTGGTGATGGAACTATTCACTTTTTGGCGGGTACGCCTACGGCGTTTTCGTTGGGTCTATCTGCTATGAACTCTATTTCGATTTCTTCGCGTAAAATTCGTGAAGCGAGTTATGACGGTGTAGGCCCGGCGATACTCAAAGCTAAGGAATACCTTTCTCGAGTCGGTCGCAGTGGCGCTACTAAAGAAATCTGGGCTATTCATGACATGAGCTGCTGCGGGTTTCCGGCGAACGGCGAAACGGGTTCTCAAATTCAGGATGCCCAAGTCGCAAAAAGTGCTGGTATCACGGTCGTTGGCATTCGCACGCTGCGTTCAACGACAATTAGTGATCAAATCGCTAGTCCTGGTTTGGCGTTCGATTTAGGAGCAAGCATCACCAACGTAGCCGACACTGTTCTTGCAAACATCGCCACAAGCGTAAGCACTTCCGTCTGTAATAAATAAGAAAGCTGACCGAGAAGTCCGAGAATGACGTTTATACCGCAGCGATTTAAATCATTGGATAAAAGTCTACCTTTATGAAACTATCGGTGACGCTGGTGAGGAGTTAGCGATGCAGCAAAAAAAAAATATTGAAATAAAACGACTCATAAATTCAACAATTGAAAACAACGATACGGTTAAATTTCTAAAAGAATCACAAATTCGCCACGGAATTCTTCAAGAAGAGATGGATGCCAAGTTGGATACAATTATAGAGATTATTACCGAACCTTTGAAGAAAACTGAAGAGATTCCCAAGCTCAAAAATCGCCTTAAAGACCACGAGATGAGAATTCGAACAATCGAATATTCTGTAAAAACGAACAAACCTTAAAATTCAATAAACCGGGGACATCCGACTGGACCCGAAGCAACTTCTGCGCGGAAGTTAAGGAGGAGATTCTTCGCTTCGCTCTGAATGACTAATCTCTTTGATTTTTCTTGAATGCGCGCGCGATATCTCGCTTCGCATCTTTTTCTTTGGAAGATTCGCGTTTGTCGTGGGCTTTTTTACCGCGGGCGGTGGCGATTTCGACTTTGACGTAATCACCCTTAAAATAAATCGCTAAAGGAACAACGGCCATGCCTTTTTCAACGGTTTTGGTGTAGAGCGCGTCCATTTCTTTTTTATGCAATAGGAGCGGGCGGCGGCGCTTCTCCTCATGATTTTCGATATTGCCGAAAGTGTAGTGACCGATATGGACATCGCACAAGAAGGCGCCGTTTGAGCGAAGATCCACCCAACCATCGCCTAAGTTCACCTTAGCTTCGCGCAGAGCTTTAACCTCGGTACCCCAAAGGCTAATGCCGGCTTCAAATTTCTCAAGAATTTCATATTCATGAAACGCTTTGCGATTTTTCGATATGATTTTGATGCTCATGCGACTAATTTCATCCCAAATGCCCCAAAGGTCGGGGAACGATCGATCATAGTGGAGAGGCCGTGCGATTGCAAAGCCAGGATTTAACCAGTGACTCTGAGCTACCAGCCCTAAGAAATCTAGGGGCTTTGGTGCAAGAAGACACGGCCGGTCAGCGCATTGATGCCTTTTTAGGGCGGTGCTACCCGTTTTTGTCGCGTTCAGGCTGGCAAAAGCGCATCTCCAATGCCCACATCCGCGTGAATGGTGGCAGCGTCAAAACCTCCTACAAATTACAAGTCGGCGACCAGGTGCAGATGCACTACCCAAAAGAGTGGGAGCCGGAAGTCGATACCAACGTCCAACTTATTTTCCAAGACCAAGGCATCGCAGGCGTCATGAAACCATCCGGTTTGCCCATGCATCAAGTTGGCAAGTTTTTTCGCCAGCATTTTAGCGCAGCTGTCAAAGAACTTTTGGGCGAAGAGTGGTCGGCCGTGCATCGTTTGGACCGAGAAACGAGCGGTATTGTGATGTGCGGTTCGACCAATGAACTGCGATCAAAAATGTCGATCGATTTTGAAGAACGGCGCGTCGAAAAAACTTATTTGTGTATCGTGCGTGGGCAGGCACCGCAAAAAAAATGGCTAGTTGATGCGCCGATTGGTGATCTCAAGGAAAGTGTCATTCGGATCAAGCGCTGGGTTGTGCCCGACGGTCAGTCGGCGCAAACAGAGTTCGAATGTCTGGAACAAATCGGCGATTTGGCCTTGCTGAAAGCCAAGCCTTTAACGGGGCGGACCAATCAGATTCGGGTCCATGCAGCTTACTCGGGTTTACCGCTCCTCGGCGACCGACTTTACCATGAGGATGAGGCAGTTTTCTTGCACTACCACCAAAATGGTGAAGACGAGTGGCAAAATGAACAAACTGGCGCCAGTCGACTCTGTTTACATGCCTTCTCTTTGAAGATAAAACACCCGGTAACGGGCAGGGACTGTTATATTGAAAGTCCGATGCCGGATGATATGAGTGTTGTTCTGGATGAAGCGCGGAGATCCTTCGCATCAAGTGCGAAGCACGCCGACGCTTCCGGATGACGAGTGCTAGAAAAAGGATAAGGAAGTATGATGATGGCCGATATCAAAGTCTATACAACTAATTATTGCAGCTATTGTGTTCAAGCTAAGGCTTTATTAAAGCGCAATGCGATTCCTTTCGACGAAATCGACCTTACAAACAACGACGAACTGCGCAATAAATTGTCCGATGAAAACAACGGCTACCGCACGGTGCCGATGATTTTTGTAAAAAATAAGTTTATTGGTGGTTATCAAGAGCTTAATAAACTGCATCAGTCAGGTCAGTTAATTTAACCAGTATATTTGCCTTCGCAAGGACTTGTGGTAGGCTCCCCTCAGTATCTACCAAACAAAATAATGAGGTGAGCTTATGCGTAATGCTTTGGCCAATGTCATGGCTGTTCTTGTCGGGCTTTTGTTTGCAAATCATGCTTTAGCTTCTGAAATCAAACCACCGGCCCTAACCGGTAAACTAGTCGAGTCAATCTCTATTATATCAGATTTTAGTTTGACACCAGGCGAGTGGAAAAACTGCGAGCTCGTTCCGAACCAAACTTTTGAACTTCACCGCTGTATTGTGGAAGGCTCGAGTTTAGTCGTTGAAAAAGGTAGTCAGGACATCGTTATGACCTTTACGACAGCATCCAAAATTGGCTCTAATGAACGCATGCGATTTGACGAATACGTCCTTCGTGGAACGTTGCCAAACGGTTTGTCAGTGATTGTCGATATCATTCACAATCTTGACGACGACACGTGGCGTGGATCCGTCAATGTCGATCAGTTGATTGAGCATAAACTTATTATAAACAATCCGTAATTCTCGGAATCGCCCTGCCTACAGATAAGGCGACATCAAAGACATTTGTCAGCAATTGACCTTGACTCAGCGCGGGGCGTCGCATTATGACATCCATAGATTCACTTTTTCTGAGATTACTGGGAGGAACGCTTGTTCCGACTGATCGTAAATATTTGCTTATTGTCAGTTCTCATCTTTTTTGGTGGAATGGCCGCGGCGCAACCTGAGGAAAATATTTCGCCGGTGCAGTGGCATCCGATGTTCAAAAACAATATCGAAGTTGCCAAACGTTTTAATATTCGAAAAATTCTCGAACTGGCTAACGAACGCGACTCTTCCGGTCAACACCGCATCAAGAGCGTGACATCGTTACTCCAGCAACCACTTTTCTCCGAATTGGAAAATGAATTCGAACGCAGCTCAGTTTTGATGGGGGAGTCGCGTGCGATCTTTCGTACTGCCGCGAGTCCTGATTTGCCGCGAGTCTTGAACACAGCTGGAACGATGGCGTATGCTTACTACACGGATCCAAAACATCAGCGGGCTTTTAACTCTTTGGAGCTGATTGATACGGATCCCCAAACTGCAGAGATGAATTTTTATCTTATTGAATATCGAAGCGGCAAACCCATTGTGGTCAAAAACCAGCGCAATTGTGTTTCGTGTCACCGCACTCGTCATAACTGGGCCATTTATAGATTATGGCCAGGTATCGTCGACGGACATAGTATTCGGGATCACATCCGAGCTCCCGAAGGCACCAGTGATATCGGTGTGACGATGGATATTTGGGAGCTCAATATGGCGCGTATTTCCCGCCAGCTTTTAAATGACCGGGCGTATCGAAAAGTGGAAAGACCAGTAATTGCGGCGTTATTAGATTGCCCAATTGAGACTTTTTCTTTCGACGATGAGCAAGCATTTGAGTTGATTCGCAAATCCACATTGGAAGAATATTATGCGGATGCAATTCGGCTTATTGAAGATGTGAACGTCACCAATAACCAAAACATTTCCTACCAACGTCGGGCGGACGGAACGATGGCGTTTGGCACGCTTCTCAATCAGGAAGATCCTCGTCGTCTGGCTTTAGTGCGTTATTTTTTGAAGAAATCAGGCTCTAAGGTGAACGACAAAGAATGGTCCACCAGCCGTCGTCCTGCGCAGTCCAGCATCTTGTTTCAGGCTTCTGGTGCCCTTGGCCTCAACCGACTGGCTTATTACTTGATTCACAACTCACCGAATGCCGAAGTTTTAAAGGCGATGGTGCCGGACAGTGCCAAGCTTACCCATGGAGCGCGGTCGGAAACCCCTGAGAGCGTTTGTCATGAATTGTTATCCGGGGACACCCGACCGATTACGAATTAAATAGGGCAGCATTTTCCTGTTTTTAATTCGTAATCGGTCGGGTGTCCCCAGATAAACGTCGAAGAAATCGACGAAGGCCTGTCACTCTGAGCGATACGGTTTGGAAGTTTGGCTGTAACCCCCTGATCTATATGGGGGGTTCTCGTGGCATGGTTCATGCAAAATATGGCGTGAGAGATGAGATGGAATGCCCCTGCTCGGTCACATTATGTTCGTCACCTTAGAGAAAAAATCGACGAACTGATCCCACTTCCCCGTTGTTACTATTCCAATCTGCTGTTGCTTCCAAAATCCCCATTCGAGCAACTTCCATCCGCATCTCTCTCTACCTTCCCAAACACTTCATGCTAAAGATTATGTTCGCCCCCACCGATCTTATGAACCCAAAACAAGTTTTGACACGCCTTCGGCCAAATTGCTGCAAATGGACTATTGTTCTGCATTTCCGCACGCAGTTTTCTCGCGCTCGATTGTAAGTTGTTTTCGTTATACGTATTCTTCATAGCCGTGAGTTGATGTTTTAAAACTATCAACATTGTTCCGATCATCGTTCCACCAGCCACAAGGCCTGCTGCTTGAAGATTGCCGCCGAATAAATCGATCCATTCATCTGTGTTGGTCCCGACGAAATAAGCAAAAATTGCGCCCATGGTGAGCGATCCGTATTCGATAAGGGTCAGCCTTGAGTTTTGCTGATTGCGACGTTGTCTTTCGTAACGATTAATGAGAACGGATTTAATGGCAATGGCGGCCATCACACTTTTGCCCCAATCACTTTCCAGATTCAGAAAATAGTCTTTTTTTAATGATTCGAGTTGATTGAGGCTTATCAGACTCAGTACGGGGACTAATACGCCCGACGGTAGTTCAGAAAGCCTGTCGCCACCAATTCTTCTGGCGAATTCTTCGATTTCTGAAACATCAAAACCCAAATTTAACTGCGCGAAGGTATGCCCTTCTACCGGCAGCGTCATAACTGGTTGAATACCTGTGACCCATTGCTTAATTGCCTCTTGGGTAAAAATATATTGGTTGTACAAGTCGCTTTTGGTTGTGGCTATGGTGCGAAGCTGAGTGTAAAGGGTCTCCGCTCGTGACTGAGTGACTTCCTCGGCATAAACAGATTGGAAACTCAAAAGACTCAAAAGAACGAGAATAATTTTCTTCATTTTTAACTCCAGGGCATAAACGAGATGTATCGAGATTCGAGAGGCTGAAGTTACTAGCATTTTAGAACGAACTGCGCAATAAATAAGCAGATGGGGCGATGGGAAAGTTAAGGAGAACGAATGTATTCGTTCTAAGCTTCCGTCTCAGGCGGTTTGGAGGGCGCGCCGAAGGTGTTGACGAGAGCCTTCATCAGCTCGCTGATCTCGTTTTGAAGGCCAGCATTTTCGATGAGAGACCGATCCGCCACTGCCAAGAGCACCAAGTCTCTTTCATCAGCATCGTCTGATAACTGACGATAAACATAAAGTGACTGTTCCGAGTTTGCCCAAACAGAGAAACGGCGTAGACAATCCGGTGGATCTTTCGCGTCGAGATCGATGGTCTCGCAGCCTTCATATTCAAGTTCCACCAAGTACTTGTTCACGTCTTCGTTGACGTAGTGCTGAATGCCTTCATCGCAGTAGAACATAGACTTATCGTCCGCGCGTCGCCAGTGGGCTAACGCTTGAAACGACGGGTCATTCGGTAGCTTGATCGCGACGAGACCTTGGATAAGCCCAGCGAGAGCGAACCCTTTTGTCGACTCTTGCACGGACTTCGTATTGTGCGGGGCAATGTAAGTCGCTAGGCGAGCTTTCTGTACCGCAACCGTCACTGGATCTGCTGACCATTTGATTCTCGGTGGCTGTTTGTGATGCCGCGTGGCCACAAAAACTTTTGGTGGCGCGTCTTCTGGTATTTCTTGCGAAACACTAGACTCCTCAGAAACCTCATATTCGTCGGTCATTTCCTTGGCAAGTTCGGCCAAGTGACCTTCGGCTTCGAATGTGGATTCTTCTACAAGCTTCTCATCGAGAACTTCTTTAAGATCTGGAACTTCAGAAATAGAAACAAAGTTTTCTTGGTTCTCATTATTGGCTGTGTTAGCGGCCTGGGCGGCCGATTGGATTTCGTCTTCTTTGGCCTTTTTGCGGTTCAAGACGATTTTTATTTTTTCGTCCAGCGTTGGCACATCGTAACCATCATGGACGAGATGTTTTAACTGCCGAACATTGGCCACATGCGGCAATAATTTTTCTAGAGGAAATTTATTTTGGCGCGGGAAAAAATCGCTTTTCACCGTGCGAAGTGCAGCGTGTATTTGTGACTTTTTTGCGAGAATCGGCTTAATGCGACAGTTCATAAAAAATTCGAGTTGCTGAATCATTTCACGATCCGAAGGATCAGTGCAGGCCATGATCAGAACGCCATTATCGAGTGCGAGCGGATAAACTTCGAACTCCTCCATGACAGGGAGGAACGTTTGCATAGAATCAAAAGCAAGTTTTTGTGCGGCACGATCGAACTCGGCAAGGTGATCCCATGCAGCATATGTTGAGTTCTTTTTGAACAGTATATAAAGATCATCTTCATCAACAATTCCGAGTTCCAAGATGCTGCCCACAAAGGGCACACCACTGTGGCGGCAGATCTCTTCTATGACTTTACCTTGCGGCGCAGGAAGATATCCGGCCTGATCGAGAATGTGGACAAGAGAAGACATGCTTGGCCTATCGATGATCAACGTTTGTAAAAATAAGTTCTTTTCATAATATAGTTCCAGATTTATCATGCTGCAGTTAGCTTGACAATGAATTGTCTGCGGCTTGTAAAACCGTTAAGACCATAAAGCCTTTTTAAGGAGACTACTGGGCATGTCGCAATCGACCAAAGAAATGAAAAAAGCATTGAAGGGTCCTGACTTTTTGCAGCGCCATTTTGTCCAATCCTACGGTTGGATGGAAAACAATAAGACGCTACTCCTTCTAGCATTAGCGGCAACCGTGGGAACGATTGCAGCGATTGCCGGAGCGAATTACTACCTCGAACAGGCGGAAGAAAAAGAACGCAATGCCTTGGCTGCAATCGATATGATGCATCAGGAAGTGGCCATGACATGGTCTAAGAGCCAAGAAGATGCCCAAAGAAGATTAGTTGAACTACAGCTTAAAATTCAATCTGAAAAAAAAGGTACGCCTGCCTTGGCCGCCCTAACTGCTGAAAAAGACACACTCGAAAAACAACTCCAGGGCACTCCCGATTACACAAAAGCCGCCGGTGACTATTTGAAGTATTTTGAAGCAAACAAAACCAAGCCGACAGGTTGGATTGCAGGTTTACGAGCATCAGACAATCTTTTGGAGAAGAAAGAATACGCCAAAGCCCGTGATATCTTGCAAGTCATCGTACAAAATGGCGCCAAAAATGAGTTCTACAATGTGCAAGTTCGGTTGATGCTTGCATCCGTCCAAGAGCAGTTAGGCGATTATGACGCTGCTTTACAAACTCTGACGGCCCTCAATTCAAAAAATGAGAAATCATTGGAGCCTATTGTTCTTCTAAACAAAGGCCGCATTTATATGTTCAAAAGTGATAACGTAAACGCTAAAAAGCTTTTGGATGAACTCGTAAAGAACCATCCGACTGCTGATGAATCGCGAACGGCCCGTGGCATGATCGCGCTTATGTAAAAGTTCCTCTGCGAATGTTTTGAACTGATTGGATGGAAATTTGAATCTCAAAAAAATCATCGTTTATGGATTTATTGCTTTGACGGCAACAGCCGCTGCTCCTTCGTATATGGCGGCACCGCTTCGGATTGGTTTTATTCCCTTTAATCGAGAGTTGGATCGTCAGAAAGCGTTGGCCGCAGCAGATTTTGGCGGTTGGGTGCCTGTGGCAGGTAACAAAGTCATTGGCAGTATTAACGACAAATGGGTTGGTTTTGTTGATCTAGGAACATTAGAATTTCAGTGGTGGTTTAAAAGTGATAGTTCGCTTGCGGTTCCTGCCGGAGTTTTCGGAGATGGTTTTGCTTACTTGGGATTTTCGTCAGGAACCATCGCGAAGGTTTCATTGGCCGATGGCAAGCCGACTTGGCAAGTTCAACTTTCAGCTTTTCCGACTCGAAGTTTTATAAAAGTTAATGATTTGCTTATTGCGCAAGCGACAAATGGCAACGTCTATGCGATTCATACTGAGACTGGAAAGACTCAATGGGTCACCGATGTGGGTGCTGTGGCTGAAATGTCTTTGCGCGTAGGGGCAGCGCCCGTTGTCATGGGAAACCAGATTGTACTGGCAAATACTGACGGCGTTTTACTAGCGCTGGATGTAGAGACGGGACGAATCGACTGGCGCGAGTTTCCGCAAGCTAAGCGCAGCCGTTTCGTCGGCTATATGGGGCATTTCTTTGTAAACAACGGCCGTTTCATTGGGTCGCGTTACGATGGTGTGATCACAGCCATGCGTCCCAATCAAGATCAAGTCCATTGGCAAAAAGTGATCGGAAAAGAAATCCTTACGTCGGCAAGTTTTGATAATCAACTTTTCGTCGGAACTCCAGAAGCTTTACTTCTTATCGATGTTAACAGTGGCGCCATTTTGAAAACCGTCAAGACTCATCATCCAGTCGCATTTATTGTCAAGTCCTCGGATCGTTATATCTTGGCCAGTGAGTTTGGCGATATTTCGTCCTATGACCTTGAATTTAATTTAATGTGGTCGGACTATTTGTCAGCCAACCTTAAAACAGCGCCGTTTGTTATTGGGAAAAATTTGTACGTTAACTCAGGTCTGAAAAACATTTACGTTTATCGGGTTTACTAAGTGTCAACGCAGCAACTTTTTGCGGTCATTTTGGCGGGCGGCAGTGGCACGCGATTTTGGCCTCGTTCTCGTCAAAAGAAACCCAAACAACTTTGCGCGATCGTCGATAAGCAAAAAACAATGCTCGAAATGACTTTGGATCGTCTCGAAGGCTTAGTCGCGCCGGGTCAGCGTTTCATCATTACTCACCATGATCAGGCGAAGGCCACCGCTAAGATCGCTGAACCCTATGACGTTACTATCTTAAAGGAACCTTTGGCGCGGAACACAGGTGCCGCGCTGGTCATGGCGGCGCTCGAAATACAAAAGTTGAATCCCGAAGCGGTGATGATTTCACTGCATGCTGATCACGTTATTAAAAAAGTAAGTGTCTTTAAAAAAACGATGGCCTTAGCAGCCAAAGTCGCAGAAGAACAAGAGGGTATTGTTTTAGTTGGCATCAAACCAGATCATCCTGAAACGGCCTATGGATATATTGAAATGGGGCCTGCTCTTAAGGGTTATAAAGAAACCTTTAGAGTCAAAAGTTTTCGCGAAAAACCAGAGATGAAGGTGGCCAAGCGATTTGTAAGTTCGAATAAGTTCTTATGGAATGCAGGCATTTTTGCTTGGAAAGTTTCGGCCGTAATCAGGGAAATGCAAGTTCATTTGCCGGCTACATTTGAAAAACTTTCGTCGCTATTAGAGGAATTTGAAAGTTTTCAGAATGTGCCTTTTGATAAACTTGAGGAAGTGTACGCGTCCTTGGAAACGAAGTCGATCGATCACGCTGTTTTTGAAAAGTCATCGCATATTCTCGTTTTAAGTGCCGATGTCGGATGGCAAGATATTGGCAGCTGGGATGCCCTGCCGCAAAGCTTAGGCGTCGATGGTGAAGGAAATTATACCTCGGGTGAAGTCCTCGCTTTAGAATGCAGGGATTCGGTATTTGACTCGGATGGCCCGCTGATTGCGGCAATTGGCCTAGAAGATATTGTCGTCGTGGCTTCGGAAGGCGCGATTATGGTCTGTCCTAAGTCTCGCGTTCAAGACGTGAAGCTTATT
>JBGSKV010000021.1:0-3070 GCA_041740975.1 Oligoflexales bacterium | reverse complement strand
AATTTGATGTCTTGCTGCTTATGCTCCGTCAAATACTATGCCGACAACTGGCGGCCTGGCCCTAAGACAAGTGCGGCAACCGATATTTTACGGCGGGAAGAAAACAAGGAGCTGGTGGGGGACCACCAAAACTTGCTGGGCATGACTCATCGTCTTACCAATATTGGCGAGAATGGTTGCTTGGCAGAATCCGTCGGTTACGAAAAAGTTTCGGGCTTCGGCTGGACGGAGACTCGAACCTTTGAATGTCGCGAAGTCAAAATATTTAGTGAAGCTTGTGCGTTCTTGCCACACACGTCATCTAAGCTAGAGATTGGTGCTTGGGTGCCTTCGCCAGATATTGATGAACGCCGGCCAGTTTTTGTCTTTCAAAAACCCACCGTAAAACTCACGAATCAAAGAGTGCTGAGTGAGTATAAACTCGCCGTTCGCGGTGCGTACGTAGAACGAGTTCAAATAAAGAAAGATCGCTACTACCGTATGTTCATTCAATCCGATAAGCAGCTCGGACAGATCACCTACGGCACAGAAGCCATGCCCAAAGTAGTCAGTAGTGTTAGCGAAAAAATCGACGAAAAAAGACGAACTTCGCCCGGTCTAAGCAAGGAATATCCCTACATTCTGGCTCTCGAAAACTGGGAGTTTATTTTGACAATTGAATCTTATGAAGAAACACTTGCGGATGTATCCATAAAAATAGTGGAATACTGGTAGTGCGACCATGCAGTCTTATATGGTGGCGAGAGAGGGAATTGAACCCTCGACCTCAGGGTTATGAATCCTGCGCTCTCACCAACTGAGCTACCTCGCCAAATTCTCTGTAGCCGACGAATATTGCTACATTAACCAACATTGTCAACAACCATTAGCCGGCATCTGACGTAAAGCGAAGGATGTCAGCACGTTTGCCTAATTTTTGGAGCTTAAGGTCCGGTAATGCGGCAAAGTTTGCAGCTCATGACTGTTCAAGAAGTCCGGATTGCTTTCCAAAGCTTGCAAATAAGCCAGTGCTTTTTCCAAGTTTGTAAATAGCGAGCATCCAAATCGAATGGCGGATTTGCGAAGTTCTTCCCCAAACGTCACTTCCTTGCGGTCCAAATTCTTTGGGATATTGATCACGAAATCAATCGCACCTTCTCGGATCATATCAATGACGTGCTTCTCGCCACTTTCGGATTGGTTCGGACGAGCCAGTGGGATCAGCTCAATATTGTTTTTCGCAAAATATTTACTCGTGCCGTACGTGGCATAAATCGGAATGCCTAAGTTTTTCAATGCGGGCAGAAACTTCAGGAGTTTCACGCGTTCGACTTCGCGACCGACGCTTATCAAAATTCCTTTTTTCGGGGATTTTATACCGGAGGATTCAAGTGCCAAGATCAGAGCTTCATCGAAGTTCGCGCCGATACAACCCACCTCACCAGTGGAGGCCATCTCCACTCCCAATACCGGATCCGCGCCTAGTAAGCGGCGGAAGCTAAACATTGCGGCCTTCACGCCGACGTAAGGCAACTCGTCTTCATTGAGACGATAAAGTTGTGGTTCTTGTCCAATCATCACCTGCGTAGCGGCATCGGCGAGATTGAGTCCAACGACTTTCGAAACAAACGGAAACGATCGTGCCGCTCGGGCGTTGCATTCGATAACTTTGATATGATTCTGTTGGGCCAAAAACTGCATGTTAAAAGGGCCATTCAGGCCGAGCTCTCTAGCGATCATAAACCCTGCGCGACGCACCCGGCGAACGGTTTCCACGTAAAGCTTTTGAGCTGGTACCACCATCGTTGCATCACCTGAGTGAATCCCGGCGTTTTCGATATGCTCGCTGACAATAGCGGTGAGAATCTCACCGTTGCTGGCAACGCCATCCAATTCTATTTCACGAGCTCCCAGAACAAACTCCGAAATCACGACTGGGTGATCGGAACTCATATGATCGGCGAGCGCTAAACATTGTTGCAAAGAAACGGCGTCCGAAGCCACGGCCATGGCCGCACCAGATAAAACGTAACTTGGGCGTACGAGAACAGGAAAGCCGACCTCCGCAATAAAAGCGTCAATATCGTGCTTTGATGTTGCGCCAATCCAGCGAGGCTGATCGACTTCAATAGAATCCAAAAGGGCCGAGAACTTACTGCGATCTTCCGCACGGTCTATGGTCGATGGACTGTGGCCCAGCAACTTAATACCGACACTTGCAAGTGATAGCGCGAGTTTATTGGGAAGCTGTCCACCCATGGATGCCACCACACCAGTGGCTTTTTCATGCTGATAAATATCGAGAATGCGTTCGACGCTCAGTTCTTCAAAATAAAGTTTGTCGGAACTGTTGAAGTCCGTAGAAACAGTCTCGGGGTTACAGTTAATAATAATACTTGTCCAACCGGCTTTGCGCATTTGCTCGGAGCAGCTAACGGCGCACCAGTCGAACTCCACACTTGTACCGACGCGGTAAGCTCCACCACCCAAAATAATGCCGCAGTCTTTTTTGTTCGGTGTTTCATTGGGATCGTCAAACTGACCAGCGTAAGTCATATACAAATAATTGGAAGAAGTAGGGTGTTCGGCTGCCGTAGTATCAATCTTTTTAACAACAGGTTTCACGCCGTGAGCTTCACGCATTTTTCGGATAGCGAGTGAAGCGCGCGTGATGTCGTCTCCAGTCAGGCGCAGTCCGTTTGGGGCGAAGTGGCGAAGTAGAAGTCCCGCGATTTGCGCGTCGGCGAAACCGTTCACTTTCCAAACTTGCCAAAGCTCTTTATTCACATTCTGAAAAGCCGCTTCGACCATCTCGACCGGACCTTTGGTTTCGGCCGGGATATTGCTCGCGCAGGCTTTGATATCTTCTTCATAGGCGGCAATATTTCGCAGTTGGTACAAAAACCACTTATCAATCTTGGAGAGTTCGTAAACGCGTTCGAGATCCATGTGTTCGCGGAAAGCATTGAGAACGGCGAACAGGCGATCATCGGTAGGGTTACTAATGACGTCTTCGAGTTGAGTGTCAGGCGGCAGACGTAAGATATTAAGACCTTCCGCGTGCTCGGTAACCATGCGCACGGCCTTTTGT
>JBGSKV010000020.1:0-2493 GCA_041740975.1 Oligoflexales bacterium | reverse complement strand
TGAAAAAGGGCAGAAGCTTTTTTACAATCAGAAATCGAAAACCTATGAAGCCGTTCCGACGCTCGAAGGTCAAATTTTCTTAGACACAATCGGTGCAGATAAAGTTGTTTGGAAAAATTCTGGTACTACCATTAAAGACCTAGGCGATGGCATACTCAACATCGAATTCCACACCAAGATGAACACCATTGGCGGAGACGTGCTGGCTGGGCTAAACAAGGCCGTCGAATTGGCGGAAGCCGAATACAAAGGTCTCGTGGTTTCGAACACCGGCGATAATTTCAGCGCGGGAGCGAATGTGGGCATGATCTTTATGATGGCTGCGGAACAGGAATTTGATGAACTTGAATTTGCTGTTAAGTCCTTTCAAAACACCATGATGCGCATGCGATACTCGAGCATCCCGGTGGTGGCAGCTCCGCATAGCCTTGCACTTGGCGGTGGCTGCGAGCTTTGCCTGCATGTAGATAAGGTGGTGGCTCATGCTGAACTTTACATGGGTTTGGTGGAGTTTGGAGTTGGGGTTATCCCTGGCGGCGGTGGCACCAAAGAGTTTGCCCTTCGCGCAGCCGACGAAATGCACGACGGCGACATCCGCATCAACACGTTCCGCAACAGGTTTTTGACTATCGGGCAGGCTAAAGTTTCTACTTCCGCCCACGAAGCGTTCGACCTTGGCTACCTGCGAAAAGGAATTGACGAAGTGATCGTAAATCGCGATGATCAGTTGGCTTACGCCAAACAAGCAGCGCTACTCATGCACGCGAAAGGCTATACCAAACCGGTGAAGCGCAAGGATATCAAAGTCTTAGGCAAAGAAGCATTGGGGATCGTTTACGTCGGTGCTAATAGCATGATGGCTGGAAACTACATCTCCGAGCACGACCAACTGATAAGCGAAAAGCTCGGTTTCGCCTTGGCCGGCGGCGACCTTTCCGAAATAAGCGAAGTAAGCGAAGATTATCTACTCGAACTCGAACGAAAAGCATTTATATCACTCTGCAAAGAGCGCAAAACATTGGAAAGGCTACAGAGCATGGTACAAAAAGGGAAGATTTTGAGAAATTGAATAGATGTGGTGGAGAAGGTTTTTAGGTCAAAGTTTTTAGTTTTTAGTTTGCTAAATCCGAGCTGGTCAGATCAAAAGAGTAAAAGCCAGAAAATGCAAACCATTTCAACTAAAAACTAAAAACCTATAACTGAGCCTAAGCGTCAACTAAAAACTAAAATCCAACACAATGAACAACTACCGAGATTTAAAAATATGGCAGGAAGGAATGGGAATATTAGAAGATGTTTACAAAACCACCAACTCGTTTCCTGGCACAGAACGATATTCACTTACGGATCAAATTAGAAGATCAGCGGTTTCTATACCTAGCAACATTGCCGAAGGCTCAGGTCGTAACAGTCAACTTGAGTTCAACCGTTTTCTGAGTTTCGCTAGTGGATCAGCCTGCGAATTATCGACCCAAATCGAGATTGCCCAAAGACTGGGATATATCCCGTTCGAAGACGCAAAAGTACTTTTAGACCGGATAGCCGAAGAGCATAAAATGATCTATGGCCTTCAAGCCGCCATCAAGCGGACCCTGAAGCCTAAATCTGAGAGATCCCACAAAAACGAGCGAACAGCATCATCACCTAAAAACTGAAAACCAATAACTCCACCATCCACTTCAACTAAAAACTAAAAAAAATGAACGCATATTTAGTCTCAGGATATCGATCTGCAGTAGGGAAAGCACCTCGCGGAGTATTCCGATTTACGCGTCCCGACCACCTTGCCGCTGCAGTTATTACTCGCTTACTTGTTGACCACCCCGATTTGGACGTCAACGAAATTGACGACGTTATAGTAGGTAATGCCACTCCCGAAGCAGAGCAAGGATTAAACATTGGTCGAATGATCTCCTTGATCGGGTTGAACACAGAGAAAGTACCGGGTATGACGGTAAACCGCTATTGTTCTTCCGGATTAGAAACGATTGCCATTGCAAGTGCAAAAATCCATGCCGGCATGGCAGATTGCATCCTAGCCGGTGGTGTGGAGTGCATGTCGCCTATACCTTTTGGTGGATGGCGAATAGTGCCGCACGCACAAGTGGCTAAGGATAATCCCGATTGGTACTGGGGTATGGGACTTACCGCCGAAGCGGTGGCTAAAGATTACAAAGTGTCGCGCGAGGATCAAGATGCATTTGCTTACGATTCAAACCTTAATGCGATTGCCGCAATCGACTCTGGAAAGTTTGCGGATGAAATAGCTGGAATTGCCGTAGAAGAGATTTTTGTGAAAAACGACAAACGGGAACAGCGTACCTATTTGGTGGACACCGACGAAGGTCCGCGCCGAGATACGTCGATGGAAGCCCTTGCCAAACTCCGACCAGTGTTCGATGCGAAAGGAACAGTAACTGCAGGTAATGCTTCACAAACATCGGATGGAGCGGCCTTTGTAATGGTTGTTTCAGAAGCCTTCTTAAAGCGCCA
>JBGSKV010000019.1:0-2941 GCA_041740975.1 Oligoflexales bacterium | reverse complement strand
ATTGCCGTCAAAAAACTCATAATGGAAATCACCACCATAAGTTCAATGAGACTAAATCCACCTTGGATTTTGACCTTCGTAATCATTCCTAATTCCCTCATCCCATTCAATCGAACTATACGAGCGGAAACTTAATGCACTCTTATTTTGCATATAACGGTCTGATATTTATAGTTATTTCTGGTTAAAATTCTGAATTATCAAGAATCTTCAAAATTCCGAAAAGCTTTTTTTTTAGACCGCCTCCCTTTTGGCACAGTAGCTGGATGGGCATAGGAATGCCTTGGGATGCCATCCATCCAACCAGACTCACGTTAAACCCATTAAATTCGACTCTTTACGAAAAGTTGCCTTGTCATATCGACCAGTTAAGAGTCGAATAGATATAGACTTTTTGTCGTCTGTATAGTTTCAATCTCATGCTCCGACATGGGAGACATGAACCCATGTATCTCAAAAACCGGCCCATTTGGATCAACAGGATCAGTCCGCAAACAAGGCTTTTCCCTTATCGAACTTATGGTCGTCGTCTCCATAGTGTCAGTCATAAACGCACTTGCAATGGTTAATTATAGAAAATTCGTCGAGCACGCGCACGACACCGTGGTTCAAGATCAGTTAAGACAAATGATGTTTGCGTGGGAAGCTAGTGAGATAAAAGATTCCTTTGAGATGTTGCCCTCCTTTTTCATAACTGTCGATGGGGCCTTCATAACCGGGGAGCCATATACGATGGCACAACTCTTTCCTGGTTATATCCACAAAAAGGGGGTTTTGATTCTAAGTCAGACCGGGCACCTTCACGCTGCCCATTGCAGAGGAACTTTAACCCGTATCACTGCTGCGGATGGCGGAGGTGATGAATACCCAGCTTATACGCAAGAATACGTTCGATTGAATGCTCATTTGGGCTTTGAGGCATCTGCAATCATACGCCTGAGTGGGCCGTATGGCAGCGGGCCGGTCGATGGATATATGCAGCTACCATACCGTGGTGAATTTTGCCCAACCGACTAATGGAAATTCGGCTACTAGTGCGATGTACGTTAACCGAGTTGGCACGATTAATTTAAAATCACAAATTTTTTTTTCGAATTTTTCTCACTTACAACCGCGACACAGCAACAAGTTGCGAGACTGTCACGTCAAGAAGTTGACACCGCTTTCCAATAGGCTCTATAATTTCTTGGAAATAGGCAAAAACTTTAAGTTTTTTCAATCATCAGGGAGCGATGTTATGTCAATTCTAAACCCCGAAATAAATCCCCTAGGCGCTAGCATCAAAGTCATTGGTGTGGGCGGCGGCGGCGGTAATGCGATCAATACAATGGTGGACACTGGCATTGACGGTGTTGAGTTCATCACTCTCAATACAGACCTCCAAGCTCTCCGCAATTCGCTTGCGGATAAGAAAATTCAAATTGGCAAGGAACTCACCAAAGGCCTCGGCGCCGGTGCTGATCCCGATGTTGGTCGAGACGCTGCTCTTGAAGATCGTCATGAAATTCAAGAAGCCATTGGCGACGCGGATATGGTTTTCATCACTGCAGGTATGGGTGGTGGTACTGGTACTGGCGGTGCCCCTGTGATCGCGCAAATCGCGCGCGAGATGGGTGTTCTTACCGTCGCTGTCGTCACGAAGCCTTTTGCATTTGAAGGACGACGTCGCCGTAAACACGCCGAGAGTGGCATCCACAGACTAAGAGAGTCGGTTGATACGCTCATTACGATTCCAAATCAACGCCTGCTTGATATTGCCAATGAAAGCACAACTATGTTGGAAGCTTTCAAACTTGCTGACGACGTTCTTGTGAACGCAGTCAAAGGCATTAGCGATATCATCAATGTTCCCGGCACTGTGAACGTAGACTTTGCTGATGTTCGCACTGTGATGTCTTGCCGAGGCCTCGCTCTGATGGGTATTGGTGGGGCTGAAGGTGAAAATCGCGCCAAAATCGCGGCTCACCAAGCGATCTCTTCTCCACTTCTTGAAGACCTTGATATCGAAGGCGCGACAGGCATCCTCATCAACATCACGGCAGGATCGAATCTTTCGCTTATGGAAGTCAACGAAGCGTGTTCCGTCATTCAAGATGCCGCGCACGAAGAAGCCAACGTTATTTTCGGCGCTGTTATCGACGACACGATGCAAGATCGTATTCGCATCACGGTGATCGCGACGGGATTCTCGGATGATCTTGATGAGCAGTACGCATTGACGAACAACGAACAGCGTTCACGCAAAGCACAGCTTCCGACTCGCCGCCCGGGTTATGCGGACTTCAGCAAAAACTTTTCTAAACGCCCAGGCACGGAAAACGCAGGCGCAGCGCAACCAGAAGTTGCCGCCGCTCCCGCTGCAGAACGCCATGTTGCACCGCAAGCTCCAGTCGCACCAAAACCTTACGCAGCCGCAGCTTCGTATGCGACGGGACACTATGCTCCCCAAACTCCAGCTCCAGTCGCCGCCCCAATTAAGCATGAACCGATGATGGCCGCACCGATTCCGACTGCGCCCGCGTCTGATCGTAGCTTTGCAGTGGCAGACAATAGTTTCACGGCGGAAGAAGAATTCGAATATTTTGAAGAATCTTTCGAAGCGAACGCGGGTTCAATGGAAGCTCCGAAAATGGATGCCCCTAAGGCAGTCCCGGCGCCAGTTCGCACAACTTCAGTTGCTGGCATCGCTCCCGGAAGCTCGTCTTTCTGGGATACCGATCACAGCAACATGAATTTTGACAACAATGCTTCATTGGACAAAAAAATCGACGAAGCCTTAGCCCTCGCCGAGCGCATTCAAATTGATGGTGATCATCAAGCTGATGAACTGGACGTACCGGCTTTCTTGCGCCATGGTGTTGCCGATCTTCCCAACGATTAATTCTGCTTTGTCAAAGCTTCGCTGAAGGCGAAGCCTACCAACCCAGGCCTAGCCTGGGTT
>JBGSKV010000018.1:0-26793 GCA_041740975.1 Oligoflexales bacterium | reverse complement strand
TTGGCTGGGACGGTTGAGCCGGCTTAGATTTGACTGGGCATTGAGGCTGCATCAGCCGACACCGCCCAGACAAATTTAAGCCGGGAGAACCGGACCAATCAAACATAGAAATGTAAACTGTGAGTGTGATAGGCGGAGCTGGATAACCTTACGGCCGCGGAGCGGCCGAATGTTCATTAAACTATAAATAAAGCATCACGTGTGTAATTTTAGAACAGATGAAAGATCTGTTTGGGAGAAAAAATGATTTCATGCCGTCAAGAGAAACCTATATGGGCTTGACTTTTGGGGGTATAAACCGTATTTCACTGGTTCGTTTATTAAAATCCCATGCAATCTGCTTCCCAAAATGAGCACAAAGAGATTGGTTGGAAATTAAAATAGAGAGACTCCTGTCGTGGCAAAAAAAGTTACTGGCTTCTTGAAACTACAAATTCCTGCAGGCAAAGCAAACCCTTCTCCGCCAATTGGTCCAGCACTTGGTCAACGCGGTATTAACATCATGGGTTTCTGTAAAGAATTTAACGCTCGTACTCAAAAACAAGCGGGATCAATTTTACCTACAGTTATTACAATTTATGCGGATAAATCTTTTTCGTTCATTACGAAAAATCCTCCAGCAACTGACTTGTTGAAGAAAGCTGCGAAGATTGAAAAAGGCACGCAAACTCCAGGCAAAGCTTTCGTAGGTTCGATTACAAAAGCGCAAGTTCTTGAAGTTGTCAAAATCAAAATGCCAGATTTGAATTGTCATGACGAAGATGCAGCAATGAAAATTATTATGGGTTCTGCACGTAGCATGGGCCTTGAAGTAAAAGATTAAAAAATCAGAGTAGGAGAGATGTTTGGTCATCTCGTTTGGACTACAATAAGTGAGTGAAGATGGAAAAAAAATCGGGTCATGACACGAAAAAAAGAGGCAAGAAATATCGCGCTTCTTTAAAGAAATTCGACATCACAAAAAATTACACGTTCCCTGAAGCGTGCCAATTAGTAAAAGATACGTCTTACACAAAATTCGATTCGTCGGTTGACCTTGCCGTAAATCTTGGCGTCGATCCTGCACATGCCGATCAAATGGTTCGCGGTGCGGTTCCCCTTCCACACGGCATCGGTAAAACAATTCGCGTCGTTGTTTTTGCGCGTGGCGATAAAGCTGCCGAAGCCGAAAAAGCTGGCGCTGACAGTGTTGGTGCTGATGACTTAGCAACAAAAATTCAAGAAGGTTGGATGGACTTCGATACTGTCGTCGCCACTCCAGACATGATGGGTGTTGTTGGTAAACTAGGTAAAGTTTTAGGACCTCGTGGTCTTATGCCGAACCCGAAACTAGGAACGGTCACGTTCGAAGTTGGCAAAGCCATCAAGGAACTCAAAGCAGGTCGTACAGAATACCGCGCTGACAAAGGCGGAATCGTGCACGCTCTAATTGGTAAGGCGAGTTTCTCCGCAGAACAATTAGCGGAAAACGGTCAAGTGGTTATGGACGCGCTGATGCGTGCGAAACCGGCCAGCGTCAAAGGGATGTATTTAAAGAAAATCACACTTTCAGCGAGTATGGGTCCTGGCGTCAAGATTGATCCAGCCGTATATCGTACCTAATAGAAGAAGAGGAACTCATGGCACTGACGAGAGCGGATAAAGAAAAAATTAGGGAAGATATGGGCGCGCGCTTTAACGCAGCGAAGGCCGCCATTGTTACGGAATATCGTGGATTGACCGTAACGGAACTTACAGAATTAAGATTACTGTTAAGAAAATCAGACGCAAAACTTACGGTTGTCAAAAACCGTATTGTTAAAAAAGCTTTTGAAAATGAGGCCAAGGATTCTGCTCCTATGGCTGATAATTTCAAAGGTCCAGTTGCGGTTGCGTTTATTAATGGTGATCCGGCCCAGGCCTCTAAGACTTTGTTGGATTTCCAAAAGGAACATCCCAACTTAGTCATCAAAGGCGGTTTGGTAGATTCAAAAGCGGTATCTTTAGACGACTTAACGGCGATTGCTTCTTTGCCGAGTCGCGAAGAGTTACTGGCAAAAATTGTTGGTTCGATCATCGCTCCACATCGTGGTTTGGTGACGGTATTGATGGGTGTGCCGCGTAATGTGGTTCAGGTCATCAATGCAATTAAAGAGAAAAAAGCATAGTTAGTTTGGGTAATTTGTCTATTTAAGGAAGGATTTTGTTATGGCAGGCGTGACTAAAGAACAGTTTATTGAGTATCTAGAAAATTTGACTCTCCTCGAAGCAGCTGGGCTTGTAAAAGAGCTTGAAGAAAAATTCGGCGTTAGTGCAGCAGCCCCTGTTGCCATGATGGTCGGCGGCGGCGGTGGTGGAGCGGCGGCAGCAGCTGAAGAACAAACAGAGTTTACTGTTATTCTTAAAGACTCTGGCGACAAGAAAATCAACGTGATCAAAGAAGTTCGTACTGTAACTGGTCTTGGCTTAAAAGAAGCTAAGGACTTAGTAGAAGGTGCTCCGAAAGAACTTAAGGCTGGCGTGTCTAAAGAAGAGGCTGCCAAAATTAAGGATGTTCTCGAGAAAGCCGGCGCTAAAGTTGAGGTCAAGTAATCAGTGTCTGGATTTAGGTGAAGTCACGATTCAGCTAGTAAAAAGATCTATGTTTGGAGCTGCAAAGTAGGCGCGAGCTTGCTTTGCGCTCCTATTTTGTTATGTTCTTGATTCGCATCTGGTTTTCAGGAGAGAAGCTTTATGACCTCTTTGGCGGCAAGTTTTATTCGCCCTCGCAAAGAATTCCTTAACGTTCCATCGGCTATCGACATTCCTTATCTCATTGAAGTTCAAAGAACGAGCTACAGCCAGTTCTTACAAATGGATGTGGACCCGGATAAACGCGAAGCCAACGGACTCGAAGGTGTCTTTAAGTCGGTATTTCCGATACAGAATTTTACCGAGACAGCTTCGGTCGAATATGTGTCCTATTCTTTTGAAGAACCAAAATACTCTGTAGACGAATGTCGCCAACGCGGCATGAGCTACGCAGTTCCTTTGAAAGTCGTTATCCGTCTCGTTATCTGGGACGTAGATAAAGACACAGAAGTCAAAAGTATTCGTGACGTGAAAGAGCAGGAAGTTTACTTCGGTGAAATTCCACTCATGACCGACAGCGGAACTTTTATTATAAACGGTACGGAACGCGTTATTGTATCTCAGTTGCATAGATCAGCCGGTGTTTTCTTTGACCATGATCGTGGAACGAATAGCACAACGGGTAAAGTCCTTTATACGGCTCGTGTGATTCCATATCGCGGTAGCTGGCTAGACTTCGAATTCGACGCTAAAGACGTGCTACATGTGCGCATTGACCGACGTCGTAAGATGCATGCCACTATTCTTTTAAAAGCTCTTGGTTTTGACGACAAACAACTTCTCGATTATTTTTATCGTAAAGAAGTGATTCGAGTCGAAGAAACTCAATTTATCAAAAAACTTGATTACGAACTTCTTCGCGGACAACGTGCATCGGCCGATTTGATCGACCCGACCACAAGTAAAGTTCTCGTAAAGCGTGGTCGCCGTGTTTCTGCTGGTGCGATTCGCCAAATGCAACAAGCGGGTATCGAATATATCGAAGTGAATCGTAAAGATTTGTTCGGTAAGTACGTAGCCGAAGTTATTAAAGATAAAAATGGCGATATCTTAATGCCGCTCAACGCTGAAATTAATGAAGAAACTCTTCAGCAACTTCTCGACGCTGGCATTAAAGAATTTCCAATTCTCTTCATCGATAACGTCAACTTTGACTCAGCTTTGCGTAACACTCTTGTTGGTGACAAAATCCAGACGAGAGAAGAGGCGATTCTTGAGATCTATAAACGTCTTCGTCCGGGAGATCCTCCGACGTTAGACTCGGCAACATTGCTTCTTGAAAACCTATTCTTTAATCCGGACCGCTATGACCTTAGCGCTGTCGGCCGTATTAAATTGAATGAGCGACTTGGCTTGGACCTACCGGTCGAAACCAGAACGTTAACCAAAGAAGACATTATGAAAACGGTCAGCTATTTGCTGACTCTCAAAACCGGTAACGGCGAAATCGACGATATTGACCATCTTGGTAACCGTCGTGTTCGTGCCGTTGGCGAGCTTTTGGAAAACCAATACCGTATCGGTTTGCTCCGTATCGAACGCGCCATTCGCGAACGATTGCAGTTGCAAGACATCGATACGTTGTTGCCGCATGACCTTATCAACAACAAGCCGGCTGCAGCGGTTGTCAAAGAATTTTTTGGCAGTTCGCAGTTAAGCCAGTTCATGGACCAAACGAATCCTCTGTCGGAAGTCACGCATAAACGCCGCCTATCAGCCTTAGGGCCAGGAGGTCTCAGTCGTGAGCGTGCAGGTTTCGAGGTTCGTGACGTGCATCCAACGCATTATGGTCGTATCTGTCCGATCGAAACACCGGAAGGTCCGAACATCGGTTTGATTTCTTCTTTGGCGACTTTTGCGCGCGTCAACAAGTACGGTTTCATTGAAACCCCGTACCGAAATTTGCGTGAAAAAGATCCGAAGAAATCCGTGAAGTATTATTCGGTTTCAGAAGAACATAACGAGCACGTTATCGTTCAAGCGACGCCTGAAGATCAACTTCGCAAAGAAGAATACACAGCGGTTAGTCGTCGTGGTGAGAGTGAAATCGCTCGCAGTGACGAAATCGATTTGATGGAAGTGGGCACAAACCAACTTGTATCGGTCGCGGCCTCTTTGATTCCTTTCTTGCAAAATGACGATGCTAACCGTGCCCTCATGGGTTCGAACATGCAGCGTCAAGCCGTGCCACTTCTCAAAACTCGCGCTCCTCTCGTAGGAACGGGTATTGAAGGTAAGGTTGCGCGTGACTCGGGTGCTGGGATCGTTGCCAAACGTTCTGGTGTGGTCGTTTCCGTGGATGCGGAACGTATCGTTGTCAGGACAGAAGAAGATAGCTCGTCTAACATGACGGAAGTCGGTGCAGACGTAGATATTTACAAACTCAAAAAATATAAGCGTTCAAACTTGGACACTTGTATCAACCAAAAACCGATCGTAGTCCAAGGCGAAAAAGTTCGCGAAGGGGATATGATTGCTGATGGTTTCGCGACTGAAATGGGTGAGTTGGCGTTGGGTCAAAACACAGTTGTAGCGTTCATGCCGTGGGGCGGATACAACTTTGAGGACTCCATCCTCTTGTCAGAAAAACTTGTAAAAGACGATATTTTCACGAGTGTTCACATTCAAGAATTCGAATGTGTCTCTCGCGATACGAAACTCGGCCAAGAAGAAATCACTTCGGATATTCCAAATGTCGGCGAGGAAGCGTTAAACGATCTCGACGATTCTGGCTTGATTCGTATCGGTGCAGAAGTGCAACCGGGTGACCTTCTTGTTGGTAAGATTACGCCAAAAGGTGAAACTCAGCTGACTCCAGAAGAGAAACTCCTCCGAGCTATCTTTGGTGAAAAAGCGGGTGACGTCAGAGATACGTCTCTACGAGTCCCTCCGGGTGTTGTCGGAACCGTCATTGGCGCGAAAATTTTCGCCCGTGAAGGCGCTGAGAAAGACAGCCGTAGTTTGCAAATTGAAGAGCAAGAAATTTCTGCTCTCAAAAAAGATGAAGCCGATCGCATCGCTATTATCAAAGGCTCTGCTGCTGGTAAGATTGAGCGTATTGCAAAAGGCGAAGCTCTTGCGCAAGGTATCAAGAATGACAACGGTGAAGCCGTCGCGGAAAAAGGCGATGCTTTATCGAAAGAACTTCTTGAGAAAGCGGACGTGCGTCATTGGGATCAATTAGCCGTGAAAGATGCAGAGAAAAACAATCTCATCAAACAATGCTGTGAGAACCTCAAAGAAAAAGTAAACATCATCCGTTATATGACTGAAGAAGAATGCAAACGTATCCGTAAAGGCGACGAATTGCCTCCTGGCGTCATCAAAATGGTAAAAGTTTACGTTGCGATTAAGCGTAAGATTCAAGTCGGCGATAAAATGGCCGGCCGTCATGGTAACAAAGGTGTCGTTTCTCGGGTACTTCCTGAAGAAGATATGCCTTTCTTAGTTGATGGACGCCCAGTTGATATCGTGTTGAACCCATTAGGTGTTCCTTCACGTATGAACGTCGGACAGATTTTGGAAACGCATCTTGGTTGGGCGGCAAAAGGCCTTGGCGAGAAGCTCAACAGAATCCTCGATGAAAAACGCTCGAAGCAACAACTGGAAGGACTGATCCTTGAAATTTTTGACGGCAAAGAAGTCAAAGAATTCGTTAAAGGATGTTCTGAGGCCGATCTTCATAAGTTCGTTCGCAAGTATCGTGAAGGCGTGCATTTCGCTAACCCGGTATTCGACGGCGCGAAAGAAGTCGATATTGAAAAATATTTGGAACTTGCAGAGCAAAGCAAAGACGCACAGTCGGTTCTCTTTGATGGTCGTACTGGTAACCAGTTCGATAACAAAGTCACCGTTGGTGTCATGTATATGTTGAAACTGCATCACTTAGTTGATGAAAAGATCCATGCTCGTTCGATTGGACCATACTCTCTCGTTACGCAACAGCCGCTCGGTGGTAAAGCCCAGTTCGGTGGTCAGCGTCTAGGTGAGATGGAAGTTTGGGCAATGGAAGCATATGGTGCAGCCAATACTCTACAAGAATTTTTGACGGTGAAATCAGATGACTCGGTTGGTCGTACAAGAATGTACGAATCAATTGTGAAGGGTCAAAACATGATGACACCGGGCCTACCAGAAAGTTTCAACGTTTTGGTGAAAGAGCTTCAAAGCTTGGGCTTGGATGTGAACTTAATTAAAGACGGGCAAGAATATTCCGTCGATAGTTTAAGACACTAAGAAATAGTTAGCTTCAACGGACGTCATAGACGAGGTATGCGGTGAGAGATTTTAGTACTTTTTTTGATAAACCTACGAATCCACTTGAGTTCAATGAAATTAAAATTTCATTGGCCTCGCCAGAGAAGATTCGAAGCTGGTCGTATGGCGAAGTAAGAAAGCCAGAGACGATTAACTACCGTACGTTTAAGCCTGAACGTGATGGCTTATTTTGTGCGAAGATTTTCGGACCAGTGCGAGACTTTGAGTGTATCTGCGGTAAATACAAGCGGATGAAGCATCGGGGTATTGTTTGCGATAAGTGCGGTGTGGAAGTTATCCACTCTAAAGTTCGTCGTGAGCGTTTGGGTCACATTAACTTAGCGACTCCTGTAGCCCACATTTGGTTTTTGAAATCACTTCCTTCTCGTATCGGCTCGATCTTAGACATCGCGCTAAAAGACGTTGAACGCATTCTCTATAGTGAAGCGCTTGTTGTCCTTGATCCGGGTAACGAAGAAGTCACCAAGTTGAAGCGCGGCCAGGTAATTTCGGAAGATGATCATGACCTTCTCGTACAAGAGCTAGGAAACGGAGCGTTCCGTATTGGTGCCGGCGCCGAAGCAATTCATGACCTTTTGGCAGCGATAGACGTGGATTTCCTTGCGGATGATTTGCGCGCAGCTCTCAAGACAACAAACTCTGAAACGACTCGTAAAAAATACCAAAAAAGACTTCGTATTGTCGAAGCTTTCAAAAACAGCGGTGCAAAACCAAGCTGGATGATGCTCAGCGTTATCCCGGTTCTGCCGCCAGATCTTCGTCCACTCGTGCCACTAGATGGCGGTCGTTTTGCGACTTCTGACTTGAACGATCTCTATCGCCGAGTCATTAACCGTAACAATCGTTTGCTACGCCTGATGGAACTCAACGCTCCGAACATTATCGTTCGTAACGAAAAACGCATGCTTCAAGAATCCGTCGATGCCTTGTTTGACAATGGTCGTCGCGGCAAAGTCTTCACAGGTACCAACAAACGTCCGTTGCGATCTTTGTCAGACATGTTGAAGGGTAAGCAAGGTCGTTTCCGTCAAAACTTATTAGGAAAACGGGTCGACTACTCGGGTCGTTCCGTTATTGTTGCCGGTCCACAGTTGAACTTGCATCAGTGCGGTCTTCCTAAAAAAATGGCGATCGAATTATTCAAGCCATTCCTTTACAACAAACTCGAAGAGCATGGCATTGTTTCCACCATCAAAAGTGCGAAAAAGCTAGTCGAAAAAGAGCATCCTGAAGTTTGGGATATTTTGGAAGAAGTCACGAAAGAGCATCCGGTTCTTTTGAACCGAGCTCCTACACTTCACAGACTTGGTATTCAAGCTTTCGAACCAGTCTTGATCGAAGGTAAAGCGATTCAGCTGCATCCACTCGTTTGTTTCGCGTTCAATGCGGACTTTGACGGTGACCAGATGGCCGTTCACGTTCCACTTTCTGTGGAAGCGCAAATGGAAGCTCGCGTTTTGATGATGTCGACGAACAACATCATGTCGCCGGCGTCCGGCACACCCGTTATTGTTCCTTCTCAAGATATCGTCTTGGGTTGCTACTATTTGACTAAAGAAAATGTTGAAGCGCCAGGTGCCGGCAAAAACTTTAGCTGTGTTGAAGAAGTTCGAGCGGCGTACGATCATGGTGTTGTAGGCCTTCAAGCTCCGATTACACTTCGCATGAAAGGCAAAAAAGTTACGACGACTGTAGGCCGTGTCATTTTGTCAGAAGTTGTGCCGGAAGAAGTGCCTTTCGAATACCTCAATAAAACACTTTCGAAAAAAGCTTTGGAAAACCTCATTCATGAGACTTTCAAGCACTCAGGCCCAAAACGTACCGTGCTCTTGGCAGATGCTTTAAGATCTATCGGATACCGTTATTCTACTAAAGCCGGTATTTCGATATGTTTGCACGACATGGTTATCCCGGACAGCAAGAAAGATTTACTCGCAAAAGCTTACGACGAAGTGAAGATGATCAAGGAGCAATACTCTGAAGGTCTCTTAACGGAAGGTGAGCGTTATAATAAAGTTATCGATATTTGGGCGAAAGTGACCGAGAAAATTTCTCAGGCGATGATGTCCAACATCGCGGAAACCGATGCGGTGAACTTCAAAGGCGAAAAAGTTCGCGTGCCAAGTTCCAACTCGATTTTCATGATGGCCGATTCTGGTGCGCGGGGTTCTTCGCAACAGATTCGTCAGCTTGCTGGTATGCGCGGTTTGATGGCGAAGCCGTCAGGAGAGATTATTGAAACGCCGATTACGTCGAACTTCCGTGAAGGTTTAACAGTACTTCAGTACTTTACCTCTACCCACGGTGCTCGTAAGGGTTTGGCGGATACAGCTTTAAAAACAGCTAGTTCGGGATACTTGACGCGCCGTCTTGTGGACGTTGCCCAAGACTCGATTATTAGTGAAGAGGATTGCGGATCGGTTGAATCCATGAACATCGTTGCTCTTCGTGACGGTGCGGATGTGAAAGAGACAATTGGTCAAGTACTCTACGGTCGCGCAGCGGCTGAAGATGTGCTGCATCCGATTTCAAACGAAGTTCTTATTAAACGAAATGATATTTTTGATGAGCCTAAGGGAAAACTTATCGATGCTTCAGGTATCGAAGTTGTCCGGGCTCGTTCGGTATTGACTTGCGAATCGAAACGTGGAGTTTGCGCGCTTTGTTACGGTCGCGACTTGGCAACAGGTCATCCGGTTAACGTCGGTGAAGCAGTCGGTGTTATCGCGGCTCAGTCGATCGGTGAACCAGGTACTCAGTTGACGATGAGAACGTTCCACTTTGGTGGTACCGTTACGCATAGAGTTGAAAACAACACTTTGACATCAGGTTTCTCGGGTGTGGCTAAGTTCATTAACTTACAAACTACGAAGAATCGTGAAGGTAAAGCCATTGTTCTTAGCCGTAGTGGTGAGGTTCAAATCATTGGACCAAACGATAAACGCTTAGAGACTTATCCAATTTCTTACGGTTCGACTTTGTTGATTGAAAAAGATGGTCAAAAAATCGAAGCTGGTACTCGCCTCGCAGAATGGGACCCGTTTGCGGTTTCTATTATTGCTGCGGTTGATGGTAAGGCAGTCTTTGTTGATTTGACAGAGGGTCAAACGATTGAAGAACGTACGGATGAAGTCACTTTCTTAACTCGTAAAGTTGTCACCGCTAGTTCCGGTGACCTCAAGCCGAGTATCGAGATTGTTGGCAAAGACGGAAAAGTTCTTAACATCGGTGGCAAGCGTGATGCGCGTTACTCTTTACCAGCGGGTGCCCAGATCCAGGTAAACCGAAACGACGAAATCCGCGCTGGTGACGTCCTTGCAAAAATTCCGCGTGAAACAGCAAAAACAAAAGATATTACCGGTGGTCTACCACGGGTAGGCGAACTCTTCGAAGCTCGTAAACCGAAAGACATGGCTGTTATGGCAAGTCGCACAGGAACGGTTTCTTTCGGAGCAGATACCAAAGGTAAACGTAAAGTTGTTTTGACTTCGGAAGATGGCGAAGCGACAGAATTTTTGATTCCAAAAGGCGGCCACGTTATTGTCACGGAAGGTGACTATATTCGCAAAGGCGATTTCATTGTGGATGGTGCGAGTAATCCGCATGACATCTTGGCGATCCTTGGATTCAAAGCACTTTCAGAGTATCTTACTCGCGAAATCCAAGAAGTTTATCGCCTTCAAGGTGTAAAAATTGCGGATAAGCACATTGAAGTTATCGTTCGTCAAATGGTACGTCGCGTGAAGATCACTGTTTCTGGTGACACGAAATTCTTACCAGGTGACCAAGTGGACAAGTTAGAATTACAAATCGAAAATGACAGAGTTGCTGCTGAAGGTGGAGCGCAAGCAGAAGCCGAACCTCTGTTATTGGGTATTACGAAGGCGTCGTTGTCGACAGAAAGTTTCATTTCTGCCGCATCATTCCAAGAAACTACGAAAGTTCTTACAGAGGCCGCGTTGCAAGGCCGTGTGGATTACTTGCGTGGTCTCAAAGAAAACGTCATTATGGGACGCTTGGTACCGGCTGGAACAGGCCGCGACGCGTACCGCTCGATGAAGGCAAAAGTGCATCATCGCGGCACTGGCGGTACCGAACAAGCAGCAGTTGGGGCAAGAGCTGCAAATCCTTAAGGTTTTTGCCTGTAGGAAATGAGTTGCCGAACGTATAGGGTTTTGTTACTGAAATCACTGAGAATTTAGACTTATAGGGACTATTGTTACATGCCAACTATCAATCAATTAATTGCTCATGGCCGTCTTGGTCAGAAGCAAAAAACAAAATCTCCAGCTTTGCAAGGCTGTCCTTCGAAGCGCGGTGTTTGCGTTCGTGTTTACACGACAACGCCGAAAAAACCGAACTCTGCCTTACGAAAAGTGGCTCGTGTCCGTTTATCCAACGGAATGGAAGCCAACTCTTATATCGGCGGTGAAGGTCATAACTTGCAAGAGCATAGTGTTGTTATGATTCGCGGTGGAAAAGTAAAAGATTTGCCGGGTGTTCGTTACCATATTATTCGCGGTACCCTCGACTGCTTAGGCGTTGAAGGAAGAAAACAAGGCCGCAGTAAATACGGTGCGAAGAGACCGAAAAAAGGCGCTTAATTCATAATTTCATTTAGAAGTAAGAAGGATATTTTAGATGTCAAGAAGACGACAGATTGAGAAACGAAAAGTTTTACCAGATCCAATTTTCGGTGAAGAACTCGTCACTCGCTTTATCAATTGTATGATGAAAGATGGCAAAAAAGCCGCTGCAGAAAAACAATTTTATAATGCCATTCGTTCTATCGAAAAAGGTGGAACCAAAAAAGGCATCGAAATTTTTAGAACTGCGGTCGACAACACTCGCCCTCTTCTCGAAGTAAAATCTCGCCGTGTTGGTGGTTCAAACTACCAAGTTCCGGTTGAAGTTCGTCCTGAACGTCGTCAAGCTTTGGCGATTCGTTGGATCATCGAATTTTCGCGCCAACGTGCTGGTCGAAGTATGTCAGAGCGTTTAGCTGGTGAACTACAAGATGCTGCAGCAAACCGTGGCGGCGCGATTAAGCGTCGTGAAGATGTTCATAAAATGGCTGACGCAAACAAAGCTTTCGCCCATTTCCGCTGGTAGTAAAAGCCCACTTACATGTATGATGGCTGCGTTGTTTTCATCGCCTCGCATCCTCATTTACTAGTTGTAAACTCCGGTGCTCGGCGACTCAACGCCTTGCCCTCATAAATGTAAGCGGGCTTTTACATTACGCGGAGTTAATACCTAGAATATGTCTAAGCCGATCAATCTAAAGAACCTTCGTAACATTGGTATCATGGCTCATATTGATGCCGGCAAGACCACCACTACCGAGCGCATCCTTTATTACACTGGAAAAATTCATCGCATTGGCGAAGTGCACGATGGCGCGGCCACCATGGATTGGATGATTCAGGAGCAGGAGCGCGGGATTACGATCACGGCTGCGGCGATCACCTGTTACTGGCAAGACCACACCATTAATATTATCGACACGCCTGGCCACGTAGACTTTACTGTTGAAGTTGAACGCTCTTTGCGTGTTTTAGATGGTGCAGTCGCCGTGTTTGACGGCGTGCATGGTGTCGAGCCGCAGTCTGAGACTGTTTGGCGTCAGGCTGATAAATACAAAGTCCCACGCATCGCTTTCATTAATAAACTCGATCGAGTGGGCGGAAACTTTCAAGCTTCTGTTGATTCCATTGTGGAAAGACTTAAAGCCAAAGCGGTGCCTATACAAATTCCGATTGGCGTGGAGGATCAGTTCAAAGGGGTCGTGGACCTCATCACTGGCAAAGCACTCATTTGGGAAGATGCGTCCGGACAGTCTGGTGAAAAATATTTGGAGACCGATGTACCGGCTGATTTAGAGCTCGACTACCAAACGGCCCGTGAATTTCTCATCGAGTCACTTGCGGAAGTTGACGATACCTTCATGGAAAAATATTTGGGCGGTGAAGAGATTACTGCTCACGATATGAAAACGGCTTGTCGCGCGGCGACCATTGCCATGAAAATGGTGCCGGTGATCTGCGGCTCAGCCTTTAAAAACAAAGGCGTCCAGCCACTTATCAATGCGGTTATTGATTACCTTCCTTCACCTGTGGACCTTTCTGACGTCGAAGGTTTGAGTGCCGATACCAAGGAAACGAAACTGACGAGAAAAAGAGTGGATGATGCACCGTTTTCAGCTTTAGCTTTCAAGATCCGCAGCGATCCGTTCTTGGGCCATGTTTGTTATTTGCGAGTCTATTCGGGGGTTGTCACGGTAGGGGATATGGTGCTCAACACACGCCTCGATAAAAAAGAACGCCTGCAAAAAATCTTTCGTATGCAAGCCAACCAACGTGAAGAAATCAAATCCGTTGGTGCCGGAGATATTTGTGCGATTGCAGGTATGAAACTCGTCGCTACGGGTGATACGCTTTGCGATGCGAAGCATCCTATACGATTTGAATCGGTTGATTTTCCGGAAGCGGTCATTGCCCAGGCCATCGAACCTCGAAGCAGTGTCGATGCGGAGAAGCTCGAGAAAGCACTAGAGCGCCTTGTCGCAGAGGACCCGTCATTCCATGTGACTGACGATAAAGAAACCGGACAAAAGATCATTCGCGGGATGGGTGAGCTTCATCTCGACATTATTATTGACCGCTTAAAGCGCGAGTTTAAGGTCGAAGCCAACGTCGGTTCGCCGCAAGTTTCTTACCGAGAAACGATTACGCAGAAGGTGACGCATCGCGAAACTTTTCGTCGCGATATCGGTATCAATCAATTTGCGGAAGTTGAGTTGGAGCTTGTTCCAATAGAAAATACAAAATCACAAGTTGAGTTTGAAAATAAAGCTGGTGTGAGTCAGGTGCCCGTGCATTTCGTTGCTTCCGTGAAGCAGGGCATCACCGAAGCGATGAATGCCGGAACTATTGCCGGCTTTCCTATGATCGGTATCAAAGCCATCTTGAAAGGTGGTGCCTATGATGAAGAGATCACCGATGAGATCGCCTTCCGTATTGCCGCGTCCAATGCCATGCGCCATGCCGTGCAAAAAGCAAAACCTCAGCTCTTAGAACCGATCATGGATATTGAAGTCCTGGTTCCGGATGATTATATGTCGAGTGTGATTACGGATCTCAATCAACGTAAAGGTAAAGTGAATGGCATCAACATGCGTGGCCATTTACAAGCGATATCAGCCCAAGCACCTTTGTCGCAGATGTTTGGTTATTCGACCCATTTGCGTTCTGTTTCCCAGGGCCGCGCGACTTACACCATGCAGTTTGCGACCTATGAGCCCGTTGGCAAAGATACATACCATCGCATTACCGGACTGACACTGTAGGTAACTGATATCTGAGCCTATATCTTAAACAATTTTAAATCCAAAATCTGAATGCGGTTGGCCGCTTCCACTGCTTTATGATAGTTTTGGGACCTCTTACGGGGTTTTAGCTCAGTTGGTTAGAGCGCTACGTTGACATCGTAGAGGTCGCAGATTCGAGTTCTGCAAGCCCCACCACTCTTCCAGTTTCCCATGAACGCCTGGCAGTACGTCTCGATGACTTCTCTATTTATATTTCTTTTGGTTTCCAAAAATTCAGCAACTTCAAAGAATTGCGACCACCTGAGCTCAATTCAAAATCAGAACCATCCGCTTTGGCAAGATGGGCCAATGCGCAGGTTGGCATTTCTATGTGGCTGTCGATCAGGGCGCTTAAAAAATCTTCTAGGCCTGGATTGTGGCCAACAATCATGACATGCTTTTTTTTGCCAGCAAATTTTGCCAGATGAGACTGAATAGTCTCTTTCGAAGAATGATAAAGTTCTTTACTGAAGTAAACGTCACCATCAAAAGGATAATTTAAAAGTATGAGGGCAAGGGTTTGCCGAGTGCGAACAGCGGAGGAGCATAGAATCAAATCCACCTTTAGTTTCTCTGCCTGCATCAACTCGGCCATACGCGGAGCATCATAGGTACCACGATCATTCAACGTACGATCGAAATCGTCCATGTCAGGATTTTTCCAACTTGATTTGGCATGACGTAACAAAACAAGTGATTTCATGACCCTGCTCCTTGATGTCCCATTGGGTATACATTAGGATTTTGGCTCATAAATTTCTACATGTGTTTAGTGAGTTGACTTTGAACGAATTGTGGATGGAATATGATGATTGATTGCGATTGGATGGACATCGTCTTCGGATTTAGTCTCGCGAGACTGAGCGAACTTCTCGTAAAGGCCTTTTGCAATGGCTAGACCAACAGGAAGAATGAGGTCAGATGTAGAAATAAGGTGTCCAATCTTAGAGAGTCCCCCACCTTTCTTCTCGTCCACATTCAGTCCCTTTACATTTGACTTCATGGTTTTTTGGAGTTCAGACAGGATATAATTAACCTGCTGCTGAGATAAACGGACAGGCGCCGTTTTTTTTCTCGCGATAAAAAGTCCAAAACCTACACAAACTAGGCCAGTTTTCCAAAAGTGATTCTTAAAATGCTCTTTCATATTGACGGCATCTTTAACCGGTTGAACGGCAGCTTGGAAATCTTCGACTTTATGTTGTGTGGCGGTTCCTAGTTTTCTAATTGAAAAAGCCAAGTCATATCGCGCTTGATCTAATACTGCGTCTTTTTTTTCCGTATCCATTATAAAATAACCTCCTGGTAGAGTTAAACTAAGTCGTTGACTCTTTCGAAGTCTTTACTAATGTCGCCAAGTGTATCTTTGACACTTTGCCCAATGTGATTCAGGTTATCGCGGACATAAAAAAGTAAAAATCCGGACCCTACAAGTAATACGGCTGAAGAGCCGTAGAGTACAAAAAGAAGTAAATCTGGAACAATGATCGCCGAAACGGATGACAAGATTTGGGCGCAAACACTGGCGACTAGCACCGTTATACCGGATGCCAAAGCTGGTATGGCGATGAATAAGCAAATGATCGTACGGCGAAACAAATCGTAGGATTCATTTACATTGGTTTCGAGGAAATGGCCATGTAGGGTTAGCAGGCGCCAGTATTTTCGTACTACGTCACCGGCAGTTTCCGTCACGCTGAGTGGGGAACGCATTTTTGCTAATTCATACATGGCCGAGCTCCTGAGAAAAATAATACCTTAGTTAGTCTCTGCTACGAGTCAACAACTTGCCGATGATATAGCCAATGCCGATACCAGTCACAGCAGAAATAACGGGATGTTTGACGACAACGCCCTTGACGTCTGCAAACATCGCTCTGAAGTCTGTTTCTTTGACGTAATCTTTTGCTCGTTCATATTGGGTGGTGACTTGCTGGGTTGCGTTCTCAAAAGTCTCTTCGGCTTTAGCCAAATACGAATCCACTCCTTCTCGTACATCCGTAAGTGGTTTTTTGGTAGAATTTGCAGTTCTCATAGCTTGTGTTTTGGCATTTTCCATTTCGACACTCCTCGTCTTGCGTTACTGTTACTATTTTTGCCATCTGTATTGGTCTGCGAGGGCTGATTCTATACGCCATCATCCACGGTGACCGTTCTTTGGTAAGTGCATGATCTGGGCCAGGTATCGGTGCTTTTTAATGCATTCTATTGCATTTCAGAGGCGTCCCTGTATGGTGCGTTTGACCGCATGCGAAAGAGGTGTAGGTAATTTCGTACACTTATTTTGCTGATCTAAGCCTTGGCTTAGGCTATGTTCAGCGCCCCGTTTGGGGGCTGAAATGGAAGAAATAGGAAAAATGAAAGTGAGGAAATGATGCTTTATTATTTGGTGCACTGGTTATTGGCGTCTTTATGTATCCTGGCAACGGCGCGATTGGTCCCTGGATTTGTCATCACTAATTTTGGTTCGGCAATGGTAGCTGCCGTGGTTGTGGGGCTCTTGAATATTACCGTTTGGCCAGTTTTGGCGATTTTGACTTTTCCGCTGACGATCGTGACATTTGGGCTATTTTTGTTTGTACTCAATGCGCTAGTTCTGAAGCTTGGCGCAGGTTTAGTTCCAGGCTTTACCATCAATGGCTTTACACCAGCATTGATTGGTTCGTTTGTACTTATGATTTTAGGATGGCTCGTACGCTACATTCTATTGCCAACGACCACTCAAATTTAGGCTCAACGCCAAAAATGACCCTCCGCTAAGACTGGGGGGTCAATTGCCCCTTCTTCCAGTCTATCCCTCCAATAAATATGATCAATCTCCCCAAGCTACTTTAGCCTTCTTCAAAACAACCGACAGATCTTATCTAGAGATTTCAGGGGCTTAAACTTTTTTTAAGAACCAGCTAATAAAAAATCTCGTCATACGTTCTAGAGATAAGAGGACGGCACTTGGCTCAGGATACCCAATCCATTTTGAAACAGTCCCTAGAACTCCATGAAGGAGAACTTCTGCGCTATGCGGAACGTCTTCTTAATAATGGCGAAGCCGCACAAGATATCGTTCAAGACGTTTTTTTGAAGTTATGGAAGCAACCCCCCGCGGATTTAAATTCGCACCTTAGAGCATGGTTATTCAAAGTTTGTCACAACCTGATCATTGATCGAAAGAGAAAGGAACAGCACATGGCAAGGTTTACAGCTGAGCAACAGGCGCAAGGGGAGCCGCAGACGTCGGGAGGCATGCGAATCGTTGAAGATAAAGAAACCCAATCTGAAATTCAACAGGCACTGAACACACTGACAGATAAGCAAAAAGAAGTGGTGCGACTTAAATTTCAAAACGGTTTTAGCTACAACGAAATCGCACAAATCACCGGAATGTCCGTCAACAATGTCGGAAATACCGTTCATAAAGCCATGCAGAAACTCAAGCAGACCTTAGAAGAAAAAAAGTTGGAAACAACTCAGTCTAGGAGCGTTTTATGAAATTCGATAAGAATCATCCAAAATTCACAGCATATGCCCTCGGAGAACTTTCTAAAGAAGATCACAAGAAGGCCAAAGATTACCTGGGAAGGCATCCTGAACTTACGGAGCAAGTTGATGAAATTCGTGCGCTGGGTACGGCCCTGATCCAGGAGTTCAAGACCGAACCTATGCCGAAGTTAAAGGCTGTCCGTCAAAACAGAATCATGGCCTCGGCGCCGGCCGTCGCGTCGAAATTCTATCAACGCCCACCCTTTATGGTGGGAGCGTCTTTGATGATGCTAGCTATCATTCTTGTCGTTACCTTCGGTCGCAATAGCCGCGATGATCAATCCATGCAAACTGCATCTCGTAGCATTGATAAAAAACCTTCTGAAAAGTTAACTGCAAAACAACAGACGCAGATCAATCGCGAGCCCCTGAAACAAATCAATATTGCTCGAAACACCGAACCTTCGAAGTCTGCATTGGGTTCTAGCGGCCAATCCGCACCGCAACAAACAACTCACGTGGCAAATGATGGCTTGTACGACATAGCTGATCATCGCGGACAGCAAAGAAGTCCGGACATGAAGTTAGCGGGTCCAAAAACTCCAGGACCAAATGGTGTTCAAAATAATAAAATGTCTGGAGTTAATTTGTCGAAGCTGGGAATCGGCGTCGGCAAAGTTCTTGATAAAGATAGTTCGGGAGCTATTCGTACGACCTTTCGCGATTCAGCGGGAGGGGCTGGTGGTGGTTCTGGATCTGGAAAGAAAAATTATGGATTTGGTGGAGCGGGATCCGGCGGGTTGCTCAGCGGTGATGGCGGCACCGGTGGATTTGGAGGATCAGGTATCGGAAGGATTGGAAAAAGCAGTGGATATAATCAATACACTCCTCCTTCAGTAGAAAGCTACGAGTTTGTGCCAGAAAACGACTTTGTAAGCACTGCTAAAGACTCGCTTTCAACTTTTGCCATTGACGTCGACACGGCTTCTTACTCGAATGTTCGTCGATTTCTCAACAACGGACAAATGCCACCTGCGGATGCGGTTCGCATCGAAGAGATGATCAACTATTTTGATTACGATTATAAAAATCCAGTCGGCGATAAAGCTTTCGCCGTTGATCTCGCGGTTTCGGCCTCGCCATGGAAATCATCCAATCGATTGGTTGGAATTGGCATTAAGGCAAAAGATTACGCGTCCTCAGCACGACCACGCTTGAACCTCACCTTTTTGATTGATGTCTCGGGTTCAATGGACGAGGAAAACAAACTTCCACTTTTAAAGCGTGCGTTTAAACTTCTGGCAGAGCAGTTGACTGCCAATGACACGGTTACGATTGTGACTTATGCTGGAAACTCTGGTGTACATTTGGAACCGACCCCAGGCAATCAATACAAAAAAATCATGGACGCGGTGGAGTCAATGTCAGCAGGCGGATCGACGAACGGCAGCGCTGGCCTTGATTTAGCTTACCAAAAGACGCAGGCTCACATGATTAAAAACGGTGTGAATCGAGTGATCATTGCTTCTGACGGCGACTTTAATGTGGGTGTCACTTCACGAACGGAGCTTCACAGTTTGATCGAAGGAAAAGCCCGAACAGGAATTCAGCTGTCCGTACTTGGTTTTGGTATGGGAAATTACAAAGACTCGACTTTGGAGCTATTGGCAGATAAGGGTGATGGAAACTACGCCTACGTCGATGATTACAGTGAAGCGCAAAAAGTCTTCTCGCAACAACTGACCGGTACGCTCATCACGGTAGCGAAGGATACAAAGATTCAAGTCGAGTTCAATCCAAAGTACGTCGAGAGTTTCCGGTTGATCGGTTATGAAAATCGCAAACTTGCGCATCAAGATTTTGCCGACGATACCAAGGACGCGGGCGAAATTGGAGCTGGCCATAGCGTAACAGCATTATATGAAGTCGTACCGGTTGGTTATGCCAGTCATGGTGTAGCCTTGAAGTATTCGACGAAACCAACGAATCCAGAAATTTTGACTGTAAAACTTCGTTACAAAAAACCACTCGGTGGCGCGAGCCAACTACAAGAACACACGGTTCATGACTCGGGCGTTGCCTTTAACTCAGCGCCGAACAGTTTGCGCTGGGCGGGATCAGTCGCAGCCTTTGGCATGCTTTTGAAAAATTCAAAATACAAGGGTGAGGCAACTTACGGTAGCGTCGAGTCATGGGCAAATTCTGCAATCGGCAGCGATCGTTTTGGTCATCGCAAAGACTTCTTGAAACTCATCGCGAAAGCAAAGTCACCTCGCCCGGCTGTATTAACTCCGTTTCATGGAGGGACCTACAATAATTGGCATCGTCCGGGCAGAAATATTTCGATTCCCGAGGGCGACCCGAGAGTCAGTGGTGGCCTCACTTCACAAGAAGTTATGCAAGTGATTCGTGCAAACCTAAATCAGATCCGTCACTGCTACGAACAACTTCTGCAACGATCGCCCAATGCTCGCGGCAAAATTGGTGTTAATTTTGTGATTGGTTTGGATGGGCGAGTGACGTCAGTAAACATCGTAGCGGCGACGATCAGTGATATGCGAATGGGCTCATGTGTAACCGGCAAAATACAAAGATGGAACTTTCCGAAACCGCGTGGTGGCCAAGCCGCAACGGCAGAATATCCGTTCGTATTCTCGCCAATCTAATGTTGGGCTTGCTGCGAGTTTCTGGGCTCGAGTACTTTGATTGTTCCTAAGAACGCAAAATAAATGGTTAGGCCATTGAGCATATGCCATAAAAAGTGTGTACCCAGTGGCCAAGCTGCGCAAATCTTCAAATCAATGCTTCGAAAAACAAGTGACAGAATAAACGTTCCGCCGGCCGCAAAAAAACAATACTGGCTTGTTTTAAACTTCCGGCGCCAGCAATCTCCACCCATCACAAATAATGCGATGGTAGTTCCAAAATATTGATTGGAGCCGTTCACTAATTTTGGGTCGACGACGACTGCAGCACCAGCCGTCAGCGCCAAAAAGCCCACTAACGCCGCCAATGTTTTCCACCAGCTTAGTTTGAGAGAAACACGAACGTGCATGCCAATAAATGTAAATAAAAGGATCGCAATCGGGGTCACATCGGCATACTTCGCCCACACGGTTGCAAAACTGTGAAATAATGCACTGCCGATCCCCACCATGAATACTATCCCAGCCGCAATCGACCAAGAGCGTTTTTCTGGTTGGGTCAAAGTACTGGTTTGAATTTCATAAAAGCCGAGGCAAGCAAAAATTATGAAGGAAAGATTGGAGTATAAATTGAGGGGTTCCGCTAATAGACCCGGGGCAAGTCGCTCGCAGTATTGATCGATGTATTGGGAAAGATCGGCCATGGGATGATTATACCCGCAAAGCCGATCAATGAAGAGCTATTCGTCGGCCGATTCGCTTTCGACTTTTTTGCCGTAGTTTTCCATTTTTCGTTTCATCATTTTTTCAACGTGAGCAGGGACCGCTTGAAGATCCTTTGGAGCTTCATCGCCTGCCTCAAGTGGCAGTGCTTTCATGACGGCACTTGGCGCCGTTTCCACACGCTTCTTGGCAAGAATGCCAACGATCATGGTGGATGCCAGAATACTGATAAAGAATGCTCCGCGACCCATTTTGAACTCCTCATCGTGAGATACAGGATGTTTCGGAGTTACGTTTGGAAATATGAGGGGAAGTTCAGGTGTCTGCTAAGCTACCGAATCTATTTGCGGATTTGACTCGGAGGCTATGGTTTGACCCGCTAGTCTGCTTGAATAACTAACTCATCCATCCTAGTGCTATTGAATTAGGCAGTGACTTCTGCTATAAGACAGCGTTCTGATCTTCGCTTCCTCGGACAAAAATTCAAAGGTGATTTCATGACTATTTTCCTTCAAAAAAGCATTGGTGGTTTGTTCTTGGTTCTTGTGGCCATGACCCTCACTTCGTGCGGATCCGAACCCGAAACGTCAGAGCTTGCCGAGGTCGTCGGTGGCAGCACCGTCACGCAAACTGATGATGAGATCATCGCCAATGGCATTTTTCAACTTCTCGTCTCCGTTAACGCTCACAAATATAAATATTCCATGGACGCAAAAAAGCATGGCCTTGAGCCGATGTTTTTCCCGAAGGGCAATCAATTCGTTGATGTTAAAGGCAAGTCCAATATGGGCACAACCATCGCTGCCATCAAAGCACTTGCCGTCGGAAAAAGTGCGGATTTAAAATTAGAGTGGATCGATTCGGACGATAACGCTAATCACATTTATTTTACGGTTCATAAAAAACCTGCCGATATCAAAGGAATTAGTGAAGTGCATTTTGTTTTAACGGAACTGCGCTTATCCGTTCCGTTTGCATTTGATTATTATGCAACAAAAGCGCCGCACAAAATAAACGGTAAACGAAAAGACTATGGTGATTATACGATTTGGATGGGAGCACTCATTGATAAAAACGGTAAAATGACGACTTTTCATTTACCTGGCGTGTTCCACCAGGCCATTTACGAATTTAGCCGCTAGTTATTCGTGAAGCTGGTTTTGCCAAGAGCCGTTCCAACTGTCGATTACGGCCACTCTCTTAAATAATTTCCCAGTAAGTAGACGTTGTACGGCAGAGTAGCTCGGTGGCATGGAACGCACATTCGCAACGCCATCTAAAGTTTCCGATTGAAAATAAGCTTCGATGCCGTCCTTGCCTTCGACTTTTTGAACGATCCGACCCTTTGATACACTTCTAAATACATGAACCTGATCACCGTCTCGGTAAGCGACTAATGATACCCAAGACGCTTTGCGTCCGATGTAATTGGAAAGTGACCCCACTTGCCAGCGAATATTCTCGCCTATATTGGCACCTTCAATGAAAAGGGCCGTGTCTTCGACAATGACGCGACTGTCTTCCCTATCAAATTGCGATGCTTTGTGTACGACGACAGATAGGTGGTCTGATTGAATTTCATCTAAATCATTCGACAAAAACTCAACTCCGGCTCGGTCAAGCAGAGGTGACAAATGAGCTTTTTTCGTAGGATTGGATGTATTAAAAAACCATTTATACTGTGAATGAAGTCTTGTGGACTCTTGTGTTGTGAACGCGAATTCGCATTCGGCTAAAGCAGGGGGTGGCGTTTCCGCCCACGCCGGTGATGAGACCAAAAGAGTAAGGAAGAAAATGCTGTTGCGAATCAAAGGTTTCAATGTGGACTTCCTATTTTATTCAGAAAAGTTCAGTTCACAAATTAGAAAGCTCGGGCGCAGTTATAATCCTCAAAAAGTGACGTGAAATCAAAAGTATCAATATTGCCTAATCGCCGAAGGTACGTGTGAAAGTTGATATTTTGTCCTGTGCGCTTGCGAAAACTCTTCCAACGATAACGTTGAAAATCTTTGAGACGACGAGAAAGCTCGTTCATTTGGCGGCGATCAAGCCCCAATGTCATGTCGAGCAGTTCTTCGTGCTGTTGCCCGACCACGCCGATAATGCGAAAATCTTTAAACTCCGCAAAACGGGACAAATCGAACGTTATATCTGGATTTGTCTGAAGGGTGATTTTGGCGATCAAGCCTTTTTTCATATATTCTAAAAATCGTTCTTTTTGTTGAAGAGCTTTGCGTATGCCCGCCTCCGATGAGCCACTCTTCACCTCACCAACCATTACGACTTTGCCACTGGATCGTTCGAACACGACGATGTCTAGCTCGCCAGCGGTAAGCCCTTCGCTATCGAAATATTGGAGACCACGTCTGATTTCGTACTCTTCTATAGGGAAGAGTTGGTAGACAGTTATGCGAGCCACCTCTTCGGCGACTATGCCCTTGGTCGAATAGTCGACCGGCAATTTCAATAACATTTGTTCAATTTCTTGGGTGGTTAGGTTTCGGCGGGATAGCCCAAGCGAAGAAAAAGAAAGAAGCGATAATGCTACGAGTAAGCTTATCCAAAAGTTCTTCACTCTATTTCTCCGTATTCTTGCTTTGTCATTCTAAGGTGCGTAGTACGTATCATGGCCGGCTAGCCAATGACAGTGGAAAAACGCCAAGAAATCGTTAATGTTTTGTAAATTTTCGGTCTAAGTAGCTGAAATCAGGCGGTACCAGGGTTTTTAGGACTTCGGATAGGAGAGTCGGCGAGGAGTTACTGAAGGGCTAACTCCTCCAGACAACGAATGTAGTTATTGAGCCGATGGCCTGCGACCCCACTAAAGTTAACGATTTGAACGGCGGGATTATGTTTCGCAAGGCGAGACAGGAAAGGGAGCCATCCATCTTCTTCGCCTTTGACCTCGCAGTGACTCGTCAAATAAATCACGCTTCCGGCATGCCGGAAGAAAACGGGGCCGGGTAAATTCGTCACGATATCGTTCTCATAGACAAAGCGGAGATTGTTTTGAATGAATCGCGGACTGAGTTCAACGAGGCCAGGACTAAAAACTCGCGGTGCGCCAAAGGTCTGCACGCCGAGTATTTTTATGTTGGTCGTGGAAGCATAGTCGTAGGCGGAAATGTTGGCGATGGCTCCCCCTAAGCTGTGACCTGTAAACCAAAGTTGCATCGGACGATTGCGACCGCTGGTAATAGTGGAAATGCGACTATATAAATCGGCTCGCAATCGGCCAAACGCATGAACAAATCCACCATGGGAGAAACCATTTTGAAATCTGTTGTAAGCGAATTTCGCGTCCGTCATAATATCTTGAATCGACAAATCGGTTCCCCGAAAGCCCACGATCAAAAAGTTGTCGCCACCCAAAATGATAGCTTGATCCGCGCCGGCTCCGACGACGCCGTAGAAATCTAGTTTCATAGAGGCGGCGTAGGCTTCCACCAGTGATGGCTCTTCGTAGGCGAGACGAGAAATATATGCCAAGACCAAACTATCAATTTGCGTGGTGCGAAAAGTTTCTTGCTGGAACTTTACACATCCGTAAGTTTCAGAACTACTTTCCCGACAGACTTTCATTCGTTGCGGAATGACGAGTTCTTGAGAGCCAAAGTTTCCTTTGCCGGCGCTGGTCGAATCGTCAGAGCGTGGCTTGCAGCCCAAAAAGCCAAAAAGTCCAAGCAAAGTCAAAAGGGATGTCGTGAGGATCGTTGGGTGCATCTTTGAATTATACTCGAAAAAAGCCAAGCCGAGGGCATGATATGTAAGTAATCAGCACCCCTCCCAGGCCTAACTTTTATGTATAAAAACTAGAGGGTTATCTATTTTTAAGATCCGGCTATTTGTAAAGATTCAATAGTCGGCTAAAATTTCACTTAACCTAATTATCATTTTTGGTCGCAATCAGGGCATTTTCAGGGAGGAAAGCTTATGAAACACGTGTTGTGTGTCGCGTTTTTAGTTATGGCGGCACTAGGTTGTAAAGTTCGTAGTGACTCGAATGTCGATTCATTGGGGCAATTAACGGGTCAGTCGAACGATGCAGAACGTGCAGCGTGTTCTGGTCCATTTGACTCAAAATTTGAAGAATACCTCAGCTGGAAGGTCAAAGAATCAGACGAAAATGTTTTGGAAAGTATTGAAATAGAGGAAGCGAACAAAGAATACGTTCGTGTGGCTCTCAGTGCGATCCCGACAGAATTCAAAGATTACTTCTTCGCGAACGGCGGCCGTCTTATTTATGTAAAAGACGCAGCCTTCTACCAAGAAAAATGTGGTGCCGGAAATGGCCCTCAAATCGCGTGCGCGCAAATCAAAGAAGATCCTTCTTATTCTGCGCCATATGTTTACATTAATATCGCTCCAGGCATGCCTTACGCACAAGAAGGTGATACGCCTGAACAAAGCATTCGTCGCCAGATCGAGCAAGGAACGCTAGTGGCTTTTGGGATGGGAATTCACCAGCTCATGAGTCTTCGTGACAATATGATCATGCCGAGAGTGCCTGCCGCACCCAATGGCGGTGATCCGAAATTCTTCGAAGATTCTCGCACACTTTCTTGGTTTTTCTTGGTCGACTTGTATCGTACAAAATTTAAAATGGATCAAGCCAATCCGGGCGATGGCACGGCGCTTGACTTCGCGGAGATCACCAACCTACTGGACGATCATAAGTTTATTTTGAATACTGATCCTAAAGTTCTTAGCATTAAAGATGGTAAGTGGGTGGATCCGACTTACCAACAACGTTGGGCGAAATGGGTCTATCAGATTCGTCAAGACGTCGTCAAAAATTCGACAAACTCGCCAGCGCGCGGAGCAGAACTTCGGGAGCTTATCTACGCTCACGCTTTTGACGGATACTACTGTTCGACGTCTGGTCCAGAGTCATCTCGGGAAATTATGAAACTTGGCTTTAAAAATACTTTTATTCACATGGAAGCTATGGTTGGTCGTCAAGCCGGTGATGCGAAGTCTTTTAATGCTGAAGTTGTTCCCACTAAGGCGGAAGACGCTAGCAACTACAAAGAACTTCCGCTTTACGCATCGAATAATTTGATGGTTGCAGCAGGTCGTTGGAACTTTCCAGTTATCAGTCGTGCTGCCCAAGTCCTGAGAGGTGCTGTTGCACTAACCGTAAGAGGCCCGGTTGCGTTGGCGCGTTGGGTGCGTAACGGCGAGAGAGTAACTCTGAATCGCTACAGCTACACCAACGGTGGTTATGCAACAAATGCATCTCGCGGTTATACTCCACGTGGTGGATACGTTTTCTCTAGAAACCAACAAGGTTGGGTACCAGGTCAACCGATTCGTAACGTAGGCCGCGTCATTAGTAACGTCGCAAACTACGCTCGTCCGACCAATGGTATCGCTGGACGGATTTATCAGCTTCGCCGAGGCGGTCGTTTCTTTGATGGACGCGGCTTTAGAGCTCGTTTAACTGGTGGACGTGGACGTGGATGGAATCCGTAATCATTTATAGTTAAATGAACATTCGGCCGCTTCGCGGCCGGATAACAATATTGGCTCCGCCTTTCACAGGCGGAGCTTTTGTTTTTTACGAAGTGGTGGTGGAAACTTCTCAGCACTGTCTCCAGAGGGTACGCTTGCCTGAATAGCCACCGGGATTTTTATTTGTAAAAGAGCCCCTGCCCAGGCTGCGCTGGTGTTCGCGCGTCCTGCGCTCAC
>JBGSKV010000017.1:0-86998 GCA_041740975.1 Oligoflexales bacterium | reverse complement strand
GTTTCTGATTACGCCCGATTTCAGTCAATTAACTAGCACAAATTCGATTCATATGATTGTGACCATTGCGCTGGTTGCATCGATTGAATCTGTACTCAGCGCCTACGCAGTCGATAAGATTGATCCTCTCCGCAGGAAAAGCAATTTCAACAAAGACCTTTGTGCAAAAGGAGTCTGTACTGTCGCTTCAGGAATGATTGGGGGTCTACCTATCATTAATGAAATTGTTCGAAGCTCAGCAAATATTTCCAGTGGTGCACGTACACGTTGGTCAAATTTTTTCCATGGCGTGTTTATTTTATTATTTGTCATACTCTTTCCTAAACTTCTGCATGAGATTCCATTGGCATCCCTCGCAGCAGTGCTCGTAATAGTTGGTTTTCGGCTAACACATCCAAAAACATTTCGACATATGTGGCATTTGGGTTGGGATCAATTTGCAGTATTCATGGCAAGCTTTGTGACATCGCTTCTAACGGATGTTCTTATAGGTGTGCTGACGGGATTTGCTATAGAATTGGCTTTGAATGCTATGCGTACACGCAGCTTGAAAAGTCTTTTTCATTTACCAGCTTTGGTAACTTCGTCGGACGAAGTCGCGTTAGTAGCAATCAAGGGTCCCATTGTTTTTTCAAATTTTCTTCTACTAAAAAAGACAATTGATCCGCATGTAGGCAAACGAAATATTGAGATCAATTTGCGATCTGCAAAATTTGTCGACCATACGGTCATGGAACATTTAAAGCGCTACCAAGATGATCATAGCGAAATTGAATTTAATTTCTCGACTCACTTTTCAAGAATTCATATGCCGATAACCGGCCATCCACTTTCAGGACGTTCGCGGCGCAAACCGGCAAATGCCAAAGTTTTAGAAGTCGTCGAAATACTAGAAGAAACTAAAGCCTCCCTTTCAGTGGACAAACCCTATGTTTAACTTGGACAAATGCTTAGATTCGGTGAGCTTGGTCTTACCCGATCAGTTTCCGCTAAAGGACTTTATCCATCAGAATACTTTGCAGGCTTTTCAGTGGCAAACTTTTCATGAGGCGCTGCAATCAGCATCATCCGTATACGGTGCAAACTGCTATATGGAAACGACATTCTATGGTGAGGCGTTTCGTGCGGGAAGAATTAGTCCAAAAGGTATTAGCAAAGCTTTGCGAGAACATTTTGCCAACGAAGCTGAGATGCTGATATTTCAACAGAAAATGTTTGACCTGATTGATGGGAGCCTCGACGTTAAGCCCCTAGGGCAAGCGGTTTGTGGCTTAAGACAAATGTGGCTTGCCGAAATAGGGCTCGATATCGATAAGCGGGCGCAACCGATAATTTTCAAGATTTTAGGCAACTATCTTGATCAAGGTATTTCTATCTGGAGGTTGCCGCACATCCACTTGGATTTTTGGGAATGTATTGGAAAAATCATAGAGGAGTCTTCTTTGCCTATCAAGCCTTTGACTGACAAAGAATGTCGAAAGCTTTTCAAACTAGAGCCAGAGGATGTCGTCTTGCATTGTTTGCAAAAAATTGTGGGCGACGAAGCTCTTTTCCAGACCTATATAACAGAGATGCTTCTGACTCACCCCGGATGGGCTGGCATGGTTCGAGTTATTGAAAAACACCCTGATTTTTTGCATAGCCGCCGAACTCTTCGCCTCAAACATCTTTTGGCGTTGGAGTTATGCTTTGAGCTGGGCTGGCTTTATCGAAAAAAATCCTTAACTTTCAGGCCAGTTTCGGAGTATGCCGGTGTCGTCGAGAAGTTCTCGAACTCGAAAACAATGATTAAAAAACACAGTGAAATTTTGTTCGTAAAAAAACTTTGGCATTCATCGTACGAGTGGAGTTATTACGATGAAGCGATCGACAGCATTCAAAATTCCCTTCGTAGAAAATCATTTAAGCCACAGTCTACAAAAGTGCAGGTTTTGTTTTGCCTTGACGATCGTTCTTGCTCCATTCGTCGGCATTTAGAAAGTTTTGACCCGCAAATTGAAACTTTCGGAACTCCGGGTTTCTTTGGCATAGACTTCCTATATCAGAGTCTACATAGTCAACGACCTGCGAAGCATTGCCCCTTACCAGTAAAACCAAAGCATATGGTTCGAGAGGTTTCCCGAGAAAATGCGCACCTTAAAAAACGTATACGTATGCCTTCACAAATGAATGGGCACAAGGCTAATACATTATTCCGTGGCTGGCTGATCACGCAAGTTTTTGGCGCATTTGCGGCTATACGTTTGGCTTTCGCAGTATTCCAGCCTTTTCTTCGGTTTGCGGTGCTGAATAAAAAGATCTCGACCCATCGGACAGACTTGGAAATTCTACGAGTCAATGAGGATCTCAATGATCAAGGTTTCTATGCAGGTTATTCTTACTTCGAAATGGCCGAGCGAGTTCGATCTGTTCTTAAAAGCATAGGGATGACAGAAGAATTTGCCCCTCTAGTTATTCTGCTGGCGCATGGTTCATCCAGTGTGAATAATCCGCACTTTGCCGCATATGATTGTGGCGCTTGTTCGGGAAAGCACGGGTCGCCAAATTCTAGATCATTTGCTTGGATGGCAAATCAAAGTGAAGTGCGGGAAATATTGCGAGATTCCGGCATTTCCATTCCTGACGAGACTAGATTTGTACCAGCTATGCATAATACGACGACGGACGAAGTTTCTTATTTTGATGTCGAGCACTTATCAGTTGAACAACGAGCTATTTTTAAACACTTTCGTGAAAAAATGCATCAGGCACTGGACCACAACGCTAAAGAGCGTTGCAAGAAGTTTGAATTGGTAAGCACCAAAATATCTCCATCAGCGGCCAGAAAGCATGTGAAGTTGAGATCTGCGGCCATATTTGAGCCACGACCTGAAATGAATCACGCAAATAATGCTCTATGCATTGTGGGAAAAAGAAGTCTTACCAAAGGTGTTTTTCTGGATCGGCGTGCTTTCTTACAATCTTACGATGCCGCAACCGATTTAGAAGGTGACACTCTCGCCGCCATCCTGGGCGCAGTCGTTCCCGTTTGTGGCGGCATCAATTTGGAATACTTCTTCTCTCGAGTCGATAGCAATGTATACGGTGCCGGAAGCAAACTGCCACATAATATTAATGGCCTGGTGGGTGTGACCAACGGAGTGCAAGGTGATCTGCGAACTGGACTTCCATCGCAAATGACGGAAATGCATGAACCTGTCCGCCTTATGATCGTAGTAGAACACTCCCCAGAGGTCGCGTTGAAAGCCGCGAGAAAGAGCCCAGAAATTTTTCAGTGGATTGAAAATGAATGGATTAGGTACGCAGCAATCGATCCCAATACTGAGGAGTGTTTTATATGGCAAGGTAGTGAGTTCAAGAAGAGGTCCGAAACTGGCGGAGAGGGCTTAGTATGAATGCATTGCTGGGTCTCCTGGTGCTTTTACCCTTGATCACCGTTGCATTCATTGTGATCCTCGGAAGTAGGTCTGAGAAATCTGTTTCTTTCATTGCGTTAGTTTCTAATATCTTTACCGCCATCATTGTGCTTTCAGTTGTCGTTGCTTGGATGATCAATGATTTTGAGAATATTTCTCTACATTTCGGATATCTTTACGAATCGAAACACTACCAGTTTCCGATAACGTTATTTTTTGATCTTAGCTCCTTTTTCTTTCTTGTCATGAGTACATTCATTTCGATGGTCGTCGTCAAATTTTCGCGACACTATTTGCATCGTGAGGAGGGCTTTTCCAGATTCTTTGCGGCTATTTTCTTATTCTTGGGTGGCGTGAATCTGCTATCTATTGCCGGAACCTTGGATCTTTTTTTTGCAGCTTGGGAAATGATTGGGGTTTCTTCATTTTTGCTAATTGGTTTTTACCGTGACCGGGTTCAGCCGGTTCGCAATGCACTGCATGCCTTTGCCGTTTATAGAATGACCGATCTTGGTTTATTTTTGGGGGCTTTTCTAAGTCATATCATATTCAAGGGGGGCATCTTTTTTGCCAACTTGACACCGGAATTCGTGCTCGCATCCGTGCATCCATCTGATTCTCATCTCATAGGATTGTTGAGTGTGCTATTTGTTCTTAGTGCTATGGGAAAATCGGCTCAGTTTCCTTTTTCATTTTGGTTGCCAAAAGCAATGGAGGGGCCTACGCCTTCCAGTGCCATTTTCTATGGGGGATTGGCGGTACATGCGGGAGTATTTCTCCTAATACGTACTTTTGCGATTTGGCGCCAGTCTGCAATGGCAATTGCACTTGTGACGACGGTTGGTTTAGTTACGGCCATATTGGCAACGATGTGTGGACGAACCCAGTCTAGCGTAAAAGGTCAAATCGCTTATGCATCCATTGCGCAGGTGGGTTTGATGTTCATAGGTTTGGGGTTTGGCCTCAAAATATGGGTACTTGTGCATATGACTGCCAATGTTTTTCTAAGGAGCTATCAATTGTTAGTGTCCCCATCAGCTGTAGTTCAAGTCTTACAATTCCAAAGTCGCCCGAACATGGTCGTCAATGTTTCCGAATGGTCGATGGAAAGGCTTTTGCCGAATAAATTGCGGACGAATCTTTACGTGTTCTCGTTGAATGAAGCGTATTTAGAGGCTGGCTTACGACGTTTTCTTTGGCGTCCGCTAGCGACATTTGCCAATATTATTTTCGGGGCAAAGAAAAATTCGAAGTATAACATTCGTGACCACTGGCGTTGGGGGTTTGGTGCTGCGCTATTTTCTTTGCTCGTCATGGGTTGTCTGTTTTTACTTCCCTTTTCACCTATTTGGTCAGTTATTAGCATGGCATTGGCTTTATTTTGTGGCTGCTATGCGCTTTCGGAAAGACATAGCTATTGGCTTGTATGGAATTCGATTGGAATCAGTTCTTTTTTCAGTGGTATGACAATTTTTCTTTTAGATAGCCATTTATTTTGGGATGGGTTTATTTTTCTTTCGGGTGTTTTGCCTTGCTGGATCATTGGCTCCATCATTATTGCCAAAATTCCAAATTATTGGTCTTTGGGGCGCAAAAGAAATTTTATGGGTTTAGCTCAGATTAGACCGAACCATGCTTTTTATTTTCTGATTTGCACACTAGGCATCATCGGTTTTCCATTGTTTCCAACTTTCCTCGGTGAGGATCTGCTACTCCATGCACATACTTCGGGCACACTGCTGCCGATTCTGCCCATTGGAGTTTTATTTGTTCTTAATGGAATTGTAGCAGTTAGAACTTATGCCATGCTTTGTTTAGGCCCCAATCGTTTCTTGGCTTAGGTTTCCGTAGGATTTGCTGCCTTTCATGCTATATTCCGGTTATGCGATCTCGAAACTTTTTTCAAATCATGATCTTTTCAATGGCACTTTTTGCCGCCTCTAGCCTCGCGCGCGAAGTTCGGCCGTCGCTTGGCGCGAACCCATGCGGCGATATATTTCTGACGAAGGCCGCTGAGCAGCTCGGTGTAACGTCATTTGGAAGTTCAAGACATGTCTATATCTCCAGCCGAATCGCTAAACTGTCAGTCTTTGATGAAGCTACATGGATGGAGCTGTTTGACTATTACATTAAAAATGGCGATGCAAACGGCACGTTAGACTATGATATTTTGCCTCTCTTGGTGTCCATGCCGATATCTTTGCGAGATAAAATAGATGTCAAGGTACGGGAAGCCTACGATTCGGCAAGTAAGGATCCGATTTCGAGTGGTGGAGATCGAATCTTACTCTCTCCTAAACGGGCTTTGGTGACTTATATTCACCATACATCCGACGCTGCAGAACATTTTTCACAGATGAAGATGCGAGGAATAACACCTCTAGCAGCTCTAGATAGTTATATGGATGAGATTCGATCGCGTTTGCCGAACTGTTCTCAGTGTCAGTATAGCGCCGCACAAGTTTTCGAAGTGGCTCGAATCATCCAAACGGCTGCAAATAAAGCCGTTTCAGCAGGTGGCGATCCTCACTACGAGTTCATTATGTTTGGAAGCGTTCCGAATGGCCGCGCTAATATAGAAACTTCAGATTTGGATCTTTTTGCCGGAAGTGACGATCAAAGAATTATGATGGGACGCTGGCATCAAGACATTCGGAGTGCCATTGAGGCGATTATGCCAGGTTCCAAGTTAAGCATCGGCTATCCGTCGGGATATATCACTCCGCAACAAGCCTCTCCACGAAGCCCAGTCCAAATACGTATAACAGCGGCCGGATTCGAACTTCAGGTCTACCCTCAGGCCGGAATGATGGAGTGGGGATTTCGATCGTCCAGTATTTCGTCTAGAACTTTAGAGCCGTCCGTCTATACTCATTAAATTACCAATTTTACTCGGATGAAGTTGTGCCCAAAACGACTGAAAGTTTCTATAAGAGCCTACCCGTTCTTTCGTCTTTCGAAGAAGTTACGAATTCTAGTAACCATCATCAATTACCAGAAGACTGGCACATCATTGTGACGGATATCGTGGACTCCACATTCGCAATCCAAAACGGCTGCTACAAAGATGTAAATACAATTGGTGGCTCCATTGTCGTTTCCATTCTTAATATCGATCGCGGTATACCCATTCCATTTGTTTATGGAGGGGACGGCGCTATTCTGGCTATTCCAGAATTTATGCGTGAGAGGGCGATTTCTGCCCTGATCGCCACTCAAACAATGGCCCTGGCATCGTTCGATTTGGAACTCCGCATCGGTATGATCCCGGCGAAAGATCTTGCGCTTAAGAGTGCAAGGTGTGGCGTAGCGAAGTGGCGATTGTCACCTTCTGTGACGCAGGCGGCATTTTCGGGCGATGGCTGGTCGATAGCTGAGCAACTTATCAAAGATCCCGTCATGCATAAAAAATATGAAGCCAAAATACAGGACGGACTAGAACCCTTTGCTGATTATTCCGGTTTTGAATGCAGATGGAAGCAAGTTCCCAATCGAAATGGTCACCAACTCGCGCTATTAGTGCAGAGTGCGGTGAAAGATCCGCAAGAACATACATTGATTTATCGAGAAGTCATCGCCAAGATCGAAGAAATTTACGGAGAAGTAAAAGACTTTCACCCACTTTCTGTCGATCGCATGCGTTTATCGGCAAAACCAACTGATTTACGTAGTGAGGCAAAAATTAAATCACATGGCGGTTCAAAGTCATCCTGGATTCTAAAATGTCTGAAGCTGTGGATTTTGAATTTTATTGGCATGTATTTAATACGAACCGGCGAAAAGAAACAGACCATTCCATGGGGAAAGTATCGTCAGGAGTTGATAGAAAATGCGGATTTTAGAAAATTTGACGGCGTCCTTCGCATGATTTTGGATGGAAATAATCAGCAGGGATTAGAAATTGGCAATTATTTGAATGAACAAAGTAAAAAAGGAAGGCTTTGTTTTGGACTTCACAAGTCGAAGGCTGCTGTTGTGACCTGTATTGTATTTTCTCACCAGGATCATCACACTCATTTCGTCGACGGCGGCGATGGTGGATATGCTTTGGCAGCCCAAATGCTTAAGCGGCAACTGAAGCGAGTGAGCGAGAATCTTCAAACATCCTAGTGAGTTAATCTTTCTCCGAAAATCCTCAAGACATTCGCCTCTTGTTCCGAAAACAAAGGGTCTATTCTGGGCGGTAAATCTTGGGATCCTATGAGAAATAAATCAAAGTTGATGGCCTTGTTTTTTGTTCTGAGTTTAGTCTCGGCTTGTAAAACTACGTCTACTCTCAGTGATACGACGGAACTTGAAAACAAATCGACCGAGCCGCATTCATTTAAACCATTATTTTGTGGCGCGAATACGGTCGAGAAACACGACATTGTAGCCATCTGCTTGGGTCATATTGCAGGTAAGTACTGGCCGGGTATCAAGACTTTCACTGCAATTCTTATTGAGACCAAAGATTCCAAGACTATATACGAAATCGCTTCAAGCGAACTTATGGCAGATGATCTCAACATCACAGTGAACTATGGGGGCGACCTTACTTATGGTCAAATAGAAATTAAAGATTGGCAAAGCCTGACACCAGCCCATGCAGTTTTTGCAGGAGCAAAAATCAATAGCTTTCAATCGGTAGAAGAGAACCTAAATCAATCGAGATGGCCAGTTGAGGAAGCTCCAAAGGCAATAATGGAATTACTTTCGACTTACTTAGAAGCGAAAGGGCTAAAGGCGCGTGGTCAGGACATTGCCGACCTAGAACCTCGTGCGATGGTAACGGTATCCTACTTCAAAATACGAGTCCTAAGTCATTTTGTAATTCGTTTTTCCGGAAAGATTGGGGACGTTGGTCCTATTATTCGAAGCACACCTTCTCGATACGATTTTGTAGGTGAAACAAGTGGCGGGAAGTATTACTTATATGAAGACAAAGAGGCCAAAGGTACAACAAAGCCAGATTTTTCCACGACCAGATTCAAGAATCTCACTGATCTCAATCAAGAACGCTTTCGGATTTTTCTAGAATTTTCAGGATTTATTAAACGCGACGTCGATCCTGTTCGAGCCATTGATCGTGATGATTTCGATCTACAAATTTTTACCGTTGATGGAATACAATATGAATATCTCACTGCCATTAAAAGCGCCCGAAAAATTGGTGGAGTTTTTATAAAAGATTCTACGAAAATGGTCGGTCATCTTGCCGATGGCAAAATTAAGTTCTTTTCAAATAATGAATTCAATCCAAAAATAGATAGGTGATAGGGATTGGATGGGTGCGGAACGCTGCCTTGATGAGTTGGTAGCGGGGGAGGGATTTGAACCCCCGGTCTTCGGGTTATGAGCCCGACGAGATACCAAGCTTCTCCACCCCGCGTCAGTGACCCAGTTATAGGCAGCGTAGACTAGCTTGTCAATCAATTAAAAGGTGTTTGGTGCTCAAGAGTTAAGATTTGAGCTTCTTTACGGCCGCATTGAGTCTCTCGGCAAGTTCGCTTAGCTGATCACGGTCACGAAGTTGAAGAGGCGCCGGGTCTTTACCTGCCGCGATATCATCCAAATAGCGATAAACCGAAACAAGCGGACCATAGATGCGATGCGTGTATTTTATGGAAACGTAAAGCGTACTTATAACGAAAACAACGAGAAGTGCTGCTCCAATATAAATGGGCACCTGGATTTTTGACCAAGTATCGGCGCTTTCGCCATGCGTTAACTTAAAAGTTTCAGTGAGTGAAGTATAAACGTCATAAATGTAATAACCGAAAACTCCACCAATCAAACTCGAAAAGGCGAAATTCAAAAATAGAAAGATCAAACCGATTTTAATCTGTTTGTAAGGCTCTACGAGGAGTGCTTTGAGACCGCGTCGGCGTCCTGCATGACCAGCCAATGTTTTCTCCCATGAAAAATGAACATCTGTACTTATTTTAGCATCGTATGGTGGATTATGACAATGTTTTATGGGCAATGGGATGGTAGGTAGCAAGACTGCCCGCAAGAATCGCCGCAGTGAGTCCCCTTAGGATATATGGGCCACAATTTATACCGCTAAAGTCGCGCTTATGTAGTTGAGAAGTTTCTGTGGCGGAAAGCCCAGCTTCACTGCCAATGACAACCGTCACAGCACTTTCGCCAGTTTCTTGAATGACTTCATGAAGCGCAAGTGAGCTGTTGGGATCAAGAACAAATCTTCGATCGTTTCTATAGAAATCAGATTGAAGCAATCCATCCAAAGATTCGTAGGCTTTAAGAAGTGGAACTCCAGCCCGTTTACATTGCTTACTAGCAGATCGTAGAATCCGTATCCACCTTTCCTGGTGCTTCTGGGTCAATCGATGCTTGGCACTGCCATCTGATAAAAACAAATGGATTTCCGCTACACCAAGCTCTACTAGTGAAGGCAAAAGAACGTCGACATCGGAAGGTTTCAAAATGCCAGAAATGATGCGCAGATATCGTTGAGCGGATCGTTGACGCTGTATTCCATCGCTCTTGGCAAGACATTGGCTAGCATCGAGTGTAGTAATATGAGCACGAGACCAAACACCATCATAGGACTGCACCTCAATGAGGTCACCGACCTTACACCGAAGAACTTTGCCTACCTGTTTCACTTCATCGGCGTCAAGCTGCCATACAACTTCAGGAGCTGTAGATATAAGTTTGCCCCAAAAGCGAAACGCATGCTTCATTGCATTTTCACTTTCTCTAAGACGATACAAGTCCAGTCGTCTTGATGGGAAACTTTACTTAGGCAAAGCCCAAAGGGCTTACAGAAGTCAATGAGCTCAGATTCTTCTTCGACTAATACTCCGGACAAAATCAACATGCCATTTGCATTTAGGTGCGCGACGAGCTCAGGCATAAGTCTCTTCAATATCACTGTCAAAATATTTCCGACAATAATATCGTAAGGTCCCTGTGGAATACTTTCGAGGGATGTCTCAAATACGCAGCCGTTTAGCTCTTGATTATGTTTGGTGGCTAACATCGCATCGTCATCAATATCTGTCGCGATAATATCTTTAGCGCCGAGCTTGGCGAAGGCAATGGCCAAAATACCAGTTCCACAACCTACGTCCAAAATTTTTGATTTAGCAATGGTCTGACGGTCGATAGTTTCAATCTCTTCAATACAAAGTTTCGTCGTCGCGTGCTGGCCGGTACCAAAAGCCATGCCCGGTTCCACAATTAAATCGATGCGGTTCGTCTCGGGTGGGGACTGTTCCCATGGCGGCCGGACTACAAACTTTTGCGTTTGAAAAGGCTTAAAACTGTCTTTCCAGCCGTCAAGCCAGCTCTGCGTTTGAAAGCTAGAGACTTTGGTGCGAATGGTATTCGAAAACACATCTTTAAGCTTACGCTCAACTTCGCGCAAAGACTCTTTGTCGTATTTATAAATAATGATCGGGCTATCATCCGGTAAGTCGAGTTCAAGTGGTCCAGCTTCATGGTCCACATCAATATCTAAACCATCGATGATCCCTTCGACAAAAGAATCAATCTTGAGATTTTGAAGCTCATTTTTTACGGCTTCCTTAATCAAGGCAATGTTGCGATGCGGAGCGCCGTTCACGTGAATAGCCAGTTCATAAGTTTTTTGAGGATAGGTCATAAATTACGCCTTAAAAATAAGATCAAAGTGACCGCGAATCGGAAGATTATTTATTTTTAACTGGGCAGGTGATTCCGATATAGAAATGATTTTCGCTCCCAGAAGTTTTCGTACAAAAGTATGGGCCGACGTACTAAGAGCTGATCCGCCAGGGCCACTATGTAGCCCTTTCCCGGTGATGATTTTAGCTTTTATTTTTTCACCAGAATAAAGCTTGGAAAACTCGGCAAAGCGCTTCGCCAAAAAGTTTTCAGCTTGCGCCACCGTATATCCATGCAAATCAATCTCGAAACTAAGATCAGTCTTTGGTTTGGCAACACTCGCAGGTTTTTCATCAGCTGATTTTTTGGCAGACTTAATCGTACTATCACTAATGTTTTCGATAGCATCTAAAAACATTTTCAACTCATCGTCTGGGTTTTTAGGCGGTTTTGAGTTCATGCATCGATCACGTCAAAGCCAAAGGTTCATGTTCCGACATTGTCGTAATTCCGGAAATAGCCGAGTGCGCATCATCTTCAACATTTACGGACTTAGGTTGAGGAATAATCACCGAGAACGTAGCGCCTTGGCCGGGTTCGGACTCTAGCTCGATACTACCGTTGTGCAGTTTGGTTAAGGCTAACGCCAGACTCAAACCCACACCCGCGCCTCCTAGCTGGCGATTGCGAGCCGTATCGGCGCGAAAGAAAGAATCAAATATATAAGGCTGCGCCTCTTTGGGAATCCCTTCGCCGCGATCATTGATGTTAAAAGCGATGGCATTTTGATCTTCAACTTTTTCAATTGTGAAAGAAATTTCCGAATCGACTGAAGAGTGCTTAATGGCATTGAGAAGAATGTTTTTCAAAGTGATGTGCAAATAACTACTTGAACCGAGGAACATCGGCAAATCATGATCAAAATGCTCGACGAGGGTAATATTTTTTTCTTTAAGGGCTGAAATGACGCTCCCTCGTAGTTCTGACATGAATTCGTGCGTATAAATTGCTTCCCAGCGCATGACCACGGAGTTACTCTGAGCGCGAGAGAGTAAAAGAAGGTCTTCGACAATCTTTGACATATGCGTGCTTTCTTCAAGAATCGTCCCTAAGGCGTCTTTATAATACAGGCCATCGCGTTCCCTTCTTAAGGCCAGTTGTGCTTCGCCGCGAAGAACTGCAAGGGACGTGCGAAGTTCGTGCGAAACATCGCCAGTGAATCTTTTGTGACGTTTAAAAGAATCTTCCAAACGATCAAGCATGGAATTGAACGTTTCCGTGAGCTGTCGAAGTTCGTCATTTGCGGGGGGGAGAGGTAAGCGATTGCTCAAGTCATCAATATGTATCTTGGAGGCAGCTTGGGTGATTTTATGTACGGGCCAAATGGATCGACGAGTTAACCAATATCCACAGAGTACGGATAGCAAGAGTGCAATGGGGAAAACAATCCATAAGACTAAATTCAAGCTTTTGAGCGTCGTCAAAATAGGAGCGAGTGGAGCCCCCACCTGAATAATTTCTCCGGTAAATCGACCGCCCTTCATGGCGGGATAAGTGATTTGCCGAATGGGACTATGCCGATCAATACGATAAACTTCGTAGGTCGCTAGGCCAGTGCGAGCTCTCTGAATACTTTGAGGGGTTGTTTTGAGTCGGACATGAACACTTTGCGATTTTGCTGGGCCATGTTGACTGGAAACATCTATCAGTGTGGCGTATAGCCGTATGGAGCGCTCGCCTAAAAACTGCGTAAGGAAATTTTCAAGAATCGGTGGTGACATATTCTGACGAAGCTGACGACTTTGACTAATGGCTTGCGCGGAGGTCAATAAAGCCGCATCGACGGAGCGGTACAAGTTTACTTTGACTAAGCGGTAGATGCCCGCACCGAGCAAGCTGAAAAGTACACCCATAATAATGGTGTAGCCTAATGACAGACGCCATTTTATGGGCAACTTTTCAAAGAAATGCGTCATTGTCCAGCCGCCGCCTGCATGGCTTCGGCATCTAGCATATAGCCATGACCGCGGATGGTTTTGATTATTGGCTTCTCAAACCCTTTATCGACTTTATTGCGCAAGTACCCTACGTATACGTCAATAATGTTCGACGAAGGCTCGTAGTTCATATCCCAAACATGCTCAGACAACTCATTTCGGCTCAATACGGAGCCGGCATGTTTCGCCAAATAAACCAGAAGCCCATACTCCTTTAAGGTTAAAGGAATCGCCTTGCCATCACGCGTGATTTCGCGGCGCGCTTGGTTTATCGTCAAAGGTCCAACTGAAAAAGTGGAGCTGCCTTGTTGGCTTTGCCTGCGAAGCAACGCACGAACCCGAGCCAATAATTCATCCAAGTTAAACGGTTTCGTGATGTAATCATCCGCGCCAATATCCAGACCTTTGACAATGTCGTCAGTGGTATCCATCGCCGTCAAAATCAAAATGGGTGTTCGAATGCCGCCGCCACGGAACGTTTTGAGAACTTCTAAACCGTGTTTACGTGGAATCATCAAATCCAGAATAATCAAGTCATATGGATTTTCGAAACCTAGCCACTCAGCTTCTTGACCGTCTTGGCACCAGTCTGCTGCATAACCTTCTTCTTTGAAGGCGCGTTGGATAATGCTTCCTAGTCTTTTATCATCTTCTACAATGAGTACTCTCATAAAAATCCACCTCAATTCTATTAAAATTTTAGAATAAGGTCATGAAACCTTATAGCATACCCATTATAGGGTCTACTAGATGAAAATAACTTAAGAATGAGAGGGGCTTAGTGAAATCCTTACATGTCGTGGCTTTGCTGGCTGACCGCTATTAAGTCAATGTGGTTTTAGGTCAGTATTTCATAAGAATCCATTAGAAAATCGATCCGAAAATATAAAAATTATTTAAACAGTTTCTATAAAGTTATAGATTTGGATTCTTCATTCGCCAGATCGTGATACACCACTAGCCATGCGAATTATGACCTGCAATTTGAATGGAATCCGCTCGGCAACGACCAAGGGTTTTTGGGATTGGGCGACGCCACAGAAAGCAGACGTGATGTGTTTGCAAGAAGTGCGTGCGGCTCACATGCATATTCCCGAACAGGTTCTTGCTCTTAAAAAATATTATCAATTCTGGCAACTCGGCAACCGTCCTGGTTACAGCGGCGTTGGCATTCTTTGTAAAGAAGAGCCCAAAAAGGTTTTCACAGAATTTGGCCACAAGGTCTTTGATGAAGAGGGGCGATTTCTTCACCTCGAACTCGAAAAATTAAATGTCATTTCTTTGTATTTGCCTTCGGGTAGTTCCGGTGAGCTCAGGCAAAATATAAAATTCGAATGCCTGGAAGCTTTCTTCGCATATCTTAAGAAAATCAAGCGAAACAAAAAGCCATTCGTTATCTGTGGCGACTTTAATATTGCTCATACGAATGCTGATATCAAAAACTGGAAATCCAATCAGAAGAATTCGGGATTTTTACCCGAAGAGCGTCAATGGATGTCGGATGTCATAGACGATTTAGGATATGTCGATGCGTTCCGCGCTATTCATCCAGACAAAGTAGAATATACCTGGTGGTCCAATCGCGGTCGGGCCCGCGAGAATAATGTTGGCTGGCGAATTGACTACCATTTGGTGAGTCCAGCCCTAAAATCACGACTCAAAAGCATTGAAATTTACCGAGATAAGTTTTTTTCGGATCACGCGCCGCAGACACTCGTCATCCAGAGCAAATAACACCCATTGCGAAGAATCCTGACTTATTCTCGATGCTGAATAAATCCAAATAGCTCTTCGAGCATGGCCGTGTCATCAAGGGCGTTGAGACCGCACTGATATTTGAAAGGATCATCGCTAGATTCGGGAGATTTATTGAGGCACCACACGACTTCAAAGGAAATGACCTTTTCAAGCGTTACCCACGTGATGGTGGATTTGGGTTGCAGGAAAGTTTGCGAGTAAATGCCAACGCCTTCATTCGAGAGATTAATGATTTGACAATAAAGTATGGCGCCCGTTTCCGGCAGCATAAAGCAGCCCGGGATTTTCAATGTGTCTTGCCGTGGATTACTGCGCTCTTCTTTTTTGGGATATGCAGGATGAATGGTCTTCGATGGTTTTGACACGATTTCCCTTTCCATAGCCGGCCGCGACCGGATTTTCGGTTCCTAACTTCATCGGAATAATGACGGCGGGATTGAGCTTGAATTATCAGCGCTAACTCACTGTAACAATTAAGATATAATAGGATGCGGAAGGTCACTTGCTGTCTGATTTTGACAGTGCGATAGTGGACGCAAGAGGTGCTCTGCATTGTTACAACATTTACATATCAAAGGCCTGGCCTTAATCGACGAGTTAGAAATCGATTTTTCAAAAGGATTTAATGTTGTCACCGGAGAAACGGGCGCGGGTAAATCCATTTTGATCAAAGCTCTTAGCTTATTGTTTGGTGACAAAGCTCAGCCCGATATTATTCGCCACGGATTTGATGAGACTCAAGTGGTAGGCGTTTTTGAAGTTGCGCCTGATCATGCGGTTCTCAAAAAACTATCTTTCGTAGGCTTAAATTTCGACGAAGATAAATCTCCCAAAGAAATACTTATCCGCCGTAAAGTTCACGTCAAAGGCCGCAGCATGATGTGGATCAATGATGTTCCCGTGTCCCTTGGTGTCGCAAGAGATATATCGGCCGCTCTTATGGATGTTTTCGGGCAGCATGCCAGTCACGGGCTCTTGAATCCGGCTTATCATTTAAAAAGCCTCGACGCCTTTCTGCCAAAGCCGGAACTCAAAAAAACTTACCGAGAAACCTACGACGAAGTTTTAGCAGAGTATAAATCTCTGCAGAAAACCGTGAGCGATTACTTTAAACGAGCGGGAGATAAAGATTATCTGGCCTTCCGTTTAAATGAACTCAGTGATTTTAATCCGACGACGGAAGAGTACGACCGCCTACTCGAAATTTGTCGCTCAAGCGGCAAACTCATGGGTAAAAAGAAACATCTGTCGCAGTCTCTGGATATTTTGGAGGGCGGCTACAAGAACGAAGCTATTTCGAAAGGCCTTTGGACCGCATCGAAGAGTTTGCAAGGCGTCGAAAAGTGCGAAGGCTTCCAAGGATCGATTGAAGAGGCGGCTCGGATTGTTGATGATGTGAGTTTTGAACTGCGCCGATTTTTTGAAAGCATCGATCTTTCGGAAGACGATATTGAAACCCACCAGCAACGTTTGGGAAGTTACCAGTCGTTGCTGCGAAGGTTTTCGCTGCAATCTGTAGAGCAATTGATGGCGAAACTTGCCGATTTGCAGTCTGAACTCGATTTTCTCGAAAACGCCAAACAAAATATGACAGACGCCATTAAAAAGCTTTGGACTCAATGCCAGAAGCTTGAAGCATTGGGAAAAGAGCTATCATTAGCGCGTCGAACCGCCTTCAAAAAAATCAAAGGTGTGATCGAAAAAGAACTCGGACAACTTGCCATGCCAGGGGCACGCTTAGAAGTCGAATGGCAGCCCATTGAACATTCGTTGGAAGCTATCCATTGGGAAGGACTTGTCGATAAAAAATCAGCCGAACAGTTTGCGAGTGTGTGTGACATCATGAGTTCGCTGCAAGCTGATGGCGCCGAAAAAATACATTTCTTGCTACAATCCAATCCTGGCGAGCCCGCGCGGGCGTTACATAAGATTGCTTCGGGCGGTGAAATGTCGCGGATTATGCTGGCACTCAAGAAAGTCTTAGCCTTAGGGGCCCAGACATGTGTGCTCGTGTTCGACGAGATTGATACCGGAATTTCTGGCGAAGTGGCTGATATAGTTGGCCAGAAACTTTGTAAACTCGCCAAACAGTTTCAAATCATCTGCATTTCCCATTTGCCACAAGTTTCGGTTTATGCAGACGCCCATTTTCTGGTATCGAAGCAGCGTGGCGCCCGAACGCAGTCTTCTATCTCTAAGTTGAGTCAAAAAGAAAGTACGGAAGAATTAGCAAGGTTGTTGTCAGGCGATAAAGTGACGGCTTCTAGTCTTGCGAATGCCAAAGCCTTGCGTGCGCACGCCGATCAGATTCGATAGAAAACGTTAAAGGTAAATAGATATGTTTTCCGGTTATGCCTCCCTTAAACATTGCGTCGAAGACCTTGAAAAGCATGGTCATCTGATCCGTGTCAAAGGCATGATTTCGCCAGATCTGGACCTGGCTGAAGTTCAGCGCCGAGCCTATCTAGCAGGAAGCCCAGCGCTTCTTTTTGAAAATGTTTCGGGAACGAGTTTTCCGGTACTGACCAATCTCTATGGTACGAAAGATCGCTGCCGGTTTATCTTTCGGGGATCGCTCGAACTCGTCAAATTAGCCGTGAAAATGAAAGCCGATCCAGGCAAGTTTGCTGCGGAGTTTTCCAAGTTTGCTATGCGTCATCCGATGTCCGCCTTAAAATTTCCGTTGACGGGTATGCGAAGTTTGCCACAACGCCGACCGCAAAAATGGTCGCCCGTCATGCAGAATCAAACGACCATTGCACATCTCCCGCAGATCCGAGCTTGGCCGCGAGACGGAGGTGCTTTCATTACGTTACCTCAGGTTCTTTCGTGTGACGTTCGCAAGCCGCGCCTTATGTCTTCAAATCTCGGGATGTACCGCGTGCAGCTTTCTGGCAATCAATATGTTTCTAATCAAGAAGTCGGTCTTCATTATCAGATTCATCGAGGGCTTGGAGTGCATCACCAAATTGCACTCGATAAAGGTAAACAATTGCCAGTCAGTATTTTTGTAGGTGGGCCACCAGCACATACCTTGGCAGCCGTCATGCCACTACCGGAAGGTATGAGTGAGCTTGTCTTCGCTGGTATGCTTGCTGATCGTGCGTTTCGCTACAATAAATTTGGCAAGAATATTGTTTCGGCGGATGCCGATTTTTGTATTGTTGGACGAATCGGCAGGGACATTAAACCGGAAGGTCCTTTTGGCGATCATCTTGGCTACTATAGTTTGACGCACGATTTTCCGGTTATGAAGATTGATAAAATTTTTCACCGTGACGGAGCCATTTGGCCGGCGACGGTTGTAGGAAGACCGCCACAAGAAGATACGATGTTTGGCGAGCTCATTCATGAAATCGCGGGGCCCATGATTCCGAAGGAACTTCCGGGAGTTCGCGAGTTACACGCTGTGGACGCTGCAGGCGTTCACCCTTTGCTGCTTGCCATCGGCAGCGAGCGTTACGTGCCATATGATAAAGGCAAGCCGCGCGAAATCTTGACGCAAGCCAACAGCATTCTTGGTTTCAATCAATGTTCTCTCGCAAAATATCTTTTTATCGCCGAAGAGTCTCCCGGTCTCCACACACACAACATTCAAGATTTCCTATCTCACTGCTTGGAGCGAGTCGACTGGGCGAGGGATTTGCATTTTCAAACGCGCACAACGATGGATACCTTAGATTATTCATCTGAGGGTTTGAACGAAGGTTCAAAGGTGGTGATTGCTGCCGCCGGTGAAAAGAAGCGCGTTCTGGCCACGCAAGTTCCGTCGTCTGTAACGTTTGACCCTGGATTTGGCGATCCGAGAATCGCCACGCCTGGCATATTATGTCTTCGTGCACCCAAATTTAAAGATTACGCTTCGGCGACGATAGAGCTTGGGATTCTCTGTAAATCACTCGAAAAGACACCTTTAGTTGGCGTTGGAATTATCGTTCTTTGCGATGACAGTGCATTTACGGCGGCGAACCTCAATAATTTCTTGTGGGCAACTTTTACACGCTCCAACCCATCACACGATATTTATGGCGTCGGCAGTTTTACCGATCATAAACATTGGGGTTGCACGGGCGCTTTGGTCATTGACGCGCGCATCAAACCACACATGGCTCCGCCTTTAGAAGATGATCCTGCCGTGCAAAGACGAGTTGATGATTTTATTCAGCAAGATGTTTTATTGAAGAAATACCTTTGAAAAGTTTATCTCCATTGATCAAGATGTCGGACTTTCTTCCCAAGCTTTCACGTAACGAAACAAATATCCTCCCAAGTACATGGCTGCACCAAGGGTTAACAAGGAAAGTATTCTGGCAATAGTTCCCACTCCGGACATATCAAGTAAAAAGACTTTAACGACTGAAATCGCCAAAACAGCCAAAGATGAATAGGCCAGAGTTGCGTCTTTTCGTCGCAGGCTTATCATAAGTAGGGCAATGGCAAACATTGTCCATGAAGCGGAAATGGCAAAGCTTGCCATCGAGCGGAATTCAAGCCGCAAACTTAGCAAATGAATGGATCTCGTGAGAAAAATGGTGGCTTGAACATTCGCAAGGGTTAGCATGAGCTTGCTGGCCTGACTGGCATGTGGTCCTGGTGTCTTTGAGCGTGTAAGAATGTAACCTGAGCCTAGAGCGCTGGCATAAAGCAGATTCTGGAGAACCCATCCCCCTTCCGGTTTCTGGCCAGTTGCTGTCGCGACCGTTAAATATTCGATAGCCACCACCGCCAACAAAATCAAAAGTGAAAATCTATATTCCTCTTTTTGGAAACTTGGTCGGAAGGAGATAGCTGCCAATCCCCCAAATGTCATGAGTCCAAACCATGGACGCCACTGGTCGGGGAGAATATTTAGATAAAAAGAGTGGAAAATCACAATAGCCAAGAAGGCGTGGAACACGGGACCACTTACGAAGACCAGATTTTTTGCCGATCGTTTCGTGAACTCGAAAAGGAGAAAAAGACCTGCGCCCACTCCGAGAGCGATCCAGTTGACAGCTTCTGGATATACGCGATGGATGTAAGTGTACTCAATTCCGTAAACAAAAAGCAGGATAGGAAAGCAGGCCCATGACTCCATTTGCGTGAGTGGCATTCTGTTTTTGAGTGAAAATAACGAAGTGCCAGCGGCGAAAAGCGCGAGTTGTAAAAAGCAGTTGAGGGCCGCTTGAAGATTTGCGGCCAGGTCAGTTTTGGAAAAGGTTGCAGGATGATTGGCAACAAAAATGCCAATGGCAAAGTATGCCGCTAGCAGCATGAAAATTCTTTGTCGTTGCAGGATACTCAGTGTAATGAAAACAACATTCCAGAGTAGAAAGAACAAGGCACGATCCACTCCTGGCCCACTTTGAATGCCTAAAATGCCCGGAATTGCATAGGTACCAGTGATAGCAATGAAGACAAAAATATCTTGCTTTAACTGAATTTGAAGTCCAATGGCGATGGCTGAAACGCCAACGGCAAGGTACATAGCGGTCATTTCATCGAAGATGCCGTGATAGAGTGCACCGCCAAAAACCGTCATATAGAGAACGACGACTCCAGCTGCCGGTAGCTGGCTAAAATATGCTGAGTCTTTCTTGATATTGAGAAAGCCAACGGCAATGAGGGCGAAGCCAATGAGACCCGAAAAACCAACTTGTCGGATAGGGGTAAGCCACCCACTATCAATGGCAAGTTTGATAAGAAATGCCGAAGCAAAAATAAAACAAATGGAGCCAATGATGGCCAGAATGTGGCTCGTATCTGCGCTGGGGTTGTGATCATGTGGGTTTGGTGAATCACGAAAGGGATGGTCATCGTGATCGTGAAAGGGATTTTCTGGATCTTTGTAGACATTGTTCTTGAGCGAGGGTTGAGCGGCTGGAGGTGTGGAAGTGCTCGACGGGAAGGTCGTTGGCGCCGCTCCTGTTTCACGGCTGGCTTCCAGTTTGGCGACACGCTCTGAAAGCGCGTGAATTTCTTTGTATATTCCGGAAATCTGGTTTTCCACAGACATGACAATCTCCATTTGCCGAGTTTTTAAAATTATACTCTATCTGCTGAAGTTTAGTTTTAAGAAGTGTTTTGTAGTTTCGGTTAGAAATAGTGAACCCAGGTTGCTACTCGAGTTGCGACCTGGGCTGGGGTAGGCGGATATCTATCGGGGCCGCTTGCGCGGCCCTTTAAAGTGAAGAGATCCCCAGGCGCTTCGCGCTGGGGATACGCAGAGTGCGCGTGTTCGCGCCCTCTGCTAACTACAACCGGTTGTGCTGCCGCAAGAATCGCATTTTAAACATGAGCCGTTACGCACAAGAGTCAATGCACCGCATTCAGAACATGGGTCGCCGGAATAACCTTTGAGACGAGCCGTTGCATAATCGTCGGCAAACTTATCGTAAGCAGCTTCCGAGTAGGCAGACATTGTTCTCTTTTCGACAACAGTGTCACCATTGCTATGAACGGAGATTGTTTCTGTCGACTGCAACACTAATGGTTCGTCGCTTATGTCGTCCGACAGATCTTCGTCTTGGAAAAGAGGCGGCGTCACGGATTTTGCTTTCGTTGCATCTGGCCCTTCGATTTGCTCGCGCGTCACATGAGCCAAGTCATTGCGGCCCAAATAATTGAGAGCAAGATCGCGGAAGACAAAGTCGATGATCGAGGTACAACGTTTCAAGTTATCGTGACCTGTCACCAGACCATTTGGCTCAAAGCGAGAGAACGTGAAGACATCAACGAATTCTTCCAAAGGCACGCCATACTGTAGGCCTAAGCTTACAGAAATCGCGAATGCGTTCATCATACTTCGCAGAAGTGTGCCTTCCTTATTCATATCCAGGAAGATTTCACCAACTTTGCCGTCACCGTATTCTCCCGTACGAAGATAGATACTGTGACCGCCAATTTTGGCTTTTTGTGTATAGCCTGAGCGACGACCCGGAAGAGAACGACGCTGACTGATAAATTCCTTCGCGAGGCTCATGGCGACTTTTTCAATTTTTTCAACTTGGCTAACTTCTTCCGTGAGGATTTCCGTCCAATCGTCAGCAACCGTATTGAGCGGTTGGCTGAGTTTCGAGCCGTCACGATACAAAGCGTTCGCTTTAATCATGGAGCGCCAAGATTTGAAATAAGCCGTCTTGATATCATCTACAGAAGCATCGTAAGGGAGGTTAATAGTCTTACTAATCGCTCCAGAAATGAAAGGTTGAGCCGCAGCCATCATGTAAATATGTTTGTCGTAGGCAATATAACGTTGGCCTTTTTTGCCGCATTTATTTGCGCAGTCAAAAACTTCCAAATGCTCTTGCTTCAGATGCGGTGCACCTTCTACCGTCATGGTTCCGCAGACATGTTCGTTAGCGGCATCGATTTGGCTCTTGGTAAAGCCAATCGCTTCCAACAAGTTAAAGTTGGTGCGTTCCATTTGCTCTTTGCTAAGGCCCAATTTATTGAGGCAGAACTCTTCGCCAAGTGTCCATTTGTTGAAGACAAAGCTAATATCAAAGGCATTGGCTAGGTCAGCCTCCAGCTTATCAAGCATCGCATCCGTAAAACCTTTGGCCTTAAGAGTCGAGTGGTTGATGTAAGGTGCGCGTTCAAAAGAATTGCGCCCCATACAGTAATCCATAATCTCTTTACTTTGGTCTTCGTCGTATCCCAAACGTTTCAAAGCAGACGGCACAGACTGATTGATGATTTTGAAGTACCCACCACCGGCTAATTTCTTATACTTAACCAATGAAAAGTCTGGCTCAACTCCAGTCGTATCGCAGTCCATCAAAAGACCGATTGTTCCCGTTGGTGCAATCACTGTCACTTGCGCGTTGCGGTACCCGTGTTTTTGACCAAGTTCAAGGGCCTGGTCCCAAGCGGAAATGGAAGCGTCATAGAATTCTTTTGGCGCATCGTTTTTCTGAATGCCGGCAGGCTTAATGGTCAAACCTTCGTATTCTGATTCGGAAACATTGTAGGCCGCGCGGTGATGGTTACGAATAACACGAAGCATATCTTTGGCGTTTTTTTCGTAATTCGGAAATGTACCGAGATGCGATGCTAGTTCAGCGCTGGTTGAGTAGGAAACACCACACATAATAGAGGTGATGGTCCCCGTTAATGCCAATGCTTTTGGTGAACCGTAAGAAATACCCATGCGCATGAGCATGGCGCCGATATTTGCATAACCTAGTCCGAGTGTGCGGAAGTCCCAGCTTCGGCGAGCGATCTCACGACTTGGAAATTGCGCCATTTGAACGGAGATATCCAAAATGATCGTCCAAATACGACTAGCATGGCGGAAGGCTTCAATGTCAAAAGTATTGGTTTCGTCATCGTAAAACTTGATCAAGTTCAAAGAAGCTAAGTTGCACGCAGTGTCATCTAAGAACATATACTCTGAGCAAGGATTCGACGCGTTGATGCGGCCGTCTTGCGGACAAGTGTGCCACTCATTAATCGTCGTATCGAATTGAACGCCTGGATCTGCACAACTCCACGCAGCCGTCGAAATTTGTTCCCAAAGTTCTTTGGCCGGAATCGTGCGAGCAATTTTACCAGACGTGCGGAACCGAAGTGCCCAACGACCGCCACTTTCCACAGAGCGCATGAAATCGTTCGGAATACGCACGGAGTTATTTGAGTTTTGTCCTGAGACAGTTTGGTATGCGGTTGAGTTCCAATCTGTATTGTAGGTTTCAAATTTCATCGAACGATAACCTTGTTTAGCAAGGTCCATGATGCGTTGGATGAAATTCAATGGAACACAAGCTTGCGTCGCTTTTTGAATTGCAGTTTTTAAGGCTGCATTCTTTTTGGGATCATATTGATGGTCGGCATCGATCGGCTTTGAGACGGCGGCAAAAATATCATTGAGATGCTTTTCAATAACTTTTGAACCAGTCACGAGGGCCGCAACTTTTTGTTCTTCGATGACTTTCCAGTTAATAAATTCTTCGATATCCGGATGATCTAAATCAAGGCAGACCATCTTGGCAGCGCGCCGAGTGGTCCCACCGCTTTTGATGGCACCAGCGGCACGATCGCCGATTTGTAAGAAGGAAAGGAGGCCAGAGCTTACGCCGCCGCCAGAGAGTCCTTCTTTTTCACCGCGAATCTTCGAAAAGTTTGTACCAGTGCCGCTGCCATACTTAAAGAGGCGTGCTTCACGAGTCCAAAGGTCCATGATCCCGCCAGGATTGACGAGGTCATCGCTAATGGCCTGAATAAAGCAGGCATGCGGTTGCGGTCGTTCATAAGCGCTGGTTGATTCAACGACTTCGTTTGTTTCCGGATCAACATATGTGTGCCCTTGAGCGGGGCCAGTGATGCCGTAAGCAAAGTGTAGACCTGTGTTGAACCACTGCGGGCTGTTCGGTGCAGCCATTTGATTGGCAAGCATGTAACAGGTTTCATCATAAAACGTTTGAGCGTCTTCGTCTGATGCAAAATATTTATACCGGCGACCCCAGTCTGCCCAACACCCCGCGAGACGATGGAAAACTTGGCGGCTGTCCGTTTCTTTTTCTATTTTGGGAATGCCTGCACGTCGCAAATACTTCTGCGCCATGATGTCCGAGGCGACCTGACTCCAAAATGTCGGGACTTTGACCTGGATGTGCGAGCTTGCACTGCTGCCGTTACTATTCTTTAGTTCCGACTTGCGATCTTCGAAGGTCATGCCTTCGTAAGGTTGATTGGGTGTCTTTGTGAATTTGCGATTTATCTTCATCATGTCGTATTTTCCTCCTAAACGTCCATGTTCACGAGTCATCTCTGCTGGCATTGCGGGCTCAGCCATAAGCCCCTGAATTAATTAAAAAATTATCGATTGTACTGTGTTTTGAAACCACGTCTGGCTTCAAATAATATAATGAGACCTCGCCGAAACCGTGTCAAGCTTTGACACACAAAATATAGCGTACACATGTTTTCCACAACACTACAGCTTGTGTTTATGTTGATATGTCAAGGTAGGTAAAAATCCGAAACTATTAAGAGAATATTAATTGTTTCGTATTAACCAAATGTTTTCATCCATAGGTTGTCCACAGTGGCTAATAAATGTTCCACAGGGCCTAAATGATTAGTTTATTGATCGTCATTTTGAATGAAGTTCTACTTCTGAAATTCAGAAAGCCTATGCAAGCTCAAATTAATGTTCGGTTTCAAGATGAGAGGTTCATGTGAAGGTGAAGCGTAAAAATTTAGCTGAACTCGTTGCGGCAGAGTACTTCGCGGAACTTTGCGATACGACGAAAGTCGGTAAGCGCCTTGGAGTACTGTAAAGGAAAACCGGGGCCCGATGGGAAGGTCAAAGCTTACTCCCTTAGGGTTTTCACCGGCGCTCTCAATGCGCAATAGCTCAGTCCGGTAACCTTCCTCATGTTTTAGATTGGGAAGGAGTTTGATCTGACGAGTTCTCAGCACTATATTCTGTTCGCTCGCTGGTAGGCGATGTCGAATGGACTCAAGCCCCGCTAAACTAACGGTCACATTTTTTTGCCAAAAAACAATGGGGACATCGGTTGTTCCGGACGCGAAAGGATAGATCGCATCAGGTTCAAACAAAAAAACCTCTTTCTTACCAAGACATCCCCAGTCAGCTTCTGCACAGTTTAGTCTGACGCTAACCGATCGTACCGGAAGTGTTTTCTTTTCCGCCGGCGCCAACTGAAAACTCAGATCAGTTTGTGCGCCAGAAAAAGTCAAATGGTGCTCTCCGGGTAAAAGCGCATAGTCGGTATTGAGTGTCAAAGTATGGGTTTTATTGAGAGTAGCTTCGAGAGGACGACCACTAATTTTGGTGGCGCGTTCCGTATCCAATTGAAGTGCGGACTGTATGCGGATCTGTCCAGACTGAATATCAATAAGCTGTCCATCGGCGAGCGTTATATCTTGCTTGGACCCATTTAATTCCACCGTGTATGCGCCCGGTAAAAGAAACATCCAGTGTCCTGCGTATTGTGAATTCGTAGTCGGACTTACAGGGTCTTTCGGGTAAACGAAAAATTGATCTTTGCCTGTATTTAAAGTGTTAACGCGAACCCCACCAATCGGAACATTGAGATCTTCCGATGTTTCCCTCAGAGGTTTCGCTAAGACATTTGAAAGTGGACGCATGTTCACCAAAATCTCTTGCTGATCATCGAAAAGAGTCATTTCAAATTGATTTTCTAAACGTTGGTGATCGTACGTGCTGGCAATTTTTCGTCTGCACTCAATAACAAACTTGTCACCGGGCATAGGAGATGCCGAAGGTTGAAATCGAATAATTCGAGTGCGAATGATGCGATTCTCGTTCTTGGCGACAACCAGTTCATGACTCGAGCAGGATTTCAAAAGTAAATAGCGCCCGGCGGGCAAGTCAATTTTTTGATTGAACTGCGCGCGCCATTCCGCCGTGAGGTGATTGTTTTTGTCGTAGCGATAAAGTTCGAAAGTCCCGGGCTCACGAGCCGTCACCAGTAAGCTACTATTGGCCGATTCCGAACAGCCCCAAGGGGTTGCGAGAAGAATATAAGCAGAAAAAACTGCAAAAAACCCCAGACACGAAAGCAATTGTCGCTGCCACGGAAAGTGGTTTACTATAGTTATTCTAGACTGTTGGCGAAGTTTAAACATGGGGCTGATTTTCGTGAACTAATCTGTTACAGTCAAGGAGGGATTTTTAGGTTTAACCTGCTATTTTTATTGTTAAACTTCCCAGACGTGATGGAACCGTACCAGAAAAGAAACGATGTTGTCTCGTCTAGACTTGTGAAAAGATTGAATTGGTAAAGAAGATATAAGAGAGGATCCACGAGATGTCTAAAGCTGACGTAGCGGCCGAACGCAAAGATCAAATCGTCCAAGCAACCGTCGAGTGCATCACAAAGTACGGTTATCATAATTTCTCGATGCAAGATGTGGCGAGAGCCGCGGGAGTCAGTAAGGGGATTATTCATTATTACTTTTTGAATAAAGATGATCTCATGATGTCCGTCTTGGATAAAGTCGCTGGCGACATTGAAAAGACTCTCAGCAAAGAAATGCAAAAAAGTACCGGTCCTAAGAACAAGCTCGAAATTTTTATTGATGTGTCTTTTGATGTCGTCAGAAGCACAAAGGAATACTACCAAGTCAATATGGACTTTTGGACTCAGATTAACCAAAAAGAGGAAGTTCGCGGCGTGATCGCGGCCCATTACGGCAAGTTTCGCGAAACCGCTGCGCAAGTTATTCGCGAGGGTGTTGACGGCGGTGTATTTAAGAAAGTTGATCCTAAAGAAATGTCTGTGATTATTTTGGGTATGTTAGATGGCATGAGCTTACAATGGTTATTTGATGACAATGTTGGCGATTTTGAAAGACTGAAGACGGTAGCCAAGGAATTTGTTTTCAATAATATTTGTATTCAATAACAAACTAGAGGCGTGAATTGTCCACCCCTTCGATGCAGGAAATCAGCCAAGAGATCAGTGACGTCATTTCGAAATTGGAGGCTACTCCCATTGTCGACGTTGCTGTCAGGGCGAGTTACCTAGATAAGCTGCAAGAATATGAATGTTGGCAACCACTTTTTCGTTTTTTAGACGCTAGTGATCGCTCCAATAATAAAGACCTGCGACTCACCGATCTCGTCCGCACTGCCAAAATTCAGAATCTTTACCTTGAGGACCCTGAGGCAAGTGCTCAGACTGTTTTGAGAATTATAAAAGATCTCAATTTGAACTTCTCAGAACTCTGTATCAAAGTTTTGCCGCATATCATGGACTCGGAAGATTTTTTCGTTGAAGCTTCCGTACTGAAGCACCTTATTAATAAATTTCCAGACAAAGAAAGTAATATCCAAAGTCTGGAAAGACTGTGCTTTCTATTTGAGAAAAAGACCTACAATGATGACCTTTTGCATCCCAACTACCAAAAGCTTCTCGATATTGACCCTTATAATCTAAAGGCTTTGCGTTATTTCAAATTACTCTACACGCAAAACGGTCAGTGGTATGATCTTTTAAATGTTCTCAGAAGTTTGATGGAATGCGATTCACATCCACATCAAGTCTTTCGTTATGCGCACGAGTTGGCTGCAGTGTTGCTTTACCACCTCAACCGTGCCGACGAAGCGGTGGAAGTTCTGGAGCGTTTTTGTTTAGAGAGCCCGCTGGACACTTCATCTATACATTTTGATGCTTGCTATGCCTGCGGTGACTTTCAAGGCTGTTTGCGTGTTTTGAAACGTAGCATTGCCAAGTTACCGGAAGAGGACACAGGCGTACTCTATATGAAGATGGGCGATATTTACGATCGTATCAATGATAGCGTTCAAGCGAAGAAGGCTTATCAAAAGGCGGTTCAATTGGAACCTAAATTAGTCGAAGTTTCTGAGCGACTACTCAAAATTTCTATTCAAAATAAAGAGTGGGATGAAGTTCTGGTACTGCTTGATGGTCTCCACCAAAAACTCAAATCGAAAGATTTGAAAGAGCAAGTCATGATGGCCCGCAAGCGATTGGAAGAAGGCGTTGCTAGTAAAAAGCAGTGAAAAATCCGGCGTCTTATTCGAGTTTCCGAAACCAATCGATGCATTTTGCTTACGAGCAGCGGATGGAGTGGGTCAGAAGAAAATTCGGATTTCCAAGCTACTTGCCAGCGTCGTGGACTCTGTAAATTTAAGAAACAGTAACGTATTTCGATCCGTACATGTATTTTCTGGCGACATTACCGCCCAAGAGTTAACTGGCGACAAATTCTACCAACATCACTTGGATTATATGACTTTGCTGACAGCAATGTCGGCGTCACAAGGTGAGGATACGTTTTGTGTGTTGGGTGGACAGGTGCCTGGTTCCAATGGGACGTTACGACAACTCAAATATCAAGCTCTCGAAGCAAAAAGTAAAGACGTGCAGAACTTCATCCAGAAGATTCGCAATGCTATACGCGACCGCCAAAAGAGTTTTTCATCGTCAGATGTTTTTAATCGCCTCATTGTGCAAGACGCTTCTGGACGATTCTCACGTCCGAGTTTTGTTTTTCGTTCTTTAAAGATTGCCTCTCGTGAATGGCAGAAAATAAATGCTGACGAGTTAGCACGCCAAGTATATCAGAAAAAGACTATTGCGGAGCCTATTGTTCCAGGTTGGGGCATACAAGGTTTTCGGTTTTCTCAGTCGGAAAAAAAATATGCTAAGACTTTGGTGTACGACTGGGAGCTTCAGCCGCCATTGTCTCTGACATCTCTCCATATTGCTTTTTCGGATCTGAAAAATAAAATGGAAGCTGATGGTATCGTGGCGCGTGATGGCATCAAGTTTTACTTTAGCTGCCCATACATGGCCGTTGCCGCAGTGATGCAAACGACTTTGCTAGAAGTTTTTCCGGCGGCAAATATAAGCTTGCAAGAATATATTTTCGGCTGGTCTCCTATTCACAATATGGTTGCTAGTTTGGTTTCATCGGCTAAACAAACGGTTTTTATTGATTTCAATGCTTTTCCGACGGTGAAAGCCCTCGTCATGCAGAAAGAGTGATCTAGAGATAATGACTGCCGCAGTCCCAACGAAATATCGAATTATAGAAGTACCATGTCATACGAGTCTATATGATCCGGCGGTGTCCGTGGTTTTATCGGAAGCCTTGGAGTTCTTTCGCGGCCAAGAAATTAATCCTGATCATGACATTGTCATTTTTGACCAGAAAATGTCAGGGAGTGATTACCATAGCGAGTGGGTTTTAAACGCCTCGACTCTTTTGTACCACGAACTCAATCAGAATTTACACAATCTAAGATCGCTCATTAAGTTTGTGCTTCGAGCCCGGATGAAAACTGCCTATGTTTTTCAGGGAAACTGTCTTGATAGTTTTTTTGAGTTGGCAATGGCGGTCGACTTTCGAGTTGCCTATGACAATCGTGGGTATGTCGGATTTCCTCAAATTGAAAAAGGTTTTTATCCAGGCGGTGGGATCTTTGACCGTATCGCTAAGACCCATGCGCTATTCAAATTTGACTGGCGCAAACGCACTCGTTTTTCAATTGACGAAGCTTTGGCTGTGGGTCTGGTGCATGGCTGCTTTATAGGTGATATCTCTTCCGTCGTAAAGACACTCGAAAGGCGACCTAAGCAGCAGTATGATTCGCCCGTCGATTTGCCAATAGAAATGGAGTTGCCATTTGAACATTTTTCACCTTCCAAGCTCAGTGAATTGACCAAAGGCGTCAGTAATCGGCTGTTCGTACAAAACCTTATTCATAAGCCTCAAAAGATTGTGCAGCGCTTTGAAACAAACCATAAATATCGTGGTTTCTTAGCCTCCTTGTCCGCGTACCAATATTTAACGCAAAAATATTCTACTTACCTGAAGAAGAATATTTCCTTTGTTGAGAATGAAGTTTTTTCTTCGCATCTTTTTTCGGTGATTTATATTGAGCTCGAGGAAGTTATTCCACCGGCTGATTTTATAGCCACGATGCTTTCACGATGTCATGCAATCTGTTTTTATTGTACTCAGATCGATTTGTTGCAGTCTAATTTGAGTTTGCTATATGACCGATTAGGCTCCGTGCAAAACGCACCTCTGGTTTATCAAAGGTGGAATCAAAAAGCGCGATGGATTGTCGGACTACCGTTGGCAAAAGAATGCCTCCATATCTCCTACCATGCCGATCGCCGAGTCACCTTCGCCTACGGCGAACAGAAGGCCGATTTTTTCGCAGTTGATGTTAGTGGTGCCGTCGCGGAGGTTCATCCATCTTCTGATCGTTGGGAGCGAAACTTCTATCACCTTTTTGGACTTGTTCTTGAACTTCCCAAAGGAGTTTTTAAAGATATTTCTTTGGCCACGTACTTGCGATCTCTGTTTTTCGAAGAACTTCTTAAGTACAGTACGATAAATGGATTGAGGCTAACGTATATTATCCAAAGCCTTAGCGATCGAGGTTGGCGGTTTGCCGGAAGTTGGGAAGCTTGGGATACTTTTATTGGAAGTCGGCATATTTTATCCGATCTTCCACCCGAACCAATCGGGGGATTTACTTTAAGTAAAACAGCATGGTCGCTTGAAACACTTCATAAAGCAAATTTCGAAGTGAAACGTGTTAAGAAAGATTTCGTCGAGCGAACACCAATTGAGCTGGATTCGCATTTTCGCTACCTTGCCGGCATTACCAGCTTGGTTTTGGCCAAGAATGTTTTAGGGGATGACCATATCAAAGCCGAACTTTTTGTGAGTGAAATTCTCGGTTTTCCAACCGATGACCACATGCCTTTAGACGGTATGCGATACTGCAGAATGAGCACGCAAAGCTATGTTGCCAAAAACTGGCCGAACTACATGGATACGCTGACGGGTGAGTTTTAGGTCTATGAGTTTTTTTCCGCGACTGCATGAATTCAATACTCAACTCAATTCGGTTGTTTGTGTCGGAATTGATCCCCATCTGAGGCTGCTTGAGGATTTTCTGAAACAAGAGCTTGTCGTTCATGGGGAGAGAAAATTTCTACAACTTTTTAGCTCGGCGCATATTCGCGCCGCGGCAGGTTTGGTGTCTTCCGTAAAAATACAAAGCAGTTTTTTTGAGTCTTTAGGCACTTTCGGTCTGTCAGCGCTTAAAGATTCCATCGCAATGGCAAAGAGCTTCGGGCTTTTCGTGATTCTTGACGCGAAAAGAGGGGATATTGCCAGCACGATGGCTGCATATGGCGAATCGTCTTTCGATCAACTTGAAGCAGATTGTTTGACGATCACTCCTTATATGGGAACGGATGTCATCGCAGCGCTACTGCCCTGGATAAAAAAGGGTAAGGGTATATACATTGTTTGGCATACCTCCAACGCAAATGATCAGGACTTGCAAAATGGGCTGCTTTGGGATGGTCGCAAAGTCTACGAAGCGCTTTTCGAGCACATCACTGCTTATGCGAAGAAAGAAAACATTGAACCTTGTATTGGATGGGTTTTGGGGGCGACGCGAATCGAAACCATTCGGACTCATTTTCTTCCTAAACTGAAGGGTTCTTCATTTTTGTTGCCGGGAGTCGGCGCTCAAGGCGCATCTATAGATGATGATATGCGGACCTTCTTGCATGACGCTGGTATTCACGCATTGCTACCGGTATCGCGCGGACTGTCGTTTGGTATTGAAAACAAGAATCTTAAGAATTGGGACGAATATGAGGGGCTTATTCGAATCCGCTTGCGCAATGTTATTAAAATGATTAATAAATAAGCTTTGTGGTTAATTTGCAACACATCATCCATGAGTTGTGTTTTTGCTCACACAGTTTTGCGAAAATCGCAAAGTGAGCCATTGGCAAGTTATGTCGTATTTCAGGGATCTTACGGATAAAAATGATTCTGGAATTCTTTGGCACCAATATTGCTTTCCTATATTCACCGTTTCCGAAAAATTGGCCTAAATTTTAGGCAGTTAGTTAAGAGACCGATAGTGATGAATGGTCAGAACCTCGTGAGAGGTTGATAGAGGTTGATAGAGGTTGAAGATGAAGCGCAAATTTAACGACTTACAATGGTTCTGGGCAAACGAAGATCGTTTGCAGAAAACGATAGCCTCGAAGATTAGTTTTCATGGCAAGGGCGTACATTCTGGTCGATTGACGAGCGTACAAGTTCTTCCTGCTGAAGCCGATACCGGCATTCTTTTCCAAAGAACAGATATTGTGAACGCCGATTTTATCCCTGCGTTAGCTACATATATATCCACGACACATATGTCGACTGTCATTGGCAATGGCCATTACGAAATTGCAACTGTCGAGCATCTTATGGCAGCGTTATTTGGCGCCGGTATTGACAATGCTATTATCAAAGTGAATGGTCCGGAAATTCCTATTTTGGATGGTAGCTCACAACGCTTTATCGAAAAGTTTGAGAAAATCGGTTACAGAAGATTAATCAAACCTAAAAAGTATCTCGCGGTTACAGAAACCTTTGAAGTGAAATCGGGTGACGGCTATGTTCGCATCTCACCAGCGACTCATTTATCATTTTTATGCACGATTGATTTTCCAAATACCATTATTGGCAAACAGTCCTTGGATATGACATTTACAAAACATCATTTCTTGCAAATTGCGGAAGCGAGAACATTTTGCCGTCAACAAGATATTCATTTGCTTCAATCGCAAGGGAAAGCCTTAGGTGGTAGCTTAGACAACGCTGTTGTAGTTGGCACCGACCGAGTTATAAATGAAGACGGGCTTCGTATGCATGACGAATTTGTCCGCCACAAGCTTCTTGACGGTATTGGTGATTTAGCGCTTTTGGGCGCACCTCTTATCGGTCGCGTAGAAATGCATAAGCCAGGTCATAGCTTAAACGCTATGTTCACCAAACAGGCTTTAGAAAATAAAGACCGCATCTTTAAAGAAATTCAATTTGCCCGATCAGAACCTTCAGACTTGATAAAGAAGTTTAAGAATCCGTGGCAGACGGCTCCCATCGCAGCGCGCGGGTAGTTCATCCCATAGTTTAATTCAATTCAGTTGCTGACATGCTTAGGTCTGTCTATTCACGGATATGATTTATGCGTGGCTAGTCGCTTTCTTGGTTGGTTGTATTTTGGGTGAACTCGTTTCACTCTACTCTTTTTGGCAAACCCCCTGGTTTTCGTCATGGACTTATCTTTCGGTCATATTTTTATGTGTTCTTTGTATTCGCCGAAGTATCTGGCGACCGGGAATGAAAATTGTCATCATTGGTATGGGTTTCTATTGGGGTGCAGTGCATAACCCTCAGTATGTTACGGAACCAGGTAAATACCGAGTCACGAATGCGAGGCTTTGGTGTCGACTTCAACCACTTTTGGTGGAAGATTCTCACGGGTTTTATCGGGCGTATGGTCGTGGGAACATTTCGGATTGGGGAAAGGTTACGATTAGCCCAAAGGCGCAGGCCCTGCTTCAAGAGGGTATTTGGTTTGAATCAGAGAATGACACCCAATTCATTTGGCTCGAGCTAAAGATTCGAAAGCATTTGCAGGGTCTTGGTGAAGGCCAATCACTCGTTGCTAAGAAGTGGTTCGAGGCACTTTTTCTTGGTGAATCTTCAAGTCTTGATTTTGAACTCATCCGCAGTTTCAAGGTTTTGGGACTTTTTCATTTGTTGGTTATCAGCGGCGCGCATATTGCCCTCTTTGCAAAGATTGCCTCGCTGGGTATTTTGCTTCCGCTACAAGTGATTTATGCGCTGCGTTGGATTCGCCCCCATCGCTGGGTGCAAACTTTTCCAGTCCTCCAGATTCTGGCTTTGGTAATCATTTTGGCATTTTCCATCGCCACGGGAATGTCTGCTGCAACGCAACGATCTTTGCTAATTTACGTGGTCCTAAGTTTCACAAATATTTACAGTTTTGGGCTAGCCACCAGCAAAAGAATTTGTGTTGCAGCCGTTTTCCAAGCACTCTTGTTTCCCATTGGTTTTGTCTCCTCGGCAAATCTCATGAGTTGGATGGCTTACCTGTTCGTTTTCCAAGAATATGCAGGAAGTCGATTTCGGCAGGTGAGTATTTGGCCAAATCTATGGCGACTTTTTCTGCTGCAATGCAAACTTGCCATCTTTGCAGCGATGGCCTTCGGCAACCTCAGTCTGATTGGCGTCGTTTGCAACTTGTTCGTCGTACCTTTCTTCGGAATTTTTTACGTCGCGCTTCTTATGGTGGTCTTTTTATTTTTTTGGATTCCGAAGCTACTAGAGTTATCACTTCATTTATTGGAATGGATCGAATGGGCCGCTATCGATCTTGCCGCATATTTTCGGGACCTGCCTTTTGCCTATTGGGAACTTGCTGACTTCCACTGGATTTGGCGCTGGCTCAGCTGCTTGGTGAGTGCATTGTTGCTTTGCCAGCTGCTTTCAAGATTTGAAAATCGACCGCATTTGGCTAACTAGTTGAAATCAAAAGACTTCAGATGCACTGCTCTCGGCTTTTTTCGGTCCAACTCTTGACATAATCCTGCTAGGACTTATGTTACAAGTGGTCCGAGGCCTGGATAGAAATTGTGCATAACCTGAGGGCCTTCTTACAAACTATTAACATTCATTTTTTAGGTAGGGACATCCATGGGAAAAATTATCGGAATCGACTTAGGAACGACGAACTCAGTTGTTGCGGTTATGGAAAACGGCCAACCCGTCATCATCGCCAACGCTGAAGGTCAACGTACAACGCCTTCGGTTGTTGCGTTTACCAAAGACGGTGACGTACTCGTTGGTGATCCAGCCCGTCGTCAAGCCGTAACCAATCCAACCAATACGATCTTTTCAGCAAAGCGCTTTATGGGCTGTAGCTTTGCAGAGCGTCAAGACGAAGCTTCGCGCATGCCGTACAAAGTCACGAAAAACAGTAGTGGCTCCGTGGCCTTTGAAGTTATGGGCAAGCAGTATACTCCACAGGAAATTTCGGCAAAGATTCTTACGAAGTTGAAAGAAGCCGCTGAAGATTATTTGGGTGAAAAAGTAACGGAAGCCGTTATCACGGTTCCCGCATATTTCAATGACGGTCAACGTAAAGCGACAAGTGATGCGGGTAAAATCGCTGGTCTTGACGTGAAGCGTATCGTCAACGAACCAACTGCTGCGGCGTTGGCTTACGGACTTGATAAAAAGAAAGACGAAAAAATCGTCGTTTTCGACTTTGGCGGTGGTACGTTCGACGTATCTATTCTTGAAGTGGGCGAAGACGTTGTTCAAGTTCTTGCTACTGGCGGTGATAACCATTTGGGTGGTGACAACATTGACGAAGTCTTGATTGACCTCCTTCTTCTCACATTTAAACAAGATGCTGGTATCGACTGTAAAGGCGACCCAATGGCTATGCAGCGTTTGAAAGACGCCGCTGAAAAGGCCAAGAAGGAACTTTCTTCGGCGCAAACTACCGAAATCAACTTACCATTCTTAAGCGCCGACCAAACTGGTGGCAAGCATTTGGTGATGACGTTGACGCGCTCTAAGTTCGAGCAATTGATCGCACCAATCGTTGAGAAAACTTTGACGCCTTGTCGTACGGTTTTGAAAGACTCTGGTCTTTCGACTTCCGAAATTCATCAAGTTATTCTTGTCGGTGGTTCGACTCGAATTCCTCTGGTTCAGAAGAAGGTCAAAGAACTTTTCGGTAAAGAACCAAATAAAACTGTGAACCCAGACGAAGTGGTTGCCCTTGGTGCCGCCGTTCAAGGTGGTGTATTGGGTGGAGATGTGAAGGACGTCCTTCTTCTCGACGTAACGCCACTTTCTCTAGGTATCGAAACTCTGGGTGGAGTCATGACGAAAGTCATCGAACGAAACACGACTATTCCTACGGAGAAAAAACAAGTGTTCTCGACAGCTGCAGATAATCAAACTTCGGTTGATATCCGAGTTATGCAGGGCGAGCGCGAAATGGCGAACGACAACCGTGAACTTGCTCGTTTTAGCCTCGTGGATATTCCTTCAGCCCCCCGTGGCATGCCGCAAATCGAAGTGAAGTTTGACATCGATGCTAACGGTATCGTTGCCGTATCGGCGAAAGATTTGGGAACGGGTAAAGAACAAAAGATCACAGTCCAAGCCCCCACTCAGCTTTCTGATGAAGAAATTCAACGCATGGTTAAGGATGCAGAAGCGCATGCTGGCGATGATAAAAAGAAACGTGAACGTGTCGAAGCGAGAAACTCTTTAGACACCATGATTTTCACGCTTGAAAAAACGATGAAAGACACCGGTGATAAAGTTCCTGCTGATTTGAAGACGACTTTGGATGATTCGATTAAGAAGGCCAAAGAGAAGCTGGATTTGGCGGAAACAGAAGAGCTTAAAACTTTGCGCGAAGAGTTGGAAAAACATTCTCACAAGTTAGCTGAGATTGTTTATCAACAAGCCAATGCACAAAAGCCAGGTGGTCAAGCTGGTCCTGATCAAGGTACGAATGGCGCGGGTGCATCTGAGAAAAAGGATGATCCGAATGTCGTCGATGCTGAGTTCGAGGATGATCAGCCTAGCGCATAAATTAATGAACGGCCGCTTTGCGGCCGTATCGTCATATAGCTCCGCCTTTCACAGGCGGAGTTTTTGTTTTTGTGAAGTATTGGGCGCAATCCTCCCGGTATTCTCTCGTCTGGATTGCTCGGTCATAAGATTCCCTCGAAAATCCATCCGACAGAACACCGGCTCGTTTGCGCCAGTACATCCTAAACGCAAGGACTCCGCCAGTGAGGCTCCGCCAACTTGGGATACCTCGATCGAGCAATCGTTGCGAATGCAACTCGTGCGGGTACGCACTCGCGTGCGGAGCCTCGCCGTCACAGCTTTTGCCCGATGGTTGGCTGGGACGGTTGAGCCGGCTTAGATTTGGCTGGGCATTGAGGCTGCATCAGCCGACACCGCCCAGACTAATCTAAGCCGGGAGAACCGGACTAATCAAACATAGAAATAATAACTGTGAGTGCGAAAGGCGGAGCAGGAGATTCTTCGCTTCGCTCTGAATGACGTTCTCGCGCAGCGAGTGTTCAAAAAACTATAAAATTATGAATGAAGAGTTTGTTTGGGAAAGTTCGGTCGAGACATTAGGCTTTGCAAGGTATCCCAAACGAGGCGTTTGCCTGCAGGATCTGTGAGTAGACTGGAGACGGAAGGAAGGAAAATCATTTCAGCATCAGGTTTTATGGGTTCTGAAATTCCGAAACACAAGCACACCTGCGGCGTGAAAAGCTCAAGCTTCCGCTCGAGAGTCTCTTCCGTCAGAATCTGGAGCTGGCTCACATCAATTTTGGTGGCCTCAATGATCTTTTTGAGGAGCTGTTGTGCGGCGGCATGCGCTAGGTCGCTTGCTGTGGTGATCGCGAACAGATAAACCGGAGTGTTGTGGGAGACAGAAAGCGGGGTTTCGATAGTTTCGCGTTTATAGAACTTGGGAGCAGTCAATCCGCGATCCTCAAGCCAAGCCATATAGTTTTGTAACTGTATATTCAAAATTAGCGTCCAGGATGTACGAAGCCATGCGGGCCAATTTGTGCAGAAATATTCAAATATGCTTTTGCTTCAACGTCTTCAGGATTGGTGGCGCTGGCACGAGACCATTGGGTTTGGGCCTCTTCCATGCGGCCAAGCTTATGATAAGTGATACCTAACCAAATACGCGCAGGGGTGTATTCGGGAGATTGCTTCACGAGTTTTTCAAGTTCGCCAGCGGCTTTTTTGGGTTGCTGGCTTTTGAATAGTATTTTGGCTAAAGCTAAGCGAGTTTCGCATATATCGTCGTCAAGCGTGAGAGCTTTGCGGTATTCGCCGATCGCCTCATTTAGAAGATCGCACTCTTCATATCGCAAGCCTTGCGCATGATGAAACTCGGCTAATTTTTTTAGTTCAAGCTCAGGGCGTTTGTTTTTTTGCGTGGGCGCTTCTTTTCCAAGTTTTTTATTGAGTTCTTGCGCTTCATTATATTTGCCTAAGTCACAAAGTGTCACAACGAGATTGAGACCGGCTTCGACGAAAGACGGATCCGTATCCATGGCACTCCGAAATTGGGTCATCGCTTTGGTGAACTGGGATTGTTTTTGATAGGTCAAACCAAGAAGGTTAAATAATGGGGCATTGGCGCCGTGATCATCGAGTGCTGTCATCAGTAATCGTTCCGCAGTTTCAAAACGATTCAAGCGAAGGAGCAATGTCACTTTTTGGACGACTGTTTGTAGACTTTCCGCGTTGACGTTCATGAAAATGAAACCTCCTTGTTCAAAATTCGCAGCGATTCATATTCCTAGGCGGTAGCAGTCGCTTCATATCGTCTTGATAGAAGAATTTTGATTTGCCCTGGAAACGCCACTTCTTTTTCTATCTTTTGCGCAATCTTCGCGCTCAAGGCAGCAAGATCTTGGTCGCTGATTCGAGTGTGATCAACTTCCACATGTACTTCTCGCGCGCCGTTCATGATTTCCACTTTCATAATACCATCAAAACTTCGAATAGCGTCGTTAATGCCAGATAATCGCATTTGATAACCTTCTTCCAGGTTCACGCGAGCCCCAGGTCTTGCACCCGAGAGGGTATCGGCAGTCTTTAAGACAAATGCTAAGGGTGTTTCCACAACGAGTTCATCGTGATGAGACATTACTGTGTCGCAGATTAATTGGCTTTCACCAAACCGATCCGCATAGTCACCACTAATCACGGCATGCCCGCCTTCAATGCGATAGTCGATACTCTTGCCAATATCGTGCATGAGTCCGCATCGTTTCGCGTGGTCACCATCGACTCCCAACTCGGGGCCAATGATACCTGCAAATTTTGCGACTTCAAATGTATGAAGATATTGATTTTGTCGATAGCTCGTACGCCAATTTAGAAAACCTACCATGCGCTGAATTTCGGGATGAATATTCTCAAGCTTTAAATTCATGACGGCTTTACGGCCAAGCTCGAGAGATTGATTCCACAATTTTTCTTCTTGATGCTTGTACTCATCTCGAGTCTTTCCCCATGCTGCCTGTGGTTTTTTCAGCATTTCGAGAATAGTTATGCGAGCGGCTTCGCGCTTTAGGCCCATGCCACCGGCAAGCTTCAGCATATCCGGAACTTTGGGATTTTCAGACGGGGTAAACTCGATTTCGATTTCGGCGAGCTCTTTAAGATCCGTAATGATCGGCAGATTTTCCTGCGAGAAGACGGCGACAAAACTTTTATCAAGTTCAACGCTATTGAGTTGTTTGGGCCAAAAGAAATTGGGTGCGTAGCGAGCCAAACAGCGAGCCAATGCACGGTTGGCGGCTCGTTTTGCATCTCCTTCAAGCCTAGAAATCGACTCTTTCAAGTACTTCTGACAATTCATTTGACGGTTATGAATCATTTGCTCGGTGATTTGCTTCTTTAAATTGGTCGCATTCACGCCGGCCTTCGTTTCCAGGCGAGTTTGTAAATCATTATTCAAATTTGCGACTTGTTGTTGGATTTCATTGTGGCGACTGGAAAGCACTTCGACTTTCTGGGACGACGTCTGCAGCTCAAGTTCGACTGTTTGAAGTCTTTTCTCTTCGTCGTCTACAAACTGTTGTCGGAGGGCGATATCTTCCTCTGTATTTTTGAAGGAAGTTGCTTTTTCATCAAGTTCTTCGTTTAATTCTTCTTCCAATACCTTGGCGGAACTTTGCTCTAGCTCTTGAGCGAAAACCTGTTGGGCCTGCTTCTTGGCAGCGCTTTGAATTTGATGGAACTGCGCGAGGCTTATGATCATGCTACGACGCCGCATGTAAACCTCGTAAAAGAAAACGAGGCTATAGCCGGCAACTGCCGATACACCAGCAACCGTCAAAATATAGTAAAGGGGCATATTAAACATAATCTGAGTCCATGGGAGGGGCTGATTTAAAGCCAGCCGGGTTCTCTAACATCTAAGCCTGATGCTATCAAATTGGCTGTGGCTTAAAAAGGCCTGTATTCAAAAGGTTTCGGCAATTTCCATTGCGCCCCCTCTGGACTCATGATATTGCCTTACCTCTTGTTCTCTACAGAAAGTCGAAAGTCAGGTCTTACGAATGCAGTAGGGAACGTCGAATTGATAATGGGGTTCTAACGTGCCAAAAATGAAGACAAAAAAAGCAGCGGCGAAACGATTCAAGGTCACTCCTAGCGGCAAGATCAAGCGCGCTAAGGCGAACAAAGGCCATATTTTGACGAAGAAATCCCGCGCCCGTAAAAACAAGCTTAAAAAATCAGCATATATTTTACCCTGCGACATGTTACTTGTGACGCGTTGTTTGCCTTACGGCTAAAAAGGGCTGGTGGCTTAGGTTTTATTGAGTTAATAGATTTGACGAAAATAAGTATTCAGAGGGGTTTCCTAAGGTATGTCTCGCGCGAAACGTGGCTTTAAAGCCAGAAGAAGAAGAAAAAAAATACTCGACCTCGCCTCCGGTTTTAGAGGTTCTCGAAATAACCGTTTCGGTACGGCTATTCACGTCGTTCGTAGAGCTCTTGTTTTTGCTTATCGCGATCGACGGGTTAAGAAGAGAACTTTCCGCGGTCTTTGGATTACAAGAATTAATGCTGCAGCCCGTGCAAATGGCATTAAATATAGTGAACTGATTCACGGCCTGAAAGTTAAAGGCATCGAACTTGATCGCAGCGTATTGGCTGATATCGCGTTGAACGATGAAAAAGCTTTTGCGAGCCTGGTTCAACAAGTCCGTTCGTAGGTTATACACAGCTACAATTGAATGACGTTTTCACTAGGATGACTAGTTACGCACAGTTTTTCCACAGGGTCCTGCACGTGCTTGTGCAAATCCCTAAGCTGCGGAAATCAATGGCAATATTATGATCGTGCGAAATTAGTAAACATTGTTGTGCACAAGCCTCTGTGGATAAACCACCAGAGTTATGCACAGGGCATATTCCTGTTCACTTCGTACTTGGTAAAAGTCTGAAGATATCTAAACAAGTCAAAAAAGACTTATATTTCATCTCAGTGAGTTATCAAATCTACACCTCTTTACCTGGATTGCAACAAAAAAGTAAAGATTATGTAAATTTTTTTTATTCCTTTGATTGGCACACATGTTTGCGTAAGTTAAGATGGCAAAACATTATTTTTTTTATTTTTTTTTCAAGTTGATTGGTTGTTTATATGTCTAAGCGGAAGCCTCCCGAAAAAAAAGCTAAGTCAGCGCCCTCCGAAGCAACCATGAAAGCCAATCGAAAAATTACGAAAAGTAGCACTGCCGAATACTTTTCCAAGAACCTGCAACAGGTAGGATTTTCATCTCCGACAAAAGCGGTCCTTACAACTCTCAAGGAGGCAGTTGATAACTCTTTGGATGCATGTGAAGACGCCGGGATTCTACCCAATCTGATCATTAAAGTTGAAAAATTAGGTGCTGGAACCTTAAAGAATACGGATCAGATTCGCATTGAAGTCGAAGATAACGGTCCTGGGATTGATCCTGAAGATGCGCCAAAAGTTTTTGGCGAGTACTTGGCGTCCTCAAAGTTTGGGCGCGGTCGTTGCTCGAGAGGCCAACAGGGAATCGGTATTTCAGCTGCTACGACATGGGCCCAGCAGACTACAGCCACCGGTGCGAAAGTCACAACGAAGACCAAGGGTATGCGCAAGGCGCAGTATTTTTTTATCGATGTTGATCTGAAAAACAATAAGGGTCGCGTTCGCGAACGTCAAACCGTGGAATGGGATAAACCCCACGGTACCAAAGTTAGTTTTTTGATTGATGGCCGAATTCAGTTAAATGGTGAGGCTGGACTCTATAGTTTCTTGAATGGCAATATTCTTGTCAATCCGCACATGACGCTTACCTATCATTTGCCGGATGAAGCTCCGGTAACGATCGAAAGAGTGAGTGACGATGTGCCGACAGCGCCAAAACCGGTGCAACCACATCCCCAAACTATGCAACTTGGTGATTTCCTTCAGCACGCCAGTATCTTTGGCGGTGACATGGTTGGAAATTGGTTGAAGAAAGGTTTCTCGCGTATCAACGAAGGTACGATTGCGGAACTTATCAAAGAACATAAAGTTGAGAAAAAACTTTTTGAAAAACGTCTCAACTCCCTTTCGGAATCTGAGCTTAAAAGTATTTATGGTGGACTGCAGAACGCAAAACTTATGGCGCCTTCCACCCAGTCGGTATTGTCGATTGGCGAAAAGGCTCTTGCAAAGAGTATCCGACGGCTTGGCCAAATTGACTTTATCTCCGTTCACACCCGTAAACCGACCATCTGCGACTATAAGCCCATGCAAGTGGAAGTCGCCATTGCTCGCTTGGCTGGGAAAGCGACGGATTCGGACGAACCGGTTACAGTGCTGCGGTTTGCCAACCGGGTCCCTCTGCAGTTCGATAAGGCGTCGTGCGCTATTGTGAAAGCCTTACAAACAGTGAACTGGCGAACTTATGGCCTGAAACAGCCGAAGGGCTCAATTCCTTGCGGCCCCTTTATCGTCGCTGTAAGTGTCGTATCTCCATTTATAAAATTTAAGAACGCCTCTAAAGAGACTATTGATGCCTCTGACGAACTTGTAGAAGAGCTGCGTCGGGGAATGATCAATGCCGGCCAAAAGCTTTCGAAGCATTTGCGACGAGAGATCAAGGCTAGAGAGTTAGGCGAGAAAATTTCGCATATCGAGCAGTTTGCCCCGATTTTGGTGGAGATCCTTTGCCGCATCACGAAGGCGACAAAAATCCGAAAAGAGAAAGCCGAACAAGGCCTCCTCAAAATCCTTGAAAAAGATACAAAACTTGCCAAAAGTCAGCTGGCGGACGCCGCAACTCGGCTTGAGCAGTACATTGGGGATGATTTGGACGGAATCAAAGGTCTCTTTGAAGGGCAAGAAGATCGATATGGCGAACAAGGTGAGCTGATTCCGGAAGATGGCATTATCGAAGGTATTGCTGATGATGATTCGAGTTTAGAAGTGGTGGATATCGAAAGTGAAGCACCGAAGAAGTCGGGCAAAAAGAAAAAAGGTCAGAAATCTTCCCAAGCCCCGAAAAAAGGCCCCAAAAAAGCAAGTGAGCCGGCCAAAGTTGCAGAAAAATCGAAAAAGACAGAAAAGAATTTGAAGCCTGCACCAGAAAAAATAAAACCTAAAGCAAAACCAAAAAGTAAGCCAAAAGATAAACCTAAGGCGAGCAAAACGAAAAAGAAAGGGGCTAAATAATTATGGCAAGGTCCCGCGTAGCGAAAAGTGGAGAAGATGCGATTCCGAAGATCAGCAAAGCGCTTTGTGAGACGATGCTTAGCGACCTCGAAAGAGCAACAAGACCAGTCTTAAGGGCCACAAAGTGCTCCCTGGATAACTCAATCTATACCTTTGGGCGTGGATTTTTCATTGCTGGCGACAAAAAAGTTGCGACTGAGTTAAACGTGAGTTCTGTTAAGAAGATGTCACGTGCCATTTTTATCTTAGAAATACTTTTGCGAAATATAGAAACTGGTGCTGTCAACACGAAGCGCGAGTTGTATTATATGGCGAAAGGTGAGGTGAAGCATCACAAAGAACTGCGTCCACTGGACTTTACGGATCAGAATGAGTCCGACGCGGTCATCGATTTTATTTGTGAAATGATCGAGTGCTACCGCGAAGATATGAACTGTTACGCGAACGATCGTGGCGGGCAGACTTTCTCACAACAGCTCGTTGTGGAGGAGACGATGCCTGATGGAAGCATTGCTACCGTTGACTTGAGTAAGTTAGGTACTTCGCCATTCCAACCGAAAAACCGACCGCAAAATCTTAAACTTAAGGCAAAAAAACCAATAGATTTTTGTTTGATAATTGAATCGGAAGGTACGGCCAACACTTTAGTCGCCAATGGCATGTGTAAGCGCAATAATTGTATCGTCATCGGTTCTGGTGGAGTGCCCTCTAACGCCGTGCGAGGCTGGGTCAAGCGCATACAAGATCAGCTCGACGTGCCGCTCTTTTTCTTTGGTGATCTCGATGCCTACACGATGCAAAATATTTTCAGAACGCTCAAAGCAGGTTCTGCTGCGTCGTTGATTCGAAATGAAGACTACAGTGCTCCTAAAGTAAAATTCTTGGGGGTACTTCCCGAAGATATTAAACGCTATGACTTGGCGGATTACGTTGTTCAGCAAGGTGATGCGGGCGACGAACGGGCTTTGAAAAAAGCTCGCGATGTCTTAAAAAATGATCCGTTTTTTCAAGACAAGAAGAATAAAGACTTAGCAGAGATATTAAACTGGCTCATCAAGGAGAAAAGACGTTGCGAACAGCAAGCGTTTTTTACGGTGGACCCACGGGATCCGACGATGCCAGAGCAGATTATTTTGGAAAAAATTAAAAAGAAACGTTACATCTAGTTCGCTGTCAAAAGAACTTGCATAGCTTCTAAGGCCGAGTCGAATGTCGCTTTGGCGCCAACGCTATTAAGCTCGTCTGGCGTATTGTGCGTACAAATTCCAACGCCGTACATGTTTGCGTGAAGACCTGCCAATAATCCATGCATGCTGTCTTCCAAAACGATGACTCCTGGAAAATCACGTAGTTCTATTCCTAGCGACTGCGCGGCGTTTATGTATGCCGAAGGGTGGGGCTTGGGCTGTGGATGATCTTCCAGGCCAAAAACTTTTAGATTTTCAATTTTATGAAACGTCAGATTTCTTTCTATGAACTGATTTGGCGCGTTTGAAACTATGGCAACATGCTTCGTATGTTTTTTGGCAAGTTCGATGGCTTCTTTGGCACCTGGAAAGAGCATGGCCTCGTGCTTGCGAACAAAATCAATTTTTTCTGCAATCAATAGCTCAGCATCGTGAGGCATACCGAGAAAATTTGCCAGCGCCTGACCAATATTTCGAGTGCTCATGCCTGCATATTTTCGAACGTTTTCGTCTGTTAAATCGACTTGTTTCAAAACTCGGGCACTATGCTTCCAGCCTTGCAAGTGAACTGCCAAGCTATCGAGTAAGACCCCATCGAAATCGAATAGAACACCTTGATACTTCATACTGCCTTATATCAAGGTTTCCATAGTCTTGTGCAAGGCTTTTTGTAGAATGTCGACACTTATGCCGGTTGGATTTGGTCTGGATGCATGCTGTGGTAAGTTTCGGCTTTTTTTGACCGTAGCCTTGAAAGCAGATGGACGCATGTTCAGAGTCGTTTTGAATATTCGGCTGAAATGTGCGGCATGTTTAAATCCGCAGCTATTCATAATTGGTACTAGGCGGTGATGTGGGTAGTTCCAAATGATTTCTGCACTTACATAGGTGCGATATCGCCAAAGCCAATTGATGGGGGTTGTTTTCAGCTCCCTGCGAAAGGATCGACATAAAGAGAACTTTGTGATCCCGACACAGTTAGCAACTTCATCTAAAGAAATTTCGCGATGAAAATTCTTGATCATAAACTTTAGTGCGATTTCGAGTCTCTGACTGTGATTAGTGCGTAGTTGAGTCATGATGTTTATGCCCCCATTTTAGAAGTTGTTCGAAAACCAAATTTTCGTTTCAAAAGTCTAAAGAGCAAGTATGGTGCCAAGCCTTTCCGACACTACAGTCATGAGAGACGGTTTTTGCCGGTAGAAAATCGAGCGATATAGGGGTGAAGTGGTTTAGTTTTGTTTCTCCGGGGGAGGGGATAGTGCCCCAATTTTCCCTTCGAGCTCGTAGGATGGGGTCAGGGAGGCGACAACCTCCTTTGGCCTTCTCCTTTGTCGTAAAGTGATATAACAATCATACGGATACACGCATGGGAGCATCGTCTTGGAAATACTTCAGATTCCTGCCCTTACCGACAATTACATCTATGTTTTGATTAGTGATGACATCGTCGCCGTAGTGGATCCTTGCGAATCTGAACCTGTAACGGAAGCATTGTTTAATCGCGGTCTCGGACTCGATTTTATTTTGAGTACCCATCACCACTGGGACCATGTCGGCGGTAATATCGCTTTGAAAGATCGGTGGGGTGCACAAATTATTGGAGCGGCTAATGATAGCGCTAGAATTCCGGGCATAGATTTGCGGTTTAGAGACGGGGATGAGTTTGTGCTTGGAGCGAGCACGATGCGCGTTATGGAAGTGCCTGGGCATACCATTGGGCAAGTCGCTTATTTCTTTCCCAATGAAAAAAAGCTTTTCTGCGGGGATACTCTATTTGCAATGGGCTGCGGAAGACTTTTTGAAGGGACGCCGCAACAAATGACCGCGAGTTTGAAAAAAATCGCCGCTCTTCCACCTGATACTGAAATCTACTGTGGGCATGAATATACAAAACGAAATGCCGAATTTGCTTTGACGGTTGATCGGGAAAATAAGTTATTAAAGGATCGTTACGAACGCGTTTCGCAAATACGCATCGAGCTGAAATTCACAGTGCCATTTACTCTCGCTGAGGAACTGCAAACCAACCCATTCTTGCGTTTGGGAGACGAAACGATCCAAAAAAATATTGGTTGTTCGGGAGCGCCGCCGCACGAAGTTTTTGCAAAACTACGCAGTTTAAAGGACACATTCTAAGCATTTTCGGTATTTCTGGGTTTTTTTTGGAATCATCTTGATCTCAATGCCGCAGTCGATTAGTTTCCTAGGACGTATGGAGAGGTGGCCGAGTGGCTGAAGGCGCACGCTTGGAAAGCGTGTTATGGGTTAAACTATACGAGGGTTCGAATCCCTCTCTCTCCGCCATACCATGTGGCAAATGTTTGAGATGAAAGTGGAATTCACACCAGAAAAAAACTTCCGAAGTGAATTCCGAAGTGATTTTTAAAAAACCTACATCAACCTGTCCTCACGTCATTCTGAGCGAAGCGAAGAATCTTATTGGAACCCCATCAACCTCGCCGTATTTTCCGTTGTCGATCGATCCGCCTGAGCTTGTGCCTTCGCGTAAATTTCTAAAACCCTTCTATCGCTATGACCCATATTCACTTGAATCTTGCTAATGTTGTCGTCATTAGCTTTGAGCCTTAGTGTTCCCCAGGTATGGCGACAGATATGAGTTCCTCTCCATGGAAGTCCCAGCGCTATAAATGCAGCATTAAAAGCGCCTCTTACAGAATTATCCCGAAGCATTTCTTCGCGCCGATTTCGAAAAAGCATGTTGTCTCCGCCATTTTCTAGCTTAAATAGCCAGATCATTTGGCGAAGAAGGAGAAAAAGCAAAACTTATTAAAGAGCGTTGTGCTGCCATAAACGGCTTTAGTTTGCATGCGGATGTTAGAATAAAAGCTAAAATGCGTGACAAGTTAGAAAAACTTGTGCGTTATACAGCAAGAGGATCTTTTTCACATAAGCGTTTATCTCAAGATAAAAATGGTGATTTACTTTATGAACTCAAAACCCCGTGGAGCGACGGGACTACGCATATAAAACTTTCTCCAATGGAATTAATTGAAAAGCTTTGTGCTTTAATTCCATTACCAAATTATAATTTATTTCGTTACTGCGGCGTGCTGGCTCCGAATTCAAAGCTTAGAAAACATATAGTCCCAAATCCAAAAGCAGGGGAGGTGCAAGCGACTTCGGATGGAAGCGATTCAACCCCACCAGCTACGAGATATTCGTGGCAGAAACTTCTTAAAAGGTCATTCGGCCTTGATTTGAGCAGATGCCCTTCTTGCAATTCAAAAGCTGGCATCACCAATTTTGTAATTTTGTACAAAAGTTTATTCTCCAGTGCCATTATTGGCTGAATAGAGAGGATCTCCCCCACCACCTGCTACGGTCTGGGGACAGCTACCTTTCAATAGCGCAATTTATGACAAACTGGAGAAAAAGTAGCTGTCCCCAGACATCAAGCACTATTTAATTTGGGTCCAGTCGGGTGTCCCCGGATAACCCCGGATAACAATTCACCCAATAACGAGATAGTCGAAGAGTCGCCACAACAACCTGTTATAACGAGTTTTTTTAAAAAAAAGTAAAGCCGATCAACATCGGAACCGACACGTTTTCTATGTGCTTTTTCGTGAGTTGTTCGTCGTGATCCCACGTCAATTTAGAAAATCGATAAAAGGGGAAAGTAATGAGGATTTTTCAGTTGGGAATTGGATTGGTGGTCTCTTTAGCCTTTGTCATATCGTGCGCGAAAGAAGATGGCTCGGGAAATTTAGATAATTCAGGCCCCCCACAGTTTTTCATGGCTGACGAAGAACCCGAGAGTGAGTGTGGGCCTCTTACGCAGTATACATACGATGAGTTTGGCGCGGTAGTTTCGAAGACAAAAAATATCTGCGTGTGCAACGGACGAAGTTTAGAAATCGAAAGTGAAAGCTGGATTCCGGATCCGTGTTCCCCCGATCCGAATAGCGAATTTGGAAAAAGCCGATTTAAGGTCTCGCACAGCACGTGGAAACGTAAGCATGATAGCTCGACATGCACTACCTCAACATCGGTTGAACGACACGAACGAAATACCCAGCGAGCAAAATATCTTGTTGACCAAAAGTGTGACGGAAAACCTTTGAAAGTATGCGGTTATTTGGAAGAAACGACTACGATTACCCGTTTCGAAACTGAGGATATCGTTGGAATCCGATATCAAAAATGGGACAAGAAATATTGTCCATCTGGTGCCGTAAAATCAATGACTAAGCTCTCCTGTTATCTCGATGCTAAACGCGAAGAACAGTGTAGCCCTGATAAGTAAAGCCAGAACATGAAAGAAGTAAAATAAAGCGGATTTACGATCTTGTCGCCGAATAGCTCGGCGGCAAGGGCACCCAGAATAGAAAACTCCAAAGCGGCGCCAGGTTCCGATAATGCGTCTTTATTTAATAGTCTTCTAAGCAGAGGCAGTAACCGCTCTACCACGAGCCCCCCCCAAAGCACAAAACCCACGACTCCAAAAAATAAAATTTGGGTCAAAAATCCGTTATGCGGAAGATACCCCTGTGGCAAATACCCACGGTAGCCGACACCTGTGAGCCAGTTGTAATCAGTTTTCATAACTTGCACGACCTCAACCCAATACGCGTCCCGATCCCGCATCGAAAGAGGATTCTGAAAAAACTTATAATATCCGAAATCACTCAATAGCAGAATTAAGACGACTCCACCCACTAGCGAGACGAAACTCCCTACGGTAACTAATGGGCTTTTCTTCCACCCATAGAACAACAAAGGAATAAGGGAAATAGCGGAAGCAAGAAGAGCCGAACGCGAAAAGGTAAGCACGACATGAATCAGTGCCACAAACGCGATAATATACCAAACACTTCTTCCCCTTCCATTTTTCGCGGTTTGAGCCAGGTAAACTCCTAAAGCCGGGAGCCACTGCACAAAGGAAGCTTCGTAATTTCGATTTCTAAACACACTATAACGCGTAAAGTTTTCTGGGGTGTAACCGGTGAAAAATAATTTATATCCATTTATTTCCTTAATCTCAAAGCAAATTATCAAGAGGCACGCCAGCAAACAAATCAATAGAAGTATCCCAATTGCCGAAAGAAGATTGCGTTGGTAACTCTCATCAAAAAATTTTGGCAATACATATCCCAGCACGAATATTTGAGGTCCGACACAACTTAAGAATAAGATTTCCGCTGGGGTTGGAGACGTCTTCACTACAGTAACCACGATCATGATAAGATTTAATATCACGATAGCTAATGCCGGCTTTACGTATTCCTTTTCTCGCCATAACGGCGTGACGAGCCAAAATATACCCCCTAAAGCAATGACGGGAACCGACAATAACCAATACCCTATCGTTTGCTGTGCTCTTTCAGACCAAATCGTATAACCAAAAATAGACCACACAAATAGGAGTAGTACTAGAGAAACAACTATTGTTTGTTTATGGTTTTGGCTAAACATAATTCAATTTGCTGCGGATAGGAATAATAAAGCCCTTTTTGATACTGCCGCTAGGACATCAAAAAACCAACTCCTGCGCCAAACAGACTGCGATAAATCTTATGGGCGATCTCACGCCTGTGACTACCGTCTGGAACCACGACAAGGAGATCAAGATCACTATTTTTGGACATATTGTCACGAGCGGCTGAGCCGAATAAGATAATTTTCAATGGCGTGGCGGCTTCGACTGCTCTGTCAATGACTTCTTTTAGTTTTGAATCAATATTCATAGGGTCTCCCAGCGACGGATAAAAAAAATAGCATATTTGCGAACAAATGCGAACAGCAAACGGGCATTTTGATGGAAGTCTGTAGATACCGATGGATGTCGTGATCGTGGCAAGTTGTTAAGATGTTTAAAAAAATCAGTATTCCTAAAATGTTAAGATTCTAAAAGTACAGCCCCTCTCTCTCCGCCATACCATGTGGCAAGTTATCGAGATGAGATCGGAATTCACCTGCAAAAAATTTTTCCGAAGTGAATTCCGAAGTGATTTTCAAAAAACCCCGTCATCCCCAGCCGACAAAGTCGGCGCCCGGGGATCTAAGTCTCTCTACTTAAATCCCATCAACCTAGCCGTATTTTCCGTTGTCGATCGATCCGCTTGGGCTTGCGCCTTTGCATAAATCTCAGAGACACGTCTATCGCTATGACCCATATTCACTTGAACCTTGCTAATGTTATCGTCATTGGCTTTTAGGCCCGAAGTTCCCCAGGTATGGCGACAGATATGCGTTCCTCTCCACGGAAGCCCCAGTGCGATAAATGCGGCATTGAAGGCTGATCTGACAGAATTGTCCCGAAGCATTTCCCCGCGACGATTACGAAAAAGCATGTTGTCTCCGCCATTTTCTAATTTCATGACTTTGAGCATGCTAACCAGCGCGTCGGGGAGATGAATGATCTTATGAGAATCTTCTGCCAAAATTGTCTTTTGAGCAGGAAGGCGATGTTCTTTTTCGATGAATTCATCGTATATACTTTGATCGTTTTCATACAATTGCGCAGCCACCCCAACTCCAAGACCCTAAGTGAGCAAATTCTTTTTATCTGTAAAGAAACTGTAAGTAGATTTTCCCTCGTCAAGCGATGTTTCAGTTTTGGTAGGACGAGGTGTTGAAATTTCAGCGAAGGATTTGCTTGCAATCAAAAACACGAGAAATACAAGATTTCGCATATTGCCCTTCAAAAAAATTCTTGGCTTCTTCAGATTAAAAAATAAAATTCAAACTAAATAATTTTTCTCATGGCCACTCGCTTAATAATTCACATTTTCAAACTAGTCGTAAGCTATACAAAGTACAGTTGCCTGCATCATATCGTTACATGGATTCGCCATATCATTAATCCAATTAGTGTCATTGGCCGTAAAACCTGCATCACCACTCCCTGAAATTCCGTCTGTCCAATTTGAGCAGTGATTGGCGGTGAGGGCACCAGCGTTGTCCGAGCCACTCCACCAAAAAGAAGCCATGCTAACAACGCCAGCTGATATCAAATCATCCGCAATCGAACCGTCCAAAAGATCCGCCCAATCATTCGCAACTAAAGTGCCATTCTTGCTGCGAATGGCCTCAATGGATGAAAACGAATATAGAGTTGGCATGTCTTGTATTTCGTCATTGATATCGACGGAAATGAAAGCCCTAACATACGCATGCGTGGATTCGACCGGTTTGTTTGCCAGACAAGTTGCATCTGCTCCCAAACGTCCACCTAAGTCTCCGTTCGTGGGTGGACCAATTTCAAAAAGCATAATGCTTGGATTGATAAAACTAATGCTGAGATCCTCAGTATCGGTTCCGTCAGCAGGTGCGCTTCCACTTGTGAATGCGGCATCGAGCCAAGTAATTGTGATGCCACTGACATCGTTCGCCGGTAAATGACTCGCGGCATCACCCACCATAATAACTCGCGCTTGGGTCGAAGATAGCCACTGCACATCCACAGTCAAGCCCGCCGGAACCGCTGTGCCTGACAATTCATAATGCGTGTCTAAAGTAAAAGAACCTCCACCCACTGTAAACGTATCATCGATCAAATCAATCGTGACACCGTTGTCTATACTTCCATCGTTTGCACCGGACTCTAAGAATACTGTCGTATGATAATCGAGATGGGAAACGCTGATAAACTCAAAATCATAATCATTAAATTGCGTGTCATCGACTGGAGCCAAGCCACCTGTAAAAGCCGCTGGCAAGAACGTAATAATTGTTCCCGTGGTGCTGTTACCTACCGCGTGAGCAACGGCATTCCCGGAGAAACTCACTTCGGCTTGTGTTGTGCTATTCACGGTAACGACAGCTGTTAGTCCAGTCGGCAAAGCCGTTCCCGAAATCGTATAGTGTGTGTCGAGTACGAAGGCGCCACTAGCTTGTGAGAAAGTATTTCCCGCTAAATCAACTGTGACCGTCTCGGAAATACTTCCATTGTTTGCAACATCTTCCGGAATTTCTGTCGGAGAGTACGAAAGTACAACCGGATCATGAAAGCTGATCGTAAATACTGGCGCTTGTGATCCATCGATAGGCGCAAGACCTCCTGTAAAAGCGGCGGCATTAAAGGTTATGATGATTCCCGTCACGCTATCACTAGTTTCATGAACAGCGGCTGTACCTGTAAAGGTAAGCTCTGCATGGGTTGCATCCGTGACCGTGACCACTGCAGTTAAACCCGCTGGTACGGCTGTTCCCGACAAAGTGTAATGCGTATTAGCCGAAAACGTCCCGCTAGATTGTGAAAACGTTGTGCCGCCCGCAGTGATCGTTGAGGAAATCGTGATGCTACCGGTATTGGCATTAGATTCTATGAAATCATTTTCTGACACAGAAAGTGTGCGCGTGTCGTAGAAGGTTATAGCAAAATCTTCATCTTCCGTGCCATCGATAGGGCCAGCCGTTGCAGTGAAAGCGGCCGACTCAAAAGTTAGAGTCAATCCTGTGATGCTTTGGGCCGCAGCATGCGATGAAGCGCTACCTGTAAAAGTCAAAGTAGCATGGGTCGTGTCGACGACAGTAACAACAGCAGTTAATCCAGCTGGGACGGCCGTGCCTGATAATGTGTAATGAGTATTGACCGAGAATGTTCCGCTGGGTTGTGAAAATGTATCTCCCGTCAGCGTGACATCAACGGAAGTGGCAATGCTACCATCATTGGCTGGCGCTTCGACAAAAGTGGTCGCTGAGTATGCGAGCAAAGGCGAATTATTAAAATTGATCGAGTAGTTGCCGGTTTGCGTGCCATTGGTCGGAGCGAGCGCTCCCGTAAATGCTGCGTTATTAAAAGTAATCGTCACGCCAGCAACATTGTTCGTCGCTTCATGAGCCGCGGCCGTTCCCGTGAAAGATAAACTCGCATGCGTAGCATCCGTAACCGTCACCACTGGAGTTAACCCAGAGGGTACGGCCGTACCAGATAAAGTGTAGTCCGTACCGACTTCGAATTCTCCGCTTGATTGCGAAAACGTATCGCCAGTGAGTGTGATCGTGACTGGTGCGGCGAGACTTCCGTCATTGGTCGCAGCTTCGGTAAAACTCGTTCCGGAATAGGCCAGGGAAACAATTCCGACAGGATCAGCAAATGTCACTCCGAAGTTGTGTCGGTGTGTGGCAACGGGTGCAATGTTATCTTTGAACGCGCTTAGAAAAATCATATCAAAAGCTATGGTTTCGCTGTTGGCGGCGGCATGTGCGGTGGCACTACCCGTTAGCGTGAGAGTCGCTTGCGTCAGTGAATTAATCGCAAACGACAATGTGAGCCCGGCTGGAAGCGTATTCTCATGCGAGAAATGTTCGTTCTTAGTAAAAGTTCCGCTGGATTTGTTCCAAGCGCACCCTGCAAGTGTCACCGTAATAGACGTACTTATGCTTCCATTGTTTGCGGGAGCCTCCGTAAAAGTCGTTCCCGAAAAAGATATGGAAGGTGCAGGAGAGCCCGTTGTTTCTTCGATTTCATCTTCAAATTTTTCTTTGATTTCAGTCTCGGTTATAGGAGTATCCAACTGTTTTGCAGCTTCAGCTGTTTCTTGGAATGCTTGAGAAGCCTTGTCCATGGCATTATATTGATCTAAATATTCGACTAACATTTCACTGAATTTATTGAATGCATTCTTGTCGTTAGGGATTAAGGCTGCCTCTAAAAGTGTGGCCATTTTCAATTGATGGGGGTTTTCTTGCGGGGGAACGCCGTCAATGAAAAACACATTCACCATCCTTTTAGTAACACGAACCCAAACTTCGGAAAGCGTCGCGTTGGGGTCCTTGCCAAGCAACTCCACGCATTTTTCTGCGAGGATGACAAGTGCCTGTTCAAAGACGCTTTGAGACGTTTTTACATAGACCAAGGCATCTGTAAGATTTCTTAAGATATTGGTATTCTTATCAGTAACGTTGTCGCTCTGCATCGCATAAGATTCCGGCATCTGCGCAGGAACGTTCTCGTTATCCTTTGAATACTTAATAATAGCTGCGGCCGTTTCTTTTGAAAGGCCGACCTTCACCATGTCGGCATACATTGCGTCATAGAAGATTTCGGTGGCGCCTTGGCGCGAGTTAGATTTGGAACTACAAGACAGTACAAAACTGAGAGTTAAAATGAGGGTGAGGAGTTTTTTCACGATACATCCTTTTATCGATAGAAACAGTTAACGAAATTCTAAATTGGGGAATAAAGTTCATTTATTATATATGTTTTTTGAGATTTTACAAAACTGGATGGTGTGCAGTCCCATTGGGATATGCAAACTTAGTTTGGGGGTGGATTCTGAAAGGGTTGAGTAAAATTCGCGCAGTGAAGGAGTTGGGGATTATTTTTCTCGGGCCCAGATCGCTTCAAAATATCCGACTGGATCACGAAGAAAATGCACCACCATTGGGCGGTGAATGAAATCTTGCGAAAACGCAATCAAGATTAGCGCGAGTATGTGCCTTGCTTGTAACTCCGAAAACTTCAAATGTGTAAGTATCATTTGGCATCAAAATCGTCATTGTGGCGTCATTGTTTTCCAAAAAAAAATTTGTACAAAAGTGACTGGGAAAATTCGAAATAATAAAATATCTCAAATTTGAGATTTGGTTAAAATGGATGTGGTTGTTGGCAGTCGACGCAGGGATAACTTACAATAAAGATTGTGTATTTATAGTTGTTATGCGCATGCCAAAGTAAAAGTGAAATTAGCACCCTTGCCAATTTCGGAAGTCAAATGTATCTCACCGCCGTGCATCTCAACAATTTTCTTTACAATGGCCAGACCGACACCATGGCTCTTCGTATCAAGGCTCGACGGGCTGTTTGATGATTTGAATACCTGCTCATGATAACTGGGATCAATACCGCGGCCAGAATCAACCAGCGAGAATTCCCATTTTTCGCCTTCTTTCTGCCATGCCATGCCATGCCTAAGCTGAGCGTGTAGACTTTCGTAGAAAAAAAACCAGGATCTGCCGGCGCGCTAGTGACCATCTCAACCGGCAGCACCGCAGGTGCAACCTCGTCAGCTGCTAAGGATTGGAAAGACGTTAGCAAAAATCCTGAAATGAGAACTAGCTGAAAAACGCGGCAAATGGTCATGTCATTTATTTCGATTCGAATGTTGAGGCTTTCATTATACAGAAGCTGAACTGATCGAGTACCTTTTTATTAACGTCGCCAACATTGATTTCCTGAACTTCAATGATTCTGTTGCAGGAGCAAATCCTTGCCAACGCGACAACTTGTGTTATACAATTTTCCTAAATCGATCAAACTGCCGGCCTAACATTGAATGAAACTTCAAAAACTCAAACAGCCTCTGTCGGTATTTATAATCTTTATTTTAACTTGCCTGGCGTATTCTAACTCCTTTTCAGTGCCTTTTCATTTTGACGACTTCGGCTATGCCATAGGCTTGAACTCGCCATTCGAAGGGCTTTCGACAGTGCTTAAGCATTTGTCTGAGTACACGTTTCGCTCACTTGCCCTGACTACTTTTTCAATTCAAAAGGCTAATTTGCAGTTTGAAAATCTGTTTTGGTGGCATCTTCCTAACTTCCTAGTGCATCTCGGCACAGGCGTGCTGCTTTATTTTTTGTTGGTCTATTTCGTAGGAATGTCGAGTTCCCGGAAAGATTCTGAATTCTTAAAACTCATCTCAATTTTTTTGGTCGGCATTTACCTCCTTCACCCAATCAATATTCAATCAGTGACTTATCTGTCTCAACGCTTCAGCTCTATGGCTGGCCTTTTTGTCCTCGCGTCCCTTTGGGCATACGTGAAATACGTGGAGTCCGGAAGAAATGGGCGATTCTTATGGCTAGCGATTGGTTTTGGCCTTCTCGGCAATTTATGCAAGGAAAGCGCGGCGGTGGTTGGGGTTCTGTGGATTGCTTTGGAGCTTACCGTCTATAGCAAGAACATGCGAAATTTTAAAACCTGGATTGGCATTGGTAGCATGCTGCTGATTCCGGTGATGATTTTCCTAGTCGGGGGGAATAAATCGACTATCGACTTATCGGATGACACGACGCCATTGTGGTGGCAGTACCTCGCCACGCAAAGTAACGTCATATTCTTATATCTCAAGCTGTGGGTTTGGCCGAGTGATCTCAACGTTGATCACCAACCCGACGTGATTACAAGCCTCCTGAATCCGAAAGCGCTCGTCTTTGGCAGCATGATTTTGCTTTTATTGGCGGGTGCTTGGATGCTGCGAAAAACGCTTCCGGTGGTGTCGTTCGGCATTTTTATGTTTTTCATTTGTCTCGCTCCAGACTCCAGCATTCTGCCGCTGCCAGACTACATGTACGAGCATCGCATGTATGTAGCTTCTGGCGCGTTGGTCATTCTCCTCGGCATCGGAGTGGTCAAAATACGAGAGCTTTATCGAGTTTCACCTAAAATTTTAATAGCGGCTTTGGCGACCTTGTGTTGTGTCCTCTCATTTCTGACATTTCAGAGAAATAAAGTCTGGGCAACGGAGCTGACACTTTGGGAGGATTGTCTATCAAAGTCGCCAGAGAACATCCGCGCTCACATGCGATTGGGAAAGTATTATTTTGATAGAAATGAACTCGAGAAGTCGCTTGAATACTTTGAAGGCTTAAGTGCTGCGCGACCTGAGTTCTATTCAGCCTGGACCAACATTGGGGTGATTCATGCCATTCATAAGAATTATGCAGATTCGATCGCCGCTTTTAGGCGAGTGTTGGAGCTGAGTCCGGAGATCGAGACACACCATGACAACCTTGCTAAAGTCCTGGCGGAAGCCAATCGGATTGGCGAGGCAAGGGAGCATCTACAAAAATGCATCGAGACATTTGGCGATAAAGGACCTTGTCAGTCGCGATTAAACAGAATCCTTACGCCTGAATAGTTCATATGGCATCTGCATTCGAAAAAGGGCGTCAAAAAAATCCCCATACTGAAAAATCTATATGGGGATTTTACTACCAGTGATTCATATTCGAAGGATTAGATCTTAGGGCCAATAGGCAATTTAAATTCTGGAACAGGAGTACTCTCTTGAACGGATAATTCAAACCGTACCTTAACGCCGCTGTCATCTTTCATGCTGAATATTTTGGATTTATCCTTCGAAGACGCAACGTCTCTAATTTTGTCCCAGCCAATGAATGAATCTGTAATCAAGACATCAAACAATTTGTTTTCATAAAGCTTTACTTTTACGACAAACTTATCCTGATCGGTGGCACTTCGTCTCATAAAGCTATTAAGAGTACGTCCATAAAGTTTGATTGACTTTAGATTAGGCGTCACTTCGAGGAGGTTCGCGCCCTCTCGTAGTGCAGGAATGTAAAAGTTTCCGGTGTATCCCATAAATATACTGCTGTCATTTTCTTGATTCTCAACTAAACCGTAGAGATAAACTTCAGCGTTGGAATATTTGCCGTTGGTTATGCTAATAAGTTTGATGACGAGGTCTTGGGTATCTTTTAAGCCGCTAGGGGTATTAGGCAGATTGCTTGCAGCGGTGGAAGCGGCCTCATGTACCTTTTCTGCTGCTTGTTCTTGTTCAGTAGTGGGGGCAGCGGCATCGGAGGTTTCCGTTGGGGTCGGTGCAGGCGCATCTTTCTTTGCGTCACTGTCTCCACAAGATGTTAATAATAAAGCTGAAATTAGGAGGGCCGGTATAATTTGGGAAAACATCATAAGTCCTTTTCCTTTTTGTAAAAGTCCAAGGATGTACTTATGCTACTAAATTGGGCAGCTGTCCAGTTATTTTTTTCTCAGCGGTTTCTCGAGGTGAAAAGGCTGAGTTAGGGGATCGGGAGAGAACCGTGAAGTACTCATGGCAACAACCTCTCCCTCGAAAGAAAGTTTATTTCTTTAGTTTCTTCGCCAGCGCTTCAAAATTGATATCCCAGCCGATGCCGCACTTTTTAGGTGGGAAAATTCGGGATTCATTGGGGTTCCAAAAATTCTTAAAAGTTTCTTTCCATTTCCAACGGTAAGGAAGTTTACAAAAGTATTTAACGTCGTGGTCTTGTTCAAACTTATTCTTGCTCATGCGAAAATCCCTCAGGTTTGTTCTAACAAGCGTACTTCAAAATATATTGCAGGTCTATAGAACCGATGCGAACCGTATCGCCGTCCAAGAGCTCAATAGGACCGATGATGCGTCGATCGTTAAGTATTGTGGTGCCTTTTTTAGTGATGGTTTCGAGCCAAAAATTTCCGCCTTGGCGGAAGATTCGGCAATGCAGCGGGCAAATTTCATCTTCATTATCCTTCGGGACAGGAATGGAAATGTGGCACTCTTTTGTTTTACCCATAGTCGTTTCATCGGAGTAAAGAACAAACTCTTTCAATTGGTCATTGTTTTTCCATTGCAGCATACCGACGCGCAAAGGAACTCGACACTTCGTGCAGTAGCCAAGGTCAGTCGTTGCATCAGACTGGCCGCAAAATTCACAAAATGTACATTGTGAGGGGAATAGGGTCTTTGGTAATACAGAAAGTTCAACCGGAGCAATTCTATTCTTGTGCGTGAATGGCCACATACCCATACGCGTCAAGCGTCGAAATTCTTTAAAAACCGTATAAGCTTTCGGGTAGCGCTGCTCTGGATCCTGCTTCAGACACTTGTTGATGATGGCGGCTAGTTGAGGGTCTCGGCCTTGCAAAGTCGCGCCGGGAGCCTTCGGAGTCTCTCCCGTTGCGGCTTCATATAATAAAGCGCCTAAGCTATAGATATCGCCTGCAGCAGTAAACTTCTTGGTCGAATCCTTGAACTCGGGAGGTGTGTAACCTTCCGATTCAAACAATAATGGCTTCACATCGTCGTAGCGGTAGAGCGTACCGAAGTCTATGAGCTTCACTTTACCCGAAACGCCATCAAGCATAACGTTGTCTGGTTTCAAGTCGCGATATAGGTAACCTTCACTGTGAATAATATCTAAGGCTTCTGCTATTTCCATTCCGAGATAAACCAACATGCCGTCGGGGATCTGCTGATGTTCTTTTTTATAGTCCGCCAGAGCCTTGGTCAGGTCTTTTCCGTTGATAAATTCCATCACGAGGTAAATGCATTTATTTCGTTCGAAATACTGAAATCCCTTCGGAAACGATGGATGTCGCACGCGGCGAATAAACTTAGCCTCTCGCTTAAAGCTGGCCATGATCTCATCGCGAAAGAGATCGATGGAACTTTGGTTGAGCATCTGCTTGATCAGAACTTGACGATTGTTGCGTTCATCAAGCGCTCTAAATGTAGCTCCAAAGCCGCTGCGCGCTATGGCTTCTTCCACTAAGTACGTCTGAAAGCGAAACCGAAGACGCTCACCAACACTGAGAAGTCCACCGGTGGCTTTCCGAATATCGGTATGCGACGTTTGGCGCAATTTGCGCGCTACTTTGCCATCCGACTGAGCGGCACCGCAAGAATCACAAAAAAGATTCCCCGGAATAAAAGCAGCGCTGCAAACTGTGCATAGACTCATGTTAGCTAATCAACAATCTGGTTTTTTTGGATTCATCTTTAATCGTAGCGAGTTCATCGGCGCCGGATTTACCAGCCTTGATATCGATGATAAGTTGCGTCAAAGCGCGGGTTACATTCTTTTGGCCAAGCTGACCAGAAATCAAAGCGGTGTTTTGAATAATCCGCGTGGCTTTCTCTTTGTTGCCTGCAGCAAGGCTTAAGCGTATTTGTTCGCCATTAAGATTCACTTGCAAGGCCTGGTTCGCTCTAAAGGTATCAGGATCTAATTGCAGTAGATCCGCTTGTTTTTCGGATGTCATTATCTTCGCTTCGACTACTTCTGTCGCTTCACCGTCGGCTTCGGCGAACACTTCAAAAAGTTTCAACTCCGTTCCAACGCTGCCATCACCTGTTGTGAGAGTCTGGACAAGAAAAGCTGTTAGATCTTTAGTGAGAGTACCAGTAGGGATTTCAAATTCTTCAGAGTTTCCTGGAACATCGTATATGACTATTTCGGGCGCAACCTTCGCGATGCGCATGATTTTGGCGCTAACATTTCGAAACTTCAAAACACAATCGCCGGCAACGGCGGACTGAAGGCGTTGAATTTCCGCTCTAAGTCCCATCTTAAACTTGGTCAAGTCATTCGCGTGGTAGTAAGCACCGCGTCCCAAATCAGAAATGCGGCCGATAAATTCGGAGTCGTATTCATCAGCTGTGCCGATTCCGATTCCGGTCAGCGTTACCGATTCAGAATTGCGAACAAGACCTTCGTATACTTGCATATTACTCACTCGGTAGCCTTGATGATCGGTTGGAAATCCGTCAGTTAAAAGAATAACGTGATTAACCCGTTTGATTTTATCTTGGTCAGAACGAGCCTCGAAAACTTTGAAAGCTTCTTTAATTCCTTCTTCCAAATTGGTCACGCCACTAGGATTATCAAGTTTCTGTAGAGCCGTTTTCATAGCGACTCGGTTCTCTGCCAGAGAGGCAAGGGGGAAAAGGGTAGATGCTTTGGCGTCGAATAAAACCACTGCCACGCGGTCGTCGTTGGACAGCGAATCGAGTAGTTCCGTGACGGACTCCTTAACAGTATTCCACTTGCTTCCGCCCATCGAACTTGAGTTGTCGATAAGAAAAACAATATTGGAAGGGATACGTTTTGCAGATTGGCTTGGACTTAGTTCGATCAGAGTAGTGGTGCTAAAGTCACCGTCTTTTGGTCGGAAGTCACAGCCGTTTTTTATGGTGATTTTCAAAATAGATACTCCTTGGATAGGCAAGACAGACGTACACAGTCTCTGAGAAGTGCAATATTCACTCCAATCCCCATTTTGTATAGGTATTTGGAATCACGAGTGTTTTGACAAAGGTTAAATCTACTGAAGTCATAACTTTCGACATAATTTCGACATAATTTCGACATTGAAAAATGAATCTATATTCCTAGGTGTGAAGTTCAGGCGTTAATGAAAATAGGAGATCGATTTTGAAATCGATCAAATTTCGCCGGAAAAACCATCCAAATATTTATTCTCCCGCAAATTAGATATTTGCATTCAGTGGAAAAACGTCCGTAACTCTCGAGAGATTCAGGGTCTTTCTGACGGGCGATGCTGTTTGCGACACCTGTCCATATGTGTTACTTAAGCTTGCTTCTAACGGGGGTTCAATGAGACCGTTACTTATCATTTTCAGCTTAATTTCATTTTTTAATTTCCAATCTTCTGATGCTGTCGCAGAGAGTTGTCTGCATGTTTTTAGTGGAACTGAAAAATCTGTTCAGGAACTTGTCGAAAAAATTAGATATGTGAAACGTTGGAATGCGGAAAGAGCGGAAGTAAAAAAAATTGAGGGTACAACTGAAGAAATCTTGAATATATTGGAAGGCAAAAGGCTTCTGCAACCCCATCCAGGAAGTACCTTGGTGTGGTACCAAGATTATTTTTCTCGGGCGTTGAGTGCTGATTTTGGCAAACGAGAACTTTCGCGCAGCGCACCATTAGACGTCCAGGCTGCACGGCTCATATGGGGATCGCCTGATCTGATGTCATTAATGATTTTGACGGCAATGAGTCTCGATAATAAAGCTGATATGAAGGCTTTCTATAGGAATTTTATAGATCAGGTTGTCCATAACATGACGGGGACTTCCTCGGCACTTCGAGATCAACTTTGGGACGAAATGAAATTATCATTGTACCGATTTATGCCAAAGCCAAATAGCTCCTATGAAAGTGAGATCGATAAGATTATGGAGCGTCAAGGTGTTCGGATCTTTTTTCAAAAGTCTGAACGAACTGATTATGTTTACATCGCCTTAAACTCGGCCTTTGAAAATGACGCATTGGAACTTTTTAAAGCCGAGCGAGTCAGTTTTGATGAAATCGATCCCGAAGGCCTATCAACGCTTGCTTCGGCGCAAAAAGTTCATGTTCTTGCCAATACATCTGACCGTTGGCGTTACCGAACATTTGCAACGGACGTCAGGTTTTTGAATACTTTGTATGGTGGCGCTGATCTCGAATTACGAGGTTTCACCATGGAGTTCTTTTCTGAAAAGGTTGCAAAAACTTGGGTTCCTCCTGCAGGTGTACGCATCAGTTCTCGGCAGGGAAAAGTCATGACGGTCGTCGTCAAAGGTGCTAGCCGAATTTTGGCCTTAGACGGTGATATTCGCATTCGTTCTTTTGAATTTTGATCAGATTCTAATTTGAACTTGGCCTCCCTAGAAGGTTTTATCACTCAATTGTGGAATAGGTCATAGTTTGCTGTTATGTTCTATATTAAACGCTAAGCTCGAATAATATGGGAAGTGATAAATGATGACTAAATATTTCATTCTTTGTATGTCTGTTGGCTTTTTAACGTTGGGTTGTAAAACCACCACGGGAAGCGACGCTAAGGTCGTATCAGTAGCCGCTAACCCGGTGCAAAATATCGAAAAAGCATTGGAAGATTTTGCAGCTGCGAAACAAGTTCCTTTTAGAGACTACGACGACCCTGAGGGCCGCAAAGAATGGGTAGCTAGAAAAAGAATTTTGGAATCTATCAGCCAAGATATAGTGGCCGTGAATGCTGATATCGCTTTGAAATATATTGCAAGCTTTAAAGATTTTATGTTGAAAGAACGCGAAGGAAAGGCGCTTGCATATCCTGACTTCATTAGTGGTGGGAGGCCATCCGGCTTGTACGATTTTCAAAAGCCAATCATGGGTGTCATCCAAGATATGGAAGTCGCCATCAAGGCAAAATCCGAAGGCACATTTTTGGTCGGATTCGGTGCGTCTTTTCCAGTGGTGGGATTTCAAGCTAGTCATTCTAAAAGTCTTTTCAAAGGGCTAACTGCCATTCCATGTGCGTATGGTAAAGAAGACAGAAATAGAATGATCGTTTCACCGGAAGTCATCGTCATCTCTTACCAAAAATCTCAGAAGAACGGTAAGTGGCACCATAGCCTTCAACTTAAACTAGAAAACATCGCTCAGAAAGCTTGGGAAAGTTCTTATTACTCTGAACCAAATCGTTCTAGCTCAGCTAGCAAGCCGGAAGATGCAAAAATTGAAGAAGTCAGTCTGATGTTTTTGGCCACAGACAACCAGAAATACCCTAAAGTAGAGACGAAAGCTTCGGTTAAGGATGGCAGGGTGACACTTAACTTTTTATCAGACCAGCCCATTTCAGAATACGGCTTTCTTTACTTGGATTTGATTACAAACGCGCAATTTATGCCAGATCCGTCGGGCGAAACTCGATATAAGTTTCAGCTCGGCATGACTGGCAACATCGGCGAAAATCTTTGGGCTATTCTCGGTAAGAAAATCGACACAAAGAAATGATGGCATTAATTAGTTTGTTGCGGCGTCTTTAGACGCCGCATTCTCGATTTGTTCATCGAATCCTTATATGGCTAGACTTATGCTTTAGATAGACCAATCTAAAGTGGCCGTTTGATGTACTTGGCATTAAGCTTTTCAATCGCTATTCATTTGCTGCTTTATGGGGGACTTTACATTCAGTTCGACCAAGAACCTGATCCTAAATCTCAGCCGGTTTCCATAAAGTTCGAAAAATTAAAAATTGTGACAGGCCAGAATGGGAAAGCTCTAACTCGAAAGAAAAGCCATTCTTTAAAGCCAAAACCGTTCACCTCATATAGCCAGCTTTTGAATGCCACGACAGATTTTGCAATACCTAAAGGTGGTTTGCAGATAGCTTCCGATGTGCCTATTGGCGATGCGGATGGATTCCGACAGGACCAAGGGCAAATCGGTCAAAGTCTAAAATTAGGTTACGACATAAAACTAGCCATCCCCGCGCCGCTTTTTATTCGAATTCTGAAGGGAACAGAAGAGAGTGAAGCGGTTCTGCAAAAGTGTAAAAACGGCAATGGTTGGTATATTCGAAAACTGCGAGGAGAAAACCTACTTCGAACATATCTCTTTGAAAAGTTACTAAAGGAAACCATGTTCGTCGACAACGCTCAGTTTCTGGAGAAAACGCCATACAAACAGCTCAAAATTTCTGTACGGGTCGTCCAACAGGATTTTACGACAGACAAAGAGTATTCCATCGATGCCATGGGCAATCACTACCGCATCAATTACTTTATGCCTGCAAGTATGCCGAGAGACATGATGCAAGGATTTAATGAATACACTTCTGAGATCAATCGTAAATTCCCCGCCACCATAGAAGGTTTAAAAAACACCGATATGCTCGATAGTTTGATGGGTATTTCCAGATTATGGTTGGATGATGATGAGGATTTGCCAGAGTATTTGCAAGTGACAATGAACCAGCAAATTCGGGCGAGTATCAATAGGACCATCAAACAATTAAAACGATCGGTTGCCTACACCCATCCCCAGAAAGCTATTGAGCAGTCACGTTGCCTGTAAGTGCTCCAGCGAAAATCTTTATGATATAATGAAGAATCCAATCTTAGGATTCTGCAGATGATTCAAGTGAGTACAATGTTCAGGATCGTACTAGCACTAGGCACATTTTTCTTGTGTTCCAATCTCTATGCAAAATCGTCGGAATGTAGCCAACTCGACACTCACTACAACTGGGATGTCTTTCAAAGTGAATTAGAAAAGTTACCAACTTGGAAGGGTTTTCTTATTTCGAAGCTACTCAGGTCCGAAATCGAACAGGGTGCCGAGATTCATTTGATGTCTCGTGGCCGCCTGCGTCTTAATCCTGTTCAAGAGTTGAAGAAAAGAAAATACAGTGAGCTGACTCCCTATCTCATAGATGCAAGCGCTGATGTCATGGCGTCGTTTGGCATCATTGCCAAATCCCACGGTTTTAAAGAAGGTCAGAAGAACCTAGTTCTCGCGTCCAAGCTTATGGCGGCAAACGGAATATCAAAATTTTATTCTAACGCGATTTTCCTCCTTTCGTTTGGTTTAGGTGGGGAAATTCTCGACGCCTTTGGCTTGTCTTACGGGGATCCATTGGTAGATGAGACAGATATTTCACCTCTTGCAGCGAATGAGGTGATTGTCATTTTTAAAACTTCGGAATTAGCCTTCACAAGTCACCAGGGTGGGGCTGCAAGTATCGTCGCTGATGGAATGATCAAAGAACTTGTAAAGGAGGGCCGGGGTAAAATACTGGCCATTGATTTAAGCGGGATGTCGAACGATCTTGAGCGTCAACGCGTCGCGGTCTCTAAGTTTTCGGAAGGATTGGGTGGCAGGAAAATCAGGAAACTTATTGTGTCCAGTCACGGAGAACCTGGCTTCATTTTCGTTTCTGCCAATAGTAGCCAAGGTTCGAAAATCCCGCTGGCTCAGTTCGGATGGGTCTTGGAACCTCTGAAAAGTCACTTTGCTTCCAAGGCGCAGATCTTTTTTTCAAGTTGCAATTTGGCGGGCACTGAGTATGGCGTTGCGAGTATTCAAAGATTTGGCAATATTGTTCTCCCCAAGGGAGGATCAGTTGTCACCAATCGAATCTATGGAATCGCTGGGATAAGTCATACATCCTCAATTCCGAACATTTCAACCGTTTCCCCTGATGATTTTTACAATGTCCTCAACCTGGCATCGCCGCTTCTCAATGCAGGAGCTAAGGCAAGTTTGTTAACAGGCTACTATTTGCTAGAACCTCCACAGTCTCATAAATTTCCGAATGGTGGATATTTACAGTATCGCTACACCGTCGAGTGACGTGATTTAGAGTGTGGCTGCAAAAAAAGAAATAATAGCCACGGGAATCCAAATGCAAACCCCGGCCACAAATGCCTTTATCCCCACGGCCTGAAAACTTTTGATGTTAAATGATGTCCCCATAAGTAGAAGTGCGGCGAGCATGCAAATTTTGGAAACTTGCATTAAGATCGTGCTTTGACTTTGGACAACTGGAAAGAAATTGGCAAGTCCAACGGCAACAAAGAAAGCTGGAATAAACCAAGGAAGTTTCGAAAAGACCCCGAAACGCGAAGTTGAATCCTTTCTATTGGTTAAGCTAAGACTAATCCCAACAACAAGTGGCACAATGAATAGTGCGCGAAGCACTTTGACGGCGGTTCCTTTTTCAAGAGCCGAAGCACCGTAATCCATAGTTGCCGCCATGACAGAACCGGTGTCGTGAATCGCTAGCGCTGCCCAGGTACCGAATACGTTCTGACTGAGTCCCAAGTGTTGTCCGATAAGGGGGAGGCAGACGAGCGCAATCGCATTCAAAAGGAATATGGTTGCAAGGGAAACGATAGTTTCGTCTTCCGATGCATCTATGGCCTTAGATGTCGCCATGATTGCAGAACCCCCGCATATTGCCGTTCCACAAGAGATGAGTAAGGCGGATTTGGTCTCTAAGTTCAGTATACGTGCGACCAAAGCGCCTAATAATAGCGTGATGCCAATCATAGCAGCTATCATCCAAGCATGGTGCAATGAACTTACAACCGATGCAAGCGATACTCCTAAGCCGATGCCGGCGATGGAGAGCCCCAAAAGGAAATTGGCAATTTTTTTGCTGAGCTTAGGTTCCGGATTGGCCAACGTTAAGCCAATCAAGGTTCCGAAAATAAGTACTAAAGGGGGATTGCGGACTAACATGATGGTGGCAAGGCACAATGATGCAAAAATGCCGCGATGTAGCCACTTCTGGGATCGAATGTGTGTAAAAAGACCGATGCTTTTAGTCGGCAAAATTGTTGAACTCGCCTGAGCCAGTTCATCACCAACTACAAGTTCAGCATATCCTCTGGCATTTCGACGCTTTTCACCCATTTATTTTTTCCATCACACACGATGCCGTGCTTGACATAGCGAACAGCTTTTTTCTTTCCAGATTTTTTTGAGACTCGTTTCTGATCCATTAACACTAGCGTTCTTTTTTTGCAATCCTCGGTTGGCTTCATAGACTGAACCGTCAAGAATCTCTTCTTGAGGGGGTCCACCAAAAGAAAAGCCGAGTTATCTTTTGAGTATGTGGAAAGGGGGCCAATGCTTTCGTGCAAAGATCCCGAGAAGAGGCGCATTCTAAGCGAGCGAACTTTATCGGTTTTTTGGGGTAGAAGTGCCAAAACTTTCTTTTCAAATTCATTGAGATCTTTCTTTTTTCGCTTACGAAAGCGATCTTCAAACTTGTGGCCGGCTTTAAGATACCGGTTGGCGTTGTCTCCAATAAATGAAGGCACGGCAAAAATAAAGTCACGGTCTTTAACGAGAGTATGGCAGGCATGGCAGGCTTCAGCATTGGCAATATCATCAGACGTTTTCGCTTCGGTACCATCGACGTATAACCAATAACTCCAGCCATCCATTTTTCGAAATTTTTTGCTGTCCTTCACCATGATCTGCAGTCGAATAAAGTCGATGGGTTCATAGCTATTCGGAAAGTGCGGATCTTCTTCGGCAACAAAAGCAACTTTGCCAAAGACAGAGCCATCTGGAAAATCAAGAGATCCGCTTTTCATCGCATCCATAGCAATGTCGTTGGCATATATAAACCGTTGCTCACCGTTGTCCCCACGGTAGCGAGTGGTGACCAACTCCCATTTATCCCAAAATTTTGCATATATTGCCGGATTGATACCATTCATCGGCCTCAGCTTTCGCAAATCAGGTATGGTGAGATCAACATCGTCTGCTAAAGACGAGCTGGCTTGAAAAACCAAAAGAATGAAAAGTAATTTTTTCATCAAGTCACCTAGATTATGTGAGTGGGGGGTAGTTCCATTGTACCATAGCCAAACATATCTGCTGCAGGGAACAGATTGGAAATTTCAAATGACTACGCTTTTCGGGGTAATTTGTTATTTAACCTAGATTTTTAAAACATCTATATTTTTCTTTTCTAGATTCTGTAATTCAGTTGGCAGAGCGAGCTTCAGAACTTTTTCAATAGCTTCAATGATTTCAATCTTAAGGGGGTTGTGCCTATGAATGAGACTCACTTCTCGAGTCGGAATCGGATCCTGAAATGAGCGCACCATGGTCTTTTGCTCTGCAAGAGGCAAAGTTTTGATAAAAAGAAGGGGCAATAGTGTGTGGCCGCCACTGGACCTTACCAAGTTTCGTAGAGTCTCAAAGTTGCCGCTTTCGAACCTGACATTTTCTGCCAATGAACCTTTAGTTTTTTTGACCGAACAATAATTGACAACTTGATTGCGAAAGCAGTGGCCATCTTGCAACAACCACATTTCATTAACATTCAAACTTGCGCCGTCAATTTGCTTTTTTTGTAGGAGTGTATCGTTCTCGCGTGCATATAGGTAAAACGGTTCATAAAACAGTACGCGCTCTTTCAGGTCTTTTTCAAAAAGTGGAGTAGCCAGTACGCCGCCATCGAGATGACGTGAATGTAATGCAGCAATGATATTTTGGGTCTTCATTTCATCAATGTTCAGTTCGACCAATGGAAATGACTTGGCAAACGGGCCGATGAAACTGGGGACTATGTATGGAGCAAGAGTCGGGATCACTCCCAGTCGAAATGTTCCTGAAACCACCATTGCATTTTTTTTACTGATCTGTTGTAGGCGCTCGGTCTCATAAAGTATAACTTTGGCTTGTTCAATAATCGCTATGCCTTTTGCGGTTACTTCGATAGGTTTCTTATCTCGGTCAAATAACTGTACCCCTAATTCTTGTTCAGCTTTGTGAATTTGCATGCTCAAAGTGGGTTGCGAAATGTGGCATGCTTTCGCCGCGTCGCCAAAATGCTGGAGCCTACTGACGGCGACAATGTACTCTAGCTGGGTTAGAGATGGCATAACTTCCCATGATCACGGTTATTATTAGTAATATACTTTATCTATCATTAAATAGAAACAATCGATTTTATATATCATCCGAAAGTTACGAATATAGTGTTGTGGGTAGAGACATTCTGGCCCGAGCACGGTGCTTTCGTGGCTATTTCATTTGAAAGGAGAAAGAAATGTTAAGTGTAGGAAAAAAGTTTCCAGAATTCAAAGTCAAGGCAACCATTTCGACTGATCCGAAAACGGCATTCGTAGATATTTCGAACTCGACATACAGTGGCAAGTGGTTAGTGGTGTTCTTTTATCCGAAGGATTTCACTTTTGTTTGTCCGACCGAAATAAAAGGTTTTGCAGATCTCAATGGTGAGTTTAAGGATCGTGACGCGCAAGTCTTAGCAGCAAGCACCGATTCAGAGTTCGTGCATTTGGCGTGGCGGCAGAACCATGAAGACTTAAAGAATCTTCCTTTTCCGATGCTTGCCGATATTAAACGTGAGTTAGCGACAAGCTTGGGCATACTGGATGAAGCTGAGGGAGTGGCTCAACGCGCTACGTTCATCGTTGATCCGGACGGTATCATTCGATTTGTATATGTCACGGATTTAAGTGTCGGGCGCAATCCTAAAGAAGTCCTACGAGTCCTCGATGGATTGCAAACCGATGAATTATGCCCGTGCAACTGGGAAAAAGGCGCAGAAACGATCAAAGATGCGATAAGGAGAGAATATGTCAATGCAAGCACTACGAGATAACATCGGTGAAAACGCCAAGGACATTCGATTGAACCTTGGTAGCGTACTCAGCGAAGAGGGCGCGCCGGGCTTGAGCAAGATTCAGATTTGGGGATCAGCATTAGCCAGTGCATACGCAACGAGAAATCCGGACGTTATCGATGCGATACGGACAGATGCCGAAGCGGAGTTATCGGCGGAGTATTTGGAAGCTACGAAAGCCGCGGCGACGATTATGGCAATGAATAATGTTTATTATCGCTCACTTCATTTAGCGGAGGATCCCGAACTTAGTAAACTTCCCGCTCGCCTTCGCATGAATGTGATCGGCAAGCCTGGCATTGAAAAGGTTGACTTTGAATTGTTTTCCTTGGCAGTGTCTGCACTATCAGGTTGTGCGAACTGTATAAAGGCGCATATGCAGGAAGTGAAAAAAGCCGGGATTTCAGTGGAAGGTATCCAGTCGTCCATACGAATCGCGTCCGTCATCAATGCTGCGGCGCAAGCTAAGGCCATTGGTTAACCACCTCTACCTGACTAGGTATCTCCCTCGCTCACTGTGGGCTGAGCGAAGAAAATGGATTCTTCGCTCGGCAAACTTAGGCGACGTCTGCGTTTTGCGGAACTGTAGGCTCTGCGGGGCGACAATCGTGGTCCATGTTACATCGTGCCGCTGCTGCCATGCTGGAGACTGAGAATGCCAAAGCGACTAAAGTGAGAGTGAAGACGTTCATGGGTTTTCCTTTTGAAGTTAGGGCGCTGCCCCAAAAGTGTTTTTTAAAAATCTCTCTGACTTCCTTGATAGTGCAACCGCCATGCCACATGGATCGATTGAGTAACCGGCGAATATTCATAGCGATTCGTTCGCTGTCCCATTTTTTGCAGTTCGTTTATGCGACCGATGGACGGTTTAAATATGGATTAGCGGTATAGATTTGATGCCAAAATGGCAGGTCTAATTTTTTTGGTAGTAAAGATTGCGGAAACCAAATTCTCTTAACTTGTGCATGGTCTTTGGCGCTTCGATCGACGGCTTTACGATGATCAAGGCTTCTTTGTTAAATTTCACTTTGTCGTAGCCATTAGCGTCAACAGAACGAGCTTTATCAATCGCTTCCTTCACACGATCATGGCTTTTGAAATACCAAGACTTCGAATCCGCGATGACCTCATTCATAATGGCTTCTTCCGTTGCTGCATCCATTGGGTAGCGAAACGTAGGTTCTGAGTTCTGCATGCCGCCTAAAAGACTGGACATCCAACCTTCTAAAGGCAAAGAGACTTTGAAACCCAATTCTTGTTCCAACTCTAGTGTGAGATTGCGCGCTTTTTGTCTTTGAGCTTCTGATGCGGGTTGATGAAACAAAAGCACAACATCCAGGTCGCTATCCTTCATGGGTGGCAGCCCATAGGTAAAATGAGTTCGGCTGCCAAATATTATCAAAGCATCGGCGCCATCTATACCCAACATTCGTTCGCTGAACTTCTTAAATAAACCTGGATCAAGGCCGAGAGGGACTATAACGGGATGAGCGACCCCAGCCATGCGCACGCGCGCTGCCATTGCCGAGCTTCGACGAACGAGAGTGTCGCATGTCGCGAGGCTATCGCCTGCGGCCAGAACACCAAGCCATACAAGGGATAGAAAGGCAACGGTTCTTTGAATGGCGCTCCAAGTCATAACTCAAATAGTAGCATGCACATTTAAATACTGCTAACATTTGAAGAAGGGACAACCCTCACTTTGAGAATTGGCAAACAGGCAATTATATGACCAACAACAATAGCGCCATTAATCAGCTTATCGCCGATGAGTTGCTTCGCTTTCCTTGTTTTGGCGATGCAAAAAAAATGAAGAAAAGCGCCGATGAATTGCTCTCTGTCATTCAAGACGCCTATGAAAATGAAAATCTAAGCGAAGATCAAGATATGGCATTCGAAGCGGTTCTTTATTTTCACGAAATTATCGATCAGTTTGATTTGCGGCGTGCGCTGACCATTTGGGATCAGGGGGATTTGGCAGTGTTTGAACAACTGACTTCAACTTTCCGCAAAAAAAAATCAAATTAAAGAAAAGTACCTGGCGATAAAATACAGCTGTAGGTCTTATTTTTATTCAAGCAAGTCATGGACCCGCTAGGTTGGGATGAGTGCAGATCAGTGCTATAGCTCTCAGAGCAATTCATTTTTGAACCTGGACAACTATGGATCTGGGAGACAAAGACTTCCTTTGATCCCGCAAGATTCTTTAGCGTATTGAATAGCTGCTGATTAAAGGCATTGCTATCCAACCGAAATATCGAAAGATTTCGACCGACCGCAGTTACATTCGTATGCAACAATGGAAATTGCAATTTGATGATGGTGTCAAGTTGATTGGTGCATTCGATGAGATGGCCGCTAATAGAGTTGGGCGTAAATTGAATAATGCATTCGTACGAATAAAGTGGTTCGTTGACTCTGTTCTCAAGCACGCCCGCCGAACTCAATATATAGATAAAATTACGGGATACATGAGTTTTAAGTGGTCGCGACTGGGCGACGGAAGCATCCAGCAAAAAAACAAATATCATAAAACTACAAATTTTTAGCATTAAGCCTTCTGAGATTCTGCGATTTTCATGGCGTTAAACATATCTCGGAACTCATCCGGTATCGCATTTGGTCGACCCGCTTCATTGACACAAACTAGAGTCAGTTCACCTACGACGAGTACATCGTTATCGGGTCCGACAAATGTATGCTTAACAAGTGCGCTACTGCCTTTTAATGAAAGAACTTCCAATTGTAGTTGCAGGTGATCAAGATAGCGAGCGGACTTTCGATACTGTATCTTTGCATCGGCAACGACAAATCCTAGTCGAAGGCTCTGCATGCGTTGGAACTGGTCCTCACATAGTTTAGTCCGTAAACGTTCCATAAGGAGGAGCCACTGGTAATGACTGACAATCCCCATAAAATCTAAGTCATCTAGTGCAACCCGATAACCTATCGTCTTCTGCATTAACGCCCTCCTAGGTTCATAAGATAGACCTTAATATCTATCATAGATATCTATGAAAACAATAAAATATTGACTTATTCTATTAAAAACTGTATATTTCTATTGCAACCCGCAAATTGAGGATTTAATGAAAAAGTTTAATGTTATTGGTGTATTGGGTTTGATTCTATCATTGACTATCCTGGGAGCCTGTAGCCATGAAGAAACTTATACCCATAAACCATACCAGCCGATCTACTCACCAAAAGTCTCGGCCTTGGAGATTGCCAGGGACACGCAGAGTGCCTCGGGCATCATCAATAACGTCAAGGATACCGATGTCCTGGAGTCGGCCTCGAACCATAGTGAAGCGGTCGAAGAATTTGAACTCGCAGAACACTGGGCGAACATCATTGGGAAATTTCGTACGAAAAGTGGCGCGCATCTTTCAACGCTAGAAGTTGACGACACCTTTAAAATCAAAGCAAGTTTACACGCCCTTGAAGGTGATGAAGAAACGGCGCTTAACCCTGACTTTCCAGACCCTCTTTTTTATGATGACGATACGAAGACATTTTATACACGTGGAACTGTGATTATCCATGATGATGTAAACATCGAGGTAGAGTTGTATTTAAAAATGAACGAAGACAATGAGCTTCTAAACGTATCGGTAATGCTCATTCCGCAAAGCAATACGAAAGACATCGACATGACGAGGGTGAAGGAAGACTAGATAATATTATTTTTTTTGAGCCTTCTTAAAGTTAATTGAAATGCTTAGCCATTCTTTTTGAGCTTTTGAATTTAAATCCTTAATTTGTACATTCGAAGTGCTGACATTAAAGGGTGTAGCTTCTGCAGAAACGAGAAACTCGTCGTTAAAAAATGACTTGGATAGGTCGCGAAGGTACCAATCCATTGCTGAAGTTAAAGGATTTACATTTACAATATCAAAGTCCATCTTTTTAAAGTGATTTCCCATTTCACTGGAAGTTAAGCCGTAGGTTACAAGTAAAGTAGCATCAGCATGGTTTTCGTTTTCGTCTACCAATTTAAGTTTGAAGCGAAACTTCACCTGTTGATGGTCACACCAAACTTCAGCAGCATCAATTGTATCGAATGATCCGCGAACTGTCGTGTGTGTATTAAATTGAGAATTGATCATGTTTGCCAATGGATTGGCGGGTTCGACTGATAAAACATCGGCACCCACTTTAAAGTTGCGCAATTTTTCATTCAATAGATGAGTCAGCATATTTTCATGAAAATGAATCTGCAGATCGGAACTAGGTAATGGCTTTATGTGAGTGGTGACCCCGCCTCGACCAGATTTATCGACAACGCTTAGGTTTATTTCTGATTCAGTAGAGCTGATGACGGGCTTATGGTCTTTCTTCTTGGCAACAAATGGCAGATAAAAATAGATCTTATAAATGTGATTCAGGGAACCAATAATTTCCGGAATGAGTTTTTGGGTATTGGCTTCGATTGCCTCACCTATTCCTTTATTGAAAGCCTGGTGTAGGGTAGGAAGTCCATCTTTAAATTTTTGTTTTGCAAATGGTGCATATAAAAAATTAAGCGGAGACGTGTAGGTCGAGTCAGATTTGATATTTTTGGTGTCTAAAGTAACTTCTTCAAAACCATTCTCGGTCAACTGCAACGGAAAGCTAAAATCGCCTTTTGTTTTTGTATTTCCGTCAATCGCTGTGCCATAGGCCGAGCTAATCACTTGGTAAGTTGAGTTTGCCTCTACCTTGCCCTGCAGCAGGACTTTGCCGTTTTGAAGTGAATTGGCGAAATTTAGGCTTAACTGAGTTTCTGCTTTCAAAGAGCCTCGAAGGGTGTTCTCGCCTTGGGCTTTATCGAGGCCTTCTTGATGAGTTAGATTTTCCAAAGTCAGCACTTTGAAAATAGATTTGTTAATTTTGGTCACTATTAAATACGACTGTTCGTTCTGAGTGTCACTTAACTTATTTGATTGATCGAAGCCGCACGAAGGCATGCAAAAAAGCAAAAATATAACTAAAAAGTTTTTTATAAATTTCGACATAGTATGCAAATTCCCCCGAAACCCCATACCTACTGCAATAGCCAAATATGGGTGTAATATGCTAATGATGCAGGATGCGAACCAAAGATAGGCCTGAAATGACAGGGAAAAACAACGGTTAATTGTGTACAAGGGTTACTCTGTCGAACTCATTGACAGCCTACCAAGGTAGGGTTTTGCCGGTAAAATCGAAGAAATGACCTGTGTCTTTTGCGGTGACCTTTGACAGTACTTTCTTGATCCCCTCGGCAGATTCGCTGGTTTTTGTTGGGGCTTGAGATCCGCCCATATCCGTTTGCACCCAGCCTGGATGTAAAACAACGCAGATGGCTTGAATAAGTTCCAAGCTGAGGCTCTTGTTAAACATGTTCAAGGCGGCTTTTGAAATGCGGTAACCATAGGACCCTCCGGATGTATTATCCGCAATAGAACCCATCATACTGCTGATGCTGGCAATCACTGGATTCTTCGAGAGGCGAGGCATGAGAAGTTGCGTTACACGAAGTGGACCTAAAACATTGACGTCAAAAACTTTCATGACATCGTCGGGGCTTAGCTCGGCAACGCGATCGCCTCGTCCGACGAGCATACCTGCGTTGTTAATAAGGATGTCGATAGGTTCCGGAAGCTGCTTAACAAGTCCGTCAAAAGTTTCTGGTTTTGCAACATCAAGCTCATGAACAAATAAAGTATCGGGGAAATCTGATTTGAGACTACGAAGTTCATCTGCCTTTTCATAGTCACGGCAAGTCGCGAAAACTTTGTGCCCTTCGACTAAATAGGTGCGGCATAGTTCAAGGCCGATTCCACGATTGCAGCCCGTGATAAAGACATTTGCCATAGGCATTTCCTTTTTAATGAGTGATCCGTTGGTATGACCTTTGGATGACGAGGAGGAGAGTGCTCAGAACTGGACTTGAACCAGCACACCCTTGCGGGTACCAGCCCCTCAAGCTGGCGTGTCTACCAATTTCACCACCTGAGCAAATCGGCTATTTATTTCCCTGATCATCACTTTTCGGTTCTTGAGTTGCCGGAGCCGTCGCCGGTTTATCATCAAGTGGCTGAGTCGTGGTCGTAGCACCCGGAGTCGCAAGTTTTTGCTTTAGACCCGTGTTACCGCCCTGCGATTTCAAAATACTTAGAGACAAAGAGGTCATCATAAAAAGTATCGCCGCACCGTAAGTCATTTTTCCCAAAATAGTCATGGCACCTGTCGCGCCAAAAACACCGCCCGAACTTCCGCCACCAAAAGAAGCGCTAACGCCACCACTGTTGCCGCCCTGTACGAGGACAACGAGAATCATAAAGAGCGCAACGAGGATGTGAATAACTGTAATTAATGTTTCGAGCATGAAAACCTTTCGTAAAACTTGAATACTCGGTCGGGGTTCAAATATTGTATTCAACTCATCTTAACTATAATCAACACTCTAGAAAAATAAAGGTGCCGCCTCCCAGAATCGAACTGGGGACACGAGGATTTTCAGTCCTCTGCTCTACCGACTGAGCTAAAGCGGCTAACAAACAGAACACAATCAAGTAGAAATCTAGTATTATTCACAGGGGGTTAAGTCAAGATCTTTTCGTTGGTAGCCAGTGCTTTGCGGTGGGATGCTCTATTGATTATGCTGAGTAAAACCGTTATTTACTAAGGCTGAATCCGCAATGAATTCACCTAATAGTTTTGACAAGAGGCAAAGTAATGGCGCATAAACAAGCAGATCGACCGATGGTTATTGCTGGTCCGTGTGCGGCAGAATCCCTGGAGCTTTTGGAACAAGTCGCTGAACATTTAATCGCTTTAAGTCAAGAGCTCGATTTTGATCTTTGGTTCAAATCTTCTTTTACCAAAGCCAACCGTACTTCCGGAGAAAGTTATCAGGGTAATGGGATTTCTCAAACCATGGAATGGTTTCAGAAAATCAAAACAAAATACAAAGTGAAAATCTTAACCGACATACATGAATCCTATCAAGCGAAGGAAGTTGCGGAAGTTTGTGATGCTCTGCAGATACCTGCGTTTCTTTGCCGTCAAACCGAACTTCTTGATGCTGCCATTCAGACGGGACGTATGATCAATGTAAAAAAAGGACAGTTCATCTCGCATGACGCCGCGGCCCATATTGTACAAAAAGCCCAACGCATGGCTGATAAACATGGCGTTGCTCTGAATATGGCGCTTACGGAGCGCGGCAATGTCTTTGGCTATGAAGATTTGATAGTCGATATGTCCGGTTTGGCGCGCATGTCGAAAGCCAAAGTTCCGGTGATTTTTGATATTACGCATTCTTGCCAAAAACCAGGTGGCAGCGCGACTACGGCTGGTCAACGCCAAAATGCTGCAATGTTAGCCCGAGCCGCAACAGCAACGGGTTATTTGAGTGGATATTTCTTAGAAACACACATCAATCCTGCCGCCGCGAAAAGCGATTCCGCTACGCAGTTAGACTTCAAGCAATCGGCTGCTCTTCTTAAACAGATCATTCCGTTGTGGAGACAAGCGCAAACGTTCGCGGAAGTTGATCCGATCTTCGATAGATAAATTTGATTTTAAAATTAATTAAGATCTTAACCTACGGCATTACCAAGGTCGAAGATTGGCAAGAACATCGCAATAACGATGAAACCCACCGCGCCACCGAGACCCACGATCATTGCAGGTTCGATAAGTGAAATCATACCCTTTACGGCAAGGTCTACTTCTTCTTCATAGAATTCACTGACCTTCTTTAACATGTCATCCAGTGAACCTGTTTTTTCCCCAACTTCGATCATGGAAATAACCATGGTCGGGAAGATTTTAGATTCTTTTAATGGTTCGGCAAAACGATCACCTTGTGTGATGCGATCCTTAACGTTCAGTACGACGTTCTGGATAACACGGTTGCCCGCCGAGTTCGCGCAGATTTGCAACGCTGTGAGGATACCCACACCAGATTGCAACATAGTCGAAAGAGTTTGGCAAAAACGTCCAATCGCAATTTTTTTAATGAGAGGGCCACTAATGGGCGCTTTCAAAAGGAGAGAATCAAACTGAACTTTCCCTGATTCCGTGCTTCGCCAGCCAATTATAGTTGCGATCGTTGTAAACACAATACCGATGATAGTAACGAAGTTACCTTTTAACCAGTCTGACATCTGCATAACGATTTTGGTCAGAGCAGGAAGTTCTTGGCCTGAAGATGCAAACATCTCCGAGAATTTTGGGACGATGAATACTAACATGAAAGTAATTACGATACACGCGGCGCCGACTACAAATGACGGGTACATCATCGCGGACTTGACTTGAGATTTAATTTTTTGGGCTTTTTCGATGTAGGTAACAAGTGAACCCAAAATGACATCCAACTGACCACTGGCTTCACCAGCTTCAACCATTGAACAATAAAGGTTGTCGAAGATCTTTGGATGATTCTTCAAACCGTCACTAAGATTCTGTCCATTTTCAAGAGAATACCGAATCCCTTCAATAGCCATGCGGAACGAGCGACTTTTTTGTTGCTCGGCCAGGATCTGGAGGCCCTGAATCATCGGTACACCAGAGTTTAGCAATGTTGCGAACTGTTTTGTGAAGATGATGAGTTCTTTCGTGGTTGGATTACCCGACCCCAATTGAAGTTGAAGTGCGCCTTTATCATCCCAGTAAATCATTCCGCCAAGTAGGCCGACGTTCTCGCCGGGATTTCCGGACTTCATGGCTTTAATAGAAATTGGCTTAAGACGGCTGCGCATCAAACGTTTTTTTGCATCAGTTGCAGATACAGCATCTATCTCGCCGGATATGACTTTGCCGCCTGGGTTCTTCGCTTTATACTGAAACTTCATCATAGCTACACAACCCTACTCAAAAAGTTGGTATTGATATTGCGATCTTTTAGCATATCCAGAAACTCGGTTTTGTTTGGGGAGCGACGATACGCTGTTTCTTTGGAAATTCTTCCGCGGACCATCAAATCGAGAAGGCATTGATTTAACGTCTGCATGCCTGATTCGTTCTGCCCGCTTTGCATTAAGGAATAAATTTGATTGAATTTTCCTTCCGCAATCAGTGCACGGATACCACTATTCGGCACTAAGATTTCCATTGCCAGTTCCCTTCCTCGTGGAACCGCGGGTACGAGTGTCTGCGACAAAATGCCGGATATCGTTTGAGCAAGCTGTGTACGAACTTGATCTTGCTGATGGGGAGGAAATACGTCAATAATACGATTCAGTGTTTGGACGGCAGAGTTGGTATGAAGTGTGGCAAACACTAAATGGCCTGTTTCTGCAGTAGTTAGGGCCGTTCGAATGGTCTCCAAGTCTCGCATCTCACCAATAAGAACAACATCCGGGTCCTGTCGAAGCAAGCTTTTGAGTGCCTGGGTAAATGAATGCGTATCCGGGCCGATGGCGCGTTGATTGATAATGCATTTTTTATGTGTGTGAACATATTCGATCGGATCCTCGATCGTTACGATATGTTCTTCCCGCGTGTCATTGATATAGTCGATCATCGCCGCAAGCGAGGTTGACTTTCCGGATCCAGTTGGGCCCGTTACGAGGACGATACCATTCGGTAGCGCGCAAAGTTTTTTGGTTATGGCGGGTAAGCCAAGATCTTCAATAGTTTTGATACGGTTTGGAACGACGCGAAAAGCGCCCCCAATGGTCTGAAGTTGAGTAAAAATGTTCGCGCGGAATCGAGCCAGGTTCTTAACGGCAAACGACAAGTCGACTTCTTTTTCTTTGGCGAGCTTCTTTTTCTGATCATCATTCAATGCTGTTAGGCAGAGTTCCTGAGTTTCTTGTGGGGTCATGTCGGGTCCGTCCACAGGCTTCAATACACCGTCAACGCGAATGCGAGGAGGTGAATTGGCACTGATGTGCAAGTCACTGCCACCTTTTTCCACCAATGTCTTAAGCAGTACTGCTAATGAATAACCCATAGTCCACCTGTTTCGTTATGCTGCCTCTTCGCTCTTATCCACATCCAGTTTTTCTTTTTTCGGTTTTTCTTTTTCCCGGTCCGATGTCGTAACGCGTGTCACTTCTGCAGCCGAAATCATGCCTTGCGCTAATTTATTCAGAGCGTTTTGGCGAAGAGTTCGCATACCTGTCAACATAGCGACGCGCTTGATTTCAATCGCAGATTTTCCTTCGAGAATAGTTTGTTTAATCTGGTCATTAAGAACCATGACCTCGTGAACACCAGTTCGACCTTTAGCACCGAGGTAACTGCACTTGTCGCAGCCTTTGCCTTTCATGGCAGTGATCTTATTGGCAAATTTCTCAGGGATGCCCAAATCGATGAGTGCGGCAGGGGTGGCGTTTGGATCTGGCATTTTGCAGTTCTCGCAGATTCGTTTGGCGAGACGTTGTGCAACAACGGCATTCAAGGCGGCGACAAGGTTGAACGCTTCGGCGCCCATATTGAGAAGACGAACGATCGTATCGGCTGCACTGTTAGTATGTAGGGTTGATAACACCATATGACCGGTAAGGGCAGCTTTCATCGCAATTTGAGCGGTTTCCAAGTCTCGAATCTCACCAACCATGATGACGTCGGGGTCTTGACGAAGGAAAGCGCGAAGTGCAGCTGCGAAGTCAAGGCCGACGTCCGGCTGCATCTGAACCTGATTGATACCTGCAACCTGGAATTCGACCGGGTCTTCACCAGTCATAATATTTTCAGTTTCCTTGTTCAACTCGGCAAGTGCAGAATAGAGCGTTACGGTTTTACCGGAACCAGTTGGACCGGTTACGAGAACCATCCCATATGGTCGGCTGATGGCTTCCTTAAAGTTTGCTAAGTCATACTTGGCAAAACCGAGCTTGGTCATATCCACTTCGAGAGAGGACTTATCCAAAATACGACAAACGATTTTCTCACCAAAAACTGTTGGTACGGAGTTGACACGAAAGTCGATGGGCTTGTCGTCAATGAGTACGTTGATCGAGCCGTCTTGAGGCTTTCGTTTTTCGGCAATGTTCATTTGAGCCATAATTTTGATACGAGAGATGAGAGCGTCTTTCATATCGTTCGGCGGACGAGTGATTTCAACTAGGGATCCATCCATACGCATTCGAATGCGGATATAATCCTCATAAGGTTCAATATGAATATCCGAAGCCTTTTTTTCAAGGCACGTGCGCAGCATGAAGTTTACAACTTTAATAATAGGTGTGTCCGAACCTTCATTATTCTTACCTACGACCGTACGATGAGCTTCGGCCTGCTTAGCTTTGGTTTTCGTATTGTCACCACCAGATACTTTGGTGATACTCGATAAGTCCGTTCGGTTGCTGTAGTAGCGTTCGAGCGCGATCGTCAAATCGGCCTCAAGCGCTAAAACGGGTTTCACGTTGAAGCGAGTTTTGAATCGAATCGTATCAATAGCCCGCAGATCCTTTGGATTGGATACTGCAAGGACTAGGTTGTTTGCCGCGCGATCAATGGGAATGGCGCGAAATTTCAATGCGACGTCAACGGGGATAAGTTCCAAAATGTTTTTAGGAATATCAGATGTTTCGAGAGTGACAGTTTTGACTTGGAAGAACTGACCAAATGCCTCTAGCAATTTCTCGGCATCGAGAAATTTTAATTTTTCACATGCTTGCATAAACGAAATTTTCTCGCCTTTAGCGAGTTCTTTCGCTTTGCCAATGTCATCAGATGACACGGCAAACTGCGATTGCAGAATGGATTCAATATTCGACATGAAGCCCTCAAGTGGCCATCTTTGTTTAGGAAAGACGGTGCCTTCCCTGGTATCGGCGGTCATTTAGGTTTATTGAGTAAAATTCGTAAGGAGTAGGGGGGTAATAAGTTCAAATGTGTGGGGTTTAGGTCAAAAATTATGAATTCTAAAAATCGATTTTGCCACGGTCGGTGGGTTCTTCTTGGGACCCAATCTGTATAGAAGGCTTCCAGCACCGGTCAATGAATTTTTGGCCGAGGAATGGTAGTCGAAACCCCAGTGGTGTCCATACGTAAATATTCGCTTTGCCACAAGACCTCGCCATGATGTCTTGCATCATTTTCTCTTTAGAATTAGGGCCAATCGTCACAATATCCTCAAGTGGAATATAAATTTTGAAATTAAGAAAATGCTTTTGAATCTGTCTTTTCAGGTTCAAGTTTTGTTCGTAGTTATCATAGACATCTTCTGACAAAGGTTCACTATCGTAGGTTAAGGTGGCGAGTAAAGTGCGAAAGCTCGGTTCAATGGTCCAAGTGACTGCCGCCGCTAATGGTGCGACGAGTAAAAGAATAAACGCAAATTGCTTGATAAGAGAGTTCACGGTTTGTTTTGCTCCCACAAGACTTCCGGTGTATTTGTTAGTTTATTGATAAGACGAGCATATACAAAAAACCAATCGCTGAGACGATTCAGGAATATCATAATTTCTGGACGTACACTTTCCGCTTCAGAAAGCTCGACGACTTCGCGTTCGGCGCGTCGGCAAGTCGTTCGCGCAAGATGGCAAACAGACTGAGAGAAGTTTCCGCCTGGCAAAATGAAATTTGCCAGGGGTTCGAGTTCGACATTAAAAGAATCGATGTCATCTTCCAGTAACTTCGTGTGATTAGCGGTGAGATTCTGAACATATTCCGGAGCTTTCCCATCCGAAAAGGACAGCTCGCCGCCAAGGTCAAACAACGAATTTTGAATGTGCTTCAGCCGAGTTTTGCAGATTTCTTGGAGGCGGACATTGGATTTTTCAATGGAGTCGGCAAGCAATCCACAAAATGAATTTAGTTCATCGACCGTACCATAGGCTTTGATGCGTAGGTGCGTTTTGAGAACTTTCTCACCGGTAGCGAGGCGCGTATGACCTTGATCACCGACTTTGGTGTAGATTTTATCCAGGCGCATGACGAGGAACTCCTATGAAAAACAAAAGACCACTAAACTTTGCCAGAATAGTGGTCTTTCGGGAAGTACATCACGATTTTTTGAGGAGAATATGCGCGACTCTTTCTGATTAGTCAGAACCACCTTTGTTAACAGCATCGCGTAGCTTGTCAGATGGATGAAACGTGACAACTCGGCGAGCCGTAATTTCGATGCGATCACCTGTGTGCGGGTTGCGACCTGGACGCGATCTTTTTTCTTTCACCGTCCACTTACCGAAGCCAGAAATTTTGACTTCTTGCCCGTCTTCGAGGCGAAGCTTAACTTCTTCTAAAACCATTTCCAAAATGTCTTTGGCTTCCTTGACTGGAAAACCAACTTTATCTCGAATCATTTCGATCACTGTGTCTTTCGTCAGGGTTGACATGGATTCTCCTCTTATAATGCTCAAAAACTAAATAACAACGATTGGCTATGCTGCCTATTTCAACACAAATCCAACTTATCTAACTATTTTAGCAGGTTCTTGCTCAGACGAGAAGAAGTTCGCGAGAATAAACTGAAAAAGTCTCTCGCCAAACGCCTGTTTTTACGACAGAATTACATGGAAACCCTGTTTGCAAAGAGATGAAAATCCGATGATACCAAAAAGAAAACGTGTGCTTACGGGATCACGTCCGTCCGGGCCAGTTCACATTGGCAACTACTTTGGAGCGCTCCTTCCTGCCTTGGAGCTATCTAAACAGGGCGAGCTTTTTTATTTTTTAGCTGACCTCCATGCTCTGAATGCGAGCCAGACCAGCAAAGAACTTCATGAAAATAGCTTAAATATGATCGCGACCATGATGGCCATGGGTTTGCAGCCGGGACAAGCCGTTTTCTATTGTCAGTCGGGAGTTCCCGAAGTTTGTGAACTTGCTTGGATGCTTAGCTGCGTGGCGCCTTTAGGAATGCTCATGCGAGCTCATACTTATAAAGATGCTCAAGCCAAGAATATTGAAATCAATATGGGGGTCTTTAACTATCCGCTTTTGATGGCGGCCGATATTTTGATGTTTGACGCCGATATCGTGCCGGTCGGAAAAGACCAAAAACAGCATCTGGAAATGACCCGAGATTTTGCTCAGAGATTCAACAACAAATATGGTGACTGCCTCAAACTTCCCGATGCTTACATCTCTGAAAAAGTTGCGATCGTGCCGGGTCTAGACGGCGAAAAAATGTCGAGTTCGAAAGGCAACGTCATAACATTGTTTGCAAGTGAAAAAACTTGGAAGAAGCAAGTTATGGCCATTCAGACTGATAGTTTGGGTGTGGACGATTCTAAGAATCCAGAAACTTGTAACGTTTTTAAGATTTACGAACTATTTGGAACTCCCGAACAAGTCCAAGAACTTGCCGATAAATACAAAAAAGGTGGCTACGGTTACGGCCACGCTAAGCAAGACTTGCTAAAATTAATAGTCGAAAGATTCTCAGCACCAAGTGCAGTGTACTTTGATTTGTTGTCCAAGCCAGATGACTTGCGAGATATTCTTTCGAAGGGAAGTAAGATCGCCCGTCAGATGGCGACCGACAAGCTAAACAATTTGCAGAACAAAGTGGGCCTTATTGGTCGACCTTTTTAAAAAACGCCGGGCCTACATCCGGAATTGAGCAAAGGTAATGCCCAGGCGTCAACTCGCCTTTAAGCAGCTGCCGAGACAGCGGTTGTGTAATGAGCTTCGCGTAGGCGGCGCGCAATGGCCTTGCGCCGTAAGCCGGGTCATATCCAGCCGACTTTATCTTCTCAATGGCATGCTCGTCCAAATCTATCGTCACATCTTTCGAAGCCAAACGTTCATTGAGTGTCTTCGTTTCACGCCCGATAAGTTCACTAACGATTTCTTTATCAAGCGGCTTATATTTAACGACGCCGTCCAGTCGTCCCAAAACTTCAGGTTTGAACGTGGCTTCAGGGTTGGTTGCATTGGTGGTCAGCATGACGATCGTATTTAAAAAACTTACGGTTCTACCTTTGTTATCGGTAAGTCGGCCATCATCCAAAATCTGCAGCAAGATGTCAGCAAAATCAGGATGAGCTTTCTCGATTTCATCAAACAAAATCACGGCGTAAGGTTTACGGCGCACCGCTTCTGTTAGAATTCCACCGTCTTCATAGCCGACGTACCCGGCAGGCGAGCCAATGAGTTTCGCAACGGAGTGTTTCTCGGAGAACTCACTCATATCCAAGCGGATCATCTTGTCGCTAGAGTTGAACAGGAACTGAGCCAGTGTTTTTGCGGTTTCGGTTTTCCCGACGCCAGTTGGTCCCATAAGAAGAAACGAGGCCAGAGGGCGGCTTTGGTCCGTTAGTCCAGCGTGCGCGGAAATTAGTGTCTCAGAAATTTCATGCAAGGCGCCGCGTTGACCAAACACATGTTGGTTAAGATAAGCCTCGACTTCCAAAATGCTTTCTTGTTTGGATTTGAGGATTTTCTCGACAGGAATCCCAGTTTGGCGCGCGATCACTTCGGCGATATGTTTACTTTCCAACTGGAAAGGGGTGCCGTGTTCTTTTAGTTCTTTTTCGACTTCTGGAACTTCCGAATACTTAAGTTGAGATGCACGCTCATAGTCGCGATCGGTTTCGGCCTTCTGTTGCTCAAACTTCAATCGCTCTAACTTATTTTTAAGTTCCGAGACTCGCTTAATGGCAAAGACTTCTTTGTCCCATTTGGCTTTTTCAGTTTCAAACTGCGCCTTGAGAGAATCAATTTCTTTCATAAGATCATCGGTATTTTTCTGCGTCTTCGCGTAAATCATTTTCGAACGAATTTCGGCCTGAAGCTCGGAAAGGCTGGGCGGCATAGCTTCCGCGCTGAGCTTTAATGCCGACGCTGCTTCGTCGACGAGGTCAATGGCCTTATCGGGCAATTGTTTGTCAGTAATGTACTGCTTCGATAAAAATACGGATGCATAAATCGCTTCATCGGTAATGTCGATACCGTGATGGATTTCGAGTTTCTCTTTCACCCCAAGCATGATTTCAATGGCATCTTCAACGCTCGGCTCTTGCACAGGGACTAGTCGAAAGCGCCGATCGAGGGCTTGGTCGCTTAAAATATATCGACGGTATTCGGCATTCGTCGTAGCACCGATGCAGTGTAGCTCTCCGCGTGCCAAGGCGGGCTTAAGTAAATTGGCTGCATCCATGGCCCCGTCCGTTTTTCCGGCGCCAACAAGTAAGTGTAGCTCGTCAATGAACAGAATAATTTGTCCGTGCGAGTCCTTTATAAACTGAACCATTTTTTTCATGCGCTCTTCGAACTCGCCACGAAATTTCGTGCCGGCCATCAAAAGACCCATGTCGAGACTATAGATTTGTTTATTTTTTAAAGTGTCAGGAACCTTGCCGCTTTCAATCATTCCGGCAAGTCCTTCGACAACAGCCGTTTTACCCACACCAGCTTCACCGACGAGGACCGGATTGTTTTTGGTGCGGCGCCCAAGAATTTCCATGACGGCGCGAATTTCTTTGGTTCGACCAATGACTGGATCAAGCTTGCCTTCGCGGGCAAGTTCATTGAGGTTTATCAAAAAATCGAATTCGTTCTCTTGTTGTTCATTTAGTTTGTCTTGCATAAGATTATTCAATCCAAGTCCCGGAACAAAAGGATCCAAGTGTTTCAAAATATCGCGTTCACTAATTTCCTGGCGTCCGCTTTGAATGGCATCGGCAGAAGCTTGCGTGATCAACTGGGCAAACTGGGGAGAAGGTCTCAAGTTGTCGGGCTTATAAGTTTGTTTATCTACAACCGGAAGTGCAGCCAAAATGGATTCGATTTTTGGTTTCAGAGCTTTCAAAGCTTTGTGCGAAGTTGTATGTGGATTCTTCGCCAGACCTTGTAAGAGGTGAATGGGTTCGAGTTGCAAATTTCGGCGACCAATGGCGTCTGTCTGTGCAATATCCAACGATCCACTTAAGTTACTATCAAATTGATGAGCCATATTTTTCTCTTCTCTTTCTGGTTTTGAGCTACGCCCACCGAGGAAAAGTGGCGGCTGCGGTGATGGGCATTAATATGCGACTCGCTGTGGAAAAGTCAACCCCCGCCCGCTACATAACCGTGTTATTTCAAAAGGTTACAGAAAAAGACATTGCATAAAGAGAGGCCGATGCATATATACGAATCAAGATTTCAAAGCTTT
>JBGSKV010000016.1:0-4527 GCA_041740975.1 Oligoflexales bacterium | reverse complement strand
TCGAGGAGTTGTGGATCTTGGCTTTCGAACTTATCAGCAGCTATATTTGTTTTATAACCAAAGAGCAGCTGCACTTGAGGCCGCCAAGCTTGCTGGAAGCTTTGCTCTAGGATGGTCCAACGAGCCTTGATCAGTGGTTCCTGTATACCCCATTTGTCTTTGCGACCATGGTTTGCTTGGGCACCCCAATAGACACTTGTAAAGACACTTCGAGAAAGTCGTACGCCCAGGCCCAGGTCAAAAAAAGACTGCGCATTAAACAAATAGTTTGGTGCGATCTCACCATCCGTTTGCACTTGGGCGGGTATAGACTGATAACGAGTCGCGAAGTAAAGTGTGATATGTACGTTTGGATTAAGAATCAGGGGATCGCCGCTACCGCTTCCACAGGAAGCGCAGGCATGAGATGTCGATTCCAATCCCACCACCAAAAAACAAAGTAGCATCGACAAATATAAATTATTTAGAAGGCGATATTTTTTCAATGATCATCTCTGCTCGGTCTGATACGCCATTCACCTCAGCATCAATCAACAAAGTCCAGCCATTGTGAGCGCCTGCGGCATGAAAGTAGATACCGGCGATTTCAAAGCGACCAATTTGATTGTCGATCTTTTTAATTTTCTGTTTTTGAACAGGTTTGGCTCCGCAGCAATTCATTTTCGGTTGAAGTTTATCCAAATCAACCCTGGTGGTTTCGCCTGAACTCGCTTTGAAAACAACATCGGCAACGTTGTTCGTATCCATTCCTGCCGCCGGGGAACGCTTCCAATTCAAATGGACTTCGTATATTCCTCGGTTGGATTTGACGACGACTGCTTTTTCAAAATCAAACGAGGACTCTCCGGACAGAGCTGGAGATGATGGTGCCGGTTGGCTTTTCTTCGGATCCGAATTGTGCTGAGCGGAATCTTTGTCATCGCTTCCACAGGCATAAGAGACGAGAGATAAAAGTATAATAAACAGGAATTGACTCATGGAAAAACGTTCCTCCAAACTCAGTACGGATCTTTTACTAAGGAGCGCTTTATTAATCAAGGATTAGGAGCCACGAATAAATGCCGGGGCTATAATAAGAAGGATGCCAATGGGAATCATGAGTTTCAAGTCGGTGATAAAATAAGGAAACACTGTCAGTATGATTCCACAAATAAGGGGGACAGCTTGACCTTGGCGCTTGCCGTATAAAAAATAAGCTGCGCCAAAGCAACCAAAAAACATTGAGGCCATGAGGTAGTTTGGTTCTAAGTTCATAAAAACGAGACCATTCTTTAATATTTGATTCCTTTTTAGAATAGCAGATTGCCCACTTCGACTCTAGGCGGGCCAAATCCCTTGCTAGAAAGGGCTTTCTCTGGCAAATCTGGGGGTTATGAGTAACGTAGCTAAAGAAATTGCCCGCCGGCGCACGTTTGCGATTATCTCGCATCCCGATGCTGGAAAAACGACAATCACCGAAAAACTTTTGCTTTACGGTGGCGCCATTCAGATGGCTGGTACCGTCAAAGCCAAACGTTCCAAAAAATTCGCCACTTCGGATTGGATGGAGCTCGAAAAACAACGCGGGATTTCCGTAACTAGTTCCGTCTTACAGTTTCCTTATAAAGATCACGCCATCAATCTCATAGACACACCTGGTCACGAGGATTTTTCGGAAGATACCTATCGCACACTGACGGCAGTGGATAGTGCGCTTATGCTTATCGACGCGGGTAATGGTGTCGAAGCTCAAACCGTCAAGCTTTTCAAAGTTTGTAGTCAGCAAAAAGTTCCTATCATCACCTTCATCAACAAAATGGACCGTTTCGGTAAAGAACCTTTTGACCTTATCGATGAAGTTGAAAAAGTTTTGGGCTTGCAGTGCTATCCCATGACATGGCCTATAGGGCAGGGGCCAGAATTTCGTGGAGTATACGATCGCTTGGGTGGAAGGCTTTTGCTTTTTAACGCGAACGCCGATCGTCATCGCCCCGTTCCTTTACAAAAATTAGATCTAAAACATCCTGATACCTTGGGTATCTTGCATAAAGAAATCGGCGAAGCAGCCACCACAAGATTAATTGACGAAATTGATTTGCTCGAAGGTGCCGGGGATGCGTTTGATCGCGAGAAATACTTGCGCGGAGAGTTAGCCCCGGTGTTTTTCGGAAGTGCGATTAATAATTTTGGCATTGAAACATTGTTGGATGCGCTTATCGAATTCGCGCCAGCCCCTCGTCAGCGTGAAAGCATGGAACGAATGATCGATGCAAATGAAAAAACGTTTACCGGATTTATTTTTAAAATTCAGGCTAACATGGATCCGCGTCATCGGGATCGTGTCGGTATGTTGCGAATTGTTTCCGGGCATTTTACGCGCGGTATGAAGGCGCATCACGTGCGACTTGATCGAGACCTTCGCCTCGGGCGTCCTACGCAGTTTATGGCTCAAGACCGAAGCTTGGTCGATGAGGCTTTTGCCGGAGATATCGTCGGTATCCATGATCCGGGAATATTCAAAATAGGCGATAGCTTTAGTGAAGGCGAGAAACTTAATTTCAAGGGTATACCGGTCTTTGCGCCCGAACATTTTTGTAGGGTTCAACTCGTCGAACCATTAAAATCAAAACAACTCAATAAAGGCCTCGACCAGCTTTCGGAAGAGGGTGCGATCCAGGTTTTCCGGCCTGTCCAATCCAATGATTTGTGGCTAGGAGTTGTCGGCGTTCTTCAGTTCGATGTCGTCAAGTACCGCATCCAAAATGAATACAATGTCGATGTCCGCTTTGAGAGTTTGTCTTTTGGTGGTGCGAGATGGCTCGGTGGTCCAGAAGCAACTGTCGACAAGTTTTGCGCCGACAACGCCGAGAGAATTTGCCTCGACCAACACGGCAAACAAGCGGTTGTTTTTGATGACCTCTGGCGCCTTAACTTCTGGATTGAGCGTAATCCGGGGCTTGAATTCTTTACCACTTCTCAGTAATAAGTTTATCCCGCTCACGCGAACCGGTGAGCGGGAGGACCTATTTACTGAACCTTAAACGGAATCATAACCGAATGAATATGTCTGTTTGCCTCTGTCAGGCGAACCCTGATCCAATGATCTTGACCGGCCAAATCCGCAGGAATCCTGTAAATAAAGTTTCCGCGATAAGGGGATGACCCAGGGGACCAAGACCCTAACGTCGCTCTCTGAACACTGTTGTTGCCGGCGGTGATCCGCGAACTACTAACCGCTTCTTTTTCAATAATAAACGGTCCATTTAACCGAACGGTCGATTGAAACTTAAAGCTGATCGGAAAACTGACTTCCGTTCCGGCGCGCACTTGTAAAGGGAGTGCGACGTTCGCATCACATCCACTTTGCAAACAAAGGTTCAAGGAGCCGCTACGCTTCACACTGAGGCGATGATCGCGAGATTGAACCATACTCGCAACGCCATAAATTCCTTGGAGGTCGGCTTTGATTCGCGTCATTAGGTTGCTACCTGCCGTTACGTCTGGTGTCACATCGATCGGCAAAGAAATACTTTCGCCCGCTTCGATTGGCGGCAACGCAAACTCACTCTGGCTGAGTGCAAGGTTCTGCGGATACGCCGAGAGACGGACGGGCGTTTCCTGGAAAGCTTGGTTCGTTAGGTTTTTAAAGGTCAACATAGCACGGGCTGGTTGGCCTACTACGAGCGCTTGATCAAACGCTACATCCACTAATTCAATTGGAAAATGAACGTCTTCATTGATCGTGAGTGTGCCAATTTGCTCAAACTGTCCTGGAGATTTTTCTGATTCTAGTTTTACGGAAAGTTGAATTTTGTTGTTTAGAATTTCCGTCGCGACGGATGCAGGAAGCACACCTTCCAATGTTGTCGCGGTATCAGCGGCAAGTGACGGAAGGAGGCGCGTTTTAACTTGCGTAGTCAATCCGTTCGACTGCACGATACTCAAACGAATTTTTTCGCGTGGCGTCGATTGCGAACCAATGTTATCGATGCGAACTTTGAGCTTTAGCTGTTCGCCCGGGCTGATAATGCCATCATCGCGTTCGCCAACCACACTCATTGATTTCAACACTAAAAAGTAGCCAACTGATGATTGACGTTCCAACTCGGTCACACCCGCTTGGAACTGGTCTTGTCTAGCTCTTGCCAAATGCCCTGCAAAGCCGTCAAGCACCCCTTGATGCTGTGCCCCTAGCTTTAATCCAGACTCGGTTTCTGCCGGGTAGCTTACGCCGCGAGCTTGGTCATAGTAAGCTTTGATCCGACTGTTAAATTCTCTTTGAAAGAAGCTGCGATAAACGCTGACATACTGATCGCGGAATCCGGAAGGGTACGCTGATGCATAAGCATCCGCGCAGAGGCGATCAAATTCACTTAACTCTAAGCCTGTACAAGGCGCGCGGTACTGTGAGCGATCGGGCGTTGGGGCGCTGCTGTTTGGCGCGGATGCGGTTGGCAATCGATAGGCAGGCTCGCGCAGATCTGGAAAGGACGGGGTTATACCGCTCTGCGCAGGTTTTTTGCTTAGGCGCATCAGACTACTTTGCTC
>JBGSKV010000015.1:0-32556 GCA_041740975.1 Oligoflexales bacterium | reverse complement strand
AACCCGCCCCTGCTATTTCACTTTTTCTTGCAACTAATATACAAGAAAAAAATGGGGCAGTTAAGCTGAAGAGTAAATTACAGCGCCTGTACCGAACCGTCGAATCGTTGATTGTTCGCACCTATGATGCCAATACCAAAGATCGGTTGTTGCAACCGCTGAAAAAAGCCCTCGCACGAATCAGCCCTAAGGAGGCAAAAGGTGGCATTGGAATTTATCACAATGAACACTTTACAGGAATTGTTAGAATTCCAACTGTAAAAGCCGATCTTGCCATAGCGGCTGACAGTTTTCATATCAAACCTGTTTTGCGATGTGCGCAGTCACGCAGAAGCTATTTCTTATTGGCGCTCAGAAGCAAATATGCAGAACTTTTCTTAGTCACCGCTGATAGTACAACGCAGGTAGATCGGATTCTTTTTAGAAAACAACATAATCCACAGATTTCGAATGGGCGCTCAAAAAAGAAGTGGCTATTTGAAAAAAGCAAAGCTCGTTTCGAGAAGGAACTAAACTTGAATATGCAGCTCGCCCATCAGCACTTAGAGAAATACTGGTTGCAATCTCAGTTACCACTTTTAATAGCAGGCCAATTGCCAGAACAGGAGTCATTTCGCCGAAGTTGTAGCTACATACACCTACTCGAACGAGGGCTGTACGGTCAAAATGAAAATCTCGACGGTGAAGCACTTTCTGACTTGAGTCTTGGCACCATGGAGTCCTATTTTGACCAACTAGATGAACAAGCCATTGTCATTTTTCGCAAGGCCGAAGCTATGGGTCTAGCAAGTAAAGATATTGAAGAAATTGCAACAGCCGCAACAAGAGGTCAAATTGAAAGTCTACTCATCGCCGAAGACCAACATATTTGGGGGTACTTAGATAGAGACTTTGGCGATATTCAAGTACTCAGCAAACAAAACGAAGCTACAGCGGATGATTTGCTCGATGACATTGCTGAGTTAACCTTGAATAAAGGCGGAAACGTCACTGTGTTGCCAAGTTCAAAAATGCCGGAACAAAAAGCGATTGTTGCTGTGCTGCGTTGGAGTGATTCCGCAACAGCCCTAACTGCAAAACGCTTAGATATGCATCTAATTTTTAATAGTGGTAAATCAAAGCGCTCCGAATTGCGCGCTTAAGTCCCGCTTGCCCTCTTCATGCCGATGGGATTGAGAGGGCATTCCTTTTGGTCTTTATATCTTAAAGTCCTTCATAATTGCTGCAGCCACTGGATTCTGAATACGCCTTTGCGCGGCGATCAACCATAGCTCTTCGTAGACATTTTCCAAAAGACCCAATTGAATAAGCTCTTTGTTTGCAATCAACTCCTCGGCGGCAGGTTTAGCTAGCGGTATCAACCCATGGCCATGCGTAGCCATTAACTTTTGAAGACTTGTATCCTGGACTTCAGCGACAACATCAACTTGAATATCGATTAGCTTGAGGTAATGATCAACATCGTGGTGTAGCTTGCCTTGTAAAGAAGGCATTATAAAAGGTTGCCCCTTCATGGAGTCCGGAAATTCACGCTTAAGTTTGGCATATTTTGGCGCTCCACAAATAACTATCGGCATACGTGCAATGCTTTTTGCGTAGAATCCAGACGCTTCTCCAACTGGAAGTGCATAGTTGGAAATAACTAGATCGACTCGGTGTGCCCGCAACTCTCTTAGTAGTTCGGTACCATGACCTTCAGCGATAGCTACAAGACAATCAAACTCTTTTTGTGCCTTTTGATAAACCTTAAGTGTCAGATGCTTTGGAACTGTATCCATCGCGGCAATTTGTACCTGTATTTTTTCAGCTCTATGTTGATCGTTTAGTGAATCAACCATTTCATCACCAAGTTTAAAAATCTCGGTTGCATAGCCCAAAACCATCCGTCCTGCTTCCGTAAGTTGGAGCTGTCTTTTAGATCGATTAAATAATTCATGACCTAGGGTTTCTTCGAACTGCTTCATTTGAGTTGAGAGGGTAGGTTGCCCCAAGCGAAGTTTTTTCGCAGCTTTTGCAATACCACCTTCAATAGCTATCGTTTTAAAGTACAATAGATGATGATAATTGACCCATGGGCGCATAGCCATTCCTCCCTTAATTCGCTTTAAGCAAAGAAATATATACTAACCATCAATTTTATCAAATAAAATTGATGGATGACACCTAGGCCTTGAACAGAGAGTCTTCCCAATTTGGCGAGGGTTTAGGATCGTCGGATTATGAAATGTATTAGATTCCCTTGATAGGCGCATCAGTGTCGCCACAGTGAATAGACTTCAATTTGCTCGCATCATGATTCGCCGGCAGCGAAATAGAAAACACTGTTCCTGCCGACGATGTAGACTCCACCCAAATCTTGCCTTCATGCAATTCTGCAATTCTCTTGCAAATTGAAAGCCCCAATCCGGTACCGGCAATAGATGCCGTTGCCCGCCCTCTTCGAAACGGTAGAAAAATATCTTCTCGATCCTTATCGCAAATTCCGGGACCGTTGTCTGAAACGGAAATTATCCAGAACTGGTCGAGCAATTTTGACTTAAGCGTCACGACGCGTTGGTCAGCATGAGAGAATTTGAGAGCATTAGAAATCAAGTTCTGAAATAAACGCGATAGCTGACAACGATCGCCTTTAACAGTAGGTAAGTCCTCTACCAAAACATTTGCATTGGCGCTGCTGGTCAAGCTCTGCATGCCTTGAAGCAGGTCAGCAATTTCTGTGTTTAAATCAACTTGTTCAAAATCTGGCTTCAGCTCTTCTAGGTGCGCATAAATCAACAAATTGTCTACCAAAGCACGGCCGCGGTTCGCGGCTCGCTCTATACTTTCTAGGTAATCCCCAATTTCTGACACCGGTGCCAACTTATGCTGGTCTGCGATCAAAGATACGAATCCAGAAATTGAATTTAGCGGCTCTTTCAGATCATGGGAGGCCATGCGAGAAAACTCAGACAAATGGCGATTAGAATCCTTTAGCGCTTGAACATCTACACCGCGTTTGATTTCAAGCTCTTTGCGTGCCGAAATGTCTTCGATTAGAGCGAAAATTTCTGACGACTTTTCACCAGGACTACCTGCGAGTTTCGCCGTCATTTTTACCCAGATGCTTTCGCCTGTCTTGGACAGGTATCTCTTCTCATTCCCATAGAGTTTTATTTCGCCACTAAGCAGCTTCCTTTTCAATCCCTCGCTGCGTAGCCGATCATCCGGATGGGTCACATCGACAATCGACCGACCAATAAGTTCGTGTTCCTTGAATCCGAGCAGTCTACATAGAGCCAGATTAACGTGAACAAACTTCAGATCGGAATTCACGAAACTCATCGATATGGGACTGTTCTCGAACGCAAATCGAAATTCGTGTTCCGTTAGGTATTCACGCCCAGCATATTGAGATGATTCAATTTTCACAAATTCTCCTCCCAATGAACACTTCATACGGTGGTCTCAAAATACCCTACAGCAGATATCTCATTCCACTGTCAATACCGGCAAATGTATCGCCGATCGGGCGCAAGATAGTTGATCTGAATAATTATTTAAAATAGATATTAGAGATATAATGAATTGTTTTAAACAAAGTCTTACAACCTTGTAGTGCCGAAGACAAAAAGTCTTTAGCGCATTTGCCTTACCGACATGCTTCAGCATCCGTTCTATGATTTCTTTATCTTCAATAACCGCCAAACAGTGGAGGATTCTGATTTGCAACTTCCCGCTCACCGGTTCGCGTGATCCGACTTGTCCAAATCTATTCCGAAAGTCTTTCGCAGCAGCTGGACCTAGCTGGGCTCATCATCACTACCGAGTGAGTCGGGGTTCGGGGGACACCCGACTGGGCCCAATTGAGAGCCGACGGACATAATGCCTGTGACCGACCATCCTATGGCTGATTTGTACTTACTAGCGGCTTCAAGTAAAATGGATCGAACACCTATTTCATCTGAGACCTTTTTCATGCAAGTAGCGCAAACTATTTTCGTCATTTTCTTCGGTTTGATATTTCTTTCGAACTGCAAACTACGTATTGACAATTCCGCATCGAAAAGCCTTGACACGGCGACTATCGAAAAACTCAAACGCGGATTGGTCAATCATCACCGCGATTTTTCAAACAAATACGCCGAGATCATGAAAGAGGTTGAACGCACAACTTCCAAGCGAATCGTAGAGATCGTCCGTCTTGTACCTGGTGTAAAAGCTACAACCAGTCTTTTCAAACCATTTCGCGATCAAACGACTACAGCTGATCGCTTGCGTTCTCTGGCCGCCATTCAAATGGTTATCCAGGATTCGTATAGGGATCTACTCGAAGCGGCTCCGAGCGGCTATAATCCAGAGTTATTCATGGCTCTCATGGAACCTTACTGGGCGAAGACTGCTGTCGTGCATCGCCTGGCCGGCACGACTGTTGGAATGGAAGCTGATCAGCTACTAACGGGATTAGGGCAAAGCTCCATGTTGGCAGTGATCGTTGCCCGCACCAAAGCGACTTTGAATGAACATGTTTCGTATGCACTTTCTCGTTTATTCTTGGAGTCGGATGGACGGCTTTCGCCTCAACTCGCAAGTGTTGCAAAGAATGCACTGGCTGGATTGGAGAAGATCAATCTCGACGAATTTCACGCCAATGCTGTACTCCAGTATCAAGGATTGCGAGCGACTTTCATTCAAAACAAAGCACCGGGCGTGCAAAGCTTCGATGAAGTTCTGAGTAAAAGTCTTGGCAAGCTGAAAGATCAAATTGGGACGTTAGTTGTTGGCTCAAAGCAAAATCTGAAGAAAGTTCTCGCACAATATGCCATCCACTCTCCTCAAGATGGACGCAGTCTTTACGCCTCTTCCAATTCTAATAGCCCAAATTACAATTGGAAACACGATCAATGGGGACGAGTTTCTTGGTACATCGGTAGCAATAAACATAATCCCTTTCCTGCGGTTGGATTACTTTATGCCGGTGCGGTTGGCGGCGGTGGTCATGCACAAGTGAATTTCTATCCACTTTATCAAAAGACATACGAAGAGAATCTCCCTAACAATGGCAAAGGACCTTGGTTTTGTTCCCTTACACAATTACTAATAGGTGTTGGTTCGGGTGCAGGGTTGGTTTACGGGCCGTCATTCAGTCTTGCAGGCGTGCTGCAGGAAATTCCGATTAGCATGCTTGCGATGGATCATGGAGCAGGCATTGGCGCGGTGGGTACTCTGGGCGTTTCGACTGGCCTCACGGGTGTTGGACTATCCGCCAGCTTTTCCATAACTGGAATCGGGGATCGCTTCTACGTAATGGCTTCCCTCAATGCACAGTTTAGTGGACCCACCGTTCCCGGTGGTACTGCGTACTTCGGGTCGGGCGAAGCATTCCATTTCAATACCTGTGGTGACGAGAGTCTGGAGTATTTGGAGATTTGAAATCTGCGATATGCAAGCGCAGCTTCGAATGCTAAAACATTATGGAATCAGTAGTTTAACTCAAATGTGCTTGGACGAAAAATGACCCGCAAATCCTTATTCGCGGTGTGTACTGCTTTATTCTTGATGCAGCCAGAGTTGACGACTTTACTGGCTTGGGATTGCTCGCCGGAAAAATTCGAAAATCGGGTTTACTCATCTGAATTTATTGTTCACGGCAAGATTATCAAAGTTCAAAAACTTGAACCGAAAAACCCTGGCGAATCCAACATTGCCTACACCATCCGACCAGAAAAATCATGGAAACAAAACTTCTCGAATGACTTTCTCGTCTCAGAATACATTGACTACCATAACGAAACGGATGGACTTGATCGTTTTCGACCGCTAGCAAATGGGTACGAAGGAATCTTTTTCGCCAAAAAAAACAAAGATAAGAAAGAAATTGATGTGGGTGGTACGTGTAGCGCCAGTGGGCTAGCAGCTACTCCTAGCCGAATCAAACGAGTCGAGTTGCTACTGAAAGCCAAATCCGTTGATGCCAAAACTTACGCGAAGTTTATGTTTCAGGCCCGGACTTTAATGGAAGCAAAAAACTTCCGCGCAACAGTGGATTTGCTGGAGTCGGTTCGTGGACAAGATGCATTCTATAATATTACTCTGGGTATGGCGTACAAACGAGTAGGGCGCCTTAAAGATGCGATCGATATTACGGGTGAACATACCGAGAATCCTACCATTCGATTGAATCACGCCTGCTATCTTTCACTTGATGGGCAGACCCAAGCAAGTATAGAAAAGCTGCGCCTTGGACTGTTGCAAAGTCGCGACGTCGAATCGCTGGAGTCTTTTATGAAAAAAATTCATACCGACGCAGATCTTGCAGATGTTCGTAAACACAAAAGTTACTTCGAACTTGACGCAGTCTACGGCAGACATCGCGAACATCTTTCTAAAGCAAAGACCAAGCCCATTAAGTAATAACCACAAAAGATTGGATGCTTGAATTCTCTCTGAAGAAAAATGGCGACCCCTAGTCGATTCGAACGACTGACCGCGGGATTAGAAGTCTTGTGCCTCGCACTGATTTCATTAAAGAAACTAGTCACGAGAGCGTCATTAAACGCATTTTATGCTAGGGCCAATTTTAGAACGATCAAAAACCAAAAAACTTATGCACCTGATTGAGTGCATGGTCATATCGGAGATCGAAATTCCTTCCTTGGGAAGTCCCTGATATCACAGACTTGCATTAAGATTTGATTATAATTATAAAATAATTATAATTGCATTATGCTTAGATTTTCCTGGGATCCAACTAAAGAAAAAACTAACAGGAGAAAACACAAAGTTTCTTTTGACGAAGCTCAATCCTGTTTCTTTGATCCCATGCATATTCTAATTGGAGATCCTGACCACTCCGAAGATGAGCAAAGGTTTATTCTCATTGACGTAAGTTCAGCATCCAGAATTCTTTTGTCGTGCATGCGGAACAAATTCAGGATGAGATAAGAATTATTTCAGCTAGGAAAGCCACTAGAAATGAAAGAAAACAATATGAAGAGGTGTAATTATGAAAAAAGAATATGATTTCTCAGAAGGCAAAAGGGGCGCATATAACGCTCGGACGAAAAAGCAAGTCACCATAAAACTTGATGATGTTACAATAAGTTATTTTAAAAAGTTAGCTAAAGAAACTGGTATTAGCTATCAAAACCTGATCAATCTCTACCTAAGAGAATGCGCAGTATTGGAAAAAAAACCTTCAGTAAAATGGCAGAAAACTGGATCATAAGTTAATCCGGGGGACATCCCGACTGGATGTCAAAGACAAGCCATAGCCGGCACGGAATTGCATTTGATTGGCGGTGTTTTGTAAGAATTAACCGTGTCGATTAGCTTCCTGAAATGCTGAATCTGGCGAATTTCGATTGTTGAAATAAATTAGATAAAATAGGCTCAATCAAACGTGTAAAATCGACCTCCTGATTGAACTTTCTGAAAGGAGTCGACAAAACAGCTATCGGCGCCGCCCCAAGTAAACAGTTTTCTATTTTTTAATACTAACACAGAATCAGATCGGCCGTTTGGCAAATCGCTTAAAATTGTGCAACGCCAACTATCGGAATCGATATTATATATGCATGCTTCCGTAGGACAAACACTCACGGGATAATTGCTTGTTGAATTTTTTGCACCACCCCAGACTAAAACTTCATTCTGACTGATGGTAAAGGCTTTGTGAAAGTATCTGTCCGCTCGCGGCTCAGCTTTGACACTTTTCCACGTGTCAGTTTGTGGATCGTAAATTCCGTTATGGGGATTGTAGCCTTTACTGTCGTACTTACCGCCCCAAATCAGCATTTTTCCCCGAATCCAAGTTGCGGTGTGACCTACTCTTGCTTCAGGCGCATTTACGAGTGAAGTTGCGCGCCAACTGTTTGTTGTTGGGTTATAGGCGCCGCCAGTATTGGTCTTGAGACCATAAGTAGGGCTGCCGTTACTGTGATAACCTCCCCACACAATCATTTCCGATCCTGTCCATATTGATGTTGAGTCATAACGTTTTACGCCAAATGCAGGAATTGCACTCCACGAATCCGTTGGAATGTCATAAGTAAATCCATCATTGAAACTGAGGGATACTTTTTCATACCTAACGCCAGAGAAAATAAAAATTTTATTTCCGCCCATGACAGACGTGTATCGCGTTCGTTTAGGGTTGGCGATGGAAACTGGAAAATTAGCAATATTCGCAAATGTAAATCCGTTTTGAGCCGCATTCATTCCTAGTTTAAAGCCAGTCGTTAAAAGATTTTCCGAAGCAGCATTTTTTAGATAACCACCCCAAACTATGATTTGGCTTCCCACAATGTATTGCGTAGGATCTTGTCGTCCGACTGGTGTATTTGAATTGGTAGGCACCGTTAGCCAAGTATTTGCATCTGGATTATAGATACTGCCATTGTTATACATTGTCGGATAATCACCGGCCCCACCCCAAACAATGATGCGATTGTCGAGCCATCCATAGATAGCTGCGTGTCTGGCGGAGGGTTCGAGAGTTGTTGATACTGGTTCTGAAAGCGCACTTAATGGCGAATCGCATTTATCGAAAGTATAAGTTCCCGTCCAATTACCAAAGTTTCCATTGTTGCAAGTGCGCGTTTGGGTCTCCATGACGCATTGATTAGCCGGTGCCGTTTCACTATTGAAGCGAGTTCGGGATTCACTCGCTCCATGTGCGGTGTTGCCACATGGCTGAGGCGGTTCAGGAGCGCAAGTATCTTTCGCAAACCTACCGCTCCAATTACCAAATGTTCCGTTTATACAAGTGCGCGTTTGAGTTTCGGAAGGACAAATTACGCCAAAATTGACACTGGAAAATTCGTAACGCGTTCTTATTTGGGAACCTTCGTGAGGGGTACCAGAACATGAGGCTGCAGGAGAAAAAGTGCAATTTAACGAAGAATAGTCTCCACTCCAGTTTCCGAAATTTCCATTGTTACATCGGCGCGTTTGAGTCTCGACGACGCAAGAACTACCAAAGGCAACGGTTGGGCTTTGATATCGGAGGCGACTTTCATCGGCGCCACTGGGCGTCACGCCACAAGAAGCTGGGCCTTGAGGGGTGCATGTCGTGGAAGTAAAGCTACCGCTCCAAGTCGTGAATATGCCGTTTGTACATTTGCGATTTTGCGTTTCCGACTGACACTGTTGGCCAAATGCCGGAGATGCTTTGAAATATGCTAGGCGAGTTTGCGTCGTGTCGTGGGCAATGCCGCCACAGGTGGCAGGCGGAGAAATTTCGCAACTTGTTTGGCCAAAACTTCCTGACCATTCTGTAAAATTGCCGTTGTTACAAGTGCGAATTTGTTCTTCTGATTGGCAATTTTGATTGTATGGGACTGATACATCCCGAAAGCGTGTGCGATTTTGCTTTTGATCATGAACAAAATTGCCGCAATTTTGTGGGGGACCTACTTCGCAAGACTCAAATTGAAACCTACCTGACCATTCGGCAAAAATTCCTTTGCTACATGTTCTAACTTGAGCTTCAGAATTGCATACGGTACCGAAAGCCGCTTCTGCTTTCTCAAAGCGCTTTCGCTTTTCACTTTCGACTGTACATGTTGCAACATTTGGATTATTCGCACCTGGTTTTTTGACATCATCGCTCGCAACTGGACTTGTCCTCGTATCAACACTTACTGGCACCCCACAGGATTGCAATATTGCAAAGATACATGTGGCTGCAATGAAGCCGATTTTGAGGCTTTTGGACATCCTGGCGACCTTTATTGCGCGCGTGAACTATTTTTTAGTTATCTTTCATCAACAGAATTTCACTTAAACTCTATTTGGTCGCTTAAGTCGCAACCGAAAAACAATCCGCAACATACTACAGTTAGGCTAATCTTCTTTACGAGTTGCATAGATGCCCCTTGAGATTTAAATGATTAAAATCGCTATCGGATCAACGAGTTCCAAACTATAGAAATGGAATAAGTATTTATGTAAGTAGTTATAATTATGTATAAAAATTATTGCTGCGTTGAGGTGTAGAGCTACTCATTTTCAACACTGTCGTTCGGAAAAATTAGAAGCGCAGATACAGTCCATGTCTATTCAAATGTGATAAAATCTTGCCTATAGATCACAAAATTGACTTAGCGAGGGAATGCGATGTTTTTGTCAAATATTGTAACGGTTCCAGGACATAAAGTTAGACTCTCCGCCAACTTTTCCATAACTGGTATCGGAGATCGTTTCTATATTATGGCTTCTCTCAATGCACAGTTTAGCGGTCCCACCGTTTCGGGTGGTACGGCGTACTTCGGGGCCGGCGAAGCTTTCCATTTCAATACCTGTGGTGACGAGAGTCTGGAGTATTTAGAGATTTAAATCAGTTTTTTTTAAGCTAAGAACATAAAAAGAAAAATGGCGACCCCTGAACGACTCGAACGTTCGACCGCAAGATTAGAAATCCAGGGATCGCTCCGTGATTCATCTGTAAATTTAGTGGGTTATAATTCATTGGGTGCGCAATGCCCCCAAAATACCCCCGTTCACTACGGGTAACGATACAACATTGTTCTTCGAGTCCCAAGGATCAATTCCAGTCTCCAAACGATCTGTCGATGCAGCAACGTCATTTGGATCAAGGTGCATGTATCCTTCGGTCGTCGAAACGTTCTGATGACCCATTAGGTATTGGATCACCTTTACTCTTAGTCCTGCTCTAACCAGGCTCGATGCAAAAGTATCTCTAAGATCATGCAGGCCTACCGTTGAAACCCCCGCTTTAGGACACCATTTCCGCAAGTGCTTATGGAAGTGCTCGATATTCACTCCGTCATAAACCCGCTTATTTGGGTCTGTATCCTTGTATTTATAAAGAAGCCGGTAAACTTCTTTATTCATAGGAATTCGTCTAATTTTCCTACCCTTGGGTGGTTTCACCTTACGGGTAACGAATGAATAGCTTCGTTTAACGCTAAGAATTTTATTTTCAAAATCAAAGCAATCGGGTTGAAGTTGAAAAAGCTCTCCGCGTCTTAATCCCGTGGCCGTAACCAAGGCAGCTATCTCATAGACGATTGGGGCGCGATCTTTTGTGAACCTCAGAAACTTTTTGATCTCATCTGATGTCCAAAAACGAAAATCGACCTCTGGTTTTTTGGGCTCTTTTACATTCTTGGCCGGATTGGCCAGAAGGTACTTTCGTTTTTTATCATCTTTCCATCGGCAGGCGCAGTTGAAGATCATCTTTAAATGACGGAGGCGATTACCGACTGTGACTGGCATGACGCCCATCTCCAGTTTTAACCACTCCGTATATCGAATGACATCGTCTTCGTCGATTTCAGAAAGGGGCATTCCCTTAAAGAAGGGGATGATAGCCCATCGCAGTAACTGCTCGTAGCCACGGCCCGTTGATTCTTCGACTGCTATGCGACAGTGGCGCTGAAGCCAAATTTCTGCGAATTCCTCGAAAGTAATGCTAGCGAGTTCTTGCTGAGTTTCGTCTATCTTCAGTAAATCTGACTGAAGTCGTAGCGCATCGACTTTACGCTTGAAGGTTTTCTGACGATTAGATCCTTTGTTTCGCCATCTAACCTCGTATGTGCCTGCCTTTGTGGAAAAGATCGTTGATTGAATAGGTTTGTTTGCCATTGTTAGCTCCCAAATGTACGTTGTTGCCATTTGAGAACGTCCTGCAAACTGTAACGAACGTGCTTTCCCATTTTTCGCGCTGGAAAATCGGGATACTTATAACGCCAAGCACCAATGGTCCGAGGCGAAACACTAAGTATCTCTGCGAGTTTTTCCTTGCTTAGAAAAAATTGAGAAATTTTTTCCACTAAATTTTCAAAGAGCTGTTGCTGTCTATACGGTGAATTGGCTTCGACCATAGATAAACCTTTACGAGGATAGCAAATTGCTATGAAAAAGAAAGGCGGCGTTAGGTACAATTTCGGGGAACGGGTCAGGTTTTGAGCGCTAACTTGCTGAAAGTTTGGGTAGATTGGCGGCATAGGCGGGGATGATGTAACGGGATCTTTACAGACACAGAAGGCAATCGCGTGGCGGTCCGGGTGTCAATGTTGCGACGTAGGCGACGCTTTAGAGTCCTCGCCTAAATCCGACCGTGGCCAATCAACCAGCGAATGCGCTGGCGGCAGCGGAAGTTCAGAGTATGGAAACGTTATGTAAAAGCATGTGCCATCACCTTTTGTTGATTCCGCGCGAATAGTACCCCCGTGCCGATCGACTATTCGCTTGCAGACTGCCAATCCCATACCTGTTCCTTCATACTCTCGTTCTGTGCGGAGTCGATGGAAGGGTTGAAAGATCGACTCGGCTTCAGCCATCTCAAATCCGATACCGTTATCTTGTACACATATCTCCCACCCTCTGCCTGCTTCTCCGGCCCGTATTGACACGATCGGTTGGTCAGCGTCGCAATATTTTATGGCGTTACCAATGAGGTTTTGAAATAGCTGAATAAGCTGACTCTCATTACCGGCAATTATCTTCGGCTGTTTTTCCTCTATTTGTATAACAGCATGACGATCTTTGATTGCAGCGTTAAGGTTCCAGAGCGCCTGCCGAACGACTGAATTCAGGTCAACCTGCTCTATATCTATATCTTCATTCCCGAAGCGGGCGTAAGTAAGGAGTGAGTCGACCAACTTTGCCATTTTCGATGACGCTCGTATCACGGTCTCGACATACTCAGTCGCTTCATGATCAAGGCGATCGCCATGGGTCTCCAATAGAAGCTCTAGAAAGCCATGGATAGTGCCAAGCGGCGATTTGAGATCATGAGCTGCAACGTTCGCAAATCTTTCCAGTTCTGCGTTAAGCTGTTTTAGCTCCTGTGATTGCTGCTTAATTTGCAGCTCCATCTTCTTTCTCTCTGAGATGTCACGAATTATAGCTAGCAGCACATCACCGTGGTGCTGGGGAATCTGCATAATGGAGGCAGAAATTTCTGACGGCAAACATTTCCCCGAACTTGTGCGACAACTCAGCTCATTAGTCCATCCTGCGCCGCTTTTGAATACTTTTGCCGCGAATGACCGAATTTGTGGAAGTTCGTCGGGATGGATAGATGAAACTGGGGTTGATAAGAGCTGTTTACATTCGTACCCAAGCATCATGGATGCGCGGGGGTTGGCATCGATAATTCTATCTTTAGCGAGATCCAAAATCATGATTGCATCGTTGGAATGATCAAAAATTGCTTTGAACCGTTTCGCAAGCTGAGAAACTTCCTGCGTGCGAATCTGGACTAGAGTCTCCATTTTGTCGCGATATTCTCCAAGGCTCTTCACCATGGAATTGAATGCGTGACTTAGCTTTCCAAGTTCATCGCGAGAGTCGTATTGTGCCCGTGTCGAGAAGTCGCCTAACTCGACATTCTTAGCACATGTTGCGAGATTTATAATCGGCTTCGCGATTCTCGTTGCCATCAGGTAGGCAGCTAGTAAAGCTAAACCTGCAAATGCGGCCGCAACGATAAGAGTCTTAGCAGCGAGAGCTCGGATGGGCTGGTACACCTCATCTACATCAATCTTAGCTACAAATCCCCAACCCTTTATTGCTGTTGGAGCGAATGCTGCCAATACTTCGTGGCCGCGGTAGTCCGCGCCACGGGTTTCCCCGGCCTCGCCTCTTAATGATCTTTGCATGATCGGCACTTGAGAGAGCGCTATATTACGCTCGCTCTGTCCAGACAGGTGCGGCGCTATTGCGAACAGTGCATTATCACCAACAGAGGTGGCAAGCGCAATTTCGCCGGATTGTCCGAGAGATGACGAGTCAAGGACATCAAGTAGCGGGTGCATATTGATGTAAAGAACTACGATACAATCAGCCTCGCCTGACGATGACTTAGGCACTCTACCGGAGTATGTTGCAGTCAAATCGGAGTGATCATCATTCGGCAATTCTAGGCGAGGTTCAACACGGGCGTTCATAATTTCAGCGTGCTGAGAATAGTCCAAGCCGACTAAAGCTGGCGTCATTGATAGTGCCACATGTCCGCTTTTATCGACAACAATGACGTTCAAAATGTCAGATCTGCCGCGAAGTAGACGCCTTACATAATCGCGAAACTCGATGTTTATATGATTTGATTTTAAAGGTGTCGCATTGCGGGAGAAGTCTCGCACCATGAAGCTAGCAATCGCATCAAATGCTGAATGCTGCGTCTTTTCAAAATCGCTGATTCGAGTCATTCTCTCGTGGAGCAGAGCGCGTAAGTTATTCTGCGCTTGTTCCAAGAGCAGGGTCTTTGAAGACTGGAACAATACCGACCCGGTGGCACCGATCGTCAACAGTAGCGCTAGGCCAATGAAAGCGGACAGCCGCCATTTCATCGAAAGTTGCATTGGATTCCTCGCTGATCCTAAGGAGCATCTGAGTTTAACCATAATACACAAATGTTTATATATAAACATCAAGAAAAGCGGTGTGCGATTTCATCCTTATTGAGCGACATGGCGCGGTTAGTTCCAACGTAAAGCCATCCTTGGCGCCAAAAAATTGCTCATCCCTAACGGTGCCGAACAACTATTTCGACCATTTGAATGGCGCAAATTTTTCATCAAGCGGAGTTTGGGCAATGTGATTCGTATAATTTGAGAGTGTTTTCATTGCAATACCTAGAACTACAGCTAGAACATGCGAATCATCATAGCCTGCGCTCCTGAAAGCTTCGATCCCAGCTGAGTCTATCCAGCCTCTTGCTGCAGTGATCTTTTGAGTAAATGCACGCAATGCTTCAAGCTTTTTGTCGGCGAGATTTCCACCACTGCGCAATTGGTTTACTACGTTTTGGTCCAATGAGCTCATTGCGGAGATTGCAGAATGTGCAGCAACACAATATTCACAATTGTTTTCCCGGCTAACGGTAATGGCTACAATTTGTTGTTCCAATGGCGACAGACCCGACTTAGATAAAGCATCACTTAGCGCCAGATAGCTTTTTAGTGTCTCGGGATTTGACGCAAAGACACCCATGAGATTTGGCACAAACCCAAAATTTTTGCCAACGGCGTCTAGTATAGGTTTTGAAAGATCTGGAGCTGATTTAATTGAATGAACTTTAAGCGACATAGAGTCTCCTTTGCTTGGTTGAAGTTGTTATCTGCTAAGCTCGATATTCAGGCCAAATCAGTGCCCACAGCAACCGACATGGCTGTGGTCTTCAGGTTCTTCCGAGAGAAGTTTTGTGAGCGTCTGTCGTAAACTAGTTGCCGATGGCGCGCCGACAGATCGGCCAATTTCATTTTGATCTTGGATAACCACGATAGTGGGAATTGATTTAATCCCAAACTCCGACGCCAGTGACGGCGCCGCATCGATATTGATCTTAATAAATTCAATGCGTTCGTGATATTCACCGGCGATTTTTTCGAATGTCGGAGCGAAGGCTTGACATGGGCCACACCAATCAGCATAAAAATCCAAAACTTTGAGGCTTTGGCTGGATTGTTGTCCACTCAAGTCATCAATTGACTTAATTTCCTTAACAAATTTACTCATAGATCCCCCATCAGAAACGACTTGTTTCACCGGTATAGGTCGCGACAGAGGAGATTATTACAGTAAATAATTAATATAGTAAAAATAGGTAGTTACGATCTATAAGGATTAACTTATCCTACCAAGCATTCGCGTAAATCCGCTTTAGCCCTAGTGAGAATCGTAGCTACATTTCCAGGGCTTAGTTTTAAAATCTCAGCAATCTCGTCTCCACCGTTTCCATGGAATAGCCGAAGCTTAATTACCAGCTGCTGCATTTCCTTTAATTTTTTGAGACACCCAAGGACGGCCAAATGCTTCTCAGCTTCGAGAATGAGCTCTTCGGGATCTAACGTCTCGCTTGCTTTAAGCAAATCATCAGATGGACTTTGTGCGTAGTAGCGATGGCGGCGTTGATTGCGGCGCCTGAAATTTCGCGCTTCGTTTTTGACGATCACCGTTAAAAATTTTGCCGAATCTTCTTCACTGGCAATCAATTCTCGTGCCTGAGGCAGAACTAAAAAGGTTTCAAACGCTTCCTGAACAGCCTCAAGGGCATCCTGCTCACTGAGTCCTTCGTTTCTCGCAAGATTTGCAAGACGACTACGATGGGTCAAAACGAGATGAGATACCCACCCCAAAAATCCAGGAGCTATATTACGATCCATACAAACTCTTCCTCTAAGTTATTAGGCGTAGAATACGTCATTCTGTACCCAGTGGCACAGCCATTCATGTACGCGAAGATCTCTTTCACTCAAGCCGTTTTCTGCGGCATATATTTCTAGGCTTGCGCACGCGGCCGACAGGTTGACGCCAGATCTGATAAGTTCAAAGAAAGCGGCCTGCTCCTTTGAAAGCCTTTCGCTTTTCACCTGCCAGTTTCGCCTAAAAATGATTTGCCATTCTGGAGATTCACATTTCTTGATCGCATCGATATTAAACAGACCCTGATCTTCTTGCGGATTTCTCATCGCATTACAAATATCGATAAGCGGCCAATTTGAAATGTTTGTTGAGACGTAGGGTTGAACCTTAAATATCGCTTTTTCGGGATTATTACGCAAAATATTAGCAAAGCTTGCAAGCGAAATCGGAGTAAAACCTTTTTCATGAAAGGACTTTGCGCACTTCAATTCAAATTCGGCCAACTCTGCAAGAAACGGATAAATTTCGCTAACCTTACTTGTACGAATATATTCGGGAAAGTCATCGCAAGCTCCAAAAAGATCATAGGCGGCTATTTTTTTATAACGTTGGTAACCGGAAGCAATTTCTTCAAATGCATTTTCACCTAAAACATGCGTCGTGCATCCATAGGTTTCAAGCAATGCGGCTTTAATCCGTTCGAAGTATCCATTTTTATAAATGAAGAATCGATCAGGATACTCGATAAACTCGCTTAGTTTTTTCGATTCAGCTTCGGCTGATTCGTTACCATTGATGATGCGGTCGAGAATAATCGATTGCATGTCTTGCAACTGCATATTTACCTCCCATCATCAGATTTTCGGCAAGTTGTCTTTCCCGCAAGAGCCTCTCCAACTCGGGAATTGACTCGTCCCATTCAATAAGAGTCGGGATATTGCCAAAGCGTTGCAACGCGTAACGATATAAATCCCAAACTTCGTCGCAGACCGGACCGTCATGGGTATCGAATAAAAAATCATCGACAACGCTGTGACCCGCTAAATGAATCTCGCCGATTGACGAAGGGTCGATCCTGTCAATATATCCTTGTGCATCAAGGCCAAAATTATGAGCATTGACATAAACATTGTTAATATCAAGCAACAGCCCGCAGCCACTTTGCCATAGTATTTCGTTGATGAATTCGACTTCGCTAATTTGTGAATGACGAAATCCAATGTAAGCCGAGACGTTCTCAAGATAAATTCTACGCTTAATTTTATTTTGCACTCGATCGATATTTTCCACGATTGTGCCAATGGACTGCTCATTAAATGGAAGTGGTAAGAGATCAAAAGAATTGTGATTACCAAGTCCAGTCCAGCAGAAATGGTCCGAGACGATCCATGGATCAATGCGTTCTATGAGTCGCGAAAGGGCGTCAAGATAAGTTTCACGATTATTGCGGAAGGAACCGATAGACATAGAAACCCCGTGGAGGGCCACGGGGTAATCCTGTCGAACCTTTTCCAAAACAAATAAAGGTCGGCCTTCGGTAAACATGTAATTTTCCGAAATGACCTCAACCCAGGGAACGAGTTTCGAAGGGGAATCGAACAAGTTTTGATAATGCTTAGGGCGAAGCCCAATCCCCACTCCCTGAACAACATTTCCTTGCAAATTATCCGGCCTTAAATGTTCCATTTTTCTTTTCACAATCATCCTTGGATAACTTGAGCCAGCCTTGTCCCTTGCAGGAATTTTTTCCAGCACAAGAGTGAGCTTTGCCGCCGCATACGCCTTGCCCTTTGCAGCTATTGACACCGTGGCATTCACCCATTGTTTGCGATGCAGCAGTGCTGCTTGTTCCAGGCGTAACACATGATGTCATCAAGCTGGCCGATGCAGCTAGAGCCATTACACCGTTAACCGTTGCGCCAAATAATTTCGATTTCATTGAAGACTCCTCTCGGGTGTAATTAAATCTGCCTAGATTTTACTGGTTTTCCATCTTTTCCGCTTTGAACTTGCCTTTTTTCGCTGTGCAGTCCGCTTTGGACAACTTCAGCCAGCCTTTGCCTTTGCAGGAATTTTTGCCCGCGCAAGAATGACCCTTGCCACCACAGGCTCCCGTTCCCTTACAGCTATTGATCCCATGACACTCGCCCATATCGGCAGACTTCATCTTAGCGTCTTGCGTAGGCGTGTTCTCGCCAGCGCCGAAAGCTAATGAGCTAGACAATGCAATTGCGCCTGACACCGCTACCGAAAACAAACTTGATTTCATTCCCTGTCCTCCTTAATTAAAGTTAAATCGCAATACCTTGCGCTTCGATCAATAGTTCAATCTCTTCCCCAACCATGATTCCGCCGGTTTCGATGACTTTGTTCCAATTCAGACCAAAGTCCTTGCGGTTAATTTTGCCGCGCGCGGTAAATGCAGCTCTTTCATTGCCCCATGGATCCTTGGCGAATCCACCTTCCTCGACCTCAAGTTCGATCTTCTTTGTAATCCCCTTAATTGTGAGATTCCCGGTAGCTTTGCCACTACCGCCCTTTAAAGGTGAGTAGGTTAGCATTTCAAAGAGTATTTTATTTCCAGGCGCTTTCGGATTTTTGGGATCGACGCCGAAAAAATCAGGGCTCTTGAGATGCTTATCGCGATCTTTTTCATTAGTATCGATTGAATTAACATCGAACGTGGCTTTCACTGTCGTAAAGGTTTTAGATTTTTCATCGAATGAAAACTCGCCCTCGAAATCGTTAAACCGGCCTCGAACCTTACTGATCATGAGGTGCTTAACCGCAAAGCCTACATTCGTATGTTCTTTGTCGACTTTGTAGGTCTTAGCTAATACCGCCTCGCTTCCTAAGAGCAACTGCAACGCCACCGCAACGACTATCCATTGTTTCATAAGTTTTCCACCCCACATAACTATTGATCAATACGATTGAAATAGAAATATAGTTTATATATAAACTATATTCGTGGTCAATTAAAAATCGTTTTAACCGGAGATACTCCATGGGCGAGTTGATAAGGGAGATGTTCTCTCAGATGTTTGCTCTCAAGCCAGGTGTCCAAGCATGGGTAAGTTGGATGGTAGGTGTATTTATGGTTGCCGTCTTCTTCCTCAGATATGTTGAAGCACGCTGGATACTTTTCACCTTCCTCTGCACAATGGTGTTAGCTACCGTCTTTTTCGCTATTTGGCGCACTGTGCATATGATTGCTTTGGCGCACCTTATATGCTGGCCGCCGTTACTTTTCTATTTGCTGAAAAGCGGTAATTTAAAGATGACAGCTCTCACTGAGAACGCACAGTCTGGTCTGAATCCACTGCGCCTCTGGCTTTTCGCTCTAACATTGACGATCTTAGTGTCTCTGCCTTTTGACTTAAGGGATGTTTTCATGGTGTGTACCGGTCAAAAGTAATCATTAAATGCAATAATCTATAATTTTCCCTTTTCGATAGGCATGTTAGACTGCTCTTTTCAGGTTACAGATTTCTTTCATGAGGCACGCGAAACGATTGCGTCAAAAAGCACAGCCCCAAAACCAAACTTTCCAAGGTATTCTGAAAGCTCCAGAAATCATTACTTGGCGCGCCATCATGGAGGCTCAAAAAGCAGTCCTTTCAATACTTGAATCCAATTTGCAAAAAGAGGGATCGACAGTATCTAGGTTTCAAATCCTGTTTTACTTATATTTTGAAGGACCCATGGCGCCTTCAGTTATAGCCAATCGCATGGTTGTCACACGGGGTAACATCACCGCATTTTTTAAACGTCTTGTCGTCGATAAATTGATCAAAGCGGTTTCTGGAAAAAGTGAATCGCGGCCGAAATACGCGCTTACCGATAAAGGCAAAAAAGAATTTGAAAGGGTTTTTCCAGCCCACACTGCCAGAGTCCAAAAACTCGTGATTCCTCTGGACCCCAAAGCGGTCGAACAATTGAAACGGATAAAGCAAAATGCCGAGGATCGCGCCAAAACAATGCGATAGCCTGCCGCATTTTTATAAATTCTCCTTTAAAATCAGCATATTAATAAGATTTTTAGCCAATTGTCACAAACAAGCCTTTGGCTCGTAAATCATCTTGGAAGTGGAAGGTTTGATGACCAAAAAAGCGCAGTCAGATGAGGATCTAATGCAAGCCTACCAAGGTGGCGACAATTTAGCATTTGAAGAAATTTACCGGCGCTATTCCGGAAAGGCTTATGCGTACATTAGCAAAAGACTATTCAATCGCAACGAAATGGATGATTTGCTTCAGGCGATATTCTTGAAACTTCACAAATCCAGACATCTTTATTCCAATAAATTTTTATTTGCTCCATGGCTATTCACGATAAGTAGATCAGTATTACTTGATCACATAAAAATCAAAAAAAGTGAAAAAGCGACCGAAAGCAACCAAATTGAACAACATTCTTCCACCGACTCGATCGCCTCCACGGAACCCATAGTCAATGCTTTGCATGAGTTGTCTGAATCGCAATTAAAAGCTCTGGAGATGCGTTATCGGCAAGGACTTGATTTCTCGCAAATCGCTGAAAGGCTCCAAACCTCTTCCGGAAACGTTCGTCAACTTATCAGTCGCGCTGTGAGAAAACTTCGGAGGTCGATATGACTGACAGAAATCCTAACGAAACAATTTGGCGCGCCGAATTCAACGAATTCATGGCAGCGGAATCAACCGAAACTCCCAAATTGGTAAAGGAAAAAATTGTCGGACAAGTAAGGCGTGATCTTAATCCTTCTGGTCTTCATATCTTTTTCAAGCTTGGAGTAATTCAGATTTTTATTGGAAGTATAATTTTATTGTTCTGCCCACAGTTTGGCATGAGCTTAACCGACGAACATCGAATTATGCATTTATTTATGCGGCTTGGGACGCAGGGATGTATGTTTGCTTGCGGCACATTATTTGTCGGCACATCTTTATTGATCAGCGCTTATGTTTTGAATTTTGACGAGCTTAGAGTTCTCCGTAAACATCAAGCCATTCAGATTAGCGCACTTAGTCTTGCCTCGATGTTTGTGTTTCTTCTGTTCGGCGCTGACGTTTTTGAAATTCTAACCATTGCGTGGCTTGCTGGAGCAATACTAGGCGGTGTCGCCTTGCTTGAATTTGGTCGAGCGACTCGTCTGTTAAGAAAGAGAGTGCTTTATGTTTAAAGCCTACATTGCATTTTTCATTTATTTTTTGTTTGTATTTCCGGTGAACGTCTTTGCACACCCAGTTTCCTACAAAGACTCGATTGGCGTTATGACATGGAATCAGCCATTTCTGAGTGATTATTGGCTTACGTATAGCTACACGCATTATGCTGCGGTTGCCGCCCGCGCGATGCGCATGGAAATGCCAGAAGGTGAGTACCTGGTTTACATGCCGCAAGCAGACTTTCTGCTTAAGCGCTGGAACAACCCCGACTCGCAGGCAAATATCTATGTGTATGGCGGCGCAGGCGGAGCGCAGTTTCTTGACAAAAAAGGTCACGCGGAGCAAGTCGGAATTGAAGCTGATGCCGAGAGTAGGACTTGGTTTATCATGGGAAAATGGGAGACCATGTGGTCAAACGTCGCAGACAGATTTGATCACGGTGAATTTCGCTTAGGTCTTGCGCCCTATGAAGCCGAGTTTAACGAAATCGCTAGCTGGTTCATGGTCCAGTATCAATACCACCCCACATTAAAAGAAGACTACGTCATCACGCCTCTTTATAGAGTTTTCTATAAAAGTTTTCTTGTCGAGTCAGGCGTTAGCCTTAGGGGGGACTTGATGATGAATTTTATGTTTCACTTTTAATGGGAGACCTTGTATGAAAAAAGTCATTTTAATGTTTCTACTATTAGCGTCTTTTCCTGCATTTTCTGCGGGAACAGCCATAAAAATCGGCGTCAACGGCATGGTCTGCGGATTTTGCGCCCAAGGTATTACTAAAAAATTCAAAGCAGAGCCTTCGGTCGAAACTGTCGACGTTAACCTTAGCGACAAACTTGTTAAGCTAAATCTAAAAGAAAACCAGGATATCTCTAATGATCGCATAGGCGAAATTCTTAAGGATGCAGGCTACAACGTCACTTCAATCGAGCGGAAATAATATGAAACGATTAAGCTCTTTTGTGAGTTTGTTTTCTTCGGCGAGTACCATCGTATGCTGCGCGTTACCTGCTTTATTTATTGTGCTTGGCGCCGGAGCGACTTTCGCCAGCTTAATTGGTATGTTTCCACAGTTAATTTGGCTTTCCGAACAGAAGCTTTATTTTTTTGGCTTTGGCGCTGTCATGTTATCAATGGCCGGATACCTTCAGTGGAAAGCGAGATTGGCGGCTTGTCCCGCGGACCCCAAATTGGGCGATGCGTGTGCAACAACCAAAGATTGGTCGAGAACCATTTATTTTTTATCTTTAGCTTTTTACTTATTAGGTGCCGGGTTTGCGTTTTTGCCCGGACTCTTCGCTTAGGAACGGTAACTCTTTCTTGGCATTGTCAATGATCGCTTTCAACTTGCTATCCCTCCAGGGGACTCAAGAAACTCACCGGACACTTCCAAAGAAATGAGTGCTCTCCGTGAAATCTGAGTCCTCAAATACCTGTAGCTTTCGATAAGTAAGGAAGCATGTCGGTTTGTGATCCCGTGCTTTGATGGCACCCTATACACATTTGAGCATCAGAGCTTGGCAAGGGCGTCGTCGGGAAAGGCGTTGCTGGGCCCATGTAATATTGCCAGGTTCCCCCAGCTTTAACCATTCCCGTGATCATGGTTTTGTTGTCAGCAGTCAAAAACTGCTTGATTGCGACTGTTCCCGTAGGAACTGAGGGAACAGATGTTTGGCCGAAAAGACTTTTGATATTTGTCGAGTACCATATTTCAGCGTTTTTTCCCTTACCTTCACCGTGCTGGGTCGTTGGAAGTGGAAGCTGTGTTCCTTTCACAAACTGCGAGCTAATTTTAAAATTTGCATCCATTGCGCCTGGTCCTGGCGTTGCATTGCTCGATGAACTGCCGGAAATTTGAGCCTTTGAAAGATATGGTAGTTGATCTGTCTGTGACCCAGTGGCCTGATGGCAGCCTATGCACATTTGCGCTTCCATGCTCGCTATGGGCGCGGTTGGAAACTGCGACTGAGGGCCCATGTAGTATTGCCAGCTGCCGTTCTTTTTTACCATCCCAGTAACCATGATTTGGTTGTCAGGGGTTGAAAATTTCTTGATTGCAACAGTTCCTTCAGGGGCGCTCGCGGAAGCGCTTCCAAATAAGGACTGAATATTTGATGAATACCAGATGTCGGCATTCTTGCCTTGCCCCTCGGCATGCTGCGTTGTCAGGAGCGGCGTTAAAGTCACTTTGAGAAACGACGAATTGGATTCGAAAGAAGCATCGAAAAACCCGGGGCCATTGGTAACCGCCGTTGCTGCTGGCGTCTTGGCATTGTTCTTCTTTTTTCCGTTTGGCTGTATACACGAGATTAGTGCTGCGCAAGCTGCTAAGCAAGGGATGACGTGAAAATATCTCATAAGACCCCGCAATATATTAAAGTTCATATATAAACATATGCAAGAAGGCCGCCAGACTTAAGCTGGCTGATTTATAAGGGAACTTTAGGAATATCCGCCATTTAAATGTGAAAGATTTTGGCATCTATGGCCACTTTCTGGTCGTTTTATAATTTCTTGTAACAAGCTGAAACTAGTTAAATTTTGGATTTTTATTTATATATGTAGTTTACATGTAAACTATTTTTACGGTCAAGGAGATAGGGTATTTCTAGTAAATCTAGACGGTTAGTAATATAGAATAACGGTTCCTATGTGGTTCCTTTTTAGATTTTTATTAATGAAGGCTGCAAAATGAGTTTTATAGCGACGATCGAGCCCAATTGCGCCCAAGGCGAAATAAATGAATTTTACACGCGTCTGAAGAATAGAAGAGGAAAACTTGCTGCTGTCCACCAGGCACAAAGCCTAAATATTAATGTTCTTGAGCAGCATATGAAGCTATACGAATCCACCATGTTTGCAGATTCGCCTCTTTCAAGAGCACAGCGAGAAATGCTAGCCGTGGTAGTTTCAGCGGCAAACAATTGCCATTATTGCATAACGCATCACAGCTTGGCTCTTAATCACTATTGGAGAAGCGAGAATCGAATTAATCTACTTCAAAAGCAGCATTTTATCGAATGTTTGGATGAAAAAGATCGACTCCTTTGTCAATACGCAGTGGCATTGACCACGAATCCTTCCGCTGTTAATGAGCATGAGTACATTGAGCCTATGCGGCAAATAGGCTTATCAGATCGTGAAATTGTCGATGCTGCAGGTGTCATTGCGTATTTTAATTACGTTAATCGAGTCGTCCTTGGTCTTGGGGTTAAAGTAGAAACCGACGGTGCCGGCGGTTACAATTACTGATTTTGGAGCAAACTGTGTTAAGTCGCGAGTATACGCCTGGCTAGAACAGTTCGGAAAACGATCGTGAGCACTAAAATAGTAATCCATATTTTCACTAAAATCGGTAGAGCGACTGGAAATAAAAGAAATACCGTATAAGCCATCCCTGTTTCACCGCCTTCCGCCAAGCCCGCTCCGAGTCTAAGCCCGCGATTATCCCGCGGTTCAATCTTTCTTCGCTCTTCTATAGTTCCCAAGGATAGGGCGCTTGTGATGCAAAGGACGTAAAGGAAAAGAATGATGGCCCACGATGTCATTGACTCGGGATGCAATGTCATGAAACCAAAAATCATCAGTGAATAGGATGCCATGTCGCAGACGATATCAAGGTAAGCGCCAAAATCTGTCGCCTGTCCGGTTGCCCTAGCGTAAATGCCATCTGTTCCATCAAAAAGCCTGCCAAGCCACCACATAGCAATAGCTGATAAATTATGACCCTTGGCACAAAGAAATGCCGCGACGGCGGCAATGACGACCGACCCGATTGATATGTTGTTTGGAGTTAAACGTAAAGCTTTATAGAGAGCTAAAATCTTATCGGTATATTTTGGCAAAATAGCTCGGAAATAATTATCGATCATGATCTACGCCATCTGTGAAAACGCTCCACCCACAGGAGAAGCTTTTCCGGTGCGTGCGCTTTTCGCCAAACACCAGCGACGTACTTATTGGCTTCTCCCAAAGAAGGGTAAGCGTGAACGGTACTTAAAATTTTATTCAGACCTAGGCCGTGGCGCATTGCGGCGACAATCTCAACAAAATAATCTCCCGCATGACTGCCAACGACAGTCGCACCAAGGATGCGGTCTTTCCCTGGAACCGTTAAAACTTTTACAAAGCCATGCGTCTCTTCATCAGTGATAGCTCGATCCAGATCATCCAATTTATAAATTGCTACTTCATAGGGGACATTTTTTCCTTTGGCTTCGCTTTCTGATAGTCCAACGGCAGCAACTTCGGGGTCAGTAAACGTAATACGCGGGATCACCCGATAGTCAGCTTTAAAGGACCTGAAAGGTGAAAATAGCGCATTAACAGCGGCGTACCATGCCTGGTGTGCTGCAAAATGGGTAAATTGCAAAGGACCGGCGACATCGCCCACGCAGTAAATATTAGGTATTGAAGTACGAAGGAATTCATCGTGTTCGATGGTGCCTCTGTCAGTCAATCGAACGCCAAGTTCCTCTAAACCAAATCCTTTGGCATGAACCTTCCTCCCAAGTGCAAGCAAAACTTCGTCGAATTCGATGGTCAATTCACCCTTTGGAGTTTCACAGATGAGCTGCTTTTGACTGCCAGCAATAACAAATTTCTTGGCGCTTGCTTCTGTTATGACACGAATGCCTTCCGCCTTAAATCGCTCAGCGATAATCGTCACAGCTTCCGGATCTTCCTTTCCCATGATAGTTGGCGCCTTATCCACCATCGTTACCTGAGAACCAAATCTTGAAAAGCATTGCGCCAGTTCACATCCGATAGGCCCTGCGCCAATCACCAAAAGATTTTTTGGCAGGGTCCTTAGTTTCCAAACGGTATCTGAAGTCAAATATTTAATCTGATCAAGACCATCGATTTTAGGAACGATTGGGCCGCCGCCGGTAGCGATAATGATGTTCTTTGTCGTGAGAAGTCGGCCCTGTACTTCAACTTCGTATGGCGATTTAATCAGGGCTCGACCGTTAATACATTCAACACCTAGGCTGGTGTAGCGTTCCACGGAATCATGCGGTGCAACCGTTGCAATCACCCTTTGCACACGTTCCATGACCTCTGAAAAATCAAACTCGATTGTTCCAGATTTAAATCCAAATTCCTTTGCGCGCTGCGCATAGGAGAGGATTTTGGCAGACCTGATAAGAGCCTTACTTGGCACACAGCCGGTATTAAGGCAGTCACCACCCATGGCTTTTTCTTCAACGAGGGCAACTTTTGCTTTAACCGCGGCCGCAATATATGAAGAAACAAGCCCCCCGGCTCCAGCGCCGATAACCACAACGTTGTAATCAAATTTTTCCGGCTTTGGCCATTTGCTCAAGCTTTTACGGCTTTTGACAAGTTCAAGTAGTTTTTTTGCAAGTAAGGGAAATAGACCAAGAAGGGTAAATGAAAGTAATAATGAAGGAGAGCTAATATCCGAAAGAGAGTCGATTTTAGCAAGCTGTGTTCCGGCGTTCACAAATACGGCTGTACCAGCGAGCATACCAATCTGGCTAACCCAGTAATAGGTCGCCACAGGTATCGGCGTTAGGCCCATGACCAAGTTGATAACAAAAAATGGAAATAGCGGCACAAGCCGCAGCGTAAATAAGTAAAATGCGCCGTCACGACGTACGCCATCATTAATAGCTCGAAGCTTGTCGCCAAAACGCTCCTGAATTGCATTTCTAAAAAGAAATCGCGATGCTAAGAAGGCAAGCGTGGCCCCAATCGACGAGGCAAAAGATACGACGATAAGCCCAGTTACAAATCCAAAAAGCGCTCCTCCAGCTAGGGTCATAATAGTTGCGCCCGGCAATGACAACGCCGTTACAAATATGTAAATCGCAAAGTAAGCAAGTAGTGTTTGGAATATGTGACTCTGATAATACGACTGAAAGTCGTTCTGCCGGTTCTTTAGATATTCAAGATTCAAAAACTCGCTTAATCCAAGGGATTGGTAAGCGATGAAAATGGCTGCAATTGCGGCAATTAGTAAAAATTTTGGAATCAATTTACGCATGCCTGAATTCCAGTCTTACTTAGTTTTGCTTAACGCTTTGAGAATATCATTCTCGGCCGCACGGATTTTATAATCCTCGTTCGCATAGGAAAAAGTCACCTTACCGTCTTCAGAAATAACAAACACGGCCGGTATCGCTATAATGTGATGCTTTTCGCCCGAGGATTTTTCTAAGTCTATTTGGTATGAAGCTTTGTATTTATGAACAAGCTCCTCTGGAACTTTATACTTTACGTTATAATCGCCAAGAATTTCCGCTTTCGGGTCGCTGATAATAGGAATTTTTAAGTTAGTGGCAGAGGCGGTTTTTAGTCCTTCTTGCGGCAAATCAACGCTGATAGCAACCATTGAAGCTTTGTACGCGGCAAGTTTAGGAATTACTTTTTGCTCTAACGAGCGAAGCTGCGTATTGCAGTGCGGACACCACCCACCACGATAAAACACCAAAACAACCGGACCTCTTTTAAGTTCCGAAGAAAGCTGGTATGGCTTACCGTTAATATCCTTCGTAGAGATTTCTGGTGCTTTAGCGCCTACCTTTAGCCCATGTTCGGCAGCGAAGGCCATTTCAGGGAATGACTGTAAAGAAGTAGTCGTAGCAAAAAATCCGAATACCAAAGCAGATTTAAAACGCATGTCATGTCTCCTTTAGTAAGGTATCACGGAGGAGGGAGCTTAGAGCACATTAAATTTACAAGACTTTATTTTAAAGATCAATGAATTGTTTATATATAAACTTTAAACCAAAGGCGTGAATCACAACTATCAAGCACAACAAGTCGGCTCCTCGTCTTTTGAAACCGAATCTGAATGCAAGTCCTTGTAAGCTTTATAGGCCTTAAGAGCCCACATTTCACCAACACAACCACCCATCGTTGATGCCAGCGCGAAAAATTCGCCTAGTTCGGCCTCAGAAACGTCACGTTTTTTTGCCTGACTTACATAATATTTGATACATGGCTCACAACGAGCGGAAATAGACCAGAGCATCGCACCAAGGATTTTATATTTTGCAGGAATTGCTCCGTCGGCAAAAATGGTTTTCTGACGCATTTGGTTTATATGCCCAGTCGTCCCGCAAGTAATTTTGCTAAACTCTTTCATAACTTCTAGGGCAGGATCGATTTTTTCGTTACTCATAGATTATTCCTCCTTTTTGTTTCACAGCCAGTTACGCTTTGCATTCTTGAATCGTTGCTTTGTATCCAACGGCGTCAATTTTTTCTTTGATGTCGTTTACCTTGGTCTTCGCGGGATCAAAAGTGACCGTAGCCTTGCCTTGATCAGCCGATGCGCTTACTTCTTTAATGCCGCCAAGTTTTTTTACCGAGGCCTTGAGTGTTACCGTGCACGCCGCACAGGTCATGCCTTCAACATTAAAGCAGGCCTTAGTGTCTAAAGCGAACGCAGAATCATTTAACAGAAGAAAGACAACTAAACATAATGTACGCATGAAATGTATCCTTTCATTGAAATTAATTAGCCAAAAATCCAAGCGATCCATTGTGGTGACGTAATACCAAGTACTGCGATGCCTAGACCTAGCCAGTATCCTAAAGCCATTCGCCGCCATTTTTTAGGATCAGCGCATAATGAGCCGGGTTCGCAAGAATTTCTTTTTTTATATAAACTACGTCCTGCTACTGCAAAAACAATGACCACAAGAACAATCATAGGCCAGCGAATAATTTCGAATTTAGCTAATACGGCAGCTCCAGAAATTCCAAGCAGCGTTAAAACAAGCGGCCCAATGCAACATAAGGATGCGGCAAAGGCTGCAAAAATTCCGCTGCCTATAAGCAATCCGGATTTCTGTTCAAGCTGACTCATTTTTTTCTCCTTCCAAGGCATCTAATATTGGACATTCTGATGTTGGCGCCTCGGCATGACAAGTGGCAGCAAGTTTTTTAAGAGCAGTCTTTATGGCCAAAAGATCCTCGATCTTTCGTTCAACATTTATGATCTTGGCTTCGGCCTTAGCTTTGACTGAAGCGCATTTTGATTTCGAGCTCGCACGAAGACTTAAAAGCTCGCGAATCTCCTTGAGCGAAAATCCGAGATCCTTGGCTCTGTGAATAAAATTCAATCTTAGGACAGCATCGTGCTCGTATTTTCGGTATCCAGAACCTACGGCCCGCTCCGGGCGCTGAATCAAGCCTTCTCGCTCGTAAAAGCGAATGGTCTCCACGCCAACTCCGGTATGTTTTGCAAGCTTTCCGATTGTCATTGCCGGCACAGCATTCCTCCCAGCATTATGTGGTCTATTATCGGTCTGTAGTATACTACGGACTCAAGCGATTTGATGTAATGTTCAGTAATTACTTGATTAAATTGGCGCGGCCCCAGGATGTTAATAATTTCTGGACTATGAAAGGCGGGGCCCTTAATCGATTAACTATTCGTTGAGGACCCGCGCCAACTGATGAGAAATTTAAAGTCTGAAACGAGGTCGCAATATATTTGCGCCTTTTTCCTCTCTAATTTTTATTGGCTTTAGTAAAATCGAGTTTTTCTAACCGAAAGCGACATAAAAAGTAGGTCGCGCCAGCGAGGTAAACGCCATAGCAAGCCAATTTTTGACAGAATACTAAAGTCCACGGATGATCTGGATAAATCCAAAATAGTGCAGTGGCAGCGAGCATTCCGCCGAGAGCTATAAGACAGCTCCATATTTGCCATAAAATGTTCATTACTAAGTTGGATAGGGGTTCATATTTGTACTCATTCATGCGCAGTCTCCTCCATCACTTTTATTGGTAATGGTGGCGTTTGATTGAGACGGTAACTTATCAGCGCTCTTTTTGTTTCTCTTTTTTACGACCGGTTTTTTGTTGGTGGCGAGAACTTCACTCATAAAGTTTTGAAGGTCAATCTCTTCTCCAGCCTTTCGTCGCCCTTTCAGACTTTCAACAGCCCATAGGACTGCCTTAACGGGATCAAAGAACGCATTCACAAGTTTTGAGACCTCGCTTTCCGACAGTCCGTTATCTCGGTTGCATAGAGCCCAACTAACTAATTGGCTTCGCGTAACGCTTGAACCTTTCATATGTGGCGCCACTTGTTCCAACCAGAAGGAAACCCGGTTAAGGGCCTCCGTGGTTAGCGTTATCCGTTCAGGGTGCTGTGCGCGTGGCCGCTTAGGTTTGTTATCTTCCATTCTTTTTGACCTTTGGTGATCCGTCGTTTAAACGCCAGCGGCTTGGTTTGTCAATTACGTAGATGAAATGTCCTTCAATGTATTGATCGTTCTCAATTTGGTCTGGTACCCAAACCCTTCGAACCTCTGGAATTGTAACGGCAGGGGCATCGCTACCATCTGATCTCGTATCGAACTGTGACTGGAGAAGGCCATTTCCCGATTTCTTGTGCTCCATATAACCGGCGAGGCCACCAATTGCTGCTCCGACGCCCGCGCCGATTGCAGCTCCTTGTCTGGATTTACCTGTCGGCTGGCCCGCTGCTGCACCGAAACCGGCGCCAACAGCGCCGCCGACACCCATTCCTAAGAGGGTGCTGTCTCTAGAGGTTGCGCATCCTCCTAAGAGGAAAAGTGTCATGAGTAGTAAAGTAAACTTCATAGTTGTCTCCATATGGATATAAAGGAAGGAAGCTTAGGTAGGAGAGACTTGGAGGAATGAAAGGGGCTTGGGGAACGAAGGAGGTACGTTGAAGGGGATGGATGAATAGGCGGAAGGACGGGTCAGTCTGAAAAATCAGGATTGGTTGGCGAGACCGCAAGGTATTGATTTTGGGCGCGCTTTGCGCATGTCCAACATAAACATCGCATCAACATGTTTAAGGATTGTTGAGGGCTTGTTTACGATTATTTCTCTGACAGTTTTACTGCGGTCAGACCCATGCTTACATGGAGTATGCCAACCTTGTTTTAAAAAATCTGATTCGAGAAAGAAGCAATGTTGATTCGGGTTTTCTGATTCACCTTCAGAAAGGAGGCGATTTAATCTCGTTGCTGCCGTTTCGTCTTCCACCAGCCACAAAACGCGATGTATCTTTGAATGGCGGCCATACGCGTCACCAACGTCGCGATAGGCGCCGTCTTTCTTTATATTGCGTTCGACTTCGATTGCAAAGATTTTTTTATCCTCTCCAGAAATCACAGAAGTAAAACCATCTGGTCGATGATTTAAAAACTTTGGTACCCAGCTGGGATATGATTCGGGATCGTAGCGTCTTAATTCTTGTTCCGTAAAAAACTCCACTGATTTTGGGCAATCCAGTAGAAAATCACCCAATTGAAATGCGGTCACCAAGTGATCATGTTTTATAAATTCTGATTTAAATCCATGTTCTTTCAAATCCGGCAGTCGTTCTTTAACACAATCAAAGCCCTTTTTTGTCAACATCCAAACAAACCCTCGGCCTCTTTCGTCAGCTTGAAAAGTTATTAGGCCACTCTTTTCTATTGCGGTCAGTCGCCGATACGATGAATTAGCTTTAAGCTTGGGATAGAAACGGGCCGCAAGGGCGGCCGTGGTTGCTACTTTCCAGCGCCAAAGAAATTGCATTATTTCGAAATCGGTTGCATGGCAGTATCCTTTGAATAAATTTTCTTTCATAATCATGCCTCAAAATCAGACGCGTGTTTCGGATCTTTTTCTTCAGTCTTCAGGTGCGCTAGTAAAGCTTCCGTTTTTTCAATACTAAGGTATGGCATTTGAACTTCGATTTGCTTTAACCCGCTTTGCCAAATTGCTCGTCCAGCAATTGGGGGAAGATTCTTTGCTCTGACGTTACCAAGGACAACGAGGCTAGAATGCTGGTCTGCCATTTGGAAACAAATCTTTCCCACAAGATTGGCTTTGATTTGAGTATCTAATGCCCTCGAATCTGGTCTTTGCGTACCCACAATAAGGTGGAGGCCTACGGCCCTGCCTTGGCGCGCAATTTTACTTGTGGATTCCCTGGCCGCCTGAATAGATTTTGCGTTTGAGGAACCATTCGATAAGAACAATTCTGCAATCTCATCTACGACGACGATTTTGCGAGAAAAGTTTGGCTTTAAAGGAATGCCAGCGACTTCTTTACGATTGTCATTTTGGATTTTGGCAAAAGCGTCAATGTCTTTGCAGTTATTCTCTTTTAAGATCAGTTTCCGTTCTTCAAGTTCTGTTGCAAGGTTGTTTAACTTGCGAACTGCACCCTCGACGTCTGGAACAACCGTCACGTGTTTGATTTTTTCAAACGTTTGAAATTCGAGCCCGCCTTTAAGGTCGATCAAGGTAAATTTGTATTTGGGGTTGCTGACGATTAAAGATGTAATCCATTGGCGCATGCAGGTCGAT
>JBGSKV010000014.1:0-6877 GCA_041740975.1 Oligoflexales bacterium | reverse complement strand
AGATCCCTCTTTATCATGCACTACACTTTTGAGTGCATCGCGAATAATGTCGAAGGTCTCTTTTTTTACGATATCGACTTTGTGAAGAAGTGTTGGTTTTTTTTCGAAGACAGTTTCGCCCATTTGATTGATGACTTTGCTAACGACGTAAGGTTGCCAAACACTTCCACCGTTGGCGATGGTCGCATACATACTCAGCATTTGTATGGGGGTCATCAGATTAAACCCTTGTCCAATAGCGATGTTGTTTGTCTCGCCACCGCGCATCCTATGTTTGAAACGATCTTGATGCCACTTATGCGTCGGAATCAATCCTGGTCGCTCTGAATTGATATCAACACCAAGTTTGCGACCGAGGAAAAATGCTTCGGCGTATTTTGCTATACGATCGACTCCAAGTTTATTGCCCAGCTCGTAAAAATAAACATCGCACGACTGCGCAATAGCTTGTTTCAGGTTTACGCGGCCATGTCCGGTTCGCTTATGGCAGTGAAAAACTTCTCCCCCCAAAGAAAAGTGACCCGGGCAATACGAAGTGGATTCGGTCGAAATAACTTTTTCTTCTAACCCGGCGATTGCGACTATTGATTTGTACAGGCTGCCGGGCGGGAATTCTCCGCCAGTCGTTTTATCCAAGAGGGGCGTAAAAGGGTGGTGGCTTAGCGACTGCCAGCGTTCCCAGCTGATACTATCTTGAAATAGTGAAGTATCGAAAGTGGGTTCGCTTGCCGTAGCCAGAATCGCGCCCGACCGGGGATCCATAACGATTACGGCGCCGTTTCTGCCTTGAAAGGCTTGGCGAACAGCTTGCTGAAGTTCCAAATCAAGATTCAAAATAAGGTCATTGCCATTTTCGGCGGGTACGGAAGGCAAATCCATTTTGATGTCCGCAGCTTCATCCGAACGACCGTGCGCATCAACTTGTACGATGCGATAGCCGCGTTTACCGCGAAGGTATTCTTCCCACTGTTTCTCAAGTCCTTGCTTGCCGACCAAATCGCCCAAGGCATATGGATTGATCAGATCTGTTTGGGCCTTAAGTTTAGCCGGATTCACTTCGCCTAGATAGCCGACTAGATGGGGTGGCGACCAAGGCTTATAATCGCGTCGAGGAGTGGTTTGAATGTAAACGCCTGGAAGTTCATTTATATTTGCATTGACCATGGAAACTTGATGCAGGCTGAGATTTCTCTTCAATGGAATAGGTGTATAAGCTCGGCCCGTACGCCCTAACTCTAGTCGTTTTTGCAGGGATTTGGCAGGCATCCCAAGGATTTCTTCCAGTTTTAAAAATGTTTGTGCCGAATCCTTCGCATGCTGCTGGATAAAGACCAAATCATAAAAAGCGCGATTCCCAAGAATGAGTTTTCCTTTGCGGTCATAGATTTGTCCCCGTGCGGCAGGGACGAAAATCTTACTCAAATGATTGTTAGTAGCGACCTTTTGATAATAGTCGCCGCGTAGTACTTGCAAATACCAAAGGCGAAACGATAAAAAAAGCGCCAGGCCAATAATGACAATTCCCGCGAACCAGAACCGACTGATTACGATAATGTTTTCTTTTTCGAATATGCGTTTTACCATCGAACGTAAATCTTCTTATAATATTGAAAAATCGCATAGGCCATCATCGTAGCTAGCAAACAGCCCAAAATAGTTTGAAGAGTGAGCGTCCACAAAAGAGTGGGGACGCTGGCGACACTATAGGATAAAAATAATATCCCTTTTACGGATGCGATGAAAACTAAAAAAATATTCAAAGTGAGAAACCAAGGGAAGAAACTTCGCCAAGAGACACTACTGCGAATGAAATCAAACAACAGGGCAAAGGCCAAGTAACTGCTTATGTACAGTCCTGCTGGGTACATCGTAGCAGTCTCTTTGTAAAGCCCGCACAAAATAGCCAAGAAAATTCCAAATCTCAAAGGGAGAAAAACGCAAGTCACAGTAAATAGTATTGTGGTCACATCGAAGCTTTCCCATATGAGTTCCATCATAGTTTTTTCGCTTTCTGATCTTGAGGGCTTCCGTCAAGATCAGCGCTAATGTTTTTAGATCCGCGGTGAACAATGAGAACTTCCGAAATATCGTCGAAGTTGACGCGAGGTTTGATGATTATGGTTTGCGTGACGTTGTCAGGTGCAAAGCCTATTTTGACAACTTCTCCTAGAGGTAAACCTTTTGGAAAGTCTCCAATCACTCCGGAGGTGATAATTTCATCGCCGATTTTAACGTCAACGATGGACTGAAAGTGCAGTTTGGCAAATTTTGTACCTAGACCAGAAAGTATTCCACGCGAGCGAGTTCGTTGAACCAAAGCATCCACATGCGAGTTCAAATCCGTCAACAGCTGTACATCAGCAAAAGACTTACCGACACGCATGACCCGGCCAACCACACCGCTAGGCAAAATTACGGGATCCTTAATACCGACTTTCTTAGCGTTAGAGATAGCAATACGGGTCATCTTAAATGGCGAACTGAGGTGGCTCGTGACTACGGTTGCAGGGCTCGTTGGAAATGCGAGTTCACGCCGAAATTCGAGGAGTTCGAAGAGCTTTGTCAACTCAGCTTTTGTTTCCGCGTAGCCGATTAATTCTGTTTCCAGTTGTTTAACCTTCGCTTCTAATTTAATATTTTCCACGCGCAAGGCACGAAGAGCGATGTAGTCCTCCCAGAAGCTGTGGCTAATGGAACGAATGTGGTAGGAGGCAAACTGAATAGGAAAGGCGATGTTCTGTAGGATCAGGAAGTTGCTTTTTTTGAAACTCCACGGTTGCAGTGCGGTAGAAAAGAAAAATAATGGCGCAAGTATGCCAAGCACCATACAGCCGCCCCTAATCCATTGTTTAGGTGATGGAGAGGTGAAACGCGCCATGTTTCCATTTACCTATCTATTGCAATGTAACACTGCGCAAAACGTCAAGTTGATCAAGAGCTTTGCCGCTTCCCAAGACAACCGCCGTCAAAGGATCTTCGGCGATCATAACAGGAAGGCCGGTTTCTTCGCGCAAAAGTGTATCAAGATTTTTAATGAGTGCACCACCGCCCGCGAGGACAATCCCACGGTCAACAATATCCGCCGCAAGTTCTGGAGGCGTTTTTTCAAGAGCGGCACGCACTGCTTCGACGATCGCGTTAACAGGTTCGGAAATGGCTTCGCGAATTTCTTCAGACGTGACTTCAATTGTTTTCGGAATACCGGCCACCAAATCGCGACCCTTCACCAACATTCGTTGCAAATCATCATCCGGATATGCGGTGCCAATTCCAATTTTGACTTGCTCGGCCGTGCGTTCACCGATGAGTAAATTATATTTGCGTTTCAAATAGTTAATGATGGCTTCGTCCATCTTATCGCCACCCACTCGGATGGACTTGGAGAAAACGATGCCCGCGAGTGAAATCACGGCGACTTCTGTAGTACCACCGCCAATATCGACAATCATGTTGCCGTTGGGCTCGGAAATAGGCAATCCGGCGCCAATCGCTGCTGCCATTGGTTCTTCAATAAGGTGAACTTCACGGGCGCCAGCACTTTCAGCCGATTCTTTGACGGCACGTTTTTCAACTTCCGTAATGCCATAAGGAACGCAAATCATGACGCGAGGTTTCACCATCGTGCGACGATTGTGGGCTTTTTCAATAAAGTAACGAAGCATAGCTTCTGTAATTTCAAAATCTGCAATAACACCGTCTTTCATAGGGCGAATCGCCACAATAGAGCCAGGGGTACGACCGAGCATTTCTTTTGCTTCTTTGCCGACGGCGAGGATTTTTTTGCCGCCGCGTGCATCTTTTTGTACCGCCACGACCGACGGTTCATTCATGACGATGCCTCTATCTGCGACATAAACTAAGGTGTTCGCGGTACCTAAGTCGATGGCCATATCATTGGAAAACATTCCTGCGAGCCAATCAAAAATCATATTGAAACTCCATGCCTAAACGGTTTTGACTGTTGTTGGTTATAGTGGATTCATCGTTAAAGCTAAAGGTTAAAAATTAATCACTCACTGTTAAAAAAATAGACACAGGATTCAGACTCGCGCCGAGGCGAACGGGAATGATGTCGTCAACTGATTTCTCTAACAAGGGTTGTAAACCTATGTTAAAAAAGGTGTTTGGAAAAGTGAACTTAGGTTAGGACTTGGCCATTGGCATAAGGAAGGACGAGCTATGTATCGTTGGAAGAATAAGAAGTTAGACACCAAAGTAAAATCGAAAGCTTTCCAACATTGGAGTGCTTACGCAATGTTGAGTATGTCGCTTCTGGCGATGGCTTTTTTTGGCGTCTGTGACCCTTCTATGAATACTGCCGTTATGCCGCGAGGCTCTGCGGGTCGGGTAGCTGGTGAAGTGATCAGTGACTTGGAATTCCGTCGCGCTTACCAAAGTATGTATGAGCGCTATCGCGCGCAGTTAAAAGATAACTTTGATCCGGCACAGTTTAAGCTATCATCCACTGTTCTTAATCAACTCGTTTCCCAACGTGTAAATTATATGACCGCTAAAGATTTGGGTGTCAGCGTATCTGAAGACGAAGTCATCGAAATGCTTCGTCAACAAAAAGCATTTCAAGACGAAAAAGGCCAGTTTAGTCCTGATTTTTTCGAGCGCTACCTTCGTCAAAATGTATACACCGAAAAAACTTTTATGGAATCAATGCAGCGAGATCTCACAGTCCAAAAATTTATGGAGTTAGGGTCTGTTGCGAGTTTCGTGTCTGATAAAAACATGGAGTTAAACTACAAGCTGCAGAATACGAAGGTTGACTTTGAGTATCTGAAGTTCACTCCTGAGCAATTGTCGGCGGCTATCACTCCAGCCCAAATTGCCGAATACGTTGAGAAGAACGCTAAAGAAATCGAAGAGTACTACAAAGCTAATATCGCTGAGTTCACCCAAAAGGAAGAAGTCAAAGCCCGCCACATATTGATTAGCTTCGCGGACGCGCGCAATGCCTCTGCCGATGCTGCGAAACGCACAAAAGAAGAAGCGAAGAAAATAGCCGAAGGCGTATTGGCCTCTGTCAAGAAACCGGGAGCCAGTTTTGCCGATATCGCTCGCCTTAAGACGGATGAGCCATCGGGGAAGACTTCTGGAGGCGAACTAGGTTGGTTTAGCCGCGACAAAATGGTCCCAGAATTTAGCGAAGCGGCGTTCAAGCTGGCAAAAAACGAAATCAGCGGAATAGTGGAAACACCTTTTGGCTTTCACATTATCAAGGCTGAAGATCGCAAAGAGCCCCGTACGACCACTCTGGAACAAGCTAAAACTCAAATCGCTTCTCGACAAATAAAAGAGAAAGACGCTCCGAAACTTCTTGAAGAAAAAGCGCAAGAGTACCTCACAAAACTCAAAGCTGGCGAAAATATTTCTCGCTCGCTCACACAAGACAAATTGAGCTGGCAGTCAACAGGTGAGGCAAATTTAGTTGCAAACTATGTTAACGGCTTAGGATCGGACGAGGCCGTTTTGGCGAAAGTGTTTGAGTTGCAGAAACCAGGCGAGCTTCTGCCAGAAGTTGTCGGTAAAGATAGTAAGTTTATTGTTCGTCTTAAAGCCAAGAAAGCGGCTGATATGGCGAAATACGACCGTTCTAAAGAAGAAAATCAGGCGAAAGCCGCCGCTTATCGCGAGGCGACGCGATTGCTGCAAGCCATGGAGCAGACGCAACGTAAAAAGTTGGAAGATAATGGCCGTATTTGGCTAAGTAAATCTCACCAGAACTACGATCAAGCGCAGCAGCAAACTGGCGGTTAGCCTTTGAAAGTTCTCGTCGTAAAAAAAACAACCAATTTGGATTTGCTTGGCGAGCGAATCGAGGCGGCTGTCGCGGCAGGGCTTATTTCCCATGCGGAACTAAAAGACCTAGAAGAAGAACATCGCCAACACATTTCTTGTTTAGCTGAGCTTCGAGATGCGTTGAGCAAAGCCGATGTTCATTTCTTAGAAGTTGGTCGAGACGAGCCACTTCCAAACGAAAGCTTTGATATTGTCTTAAGTCATGGTGGGGATGGAACTCTACTGACGGCCGGCCAACACCTGGTCAATGGCGGAGTTCTGGCTGGAATCTGTTCGACGGATAATAGCGTCGGGCATCTTTGTGCAATCAAACGCAGTCAGATTACGATGTTTATACGTAAAATGGTTGAGCAAACCCTGCCAATTTTGACGATTAGCCGTATGCGTGCCCGCATCGAACGAATAGAAGGTCCCAAAGAAGTCAGTCCTCCCGTCATAAACGATATTCTTTACACACACACTCATCCCGCCGGCATGTCTCGTTACCGCTTGTCGATTGGAAAAAAGTCGGAAGAACAAAAGTCGAGTGGCATTTGGTTGTCGACAGCGATCGGAAGCACTGCCGCGATCAAAGCTGCCGGCGGACAAGTTCTGGAAAGTGTGGGCAGAGAATTCCAGTATTTGGTTCGGGAACGGTACCGTCGCTCGCAGTCGATGGCGGCTATGGCCAAAAAAGATGAATTAGGCCGCGGAACTTTTGATCCGGATAACACTCTGTTTACGATATTTAATCGATCGGCACAGGCAATACTGGCCTTCGACGGACAGCGGCATTCGATCGATATAGAATTCGGCGATAAGATTACGATCGAGCGCGCCCATAATATCCAATTAGTAGGGCGTTTAAGCCCAAATTAATTATAGATTATTGAACGGCCGCTCCGCGGCCGGATATCTAAATTTGCTCCGCCTTTCACAGGCGGAGCTTTTGTTTTTTACGAAGTTGGTGGTGGAAACTTCTCAGCACTGTCTCCAGAGGGTACGCTTGCCTGAATAGCCACCGGGATTTTTATTTGTACCAGAGCTCCTGCCCAGGCTGCGCTGGTGTTCGCGCGTCCTGCGCTCACAA
>JBGSKV010000013.1:0-3755 GCA_041740975.1 Oligoflexales bacterium | reverse complement strand
ATATTGCTAATATGGATCGGCATAAGTTTGTCGATAATGCCACCCGATTGGTTTTGCATATCGACGCGCGAATGTTTTTTGCGAAGGTTATATCCACTGACGTAAACGCGATTGCGTTTGACATCGATACGTTCAATTTTTCCGGTTTGTCCGACAGCGCGACCATTACCAGCTGTTACGATAACTTCATCACCCTTTACGAACTTTGAGTTCTTCGGGTTTGCTTTCGTGAGTCGATTAGATAAAACTTTTGACATACCTATCCCTTAAATCTTAGAAAAACAGCGGCTTACGTGGTGGGTATTGTTTAATAGGTCCTGTGCCGATACGTCAAGCGTAAACATTGTGCATGGCCAATGCTAGCCATGACGCGACCTTACAAGTCTGATAGAATAGTAATCGGCTTCATCATTAAAATTAGGGAGTTAAAACCATATGCGCGCACTTCTTTGGACAGCCGTTCGAGGTCTTACGCTCTCACTCCTTTTGTCACTTCCCGTCGCACACCCTCCCATCGCGTCGGCAGAAGCTGATGCGCCCAAAGACATCAAAGCCCCTGACGTCATCCACTGGAACATTGCCGCGGCCACAGTCGACGCTGATGGTAAAGTCAATGCGATTGTATATCTCACGACGAACCAAGGTTTCAGTCTCTATAAACACAAAACAACAGTGACGAACGAACAAGGCTATCAACTCGAATCTCTAAAAGATCCCGGCACTGTGGAGATTACGGATCCAGTCACCAAGGAACCAACGTACGTATATAAGGAAGGCGAGTTTATATTTACATTTAAGCCGACCGACTCTACTACTCAGGCTCCACAGAATTTTGGCATTTCCATTAGGTATATTGCCTGCACCGAACAAATTTGCTTGTTTCCATACACGCAAAAACTGAGCATCCAATTGGTTTCCGGATCCGCATTGATCGCTTCGCAAACGGATGCGTCGATAGGTGAAAGCACCGGTAACGATCTCGGAATCAATACCGACGAGAGCGAAGACTTCGAGTCTCGCCTCGCACAAAAACTCAAGGATTCAAAGTCTTTCTGGCTTATTTTACTGATCGTATTCTTGGGCGGCATTTTAACAAACCTAACACCGTGTGTTTTTCCGATGATCCCGATTACGATGCGCATCCTTTCAGGCCAGCACAAATCTCCCTATCATGCCGCCACAGCTTATGCGGGCGGGATCCTCGTCACTTATACGCTTCTCGGTATCATCGCCGCCTCGACGGGCGGATTCTTCGGTGCATTGCTCGCCAACAAGTGGTTCAACTTATTTTTCGCCGTGATGATGTTTTTGTTCGGCATCACCATGCTAGGGTTCGGCAATCTCTCGAAGCTTCAACTTCTCGGCAACAGATTTGGTGCCGGCAATCCATCTTTGAAGAATGCGTTCTTAATGGGTTCGGGCGCCGGTCTTGTCGCCGCTCCCTGTACAGGTCCGATTTTGGCTGTACTTCTTGCCATCACTGCCGAAAGTGGCGAGTTAGTACGCGGGTCTTTTTTGATGTTTATTTATAGCTTAGGATTTGCGATACCCTATGTTTTCCTTGGTGGAGCCTCTGCGAAAGTTCAAAGAATCAAAGCCCCACCGCAAGTTCAACTTGGCGTCAAACTTCTCTTTGCAGGCGTGATGTTCGCGCTTGGCCTGTATTATTTGCGCATTCCGTTTTACAGTTTTTTAGAGTCTATGAATCACGTCTGGTATCCGGTCTTCCTAGTCACACTTCCGTTAGGTCTGATCGGGCTAGCAGTTATTCTTTTTAATGAAAAATTACACAACAATAAAGTCTTGCAAATCATACCGCCGATGTTGATTGCTTTGGCAATTTTTAGTTTTATCCGCTACGAGTATGTAGCGGGAAAAGAAGCCGTGAAAGCGGCCGGACTGGTTTGGTACAAAGATGAATCACTGGCGTTGGACATGGCGCTGAAGGAAAATAAGCCGATACTTGTGGACGGTTGGGCGGAGTGGTGCGAAGCATGCAAGAAAATGGACGTGACGACATTTGCTGAGCCAGCCGTCATAGAAGAGTTGAAAGCAAATTGGATTATTTTGAAGTTTGACCTGACAGAAGTCAACGATGTGAATGATGATATTACCGAACGCTACGAACTCTCGAGTTTACCGACACTGATAATGGTGCCGTCGTCGGGTAGTTTGGCTCAAAAAGAAGCGGTTGCCGGTTATGTCAATGGGGCTACGCTTTTGAAACGAATGAAAGCCTTCCATAAAAAACAGAGGTAATACTGTTGCGAAAAAATCTTTTGTATCTTGCGTCCCCGGCGCAGCTGGAAGCGATTGCAAGAACCTTAGTAAAAATGCAAGCCGAGCCGATTGTGGATCCGAATTCGGTCGCCAAGCAAAGTTTCGAGTTTAATCATCGTTTCCTAGGCGATGTCGATCTACGCATCGATCTTATTGATGACATCGACGCAGTGACGCCGCAGCTCAAATATACAACTGTCGACTTACTTATTTACGACGAGCGCAACGGCAATGCGCGGGCATCGCAAGCCTTGAAACAACTTCGTGATGACGTTTATAAGTTGAGCGAAAAATGGGGACCGGAGTTCTTATTTCCATTTAGCCGAGTGGTTGCGATAACAAGCAGTCAGCAAAACACCCACGACCTCTTTGAACTCGGCCGATACAATTTGCGCGATGTCATGGTGAATCCGGCGCGCACCAGTCAGGTGATTTTGTGGATTCGACGGTTGCTTCTTGCCAATAACAAATCAAAGTCTAGAACAGGCGTCGCCCTTAGCGGCGGCGGAATCGAAGGCTTCCTTTATCAGTTGGGCGCAATCACAGCCATCAATGCGGCCCTTGGCAAGCGCAATCTCTACAACTGCGACGTCGTTTCCGGGATCAGCAGTGGCTCTTTAGCCGGAACCATATTGGCGGCGCGCATTCCTACCGATGAAGTCCTAAGATCTTTGCAAGGGGACTCCGAGGTTTTCGAGACGCTTTCGGGTGGACGCCTTTACGACATCGCGGCCGTCGAAATCGGTAAGCGCTGGTTGAGAGAAGGCCTCAATTTAGATTCCATTAACCCCACAGCATGGATCCGCAAGTCGATGCGCAGCATCCCAACGGGGTTTTTCAAAGGGGACGGGTTGCAGTCTTATATTGAAAATGCATTGGAGCGCTCTGGATCAGGCAAGAAATTTGGCGATCTCAAAACCGAACTGTACATTGGCGCCACAGATCAAGATAGTTTCGAACATGTGGTTTTTGGGCTTGCTCCGCATGACGATCTTGAAATTGCCAAGGCGATTCGCGCGTCGTGCTCCCTTCCACCATTTTTTGTACCTTGCGTTATCGATGGACGCTGGTATGTCGACGGTCAAATCACCAAGACTTGCAATCTTGAGTTTGTGATCGAAAGAAACTGTAAACTTTGTTTTATTATTGATCCCATGCGTCCGAGTATCAGTATGGAAGCGGGGGGCAATGACCAAAGAGGTGGTGTATTTAATGTGATTCAAACTATCAAAGCCTTAGTCGCCAGTCGATTCGATCAGACCCTTCGTCACGTTACCGAAATCTATCCTAACGTCGACTTTTTGATTTTTCAGCCCGACGAGGATTGCGCCAAACTTATGTCCGGCTCACCCATGCGTTACAAAATTCGCACACAAATCATCGAACTCGCTTACAAAGGCGTGCTTCGCAAACTTCGCGAACGTCATCATGTTTACAAAACCACATTAGACAAAAACAAATTTAAACTCTTGCCC
>JBGSKV010000012.1:0-11175 GCA_041740975.1 Oligoflexales bacterium | reverse complement strand
CGAGCAACCGTTGCGGAGGCAACTCGTGCGGGAACGCACTCGAGAGCGGAGCCTCGCTGTCACAGTTTTTACCCGATGGTTGGCTGGGACGGTTGAGCCGGCTTAAATTTGGCTGGGCATTGAGGCTGCATCAGCCGACACCGCCCAGACAAATTTAAGCCGGGAGAACCGGACCAATCAAACATAGAAATGAAAACTGTGAGTGTGAAAGGCGGAGCTTATTCTGATATCCGGCCGCGGAGCGGCCGACTCTTAGTGTGCAACGACAGTAGGAGCAATAATCTTCTGAAACTTCGTGGTACCGCGAATATTCGCCAAGTCGCCGTCCTGCGAGGCGCTGCCCTTCAAATTGGGATCCAAAATCAAGGCGTTTTCCAGCGCCGCTACCGCTTCGTCCGTGCGGCGAAGGATGGATAGCATGCAGGCCTTATTGTAGTGGGCCGAAGAACTGGTTGGGGATATTTTGGTAGCGATATCAAATTGCCTAAGTGCGTCTTGGTAATCCTTAATTTTGTAAAGACTCAAACCAAGTAAGTTATAAAGTTCGCCCGATTTTGGGTTCAAAAGAATCGATTTGCGAAAAGCATCCACAGCTGCAACATTTTGATTGAGTGTATCGGAAACGCGACCTATGTCCTCATAGAGGGTAGCGCTACCCACTTCATGGCTTAACTGATTCAATAATTTCAGATAGCCGCCCAGACCCTTGACATCCAAATAAGAATTCTTTACTAAGACAAAAAGGTCTTCTTGTAAATTATTTTTAACTAATAAATCATGGTAAATATCTTCGGCTTTATTCGGTTGGTTAGTGCGAAGATATGCCGCGGCAACGTGAAGATCCACGATTGTTTGACGATAAGTGTCGCCCTTCGCGAGCATGGATTTGGCTTTATTTAAGGATATGAGTGCTTCATTGGGGCGATTCAGGTTCTGATAAAGCAAAATAGCATGATTGGTTAGAGAAGCCACGCTTCGGTGCGACTCGGAATTAATTTTTTTGAACATCTTGTCTGATGCTAGGTACTTTTTCGAAGTTGCATAGGAAACTGCAATTTCCTGTACGAAGTGATAGCTAGGATGTAAATCATTCCAAGTCAAAAGTTGTCGAGTCAGTTCATCTTGACCATATGCCACTTTCAGTTTTTCAATGACAAACGGAACAATAATTTCTCGAGGAGCTTCTGGTTGTACCAAAGCCTTTTTGTAGAAAAGGAGTTGAGTCTCGGTGCTGTTCATTTCGGCGTTCAATTGTCCCAACATAAAGTAAATACGCCAGCTATTCTTGTGCATCTTGGCTTTCATGGTTTCGCCAATATACTTGATGCCGCGAACCGGCTGCCCCATAAAAGAAAGCATGTTGGCCAAAGCCACCGTTCCGTAGTCAGCGCTTGGATTGAGTTCAATCGATTGCTGTGCAAGATCGTTGGCTTTTTGAATGAGTGATAAGTTAGTCGGTTCGGTATTGAACAGGCGTAGATATGCTTGTGACAGTAAATAATGATCGAAAGCGGAATATGGATTCACGCGGATGCGCTCGCCTATGTCGTTTATCGCTTTACTGAGTTCATAGTCAGGTCCTATCCAAACAGCTTCTTCTAACTGCCGCTCGGCTACTGACAATCCCCAAGATTGAACTGGGAATAATAAAAGCGCCAACCCTAGAACTGCGAAAAATTTGCTAAACAAGGAAACCATGCAAAAGCCTTCACTTAGTGACGTCGCACCTTCCGCTGACTGCAACTCTCTAGTTTCTCTTATAGAATCGGCATGTTTTTTAAGAAGTTGAGAAATATTATTAAAAAACCACAATGACCACCGAAATAGTCAACCCTTTCAGAGCTTTATAAGTCGCTTAAGAACCCCTTTTCTTGAGATTCAAAAGGCCACCTGGCCAGTTTTTGAAGTTCGGCGCTCAACAAAAGCCATGTCCGTGTCGATAGGGCCTCATGCCTAATGAGCGGAATAATGGATAGAAAAGCTAAAATTTTATGGCTTTGGTTGCCTTGTGTTGCAGGTGCGCTCGCGGCGCTTTGTTTACGATTTTTATTGGTCTCTGATTTTAGCTCGCTACCTTTGGCGGCCCGCAATATTGATCGGGCTCAGATCGCACAGCTTTCAAAAGATTCCGTAAACATTGCCAATTATCTTATGATCGACTCCATTTTGTCGATTGTGCAGTCGTATTATGTCGATGTCGAACGAGTCTCGCCGAAGAATATTCTTGATACGGTCGTATCGTCACTTAAAGAGCGCACGCATATGATTGTGGATGTTGATAAGGAAAAGCGACTTCTGCATTTGACGGATGGAGCCAAGAAACAAAGTTTCTCCTTAGATGATCCGACAGATTATGCCAATCTCGTAGATATCATCACGCGGATTGCGCAATTTATAGATGGTAAGCCGACCGGTGGAAACGACAATCAGAAACTCACGGAAGTCAGTCCGGGCGCCATTGAAATCGTAAATTACATTCTTGAATCACTTGACGCTCACAGTTCCTTACTGGATCGCGAGATTTACCGCGAACTCAAGCAAGGTACGGAAGGTTCGTTTGGTGGTTTGGGGATTTTGGTTGGTACGCATGAGAGTTCACTAACAATCATCAGACCCATCGCCGGTAGTCCGGCTGAAAAGGCGAATCTCAAGCGTCACGATAAGATATTGGACATCGATGGCGTCGATACCTTTGGTCAAAGTTTAGATGAATTAGTCGAATATATGCGTGGTGAGCCAGGGACGGAAGTTAAGCTTTCTGTACTTAGACCCGGACAATATGCACCTCAGACCGTTCAACTCAGTCGCCGTGTCATCAATGTCAATTCTGTCGAATCATCTTTACACGCAGTTGATTCAAATGGCTTTCTTTTAAATCTAAAAATTGATAATTTTTCAGCTCGCACGACCCGTGAAATTCTGACTGCAGTGAATGGTACCATCTCAAAGATTGGCAAAAAGCTTAAGGGCATTTCTATAGATCTTCGCTCTAACCCGGGAGGACTACTTGATCAGGCTGTCGAAGTAGCCGATCTCTTTTTAGATGACGGTGTCATCGTGAGTACCAGAGGGCGTCGCACGGAAGTTGAGAATGCAGGGAGAAATTATGCTCAGCTTGACCTGCCAGTGTTTGTCTTTATCGACAAAGATTCCGCTTCGGCCAGCGAGATTGTCGCGGGTGCTTTACAAGATCATGATCGCGCTATCGTCATTGGTGAACCGAGCTTTGGTAAAGGCTCCGTGCAAACAGTGTTTGAACTTCCAGCGGAACGGGCTTTGAAACTAACGATAGCCCGTTACTACACGCCTAGTGGCAGAGCGATTCAGAATGTCGGCATTTATCCAGATGTTTGGTTGCAGCCCGTAGTTCAGCGCCATGCCAATGTCAATTTGTTCGGACGTTCACGGTATCGCAATGAAGAGTTTCTGGCTCATCGTCTCGAGAGTCGCACGCAGTCGCCGGTGAACACCCCCGTTCTCTTAACTCCTTTTCGCGCGTTTCATTTAGTAGACGAAAAAACCGAAGACGCGTTTAGTGATTTTAAGGCAGTTGATGTGGATATTCAGGCTGCAAAAATTATTCTGAATAAGATTAGTCAGCATTACACGATGCCAATCGAAGAAGGTATGAATCATGCCTCCCATTGGATTGCTTTGGCTTCCGGTGAGCTGAGTGAATTCTTGCAAACTCACAACACTAAAGTCAAAGGTTGGATGGATACGACCTTCGGCTTGGATTGGTCCGAGAGTCCTCATTTAAAGCCGACTCCCGTGCTTAGTTTCCGCATTTCCAAAACCAATCTGCAGGCTTATAAAGGGTCTAATATGCAGATTCCCTGGCGACTGACGAATGCTGGACGCCAAGACTCAAATCAAATTTCTGTGTTCTTGCGATCAGATGTTGATCAAATATCGACCAAGGAAATTTTGGTGGGAAAGATTAACACTAAAGAAGCAAAGACGGGCGTTTTTCAAGTTAGAATTCCGGAAAATATTGGCATTGAAAATGTAAATTTTACCGTTGGCGTCACCCTCGGCGCGATGCCTCTGGCAAAACAGTCCTGGCATTTTTCGGTTCCCGTAGCCGACAAAGATCGTCCGAAACTGGATTTTGACTACGACCTTGTCAATGAAAGTAAAGAAAATGACGGAGCTTTGGAGCCTGGCGAGAATGCCAAGATCAAAGTCTACATTCGCAACACTGGAAAAGTTTCCTCTCAGCCTATCGATCTGCAATTTCGAAGTTTATCGGGCAGGCAAATGAGTCTGGCTGCGGGAAGTACAAAAATTGATCCCATTGAACCAGGTGATGAAGCTGTGAGGTTGATAGACGTCACGGCAGCGCCACTTGTGGTCAATGAGATTTTAAAGTTGGGGATGGTCGTCCAGTCGTCAAACTTGACTCAGCCAATCGAGAAAGCTTTAACGATTCGATCATTTCGTAGCAAAAGACTTAGTGACAAGACGGCTCCAGTCGCTCATTAATGTGCGTTCCCATCCAACCAAAGTTTTAACTTTTTTTGTGACTCCGTTAACTGTGGCGAGTTAGCCAGTTCTACTCTCAACTTGGCAAAATCGTCTTCCAAATCAACATCAGTCATGGGGGCCAATATTTTTACTTTAAACGACTTTAGCAAGCTTTCTACAAGGTCGGAACCTGTACGCGAAGTAGAATACTCCACGCCTTGCCAAACATCACGTGGGATCATACGTTTCGAGCCAAGCAGTGTAAAACCACCATCGTAAGCCGGAATCATCACGCAGTCATTATTGTCTAGCGCCGACAGTGCTTCCGTCAGATGAATCGTTCCCATCTGAGGACTATCAGCCCCCACCAAAAAGACTTTGGAATGTGTTTGCAGGAGAGCATGGCAAACAAAGTGGAGTCGATCTCCAAGTTCACCATCACCTTGTGAAAGAGTTGGCAAACCAGTCCAATGCGACTCTGCGCCATTTTCAGCGACCGCAAAGTACCCCTGCCAGCTTTTATCTGATCTTTGCAAATCGTGGAGAAGGGAAGTCATCGCGTCGATGGACAGCTGATAAAACTCGTGAGCTTTCTCTACACCTATCGTACTTGCTAAACGCGTTTTCACGGGGCTGAGTGCGGTCGTTTTGACAAAAATAGCAATAGCATTTGTCATGACGGTTTTTGGCCTCGCGATAATTTTTGCAGTCGTGGCTTCCAACCAAATTGCCATGCTTGAAAACAGCCAAGGAGGTTATGTCTAAGAGTTGTCAAAACCCATCCTTGCTGGTCGTATTTTCGAGCACTCGTTTGTATAGGGGCGCCTATGGGAGTGAGTTTGTATCCGCGAGCCAATGCGCGCCAAACAAACTCGTGATCTTCGCCACTCAAAATAGTTTCATTGAACCCACCCAGATTCTCAAAACTTTTTCTGTGAATCGTCAGTCCTTGATCGCCATACGGAACTCCCCATGTTCGATTACGTAAACGGGTGCCCCAAGTGTTCAATAGCAAAAATTTTTGAGAACCATCTCTAAAGTTTAAATTAAAATAATAGAGCGAATCCTGACTTCCACTCGCTAGCAATGTTTGAAGCTTTGTTAAACTATCCCGAGTTAGCCGGCTATCAGCGTGAAGGAAGCAAAGCCAGTCACTGGTAGCTTGTTCGGCGCCTGCATTCAGCTGTTTGGCCCGTCCTGCGGTTCCCATAAGCCATAGTGCTTTTGAAGTCTTCGCGCGTTTATCCATGAGATTTTGTTGTTCGGGTAAGGGTGCCTTAGTGGCGCTTAGTATAATTTGGCAGCCACCATCCAGATGGACCAAATCCTTCCATAAAGATTGCCAAGCAATTTCCTCGGGCCCAATCGGGATGATAAAGGAAATCTTAGCCATTGGCAGGAACTAAGCTCCCTGTGCAGGAGCTGCCAGCGCCTGCGGTGCAGCCAAAGCAATGCTCTGCAAATTGAATAGATGTCTTTTTAACGTCATCAAAACTTTGAATGGTAAAAATTGTGGATTGATTCTCGACTGGCATATCGAGCATTTGGTTAAAATCGCAATCGTAAATCTTGCCATCCCAGCTAATGGAAAGGTGGGTTCGGCACATAAGTTTGCTAACGGCCGCGACATTAAAATTCTCGCATAGGAGAGACATGTAGGATTGCAATGAATTCTGCCGCTTCAGATCAACCAAAAATCTTTTGATGGGCATATTCGTAATGGTATAAAGCTGATTGAAGTCGATATCAAAATCGGCTTTGAGTTTTAGTTTATAGTCTTTTTCTAATTGGTCGGAGGCGGGGGGCAAAGTCGGCCCAATGGGGTTGTAGACGAGATCGAGTTCTAGCTTTCCATTCTTACCATAACCATGCGTTGCGCTTTGAGCATAACCCAAAGAATTAAGCTTTTGAAGCGCGCGGATACTCTGTGCGAAGACGCCGTCGCCACGCTGTAAATCGACATTCCCCGAGGTGTAGCAAGGGAGTGATGCAATCACATGAACACCCTGTTCCGCCAAAAATTCTGCCGTGTCTTCCTGGCCTTCGACAAACAAAACTGTCAAATTGCAACGGTCTATCACTTCGAGTCCCCGTTTTCTAGATTCTCGCACTAATAAACGAAAATGTGCATTCAGTTCCGGAGCGCCACCCGTGATATCGATTTTTTTTATGGATGGAGACTTCTCGATAAGTTCGAGAATACGGTGGACCGTCTCGAGCCCCATATTCTCTCTTTTTTTATGCGGTCCCGCATCGACGTGGCAATGCCTACACGTTTGATTACAAAGTTTGCCGACGTTCACTTGAAGAGTGGAGGTGGGTTCGCGTTCAGGAACGCAGTTTTTCTCCAAAAGAATTTGTGAGAAAGATGGCATCAGCAGCATGCTCCCGCCGGCGAATTTACCGAATCTGCGGGCGACGGTCCGCAATCAAAGAGTCCGAAATGCGTTTCTTGATGGCCTATGACTTCAAAATACTTAGCATACCGCGTTTTTTGCACCATATCAGCGGTATTTGAGCATACGAGCATGGGGCGATTGAGTTCAAAAAAGTGATGGTCATCGAGCAGAAAACCTTGATGAGATTCTTCGTGCCCACCTCGGTAGTAAGCGACTTGTCCGTAGTCTTCACATCGATCTTCCAACGGAAGTTTAAAAGCGCGAATGGTGAGGCTATAGAACTTGGCTTGGCCAATTTTATTTTGAATGGCTACATCGGTTATAGAAATCGGAGTTGAGCTAACTGTGCGATGATCCTTACATCCGACTTCGGCCATCAGTCTACGAAAGTCTTCTGTGTACATGGCTCCGCCCAGACACTCGCCAAGTAAGACAGCATCATCACGAGCCGCGATGGGCAAGCGGCGATCGCAAAACACATCGGAAAAATAAAGCTCGCCGCCCGGTTTGAGTACGCGAAAAATTTCGGCAAAAACGCGGTCTTTGGCGGGAGAAAGATTGATGACGCAGTTACTGACAACCACATCGATAGAATTGTCGGCAATATCCAGGGACTTCAAGTCTTCAATAAATCCACGCACGAACCGAATATTCGGCTGCGTATATCCGAAGTCTTTTGTGTGTTGAGCAAGGTGCCGATGGGCAACGTCCAGCTGTGCGTCCGTCATATCAACGCCGATGACGTGGCCTTCGGAACCCACGAGTTTTGACAATATAAAACAATCGCGACCAGTTCCACAGCCCAGGTCGAGCACAGTGCAGCCATCTAAGCTTGGAGGTATCGGAATGCCACAACCATAAAATTTGCTTGTGACTTCTTCGTGGAGTTGGCCGGCTATTTTGCGCAAATGGGCTGGCAAACTTTCGGCCGCGCAGCAAGCGGTTGTTTTTAAGTCAGCTTTAGATTGCAGGACTTTGCCATAGTAATCTTTGACGGCACTGAGCTGATCGAATTCGGTTTGCATGTGTCTATTCCTGCGCTCTCGTCCGATCCGTTAAATCCAATATTTCAACATTTCGGATAGAAATTTAATGCCCAAAACGTGCTTTGGTTACGTCTAATAAATTTACCGTCGCATTGTTCAAAACGAGGCCCCAAAACTGCCCAACGCCTCGCCCTGGAGTGGTCGCGTCGGCATCAGAATTAAAAAGGGCATTGTCATCGGTAGCATTCGTAATGTTCGGCTCCCACACTAGGATATGGGTTGGCGATTCGCTGTTATGCACATCCACGGAAAGAACGACATATCCATCGGCATTTATGCCGGACAGTAATCTCGGCGAAGTTTCTGACTTTCCGGCAATAAGAGTCAAATATAGATTATCGCCAGTGCGTGAAAATCGTAGAGTCACGCCTTGATCGAGTTTTGTGTTTGTAAATGATCGTAATTCGACGCTTCCTTGGTCCAAAAGTAAAAAACCCACTTTAAAATTTTTATTGGAGTCAATATGCCCAAGAGGCTGCGTAAACAAGATAGAAGCATTGCCGACCAACGCTTGGTCCGTTAGCGAAAAGGAACCTTCATTCAAAATTTTGTAGGAACGGTTTTGCCAACTTTTGGTATCTTCGGTAGGATTAGCTGTCTTGTCGCCACCGCATGCCGCTAGACCCAAACTCAAAACACACATGACAACCCATAATCTTCTCACGTCATTCTCCTCCTATAGATCGTCTGGTTCTTCAGATCCCGCATCATCTTTTTTGTGACATCCTAGTTCCGTTCCATGAAAATGACAGGCAAGATAGAGATAGGATTTTTCCATTGATTCACCATCAGACGCAGGGGCCAAGTATGTCAGCTTTGCCCATACGTAGTCAGAAGTCTTCCAAGTCTTGACGCCTTCATAAACGGAGTTGGCGATCGCCAAACGGGTATATCGTCGAGTCGCTTTTTCCGCCGTCATCAGGAGGTGGTCGACTGAGTAGTCGCCGGTCGAACCATCGGTGAGATCTGTATCAGCTGGAGGAGTGGGATCTTCTTGTGGGACCGGTTCTGCCTTCACGACGTCTGGTTTGGGATCGTCACTGCTACAACCAAGCGGCAACAAGTAAAGAGCCAAAAATAAAAATCGATGAGTCAAAAAATTAGTGTTCATGGCAATCTATTTCACTTTTGTGATGATAATGACAAAAATATTCTATGCTTTGAGCTTCGTTATTATGTTTGTAATAAATTTTTATGCTACCGCCGTCTTTACCAACTGCGCTTTTAATTGCATAAATCGACTTGTGCATGTGTTCTGTGTATTCATTTTTAAATGTGTCGGTAGCTATTTTGGCAGCAGCGTGCAATTCATCAACGGTGAATGGTCCTGAACCCGCTGAGACCGGTAAACTGACAGCTAAAATCGCGGCGGCGGCAAGCGCGCTCCAAATTTTTTTCATACCTAACTCCCCATGATATTTTGCATTTTTATCGACAAATGAATGGCATAGGCATATCGCAATTAGTGGAGTTTGTAACTACCTTCCACCTTTCAACAGCTCTTCTGAAGACTTGCAGTTTCTTTTCTGAATGAGTTTTTGAAGAGTACCACCTCCCGGAATCGAACCGGGATGTCCTTGCGAACGGTGGATTTTGAATCCACTGCGTCTACCAATTCCGCCAAGGTGGCACAAAAAAACTTACGATCTAACGGCTACTACGGATTGCATCGCGTATTTCCGTTAGAAGCACTTCCTCTTTCGTAGGTGCAGCTGGAGCGGCCGGAGCCTGAGCCCGTTTCCTCTTCATAGCATTTATAGCTTTAATAACAACGAAAATTGCGAAAGCGACGATGACAAAGTCAAAAACACTCTGCAAGAAGACGCCATATTGCAGTTCGACGGCCGGGGCATCGCCCACCGCTTCTTTCAAAGTGAAGCTAAGATTCTTAAAGTCGACGCCACCTATCAGCAGGCCCAGCGGAGGTGTGACAACATTGGCGACCAAAGCTGTAACAATTTTGCCGAAAGCCGCTCCAATAATCATACCAACGGCTATGTCGACAACGTTGCCCTTCATAGCGAATTCTTTAAATTCTTTAATTATTTCCATGGTTTTTCACTCCAAAAAAGGCCTGCTCCAAATAGGCGAGAGGCATTCTTATGATTGGCGCACTAGACGTCAACGTCATTCTTGTAGAGAGGTTCATTCTCCTTAAAATTCCAGACTATTTTTTAGTCAGTGCGATTATGAGCCGTGCTAACCGTCTGATAATATAGAAAGCAGATCATAAACCACATCGTCATCGGGGAAGCCTCATATCTCCGCTTTGCAAGGACGCGAACATGACCAAGCTTTCTCAATTGAAGTCGAGTCTAATATTTTTACTGTGCTTTGGATTCGCGCAAAGTTTAAAGGCAGATGTCATACAGCCCGGCATGCTGACGTTCGTTTATCAGGAACTCAATGAACCGTGGTCCGCTTACTCCTGCGAACATCAGTTATCATTAGAGCCATACGATTGGAGTGTCATTTGCCAGGTGGGAGCTAAGAAAAAAGTATTTTTAGTCCATCTCGCAGTCACTTTCTACAATCGCACGCAATTCGGACAAAGTGCCTACGAAGTTTTGTATTGGGTTACAAATCAATCGACGAAAAAAATGCAAAAATTCGACTCAACCACTCTTTGGGTTCACAACCATCAACCTCAGTCGCTTGCGAATGCTTTTGAGATTTCTCAAGGAGTTGAGAATGATTTTAGCGCACTTCGACTCACGATAAGGCTTAGGAAATAGATATGGCGAATGTTCCAGTCTTTAAAAGCTTTGAAGAATTCTGGCCTCACTATGTGCGTGAACACAGTCAACCTCTCACTCGCACTCTTCATCTCATAGGGACGATGGGAGGGCTATTATTGTTAGTGTTTTCAATTTGGCGCTATTTTAGTGGAGCGTGGATTGAATGGGATTTCCTTTGGCTTCTCGCAGCACTAGTGTTCGGCTATGGCTTTGCATGGTTTGCACATTTTCGCATAGAAAAAAACCGTCCTGCCACCTTTACCTATCCAAAATGGTCGTTCTACGCAGATTTCAAAATGGCCTTCTATATACTCACGGGCCGAATGTCAGAAGAAATAAAAAAAGCCTCAGAACGATAACGGCCTGTCATCCTGAGCGTCTCTTTCGATGATAAACTGAACCCATTGACACTCTCCTGAGAACGGCGGTATGAAAGCTGCAGTATAGCTCAATTTAAGGAGAATCCATTATGAAACGTAATTTGTTACTAGCGGCGGTTTTACTATCGACCCCAGTCTTCGCAGA
>JBGSKV010000011.1:0-2333 GCA_041740975.1 Oligoflexales bacterium | reverse complement strand
ACATCCCCACCAAGGATTTTTTCCGCGCACCCACACTCGCGCTAGACAATACCTTTTGTGGCGTCCTATCATTATCAATAAACTATGCGTGAATTTGGGCATTTCTTCTGGTTGTTTGGGTGTTGGGGGTCATATGTTAAGTAAGTCGGCGGTTTATTTTTTACTACTAAGTTTCGGCTTGTTGGCTTGTAAGTCCATGACGGAAACAGCCGAAATTAAAGATGATATTTTGGTAAGAGACGGAAAGTCGGCACACCTGTACTGGGTCGTTGGAGATGGCGAATCTCAACAAGTTTGTCGGTCTGAATGTGATATGGCGACCATAACGGTTGAAGGCGATATTCAAGAGACGCGCAATAGCTGCAAACGCGAAGGTAGTGAAAGTGTCGACGCGAAATTTTTTGAAAATACTAATGAACTTCAGGGTATTTATTCTATCTTCTTTCAGAGCTTGAGCGAAAACAAAGTAGCAATCTTATCTACGGATGGCGCGACAGCCAAAACCAAACAATCGAACCAAGAACGTGTCAAGCTGATCAATGGCTTATTTACTGATGAGAACATGTATCTTGACCCTTCAGCCCGGAGCCTCCGCGATCAGGGTTTGATGGGATTCGGTCAGGAAAATCCAGTGCGATTCGATCCGCGTTGCTTTGCTGCTGATGTAGTGGGTAGTCAGGTTGTCATTCAGCATAATGAAACGAAGGCGCCAATACTGCCAACTGTTAAAGCGCAGGCGGTGGTTTTCACTCCAGCTCGCACGGTCGAAGTAAACGAAATTATTTACTACAGTCTCGTGACATTTCTTAAGACACAAATCAGTCCATTTCAGTCCATCTATAAAGTTTGGCCGGATATGGGTGCGGGTCCAGCCGCGCTTTGGTTTTCGAAGAGCGATCAAAAGCCATTCACGAAAGTTGGCTTAGGATCGGAGCGTGGTCCCGCATTGTACGATGATAAAGGCGTGGTCGCGAGTTACCTAACGGCCGCGGATTCTGAAGCCGCAAGTCTGTGGGCTAATTTTCTTATGGCCGTTCTCAAAATTGGACAGAATCAAGTCGGTACCGAAATGGCTGTGACCTTTAAAGATGGCGAAGGTTATTTCGTCAAGTTAACGCACACGTCGGGCAATTTTGCATCGCCCGGTGTTCCTAAGTACCAAATTTTTTATGTACGTGGGTTCGTGCAATCCTCAATCAATAAATTCTTCATCCAAATCGACAAAGCTGAAGTTGCAAAATGAGGCAAAAAATGATGCATAAAGTTGGTCTACTGGCACTATCATTGGCTATCGTATTTTCATGCAAAGTTCGCACGGAAGATGAACAAATAGCGGCGTTGCTAGAAGCTCCTTTTACAGATACTCAAGTTGGTGAAGCCATAGTCGACCCCGTCGCCTCTTGTCTTGCCAATGGCGGTGAGATGCTGGCTGGTCATTGTGTTTGTGAAGACGGAAATGTGATAAAAGGCAAAACTTGCTCACAGCATATTAAAGAAACATATCCTAAGTGTTTTGCAAAAGGTGGCATTGCTAAAAAATGGGATGACAAAGATGCGTGCTTTTGTGAGCACGGTGAGATGATCGACATCAATGGCGCAAAGACCTGTTATCAGCTTTTCTCGGAGAAAAACAAAGGATGTTCTGATCGATTAGGCATTCAAGAGGTATCTTCACGCGCTTGCAAATGCTACCACGGCAAACTGACATTCAGCTTGCCTCCGGAAGTGAACTGCCAAGAAGATTTCAAAACAATAAACCCAACTTGTTTTGCCAAAGGTGGGGTTACCAAAACGGAGAATGGTCCTTGTATCTGTCGTGATGGCAGCTACGCAGAAGGTGACGTGAAATGCCCTGAAAAGTGGTTCTTTTATCAGGATGCTACGGTCACATCGAATGGACCATCCGCTGGAAACATCATTGGAACGGCTTTGCCGAAATGTATGTGCGCGGACGTTCCCTTCCAAGGCAAAAACTACTGTATGATTTATAAACCTGGTGAGAAATATCCGATCAAATACTTGGAGGTCAAAGAAGGCGTCAAGTGTGACATAACTTCCTGCTACATGCATTTCTTTGAAGCCTTTACGACTGAATGTGGCAATGACGTTAAGTTTAAGCCGGACCCCGCACTAGGGAGCACGGCGCCGGGTGCCGCTGGATGCACTTGCACTGAAACGAACTTTAATAATTCTCGAGCTTGCGGATTGTTTCAAGGTGGACAGCGTCGATTTGCAATTCAGGTTCAACCATCGACGACTTGTGACGCACAATTCTGTCAGAATCGCTGGGGTCACGATCCTTATGTTCGTCAGTACTGTTCAAGTGTTAACTA
>JBGSKV010000010.1:0-7810 GCA_041740975.1 Oligoflexales bacterium | reverse complement strand
ATCGAACAACGCATATACAACTCTTATCAGCGAAACACTGAAGCTTTCGATAACCTCATGAATGGTAAATCAGTCATTCGCATTCAGTTTGGAATGGCTAAGGAATTTCGCACAGCTCTCTTCAGGGCAATGCAGTATCTTCCGCATATGGAACAGGTTTTTATCGCTCACGATGTTCCCATTGAATTGACCCGAATTCCGTTCATTGAATCAATGTTCAATATAAAGGCTGAATCCAAAGTGGGCGCCCAAGGCATGTGGCAGTTTATGCCTGAGACTGCAAAGTCCTATATGCAAGTTGATTCCTATATTGATGAGAGATTCTCGCCTTACAAAGCGACCCGCGCGGCGGCGAAGTTCCTAAAAGAAACCCACGACCGACTAGAAAGCTGGCCATTAGCGATCACCGCTTATAATCATGGTCCTACCAGCATTCAAAAAGCTGTCAAATCGCTCGGATCAAACGACTTAGATGTGATTCTTCGCAATTACCAGGCGGGATCTTTCGGCTTTGCCAGCAGAAACTTCTATGCCGAATTCTTAGCTGCCAACAGCATCTTTAATAAATACAAGCATCATCTCGTCGCACAGATGGCCGATTTGTCCACGAGAATGAAATCGATTCGCCTTAGCGACAGTATCTCATTGAATCAACTCGCGAAGCATACACCGCTAACTCCTGAAGTTATTCTCAAGCATAATCCAGAGATTAAGCAAAAGGGTTTTCACTATTTTCTCCATAATCCACTTCCCAAAAACTTTGAGATTTTTTTTCCCGCTCAACTCTCTGATAAAGTTCATGTGGCTGTGAATAATATAAAGGCCGTCAACTTATGACCATTCGCTGTTTCATTTTTTTCTGCATGCTCGTCAGCGCATTCACAAATGCATTTGCTGACACCGTTACGGAAGTCGCTGAAAAACCTACTTGTGTTGAGCCTACCTCGACATCGACGGTGAAAGAAAATATCGCGAACGCATTGTGTTGGGCGAAGCGAGACTATTACCGAAAAGCAACCTCGATACTCGCGAAAGTTATATTACCGAAAGATGCCGGAGTAGACACTTCGGATAAACTTACTTTGACCAAATTAATTGTCGACTATCATCGCTATCACTATTACAAGGAACATAAACCGAGCGAGGCCAAAGGCATCGCTGCAGACATCTATAAAGCTACAGAGGAGTTCGCAAAATCCTGCAATACCGAGTCACTGACCCGATTGGCCCTTAGCATGCAGGCCAAAGTCGCTTTTTCTGAAGAACAGTATCAACTCGCAGGAGAAATTTGGACTTCAGTCTTACATAAGAATCCGCCTGACAATCTTTTCCATGAATCAATGGTCGGAATTGTTCGCTCCGAAAACGCTTTGGGTCGTCATCCACAGGTTATCCAGTCCGTAAAACAATTCTTAACACGATATGCGCCAACCCTAACGGTCGCACGTCGCCAAAGTCTTACCGATGAACTCGTCAAGACCTCGATTGAATACGCGCAGCTGCTGGCGAAGCAAGGCAAAACAGAGGACGCAGCAGGAGTTCTCAAACACATGTCCGCAACTTTCCCCTCATCAGGTGGACTGCCGCAGATCTTGCTACAGCAAGCCTTCTATTTTGGAAGTGCACTTCAATGGGATAAGGCCATCGCAACTTGCGACGCGATTTTGACTCAACAAAATGCTTCTCATGATGAAAAAGCTTCCGCAGCATATTTGAAAGCAAAGGCATTCGAACACAAACTGGATCTTCAAAAAGCTGCTGACGAATTACTGAGTTTTGCCAAGGCTTATCCCAAACACGAACGTGCCCTTGCGGCTTCCGATAAAGCTGCACAACTCTTTATGGCTGAGGGTCATTTTAAGAAAGCCGCCGTTGCACTTTTACTTGCCGCAACTCTCGATAAGGAATCGAGCTCCCTCTACTATCTGAAGGCCGGGGAAAGCCTGATGATCGAAGGCGACGTTGCCAAGGCCAAAACGATTCTTCCCCATATAAAATCCGTAAATTTTGATAACGAGCTGCAAGCTCGCGTTCACCTTCTGTCCGGTCAAGTCACTTTGAAAACTAGTGGCATTGAAACCGCTGCTTCCGAGCTGGAAAAGGTGGCCGGACTTGCCAAGGCATTGGACCCCTCACTTTCGAAACTGGGAGCCACGGCAAGTATGCTCCTTGCCGACGCATACCTTCCGGAATTTGATCGCATCAAAGTCGAGGGAAGTATCGATCTCGTGCGTAGTCGCTTTGCGGAAAAGGCCGATCTCTATGAAGGCATAATTTCTAAGTATTTACAGAATGTTATATCTTCTAAGGTCCCCGGCTTGCGAGTGACAGCAGCCCAAAAACTAGCTAAAATAAGCCTAAACTTTCAACAGGAAATTGACTATGCTGCGAACTTCATCACTGCGGACATGGGTTTGCGCCAGAGTATGAAGCAATACACTCAGATTCTGACCAAGGTAACGCCGTTATACCTGAAAGAGCAGCATGCCTTAGAAATTCGGTTGCCAGTTGTCGCGCCTTCAAAGCAGAAAGAAAAAGAATCGGCAACGAAACCTAAGTATAAGAAGATAGAATTTTTTCAAGACAACAGTTTAGGGAGTTTCTAATATGAAGCATTTCATTATTTTAAGTTGCTTGATTCTCATGGCTTGTCAGACAAACCAGACTAAATATGAAGAAAAAGTAGCTACCGAAAAGGCCCTGACGATGGGTAGCCCTGAGGCGATTGCCTTAGAGTTTGCGAAACCCATTCAAAACGATTTTGAGAACGCATTTAGCTTGGAAGGCGAGATAAGTTTGCAAGCCGCTCAGATGACAGCAGATGTTTACAATAAAACTGGCGCTAACGAAGACTTAGTGAAGTTGGCTTTTATTCGGTTCCAACAAGGCAAGTTCGATGAATTCAATAGCCTAATGAAAATCGTCAAAAAAAATGTCACTGAAAAAAACTCTGATGAAGAGAAGTTTTGCCGTCTTTTTCTAGAAGGTTTAGATAATGAACGCCGGGGCTTTCAACAAAAGTCGCGCGCAATTTTTCGTGATCTAACGGCATTAAATAACAAGTTTATCCCAGGTTATATTCACCTAAGTATGGCTTACTTGAAAAATTTGAAGCCAGACGTGTCTAAATTTGTACTTTCGTCGGCACTAGAAGCGAACCCGAAGAATCCAAAACTTTTGAATGCTATGGGCCTTATTCACAAGAATATGGGTAGTAACGATTTGGCTTTGGATTGGTTTAACTATACCCTTCAGATGGATCCAGAATTGAATGACGCGCTCATCAATCGAGCGGGCATTCTCCTTCAGAAAGAAAAGTATGCCGAAGCCAAAACGGACCTCGAAAAAGCTCTAAAGACGACTCCCGAAAACCCAGACGCGTTGATGCTGATGGCTATCGTTGCGATTAATTATGATGGTGACGTTCCTAAAGGCAAACATATGCTAGGCCAAGCTATTCGCGCTAACCCAAGTAAGCAACTTGCTAAAATGCGACTAGCCGAAGTTTATATTCAGGAGAAACGCGAACTCGGCTTCGCCAAGAAGTTGTTGCAAAGCATCATTGACGATAAAACATCTCATTACTCAATGATTGAGAGCGCCAAGAACTATATGGAACTCACCAAGTGAGCGCTGGGGTTTTTCCTAGTAATTCCAATATGATAAAAGGATTTAAGTTTTCCCTCAAAAGACCGATCTTGTGAGCAATGATTTTGTATCTGTAGCTATCTTTTTAAGTAATGCCTCCGGGAGGGGATCATGGCCGACAATATTAACTACGACCGAACGAGTTACATCCTCGTAGTCGATGATGATCAAACGCTTTTGAAGTTTTTTAAGATTCATCTTAATAAATTCTTCTCCCGCGTCATTGTCGTAAAGAACGCCAAAGAAGCCGTTGAGATGCTCAAAGAAAAAGAAGTGGATCTTGTGATCAGCGACATTCGCATGCCACGCACAGATGGCATTCAACTTATGAAAAAAGTCCGCAACGTGGACTCATCCATTCCTGTCATGTTGATCAGCGGAGCCATGTTAACGGCTGAACAAGAAAATGTAACAGAAGAAGTCGCCGATGGATTCTTACGTAAACCCTTTTCCGTAGATGAACTTCACGGTCTCATCGAAGTGGGTATGGAAAAAAGAGAAAAACTCAAGGTTCTAAAAGGCATCATTGCTGACAATAAGAAATTACGTGATATTTTGCGCGGCAAAGCCAAGATTAAGAGCTTGTCTGTAGAACCTAATCTTATTCATCAAGCTGAACAAGTTTTTGCTGAACTGAAAGCAGAACTTAAAAAGGCCAGCTAAGCCCAGCGCTTTGCGCTGGACTAAGCTTCTCGTTTATTAAACTTCGCAAACACCCCAGCCGCGTGCGTGATCATCGCTAAAAGTGACAAACTCAGTAACGTACCCAGAATAAATCCAGTCGCATCATAAATCGAATCGCGCGGACCTTGCCAGGCCTGCCAAAGCATACCAAACGCCATCGCCGCTGTTCCACATCCAAACCCAATAGTTTGAGCAAGTTTCATTTTTGAATTTAAAAGCGAATAGGGAATCGTCAAGCCGAACAAAACATGGAGCATACCAAACAAGTTGGTATGAGCATGGGCGCTACGTTTTAATATATAGGACCAACTATCGAGTAGTTCTTTATCGTGTACGATGTACTTAGTGACGTCATTTGATAAAAAAATTCCGGCTGAAGCGGCAAAAAATAAAACGCCAAATCCTAAAGCAATATTAAAAAGTCCAAGTCTTGGCATAATATTCCCTAAAGTAAATAAAACTTCTCAAATCCCCGACGGTACGAATCTTTCTTCCAATCTACAGCTAATTCTAGCGCATTCTGCACCGATACCCAGCGCCAATCGACAAACTCTCTGGTTTCCGCACATTCTAATTTTGGTTCACAGCTAGACTGAAACTCCAATAGGTACCAAATTTGACTTTGGCCACTAAACTTTTTAGTTATTGGTTTCTGAAGTGTATCAGGAAACGTATAGTCTACTGTGGTAAGAGCGGTGGCTACCAACTTGAACTGATTGACGCCTAATTCTTCTTCCATCTCTCGCATGACTGCCTGCTCGGCGTTTTCTCCGGATTCCACTCCTCCTTGAGGAAGCTGCCAACTGCCCGGTTCGTCGGCTCGTTCGCAGACGAGAACATTGTTATTTGCGTCACGAAACACTCCCAAAACACAGGGGCGCAGAGGTCTCGATATAGGCTTTGCTGGCTTTAGGCTCATTCTCATGACTCCCTCTCTTTAAGATGCCGAAAGGGACGCAATTTTTCAAATTAAATCGGCAAATTACGCCTTTTGGGGTTTAGTTTTCGCGCAAAAATACCGATAGCAACTAGGTGAAAGCATTGGAGGATTGGATGCCTATTATCACAATATTGTTCATTGTGACCGCGACTGTGATCGCAGTGTTCTTTTTATTGGGGATGCTGGGCTGGCGTGTCATCGAGAAAGTCCATCCAAAACAAAAGATTCAGCCGCATGAACGTCGTCGTGATGAAGAAGCTTCACTTGGCGTCGAACAACGCAAACTCTATAAACATGCACAAAAGCTTATTTCTGAAAAAAATATCAAAGATGCCGCACGGATTTTGGAATCCATCGGTATGGTCCGCAAATCTGTCTCTATCCTCGAAAAGAATGGCTATGTCGACATTGCAGCCGAAATTCTCCTAAGAATTAATCGCCCTCATCGGGCCGGTGTCATCTATGCGCGGGCTGGTAAATGGGATCACGCCGTTCATTGCTTTAAGATGGCCAAGATGCCCATTGAAGTCGCGAAGTGTTTGCATACGATGGGACGTTATCTCGAAGCGGCGCGGATGTTTGAGAAAAACCGTGACTACACGAATGCGGCGCAGTCTTACCGAAAAATCCATCACACACGCGACGTCGCGCGCTGCTTGCATTTTTCGGGCGAATCCGATCAAGCCTACGAGCATCTCAAGGAATATCTGCGAGAAAACCTGCATTTGCATGACTACAACCTCAATCGTCATGAACTACGCTTGATCGAAGAGTTCATGCACAAAAGTGAATACACCCCTGAAGTCGTACATGCTCTCGTCCAAGAAAATTACCTTGGCGATATCATCTTTAGTCTCGCCAAAGACAACAAAATGGAAGAAGCTTCAAAACTTTACAAAAATGCGGATTCTAAAGCTATCGCTTCGATGATCGGTCAAATCTCTCTAGGCAATCCGCACGGCGAACGTTTGGTCGAACTTTTCCGAATGAATAAAGACCGCGTGAGCTTAGCAATGGCCCAAGAAAAGCTTGGCCAATACGACGTCGCTGGTAAGACTTATGAAGATGTGGGCGATCTCATTCAGGCGCTGAGCTGCTACAGTCAAGCCGGCGACGAGGATTCGGTACAACGGGTTTCTCGCATGATTGCCGAACGTAAAACAACGAAAGAACGCCAGTCTGAAAATGTCTTGCCGCTGGAGAGCCAGCTAAGCAATGCAGGAAACACTCAGACTAAGCGTCAGGTATTGGAAGATTGCAATTTGTTTCATCGCTTAACACCTGAGCAAAAGCGCCGTTTTTGGATCGCCGGCCGCACGTCGACTTACAAAGACGGACAAGAAATCTTGGCGGAAGATGCGATTCCGAAGGGGATATTTATCTTGTTGTCTGGGTTTGCCACGTCGAAACAAAATGGCCAAGACCACCGCATGCATGCGGAAGGTGAATGCTTCGGTCATCTTGATCTCTTATTGAATCAAAGAACCGGTCGCAGTTTTGAAGCCAAAACAACCTGTGTCGTACACTTTATTGAAACCAATGAGCTTCGGTCGATGATGGATAAAGATGGTCGTCTAACACGAGTTTTATTTCAAAACGCCGTGCGTATGGCGAATCAAAAAGTTGAACCGGAAGTCGTACCACAACAATTTCAAGCCGCATCGTAATTTAATCCATAGTTTAATGAACATTCGGCCGCTCCGCGGCCGGATATCTAAATTTGCTCCGCCTTTCACATTCACAGTTTTCATTTCTATGTTTGATTGGCCCGGTTCTCCCGGCTTAGATTTGTCTGGGCGGTGTCGGCTGATGCAGCCTCAATGCCCAGCCAAATCTAAGACGGCTCAACCGTCCCAGCCAACCATCGGGTAACAACTGTGACGGCGAGGCTCCGCACACGGGTGCGTACCCGCACGGGTTGCATCCGCAACGATAGCGCGATTGACGTATCCCAAGTTGGCGGAGCCTCACTGGCGGAAACTTTGTGCTTGGGATGTGCTGGCGCAAACGAGCCGGTGTTCTGTCGGATGGATTTTCGAGGGAATTTTATGACCGAGCAATCCAGACGAGAGAATACCGGGAGGATTGCGCCAATACTTCACAAAAACAAAAGCTCCGCCTGTGATAGGCGGAGCTTATTTAAAACAACCCTCACTCGCGCAGCGAGTGTTCAAAAAACTATAGTTTCTCAATGACGATTGCGCTGGCTTCGCCACCGCCAATACAAAGCGTCGCCAGACCATAACGTCCACCCGACTCTTGCAAACCATTGATAAGCGAAACGAGCACCCGTGTCCCACTGGCTCCAATCGGATGGCCAAGCGCCACAGCACCGCCGTAAGGATTCACTTTTTTTGGATCGAGTCCAAGATCGCGGATCGCCGCCATCGGCACAACCGCAAACGCCTCGTTAATTTCGTACTGATCGATTTGATCTTTCGTGAGTTCGGCTTTTTTTAAGACTTTTTCAATGCAATTAATCGGCGCCGTCGTGAACCAAGCTGGTTCATGCGCAAAAGAAGCTTGTGCCAGAATGCG
>JBGSKV010000009.1:0-32423 GCA_041740975.1 Oligoflexales bacterium | reverse complement strand
TTGGACGGAGTGGTAGCCAACCAATGTTATTTGCAGTGCTTCGGTCTTAGTGCGCCACAAACCATCCGCGACGTCATTGCGCATCAGATCAAGAATCTCCCAACTCAAATCAAGCAAACTCTTGTTCCTTTTGAAAAAGACTTAGCGTTTATTTTGAAAGAGGGTAGTGCGGCTACCCGCATGCTGCGTTATCTTGGCAATGACCTGTCGCGCGAGAATATCACACGCCTCTATCAGGAACTTGCCAATTGTCTGCAAACCAACCAACTTTTGGGTAGCAAATGAGGGGTGAGCTTTCCATTTTGTTGACTTGTGAACACGCAAGTTGTGCCATGCCAGGTCCTTTCCGCGACATGATTGGACCGACTGTCCTTTCTTCTCACCGTGGCTATGACCCTGGAGCTTTGCATTTGGCGAGGTATTTAGGTCAAGGCCTGCAGGCACCATTGATCTATGGAATGTGGAGTCGGCTTCTGGTTGACTTGAATCGTTCCGTGGGACATCCAAAGCTTTCCGCCTTAAAAAATCTATCCACAGCTGAGAAAGACGCCATCGTTCAGGAGTACTATTTGCCTTTTCGAGAAGAGTCTTGTGCCGCCGCGCAGCGACTTTTAAGCGGAGGGGGAAACCTCTTGCATATTTCGGTCCATAGCTTCACACGCGTTTTGGCGAAAGAACGGCGGACGGCCGACGTCGGTATTTTGTACGATCCTGCCCGCAAATATGAACGAGTTTTTGCAAATATGTGGAAGAAACATTTGAGTGAAGTGATGCCGAGAACCAGATTAAACTACCCCTATCTAGGAACATCAGATGGGCATACCACCAGTTTGCGTCGGTTATTTCCGCCAGAAAAGTATTTTGGTTTCGAATTAGAAGTGTGTTTCGATCGTTTAGTCGAAAGTCGATTTCAAAACGTGGCCGAAAATGTTCTGGGATCCCTGCAGAAAACGATTCCAGCTTTTATTGCAGCTGACAAATAAAAACCCGACGAGTTAATCTGTTCGTGGCGTGTTGCGAAGCGCAGCTTCAATCAGTGCGCATTCAGCCGCATTGCGAAGTTCATTGGCGTAACCAACCATAGCGGGAAGTGCGCCTTGTCTTTCCACAATGACAGCATCCAGTGAAGAATCTACTTTTCGAACAGCTCGCAAAAGCCTGCGGCGAGTTTGACCGGGGCGAATCTTCACATAAACCGCGCGAGCTAAAACAGTCACTGCAATGGACGCTGTCAAAACGGCACCAGCTTGCAATGGATCTGTACGCATATAATAACTCATTAAGTCTTCGCCATTTTGGGCATTATGCCCCGTCATGGCTGAAATGGTAGAAGCGGCAGCGCCGATTCCCGCCCATTTGACTAAATCGCGCGTTCCGCCCAAATTCTGCGTCGCCTGAAAATCTTTTAGCGCTGTTTTCAGCATCATGAGATCCCACTCTAATTTATGTTCGGCTTTTGTCCATTCGTTACGTGGAATAACAAAGAAATTGACGGCACAAGCGGAAGAGCTTGGCAGAATCATTTTATCGAGTTCAGATTCACTCACGCTTAGATGCTCTGTTTGGGCCGGCTTATGGGCGGCGGTATGAGGCTTCAAAAGTGGCTCAGCCCAGGCAATGTGAGAAAGAAAAAATACGAAAAAAAATGAGAGGAAAAAAGGGGGGAGGTGCAAAAACAAAAGAGACTCCTCATAGGTCAAGCATACTCGGATTTTGAGACGAGAGATAAACTTTTCAAGACCTCAGGAGATAGTACATTTCGGTCGTAACAATCAAGGCCGAATCTGGAAAAATACCGGAATTTGATTTATGGCTTGTCTTTGGCAAGTTTTAAAGATCTTTGAGGTTAGGGAGTTAGAGGCAGTTTTTCTTTCAGAAACAAAATAGCCTGCTTAACGGCTTCATCTGAAAAAGCGAACGCATTCCCATGTCCCCAAAAGCTAACATCAAATCGCTTAACGGGAACACCCTTCTCCAGGAATTTGGCTTCAAACGAAGTCGCCTGGGCGTATTCGACAAGTTTATCGGATATGGCGTGATAAATAAAAAAGGTCGGCGAGTCTTTCTCAACCAAATAACTCGGCGATGCGGCGATGTATTCGGCCAGCGCTTCGTCGCGAAATTTACCGAGATACTTTGAAATGTAAGGTGAGTGGGTATACCAGGTGAAGTCATAGGGTGCGCCTCCCGTCACAACGACTTTGACCTTGTCTTTGTTTTTTAGTCCGAAGTACGAAACAGTATGGCCACCGGAAGAATATCCCCACAACGCAAGGCGTTTCGGATCCAGTTTATACTCTTTTGCGTGTTTGACAAAATAATCGTGCGCATCACCAAGGTCGTTGATCGGAGTGGGGTGCTTGAACTCTGGGCTAAAACGATAGTTAATATTAAATACGACGTAACCATGGGAAGCGAGCGACTGCGCTATACTTTCCATATCGTCCAAATCGCGGGTTTGCCAGCCACCACCATGCACTAGAATCACACCTGGTGCTGGTCCCGCCTCTGGAATATAAACTTTCGCCTTTAAGCGCTCTTGCTGGACATTTTTGTAATAAATATTTTCCTTTGATGTAAACCTTTTGTCGCCCATGTATGTGGCGCATGAGACGTTGACAGATAACAAAAGCAAACTCATCCAAAAGGCATTCTGGTAAAAATATTTCAAGTGGTTCCCTTTCAACCTCGCATGCGTGGAACATAAAGTTCTAAATAGAGAACTCTCAGTACCGCAAACATGGGAGTCGCAAGAAAGACTCCCAGCAAACCAAACCAAGTGGCCATCAGAAACATTAAAATAAGTAGTGGAACCTCAGGTAGCTCGACTTGAGACTTCATGACGTAGGGAAGGATAATATTGCCCTCAATCTGCTGTGTAATGAAAAACACACCCAAAACCCAAGGTACTTGTGCTGGATCCGAAGCTAGGGTGACAAGAGAGGCAAGAGCTATGACGATAAAAATCCCCAAATAAGGAATGAGTCCAAAAATTGCGGTGAGGAGTCCGAAAACCGCCCAGTACTCTGCTCCTATGATCCATAATCCGATCATTGTGATCAAACCCATGATCACGACGTCGAGCATTTGCGCCCGGAACCACCGGCGTAAGGTGATTGCACATTTGGAAAGTATACTTGCCGCTTGCCCCCGCATCTTCGTGGGAAACAAGTTTACGGTGCCCAGTTGGTATTCTTTGGCACCTACCGCTGTATAGATACCGATGACCAGTGCAAACAAAAAACCACTGGCAAGCGTGAATCCACCTTTGATCCAAGAGAGGAAAGGGCTAAGGCTATTTCTAGCGATGGTACTGACATCCACGCCTTTCAGGCGATCTGCAAGCCAGGGAAATCGATCAATGAGCTCCACCCATCGAGTTTGCAAATTATCAACGAGTGCCGGCCACTGGGCGGTTAGTGTTTGGATCTGGTCGGACACCATATAACTGATGGCATAGAAGACGATAAATCCAAAACCTGCTGCAAATATGAGGAAAACGAACGCGCTAAAAACGCGCGGCAAGCGAAATTTACTGCGCATGTAAGAAAGAAATGGCGAAACGAGCACGCCTAAGCCAATTCCAATAATACTCATAAGCAATATATAACGGGATACGAAAACCAGCATAAAGGCGCTAATGACGAGTGCCACGATGATGCTGGATTTTAAAACTTTCGCACTTGTCGATTCAGCCATAATGTCCTCTTTTTCACCCCACGCAGTCCTCTATAAACTTAGCACCGCATCGGTGGTGCAGCTAATAGAAAACGTTTGACGGGCACAATTGGCGGGCATATCTAAGCATTTGAAAGCGAAGGCAGCAAAGGCTTCCATGGATTTCTATTTAAAGCATATACAGTTCAAAATACTTCTCGTGGCCGCCCTTTTTCTTTCTCAAAGTATGCCGGTCAAGGCCGAGCCGACATGTTTAGGCGTATTTGATGGTGATGCGGCTTTTATCGAACGTATTACCGATACCCAAAGACTGCGTGGAACCTTTGAAGATTTGTTGCCACCGTCAGAAGGGTCTTTCGCTTATCAGTTTCGACAGAATTACAATCGGCTTTTTTTGGTGTTCTTGAGATATCCGAGTCACTTGGTGGTCTTGAATAATGGTCTGCCTCCCACTTCAGCTCAATCAGTTGGCGATATTTATTCGAACATTCAAGATGCGGCTAAGGAAGTTGTCTCCCATTTAACATATGAAGCCCATCATTTGGATGAATCGGGGATTGGCGATCGACGTTTGTGGCGCAGTTTATTTTTGTCATTCGCCAAAAAGTTTGAAAACATGCGTCTATGTCGGGGAAGTTATTGTTCTGAACGCTACGAACCCTCGAATCCGCTTCATTACAATTCTATCAACTCTTTAGGAACACGTTTCAACTCCTTATGGTCGGAGTTACGCATTGGCATGCTTGTTCCGAATCTCAATACCGTCCAGTTCACGATTAGTGATTTAGTTTATGACGGCCAGTTTGAGACTGTGCCTATAGGTGTTGAATCCAATCAAGAAATAGACCTTTTGTGGACGTCCGAGAAGGGCCTGGCGATTGGTGACGTAAAGGCGTTTGATAAGCCCTATCGCAATGACAGCAAACAAGGCCGCAAAGTTCGCGAGCAGCTCAATCGATACGTTCGCATCGCCTCTCACATGAAAACGCCCACCGATGTGACCTTCTTTTTCGTGGCGGGCATTAGTACAAAAGACGCGGAGAGATTAGAGAAAATGGGGGAGAATACGAATCAAATCTTACTAAACAATGGTGAGGCTCGACAGAAAGTTAATGTGACAATTTTGGGAGACTACTCTGCGCATCCCCATTTTTCTTTGAGTCGATATTGGCAAACGCGAGGCTTTCCTTAAAAACACTCCGTCCTGAGCGGTCGGTCACAAAAAAAGTTTGGGAAGAAAGGGAATGGAGCCGTTTTGGAGAGTCGAACTCCAGACCTGCTGATTACAAGTCAGCTGCTCTACCAACTGAGCTAAAACGGCAAAAAGTTTCAATAACTTCGAGGACTTCAGTTGTAAACCTAAGGTCCTCGTTTGGGAACGGGGAAATCGATTACCCCTTTAAATTCAAAGGCTTATCGGATGATGCAAATGTGTCATGTGCAACTCTACTCATAACTATCGAGAGGAGGACACGCGCAAACCAAATTGCGATCACCGTAGGCATTATCGACCCGTGAAGTTGCCGGCCAAAATTTTCTTTGGCGAACATATGGCAACGGATACGCGGCCACATCACGCGTGTAGGGACGATCCCAACTTTCACTACAAATGCGTTCTGAGGTGTGCGGTGCATGTTTCAGCGGATTATTATCATTCGGCCATTTGCCATCGACAATCATTTGAATTTCGCTGTGAATACCAATCATCGCTTCACAAAAACGATCGAGTTCTTCTTTACTTTCGCTTTCCGTTGGCTCAATCATCATTGTTCCCGGGACGGGCCAAGAAATCGTCGGCGCGTGAAAGCCATAGTCAATTAACCGTTTCGCGACATCTTCCACATCGACTTTAGCGGAGGCTTTAAAGTCGCGCAGATCGACAATACATTCGTGTGCGACCATACCGTTTTTATTTTTATAAAGGACGGGATAGTACTCGCCTAGACGCTGCTTGATATAGTTCGCGTTCAAAATGGCGATTTGCGTGGCTTTTTTTAGCCCTTCCGCACCCATCATACGAATGTACATCCAAGAAATCGGCAGGATACTCGCGCTGCCCCACGGCGCTGCTGCAACCGGACCAGATGCTGAGGCAACTCGTCCCGCCGCATCGTCTGAATTTAGCGGATGACCCGGAATATAAGGGGCCAAATGTTTCGCAACGCCTATGGGCCCAACTCCTGGTCCGCCGCCTCCATGCGGAATGCAAAACGTTTTATGAAGGTTCAAGTGGCACACATCCGCACCGAACTTCGCTGGCAAGCACAAGCCAATTTGTGCGTTCATGTTGGCGCCGTCCATATAAACTTGACCGCCGCAATCATGAATGATGTCACAAACTTTTTTGATGCCTGTTTCAAAAACGCCATGCGTCGAAGGGTAGGTGACCATCAGCGCTGCAAGATTTTTACTGTGCTCTTGCGCTTTAAGTTGCAAATCTTCATAGTCGATATCGCCATCTTCCATACACTTAACGACGACAACTTTAAATCCGGCAACCACTGCCGAAGCTGGGTTGGTTCCATGTGCCGACTGCGGGATTAAGCAGATGTTGCGATGCCCTTGGCCCTGACTTTCCAAATATCCCCGGATAGCAAGAAGCCCCGCGTATTCACCTTGCGCGCCCGAGTTCGGTTGCAAAGAAAACTTGGCAAATCCTGTACAAGCACAAAGCATATCTTCGAGTTGCTGGATCATGCGGCGATAACCCTGCGTCTGGCTATCAGGTGCGAACGGATGAAGTGCATTGAACTCTGGCCAGGTAATGGGCGTGAGTTCACTAGCGGCATTGAGCTTCATGGTGCATGATCCCAGTGGAATCATGGAATGCATCAAAGACAGATCTTTGTTCTCCAAACTTTTAATATAACGCATCAGTTTTGTTTCGGAGTGGTGACGATGAAAAACGTCATGTTCCAAAAACTTCGTGGCGCGTAGAAGTGTGCGATTGAGTTCAGGTTTCGTATCATCGACCTTTGCGGCGCCGAAAACCTCAGCCAGCAACATAAGATCCGACTCTGTGGTCGTTTCATCTAGACTCACACAAACTTGACCGGAAGCCAGGTAACGCAAATTCAAACTTCGCTTTGTGGATTCCGTCTGCAGTGCCTGCGCTTGCGCCTGATCACTGTCAACCAGAAGCGTATCAAAGACATGTTTATTAAGTAGCTTAAACCCGGCCTTTTCAATTGTTTTGGCAAGTCGCGCCGTTCTGGAATGAACCGCTAATGCGATGTCCTTTAGACCTTCCGGTCCATGGTAGACGGCATACATGGCCGCGATGTTGGCGAGGAGTGCTTGGGCTGTACAAATATTGCTGGTCGCTTTGTCGCGGCGAATATGCTGTTCGCGAGTTTGCAGAGCAAGGCGAAGAGCAGGTTTTGCATCTTGATTCTTGGAGACTCCCACCAAGCGTCCCGGAATACGGCGCTGATGCTCTTCTGTTGTTGCAAAGTAGGCCGCGTGCGGTCCACCAAATCCGAGGGGTACACCAAATCTTTGCGTGCTACCCACTGCCACATCGGCTCCCATCGCGCCTGGGCTTTTGAATAAGGTCAGCGCCAAAAGATCCGCTGCCACCACCGCCAAACCGCCATGGTCCTTCACCTTTTTCAGGAAGGCAGAATAATCAAGCAACTCACCCGTGGAGCGAGGGTACTGAACCAAAGCACCCGAAATGGCAGCATTAAAATCAAAGCGATCTTCATCTCCCAGAATAAGCGGGATACGCATGGCATTGGCCTTTGTTTTTACAACGGCAATCGTTTGCGGGTGACAGTGCTGCGAAACAAAAAAAGCTTTCGAACCGTCTTTATTGCAAACACTATTTGCCAATGCCATCGCTTCGGCCGCTGCAGTGGCTTCATCTAATAGAGAAGCGTTGGCAATGGGCAGTTCCGTAAGATCACTAACCATGGTCTGAAAGTTTAATAAACTTTCCAAACGCCCCTGAGCGATTTCGGCCTGATATGGGGTGTACTGCGTGTACCAGCCAGGATTCTGTAAAATATTTCGCAGTATCGGTGCAGGTGTATGAGTACCGTAGTATCCCATTCCGATATAATTTTTGAAAACAATATTCTGTTTTGCGAGCTTAGCAAGTTCGGCCAGTGCTTCTTCTTCACTTAAAGGAGAAGGTAACACTAAGGTTTCTTGCGTTCGAATATCCGCAGGCATGCATTTCGCGACGAGATCATCGAGTGACGAAATTTCGCAGACTTGCAGCATACTTTTGGTTTCAAGGAGGTCAGGACCGATGTGCCGATCTTGGAATTTCATTATAACCCTCTATTACTACTAATAAAAATGCATGGCCACTATCGCATACTCCCAGTCAATTCCCTAGAGTTGTAAAAACTCTTTACACCACCCTCTCCATAACTCCCTAAAATCAGATACCATTTGTTGCCAAGTTTTTGGCCTGAGTATTGCACTTATCTTGCAAAGAGATGTGGCATTAGAGCCAATGTGTGAATGGTATTGCAAGTTGTCTTAACTGCACTGAAGGAATGAAACCATGCGTAACGAACTCAAACTTCCGAATTATGTAAGACTGGCGTCGCTAGTGTTTCTAGCGTTGTTAGTTGCACGATGCGGAGTGGAACAAACTTCTGAAGTTCAGGCCATCAAAGGCAAAGAAGTTTTTCGCATTCAAGCTAAGAAGTCTATTTTGGAATCTCAAATCCCAGGCGCTTTCGCAGCACTTGAGCCGATTCGAAGCACTGTATCGTCAGTAGTTGTATCGACAACGACTGAACTACTGGGCGTCGAAATTGTTCCCGTTGTAAATGCGGATGTTGCGCAAATTGACGTCGTTGCCACCATCAAATCGAACAATATTTTCGACGTTGAAACTGCCAATATTGGAACGATTGGTCGGGGTCAAACAGATGGTAAAGGTCGCAAGTCGATCATGATTGACGCAAATGGTATTCGCTCTGCAGGTGCAACCTTTGATGGGAAGACGGTCATTACTTCCGTTGATCCAATACTTGGTACGAGCTTTTTTGATTTCGCAAAAAATGCCGCTGCAAAATTGGCCGCTACACAATTTACCGCGAAACAAGCAGAAACAGAAAAAGAAGTTTATGCAAAAGTTGGCCAGGCTGTGGGAATTGAACTTAATAAAAAGATCGACCCAACTGTCTTGAAGACGAACGAACATTACCAAAACTATTTCTTTAAGCCATTCTACGCTACGAATCGTTTCCCTGCATACTTGAACTTTGAAACGACTGCTGACTCAGTTATTGTCAATGGCTCATCTGAAAAATACGGTATGTCGGTTGTCGATCGCTCGGCAGTGGCAGAACATGACCTTAGCTTTCAACTTCACGAGTCATTCGTGAACTCTTTCTTTCAACGCAATATCAAAACTTATCGTCCCATGAAAATCGAAGACGTTAAAGCGCTTATCGCTTCCATGCCCATCGATGCCGTCAAGTTCACTGCATTAGAAACTTCGATGTCAGAAAAAGTAAAAGACGTTCGACTGAATTTCGGTTACGGCACGCCAGTCGCCCTATCGATTGCCGATAACCTTATTACTTTCACAATCCGAGCTTCGTTCTCAGGTGCAATTGTCGCTTTAAACAACGCGGTCATCACGTCTCCAGCGCTTGAAGCAAAAGTTGCTTATCGCATTGCCTTGGATGCCACAAACACTCTTTCTTTGAAGCGCGAACTTGTTGAACTTAAGCAAATTGATGACAAGCCGGTTGATACGGCTATGCAAAGTTTGGTGAAGCCTGCTATGGAAAAAATCTTCAAAGAACTGGTAGCGATTCCTAATATCCCGATGAAGAAGGCTTCTGGAGAAATTTCTCACTTGCACCCGACAGCTGTTGCTAGCCAAGGTGGCTGGTTGAATATCGTCTGGAAAATCGTAGCTGGCACCGCTCCTACGGGCGCTCCCACTCTTGACGCGGGGACGACGGTTCCAGGCCCAGGTGCTGCACCAACGCCAGGCGCTGGTCCAACCCCAGGAGCGGATGCGCCAACTTTAGATACTAAGTTTTTTTAATCTTAATGGCTGACGGACGATTTCGCGTAAAGTTCTTGTAAGACGTGAAATAGAAACCAAGCTGATCTCTCCACTTCTACTTTATCTTTGCTGCGCTCGACTCTGTTGAGCGCATCTTTTATTTTATACTGTAGAGGTCCATGCAAAATCACATTATGACCTTGATGGCTATATCCCGAACGAATAGCTTCGCAAATTTGTTCTTTTTTCATCGTTGGAGAAAGTGCGCCGCGCGGAAAGTTATTGATGATGTCATTAACTTGCATTGAAAAACGAGTATTGTCATTAATGGCTTCGAAAGTGGTGCGAAGTTGCACGTGAAGCGCTTGCAAAAGAAGCGAGACTTTCATTTGCGATGAAACGTCATCCTCGCCATATAAAATTACAAATCTTTGCATTTCGTCCAATTTCTTCAGAAGAATATTTGCATCACTCGGTCTTTCCGTAATCAGAAAGTGCCAGAAGCTTGCCCGAGCGAGTGCGGAGGTAATGGGTTCCACAAAATGCGAAATATTTGGTCTTCCTGCAGTTTTGGTTTTACCGGACAAATACCTTTCTTCGAACTTCTCAAAAACAAGATGGATCTGCGCCAGGACATTATTCATAGAAGTAGAGCTAGCAGGCTTCAAAGCGACTTCTGGAAAGTCTTTGGATCCTCGCCAGAACTCTTTCGAAGACTCTTCAAGCATGTGGACGTGATAGGTTTTCAAGATGATTTCGACCGACTTGCGGGTGCGTTGCTGCGGTGCGCCAATGAGCAGTTTTTCCAGTGAGGCTATAGATGGTTTTATGTTCTTGATGAGCTCATTTTTTTCGACTTCATATTTTTGCGGCCATTTTTGGAACAAATCGGCCCAGAACTCAATGTATTCTGCCGCCATATAAGCGGCGTGTTGGTCCCATTGATCTTCTTCACTGATTTTTAAGACCATCACCGTATCGGCTGCGATTTGTTTGACATCGATATCGCTATCGAGATTCGCCTGCTGACGTGCAATGACGACACCGTCCATTGTGGATTTATAGTTTAGAGTTTCCTTGCGCGAGGGTTGAGGCTCGACGAGATTGGCAGCATAATTGGCAACGGCGAGAAGCTCTGGAAGCGCCAGTCTTTCCTGGTGGTCGTGGGCAAACATAGCGACGTCGGCCAGTCCGTTAAAGTTTTTGAAGTCAGCGATTTGCATGACTTCTTTGCAAGTTATAAAAGACATAGCAGAGGCTGCGTGGGAAAATACTATCCAGGAGCTAGTGAGAACAATGAAGTGGCGAGAACTGAATGTCATCGATTCATTCCTACTGCTGAGTTGTTAAAGCCAGCCCGTCTATACCACACTGCAGCCTATTTTTTCAACAGCAGCTTACTAAGGCGCAGGCACCAACTTAAACCCTCAAGAGCGAAGTTATCCGATATGTGAATGATTTTGGGTATATATGTCCATCCCTGGCCTTAGTCAGGGTAACAAACCATTATTTGCTGTAACCAACCGGCGTTCCCGACTGCACAGACTTACGGATTTCTTCCAATGTTATGGTCTCAATGGGGAGATCAGCTCGGCGTAAATTGGCCTTATAAAGGATAGCCCCACGGAGCTTGGCAAAATCAAGGTCGGCATCTTCCAGGTTGGCGTTGGTAAAGTTCGCACCCTCACATGCCGCATTCCATAGAGAAGCGTTTTGCATATTGCAGTTTGTAAAATTGCAGTCTTTCAAGTTTGCGTATGAAAAATTGACCCGAATCAAAGTGCAATTGCTGAAGTCGATTTTCACGAGATTGGCTTTACGCATGTCGAGATCAGTAAGATCACGGCGTTCTGCCAGAATATCCAAAACTTCTTTACGACTTAGAGTTGTCATTTTTGTTGGGTCTTTTGCCATACCAAATTCCTAAAAAGGTTTCGTTAAGCCATTAACTTTGCGACATCAAGCATACGGTGGCTAAAGCCGGTTTCATTGTCGTACCAAGATAACACTTTCACCAATTTTTCGCCCATTACTGACGTTTGCGAAGCATCGACAACACTGGAGCGCGGATCACCGCAATAATCTATCGATACTAAAGGCTTTTCTTCGAACCCAAGAATGTTTTTGAGGGTGGTTTGAGCCGCACCTTTTAGTGCCGCATTGACGGATTCAACCGAAGCGGCGTTTTTGAGTAAGAAAGTTACATCGACCAACGACACATTCGGGGTAGGGACGCGAATAGAAATCCCGTGCATTTTGCCTTTTAGCTCTGGAAGAACTAACGAAATAGCCTTCGCCGCACCCGTGGACGTGGGAATCATGCTCATGGCCGCAGCTCGGGCACGACGCAAATCACTATGCGGCGAGTCCAAGATGATCTGATCATTCGTATAAGCATGTACGGTCGTCATAAGACCTTGTTCGATGCCGAATTTTTCATGCAAAACTTTGGCGACGGGAGCCAAGCAATTTGTCGTGCAACTACCATTCGAAACAAAAGTGTGTTCAGGTTTAAGGTCTTGGTGATTGACGCCGTACACGACGGTAATGTCTTCGCCTTCAGCAGGAGCCGAAACCAAAACTTTTTTTGCGCCAGCTTTTAAGTGAAGGTTTACACCTTCGCGCTTGCGAAAAATACCCGTGCACTCCAAAACGATGTCGACGCCTTTAGCGCCCCAGGGAATTTCGGCGGGATTTTTAATAGAACTAACACTGATGGTTTTGTCACCGACTTTAATGGCATCTGCGGTTGCAGAAACTTCTCTATTTAACGTGCGATGCACGCTGTCATATTTCAATAAATGCGCGAGCGTTTCGTTGTTGGTCAAATCATTGATATGAACAACTTCGATGTCGTTTCGTTCTAATGCTGCGCGTAGGATAGTTCTACCAATACGACCAAATCCATTGATGCCGACTTTAACTGACATACACTCTCCTAAACCTTGGCTGAAGAATGCTTATAGCCGACTGAACTGGAAAAATCGAGATCATTGCTTATTAAATCCCAGGAAAGGGAATGACTTGAGCACCTTGATGCTCTTTTTTTCCATCCGCAGAAACGTCTGGTCCGTCCGTATCGACCGGTTTCTTCGTTGGTCTAGGGATTTTTTTCTTGTTTTTATCGCGGTAAGACGCACCTTGCCGCATCTTGTTCGAATTGCGGTTGCGCTTGCGTCTTTCCGAAGGAAATTTGCCGGCATCTTGTGTTGAGCGAACAAGCATCGTTGCCAAGCCGCCGCCATCGAGTAGCCTTCCTGCTGCAATGCCGGCGCGAACGATATGCGCGGTTTTAGCGTCTAATTCGCCGATTCCGCGTAGGCGCTTCACGTCTAAACTGTTCTGAGCGCGAATGATCACGAGCATCGCATCATCAACATGCCCGCTGCGCAAATAAGCTCTGGCCATTAAAGAATATAAATCAGCGAGGACAAGTCGCTTGGATAATCGGGACATATGCGTCGCGTCGGTTTCCTCAAGGTAGCCAATCAAACCTTCAAGCTGCGCGATGGCACGATCGAGATTGCCAATTTTCCAATCAAGCGTGGCGCGAAGTCCCGCGGTCATCAATCCATGCGGCATAAGGACGCGCATGAAAGTCAAAACGCGGTCGGCACCACGAAGGACTCCTAAGGGAGCGACGATTAAGCTATAAGCAAGAAAGATTATGGCCCCAATACTGTCGAACAGTATGGCAAGGCATCTTCTGATGGCTAGGTAAGCGCCTTCCATGAACTCTTAACCTCCTGGATCATCACAAAAGTAGTGAATCATCTCACCTATATTTACACCCTTCCTTTTACCACTACAAGTGCGCCGACAAGAGAATGCTATTGTTCGTTTTCATAGGTTTTTTTCGCAAAATCCAAAAGGCTGGGTGCGTAATAAACACCAAAAATAACGCTTGCTTAAGGGCATAGCGCGTGATTTAACTCCCTTTTGCTTTTCGGCGCTGTACCCAAGTGGCTAAGGGAACTGATTGCAAATCAGTCATTCTCCGGTTCGAATCCGGACAGCGCCTCTCCTCTGCTTCGCCCATGAGGGCTTCGCAGAGTGGTCCAGAACATACTTTTTCAAAGCATTCTGCGTAGCCTTGGCGAAGCAGAAATGGTACTTGGCTAAGCTAACTTTTTAACATCTATGGGCCATCCATCACCCAAACTATCGAGTTTTGTATGAAGACAGATTTAGAAAAAATTAATTCCGTTCAGCATCGCCTCAAAGTTCATGTCGCTATCGAGGACGTGAACCAGGGTTTCGATCAAGCCTATGCTTCTCTAAAAAATAAAGTCACCATCCAAGGATTTCGCAAAGGCCATGCGCCTTTGGGAATGATCAAAAAAATGTACGCGGACCAAGTTCAATCGGAAGTGAGCGAAAATCTCGTTCGTACTTTTTTGCCACGCGCCCTACAAGAAAAGTTAGAAGGTCGTACGGATCTTCGTCCCGCTAGCTACCCAATGATTGATAACATGGGCAAAGTCGCTTACGGTGAAGAGTTTGAATTCTCCGCGATTATCGACGTGCTTCCAGACGTGGAAGTGAAGGACTATAAGGGCCTAAAACTCAGCTGCTTCAAAGCAGATCTGGTTGATAATGATGTCGAAAAAGAAATTGAACGCATTCAAAAAGGCCAAGCCAAAGCAAAGGCAGTTTCTGCGGAAACGCCTATTGCCAAAGGCCAGTTGGTGACTCTTTCTTACCAAGCTACTGATGTTAACACAGGAGCACCCGTACCTGCAGAGTGTGAACAAGTCACTTCGGGAACCATCGGCGAAGGCGAGTTGCCGGAATATATTGATGCCGCGTTGGTTGGAAAAAAAGCTGGCGACACGTTTGAACTTACGCACACCTTTGGGACGGATCACATAGCTGATGCGCTGAAAGGCAAAACTCTGAAATATGAAGTCAACGTTCAGCAAGTTCAGCAAATCGAGTATCCTAAGATCGATGACGAACTCGCCAAAGATATCGGCCTTGAAAGTTTGGCGGATTTGAAAGGCAAAATAAAAGAGAATTTGTCTTCGAGTCTCGAGCGCAATCGCCGCAGTCAGTTAGAGGAAGGGGCTTTGAACCAACTTCTCGAAAAAAATCCAATCGAAGTGCCACCGTCATTGGTTGAGCAACTTATCAACGATATGATCCAAGACTTTCCGTACCAACGCAAAGAAGACAAAGAAAAAGCGATGAAGAATCGTGATTTCCGCGAACGTTTGCGCCCGAGTGCTCGCCGCCGCGCCCAGAACACCCTGCTTTTGTGGCAAGTTGCGCAAAACGAAGGAATTTCGATTACCGATGATGACGTGAAAAACGAAATCAAAACTCAGTTCGGAATGGACAATCCCAAACAACAAGAATTGGACGAAGCCTTTGAACGCGTTGGTTCGGCTTTGAAAGAAAATATGACCGTCCGCAAAGCCATGGATGCGATCATCGGGGCCGCCAAAATAGAAGAAAAAGATCCTCCGAAAGATTTGCCAAAGTCTCAGATGATGGAACCAGCGCCACACGTGCATGGTCCAGACTGCAATCATGACCACGATCAACATGATCATGATCATGGACACGACCATCAACACGCCCACGTTCACGGACCGGATTGCGATCACGACTGAAGTGATTTAGAGTGACCTCGTCTATAACGATGGGGTCACCGTATGAATCTCAAATCAATTCTCCTGATAATTTTTATTTTGCCGACGCCGTCTTTTGCGTTAGATTTTGCCCCAATCTTTAAAGATAAAGATGGCTGCTTTGTGCTCTTCGACCTCAAATCACAGAAAAAAATCGAAGATTTTGGCGGGGCTAGGTGCTTGGAGCGCCAGCCTGCCTGTTCAACATTCAAAGTTCCTTTGGCGCTGATGGCCTTTGACAGTGGGGTGCTTAAGGACGAAACGCAGAGTCTCAAGTGGGACAAGACCAAACAGTTTTTGCCGGCATGGGAAAAAGATCATGATGCCGCAAGTTGGATGAAGAACTCGGTGGTGTGGTTCTCGCAGCGCCTTACCAAACAAATGGGCGAGAAAAAAGTTCAGGAGTATTTGAATAATTTTGACTACGGCACCAAAGATATTTCGGGTGGCCTCACCACGGCGTGGCTAACGAGTAACGCCTCCGAAAAAACAGTGATCAACTCGACTATGCGTATCTCTGCGGACGAACAAATCAAGTTTCTTACGAAACTTTACGGAATACCTTCCGAACTCAAGGTGACCGCTAACGCTAGTGACCTCACGAAAAAAATTACGTTCTTAGAAGAATCCCCCGGTAAATGGCTGCTGAGCGGCAAGACTGGATCGGGATCGGTCGGTTCGGGCAAGAACCAACGCTTGGGTTGGTTTATTTTCAAAGTCGAAAAAGGCCCCGAGCAGTACATCGGTGTGGTGACATTTACCGATAAAAAGCCAAACGGCAAAGGTTTCGGTGGTCCCGAAGCCAAAGAAATTGCAAAGAGGATTTTGCAAAAATTAGGGAAGTGGTAAATCTTAGTCTTTTCGAAAATCTCCAGTAATGATCAACAATCAGATAGGTTATCCACGGCCTCCCAGGTTTGTATACAGGAGGATACGCTTACTGGAGCCGCCCGTTAAAGATTTTCTCTCAGAATTCCGATAATAAGACTTCGGGGTCACTATTTTGAGGGCGTTCATGAAACTTGCAGCATTGCTATTTTGCTTGGTCTTTTCAAACGTGATTGTCAACTGTAGCGATAACCAAAGATCTGGCAAAAAAAATAGCACATTGATCAAAGAGAATTTAGATAATAAAATCACCGTTAATAACGATAAAGTCATCGTTGTTCATGACGAAGAAGCGCCTAAAAAAAGCTGCGCATGTACGATGCCCGGATCTCCGAATGAATTTAATCAAGGTGTATTTGGGCAGTGTATGGCAGAAGGAAAAACAGCCGGATTAGATTGTACCGTCATGGCAGCACCATCCATTGCAAACTGAATGGATAGTTGAATCTGTTACCGATAAAAAGCCAAACGGCAAAGGTTTCGGTGGTCCCGAAGCCAAAGAAATTGCAAAGAGGATTTTGAAAAAATTAGGGAAGTGGTAGCTTGTTAAGGCACAAACCAAAGTCTCACAGCGTCTCGATTTAGTCTCCCGAAAAAACTGCTTTTTTTAGATAAGTTAAACAATTCTGCAGCTTAGCCGAACGAGTATGATGATCTGCTTTGATTCGTGATTTATCGCCAAGTATTTTTGGATGGACGCATGTGGACTGAGAATAACGGCTTTTCGTTCATCGAGTTGATGGTCGTTATAAGTATCATTGCCGTCGTTGCTGTAATTGCTTTACCGAGATTTGCCTTATATAAAATTAATGCAGCACAAGTTGAAAAATCTGTAATGATAAATAACTTACATACCCTGGCGCAGGCTTACAGAGCGGAAAATGATACATTCGTGGTTCCTATTAGTATGTCTCTATCAACGGGATATGGCGACAGTTCTGTGGGTGGCGCAAGCTGTCTAGACAGTACTGTAAAAAAATATTTAGGATTTAGTTCAACGACTTGCGAGCGACTTAGATATGTCTATATCTATACTCCCACAGATCAAAACCGTTTCACAATTAGAGCGCAAAGCATGTGGTTGAAACATTCTTTTGCTGGAGCTCCCATCGCAAGAATGGGAAATAAAAATGGTCCTCCGACTCAACACTGTAAGTCGCCCTCACAAGTTGACTTTCCAATTTATTACCAAGATATTTGGGAAAATAATCAGGATAACAATACATTTGCACAAATAGACGCAAAATTAGAATGTTTCAAATGAGATGACTTTTATATTTATATTCGCGTAAAACCTACGCATTTCTCAGAAACCACCACGATAACTGACGCCAAAACCATAAGTTTTGGAGGTCTCGCTATCTCCGTTTCGCTCGAAGAAATTCGCCACTCGGTAGTTAAAGTTAATTCCAATACTAAAGCCGGTCAAAATACTCGTGCCGACAAAACCGTTAAAATCCAAAGTATCCGCTGGCAGTGCGACCAGAGAATTAAGGTCGTCAACTGGTTGCGTAGGAAAGCGGAAATCGGCTAGTGGAATACCCAGGCTTGTAAGGTTGTCGTTGAAGATATAATTTCCAAAAACGAATGCATTTATGATCTTAAAGAAACTAACACCAGATCTGAGTTTCAGGTAGGTGACTTCACCGCGCTGATCTTTTTCTCCGGCTGCGTCGTAGGTTGTTGCTATTTTAAGGCCAGGTCCGACAGCGAGATTGGTGTCAAAAAGATTGAATTGGAGCTGCGCGTAAATCCAGTTGTCAACTTCCGTCAAGTAGAGATGGTCGTCAAGACCTTGAACGTGACGGCCGTAAGAAAGTAAGTAGTTTCCGGAGAAATGCGGCAATATAAGTAAGCTATAAGTGTTATTAAAGAAGATCGACGTGATGTCGGTGTTGGCTTCTTTCTTCCAATCCTTCACACCATAAATCACTTCAAAATGATCTTTATGTTGATTAAGAATTCCCGTCAAAGCACCGCCTAACCACCAGCGACTATAGGTATTACGTAAAGTGCCCGCTACCGTATCTTCACTGTGCCAACCGTAACCGTAGCCTCCACTTGCCGAAAAATAAAAGCTAGGAACTTCTGTATAGAGCGGAATGTATTTGATGCCACCATGTAGCCCTAATTCTAACGTCGAATTTTCAAATACTTTCCCACCGGCTCGACCCGATCCGACGATCTGTCCACCAAAGGGACCGATATTGATATCCATCTCGGGTTGACCCCAGTCTGGAAAAAAAATGCTTTCTTCTCGTTCTTTGTCCTCTTCATCAGTGAGAGCGTCAACCTCATCGCCTTCCGCAGGGATGACTGTTCGAGTCTCGGTCGTTCTGACCGTTTTGGTTTTTTTACGTTTGCGTTTTTGTGCATCGACATCTGTTGCGAATGGAACCAATGTTGCAATCATAAGAAGTAAAGCTAGGCGATTCATGAACGATCCTTATAACGGCCCATGTACGGGCTCAAAAATGAGGTTTCATCATACTGGTAGGGTGGCCCGAAGCCAATGCTTTTTAGCCCCTAAGCCTTGCAGGCGTTCGATTTGCCAGCCTGCGTCCGTCAGTGCATCTTTAACCGACCGCGCCACACTGTAGGTCAGAAGCTCGCAGCCCGGCGCGCAATAGGGCCGAATGAGTTTGAACCAATCGCTGGACCACATCGTCGGATTCTTGGTTGGCGAAAAAGGATCGTGCCAAACAAAATTTACACTTCGTAGGGCGATATTTTTTGAAAAATCGAAGTGAAGTGCGTTTCCGCAAAAGATTTGCCAGAAGAGTTTTGTATGAAGATTGGCTTCTTCATATTGGTAAGTAGTCTCGTTAACGAGCCTTAGTTTTTGAACAGTTTCTCGCCAATTCTTCGGCCATTCTGTTTGCCAAAGACTTTTTCCAGAAACACATTCACGAAGAATCATTTCGTCTGATTCGAGACTTACCAAATTCAATTGATTTGAAAAAGAGTTCCAAGCTTCGACAGTTGTGAGCGCGTTGTATCCTAAACCTAAACCAACCTCGAGAACGGTCGTGACGCTGTGATTTGCAAAATGTGATTTGATGGAACTTCGTTCAATGTAGAGTTCAAATGCTTCCGTGCGGGCACCCAACGTCGAATGATAAGCTTCGCCATGCTCAGCGTGCTTAATTGTTAGACTGCCATCATCCGTACGCACAGCTTCCATTTTCAAACTCCTTAGAGTGGAAAATGCACCATTTCAGCGGTCATTTGAACTTAAATAATCTAAGCGCTCTGAATTTATCAACTTGTCTGCCTGTGAGCTTCTTGATAAGACTACCCCTCAGTCCTATTGTCGGAGCGTAGCGCAGTTGGTAGCGCGCGTGGTTTGGGACCATGAGGTCGCAGGTTCGATCCCTGTCGCTCCGACCACTCCTTTAATTTTCCTTGATACAGCGTTGAACTTCGCATCAGGCCTCTCCCGCTCAAAGTTTCGCGTGACCCGATTGACACAAATGTCAACTCCCTCGGCATTCGCTTGTTCGCCTCGTCTCAAGAAAAATTAAAGTTCGTGGTGCATCATTTAACTTTTTTTATGAATTTATGGAGTTTGAGGCCGTTTGAATCGTGCCATAACGTGATAGGTTGTCATTCTAATCTGGAGATGAAAAAATATGTATTTTGAAGCAGTGCAACAGTATATCAAAAGTTTGAATAACTTGGATTCTATCCTCACAAAAGCGACACAAGACGCGGAAGCGCGAAAGTTTGACGTTAATAATTATCTGACAGCGCGTTTGGCGCCGGACATGTTCGCGCTGGGAAAGCAGATTCAGATTGCATGCGACATGGCGAAGGCGGGGGCATCTTCATTTGCAGGCAAAGAAGCACCGAAGCATGAGGACGTCGAAAAAACCTTACCTGAGCTCCAAGAACGAATCCGTAAATGCGTCGCTTACCTGAAAACATTTCAAAAATCAGATTTTGCCGACACCAGCGATGAGCAAAAGATAAAGCTCACACATCCGCCAGGTAAATTCATGCGTGCTCAAGATGCATTGTTAAGCCGGTCTATGCCGAATTTTTATTTCCATATCGTGACGGCCTATGCGTTATTGCGCCAAGGCGGCACGCCGATCGGCAAGAAAGATTATTTAGGTGAACTCAATATTCTCGACGCATAAAAAGTTATAGATAAATGAACGGCCGCTTCGCGGCCGGATATCTAAATTTGCTCCGCCTATCACACTCACAGTTTTCATTTCTATGTTTGATTGGTCCGGTTCTCCCGGCTTAGATTTGACTGGGCGGTGTCGGCTGATGCAGCCTCAATGCCCAGTCAAATCTAAGCCGGCTCAACCGTCCCAGCCAACCATCGGGTAACAACTGCGACGGCGAGGCTCCGCACACGACTGTGCCCCGCACGGGTTGCATCCGCAACAGTTGCCCGAATGAGGTAACCAGTTTGGCGGAGCCTCACTGTTGGAGATTTTGAGCTTTGCGAAGAATTGGGTAAAACTTCCCAGCACTATCTCCAGAGGGGGTTGTGAGCGCAGGACGCGCGAACACCAGCGCAGCCCGGGCAGGAGCTTTGTTACAAACAAAAGCTCCGCCTGTGTAGGGCGGAGCTTATTTTAAACAATCCTCACTCGCGCAGCGAGTGTTCAAAAAACTATTGTTTCATTTATCAAGTGGGGAATTTTTAAATTTAACGGTCAAGCCAGTTTTGCCAAACTTTGCTAAGACCGTGTCACGCGGAGCTTCCGATACTGGTGAGCAAACGAAAAATGGCCTGACGCTGGACTGTTTATTTTCGATTTTAGCGCGATCGATTTGGACGACTTTATCAAGGCAGCTTACATTCTTTTCTAAATACGAAAAAAGTTCTTTCTGGATAGAATCATGCGCCGCGCAAATCGCAAGAACTTCGGCATTTGTATGCAAATGCTTGTAGTGCGAATCTTTTGTGATTTTTTCATAGCAGTTGTCTAAGGTTGTACAAACTACGGTATGCATATCAGAACAGTCATCACTCGAAGCGAAAGCAACACCTGACGTGCTCGCGTCGCGAACTTTACAAGAGGAAGCCAGCACTATCGAGAAGAGAGCTATGCATAACTTTGGTAATAGGCGCTTCATGATAGATCCTTGAAAGAATGTTTCTTACTATTTTCACACTCTACTGAGTTTGAAGCGACTAGACAAGTCAATGCCTTGAGGATCAAGCGGGACAGGGATTTAGTTATTTTTTGTTTTACGACGTTAACGTCGGTTGGCGGCCAGCTTGAGACGTCCATCCACTTGCTCTTCAGAGAGCATCATGCGCAGTCTAAGGTCGTTATCGGAGTCAGCGTTTTTCAGAGCAACTTCTTTGGAAATAATCTTTTGTGAGAAAAGTTGGAATAAATGTTCGTCAAACGTCCAGCCCCCGACGGGCATCATATCCGAAATCACTTTGCGCAGGTTAGAAAGCTTTCCTGATTGAATGATTGCGCGGATACCGGGTTCGTTAAGCATGATTTCGATTGCGGCTGTTCGGCCTTCTGCAATTGTTGGTACGAGGCGTTGACACATGATCGCCTGTAAGTTCAAACTGAGTTGCAGATAAATTTGACGGTGACGGCCCGCCGGGAAGAAGTTCATAATACGTTCGATAGCCTGAGCTGTGTTGCTGGCGTGAATCGTTGCCAAACATAAATGCCCAGTCTCGGCGACGCTGAGGGCAACTTCCATAACCTTCGGTTCGCGAATCTCACCAATCAAAATCACATCTGGAGCTTGACGTAAGGCGCTACGCAATGCCGCCCGGAAAGAATGGCTATCGACGCCTATTTCACGCTGGGTAATGATCGATTTTTTATGTTCATGAACAAATTCGATTGGTTCTTCAAGAGATATAATATGTCCGGTTTCAATAGAGTTTCGATGATCAATTAAACTTGCCATGGAAGTTGACTTACCATGACCGGTGGCACCAGCGATGAGTATAAGACCGCTTTTGCGGAGTATAATTTCTTTGAGGATCGGAGGAAGCTTGAGCTCGTCGATGGTCGGGATTTGTGTTTTGATATGCCGAATGACGATACCTACATTGTTTCGCTGGCGGTATAGATTGGCCCGGTAGCGACCTAATCCTTCAATGTCGAGTGCGGTATCAAATTCTTTGTTCTTTTGAAACTCTTGACGCTGATCGTCGGTCAGCATTTCACAAGCTAATGCATAGGTATCTTCTGTCGTAAGTTCGTTCTTGCCAGCCAAACGAATCGTACCATTGATACGATAGGCTGGCGGTCGACCAACAGACAAATAAAGATCAGAGGCCATGCTCTGAACCATAATGTCTAATAATTTTCTCAACGCAAACTTCGACATACTTCTCTACTTAACTGAAGGAGGTATTTCTTCCTTTGATTTCGGTATAATCGGGTCATTTATTAAGGGGAATCTGGACGTGGAGGGTGGGGAGGGGCTTCCTGCTGATTTTCATGAGGTTTTCGCAATAAAGACCAAATTGCGAGGGTATTCCAGGTGTTTAAATCTGATTTCTCCTGGTTTTTGCCGGAGCAAAATCCTGGCCAATCTCAAAACTTTAGATTTTTGCAAAGGTCTTTGAGTTAGATTGAGGGGGGACGCATAGGCTGCCTCAAAAAATCAACGAATTCATCCGCCTAGCACATTGTCTCAAGCGACCTACCCCCTAACCGACTTTGTCTTTGGGAGAAGCGAGAACTGAAATTCTCGTCTTTAGAGAGTCAAATTTTAGAGGTGAGGCGATTTATGAAGTTTTTCATGAACGCGTTAGTGGTGTCTCTGATTGGTTTGATTGGTTGCGGGCAGCCGCCTGCATTCGTTCAAAAGTCACCGGGAAGTAACGCGCTTCCCAAGTCGGTGCCAGTTCCGAACCCACAAAACGAAATTGATGATGGTGGAACACCTGGAGAAGGTGAGTATGAGCCGCCTGTTGTCGATTACAGTGGATCCTCCAGCACGATGAGTTTCTTAAGCTCGCCCGATAACTTATATAGTTATTTTACGGAAGCGTCGGACGTCATTGTTCTACAACCGACGATTCGTGACTTCAAAATTGCCCATGTTGACTTTGAAACTTACAATACTGGTCTGAAAACGGGATTAGCTGCCGTGGATCTCGATAGTGAAGGCAAGCCAGTTTTTGCGGGCGTTCCCGGACAAGCTGTCACGAGTGCCGAAAGCTTCGCACAGTGGTACCGCGACGTAGTCGACGTAAACAAGAAAAAGAAAATCGCCATTGAACTTGTGAAGAATGGCGCTGGTATTTATGAGTATCACAATACTTCGTTTTTCCCGCTGGATGGTCAGCTTTTCGGAAACGAAGGGAATATTCATAACTATCACTTCACGGCTGAGATCGAAACACAGTTTACCTACCAAGGTGGCGAGGTCTTCGAGTTTATCGGTGACGATGACGTCTTCGTCTTTATCAATAACAAACTGGCGGTGGATTTGGGTGGGGTGCATGGGGCTTTGGGTGGAACCGTGAACTTGGATGCGGCCGCGTCGGCTTTAGGAATTCAAGTTGGTAACACTTATACATTTAAGATGTTCTTTGCGGAACGCCATACGACTCAAAGTAATTTTAAAATTAACACTAGCATCCACTTAACGAACAACCCGGATTATCGTTACCAAGTGATGGTTTCCAACCCAGATTTGTTACCTTTTACCTATAGTATTGAGTCGACTTTAGCTGGCTTATCCATAGATGCAAATGGCCTCGTGACTTTACAAGCGACCAATGCCTCTCCGGGTGTTTATCCGGTCAAAATTAGTGTCAGTGACGATCAAGGCAATACGATAAAACAAAGTTATAATTTAACGATCGTGGAGACTTCATTGTATTAATCTGACTGCGTAGGCGGGATGTTCCGATGTGGTACTCGTTTTTTATTTTAGTGGCATTTTTTATCACGGCGTGCGGTGGTTCCGACGCCGCGCGTACAAAAGACGAAAACATCTCAAAGCCGCTGCCCATACCGATCAATTTAAAAAGGGAAGAGTTTGCAAATCCTGCTTCTCTTGAAAAATGGTCGCAAGTTTGGAAGTCAGAACAATGGGCGAACAGTCAGCTCGAGACCTTGGATATCGACACGGTTCGGCCCGGATGGTTAACGATGGTGCCTTACTCGAGTGGTTGGTTTGAGGATTATCGTGGTGTTTTGATGTACCAGCCCATCGGCGGCAATTTCGTGGCAACCACTTCGTTAGAGGTTCGCAATAAAGCAGGAAATGGCCCGCCCAATGTCAGCTACTCTTTGGCTGGGATCATGGTGCGGGCTCCTAAAACCACGACGGCAGCCACCTGGGTGGCGGGGCAAGAGGACTATATTTTTCTTTCGATTGGCGCCGCCGATGAGCCGGGCGAGTATCAATCAGAAGTCAAAACGACCAATAACAGTGTATCTGTGCTTGAAATTGAAAGTAGCCCTGCGGGTGATGCAATCATTCAGACTGCTCGCATTGGCGAATACTTTATTTTGCTGATTAAATATCCGAGCCAGGTTTGGCGCGTGCATAGGCGATATCATCGCGCTGACATGCCGGCAGAAGTTCAAGTCGGCCTTACGGCATACACGGACTGGGACACGGTCCAGGGAGTCACACCAGTGTTCCATAACAATAACCATTTGGATGGAAGTCCGGATTTGCGGGCGCAGTTCGATTATTTTTATTTGGATGAGCCAAAGGTTCCGGAGAGCTTGGTTGGTGCTGACTTCAGCGATTCAAATGTTGTCACCAACGAACAGATTCTGAGTTTTCTCGGTGCAAACTTGTAATTGAAAATTCGAACATATGCTTGTGATGATGCAAGCGTAGCCATACAATAGGAGGCATTCATCCTTCCGTTGCATGGGACTTTGGAATGTACTGGTCAAAACGAATGTTCGCCGTGATCATCGTAGGAGTGCTCGTTAGCATCTCCCTTCGTTTTTGGCAGATCGATAAGCTCCCAACAGTCATATTTGACGAGTATCATTATATTCCAGCCGCAAAAGTTTTGATGGGACTCATGCCACACCCCGGATTGGAAGCTTGGCGAGGCCGGTCAAACGAAATAGCTGAGTCGCCTGATCCGAACTTTTCACATCCTCCTTTGGGAAAGTTGATCATGGGGGTCGGCATTCTTGCTTTTGGTGACGGGCCCTTGGGCTGGCGATTTTTTTCAGCAGTTTTCGGGATTTTTTCTCTCGTGCTGCTTTGGCTGATTTCAGTCGAGTTTATCAAAGATAGAAACTTCGCGCTGGTTCCGCCCGCACTCATGTCTTTTGAATTCTTGCATATGACGCAATCGCGAGTGGGAATGTTGGATATTTTTCTCATGACGTTTTGTCTTTTGGGGATGTATGCCTTTTTTCGACTTCGTGCTGGCGGTCATCGGCTACTGTGGACGTGGGTGGGAGCGGTTGGCTTTTTCTGCGCAATCTCAACAAAAATGACCGGATTTTTTGGCCTTTTTGGCTTTTGTGTGCTTTACCTTTTGTACATGCCCCAGCTAGCAGTTCGGATCCGTCTGTCCCATATCGTAAGATTTGTAGGCCTCGTCTTGCTTCTTTATTGTAGCTGGTGGGTGTTTTTCTACTCGCGGCACGGTTACAGTTTTGCTGACTGGATAAACTTTAACTTGGATACGGGTTTTCGTGTTATCAGTAAACTGGACGCTCACACCTATGAGTCCAGTCCCTTTACTTGGATCTACAACTGGCGTCCAGTTTATTATGCATATAAAAGTCCGCGAACTTTGATAGCCCTCGGGCATCCCGTGCTCTGGCTCTCATTCTTTTCACTGTTGATATGGTACGTCTGGAAAGTGTTGCAAAAGCAATCCGACTCACGATTAACGATTTTGTTGATTTGGTTTGCGACGTCCTATTTGCCCTACTATATTATTTTATGGGAGCGGGGGAATGGGTTTTTATATTATATGCTGCAAGTCGTTCCGATCATGTGTCTTTTTGTCGGCTGCTACCTTCAGTCTCAATCAAAAAAACTTATGGGAACTTACCTTGCAGTCTACCTTGCCGTGTTTATTTTCTTTTTCCCAGTGGTCGCCGGTGTAAGCGCCAACCATCGCTGGATCGACTTACTTCGTGAGATAACCATGATCGGTCGGTAAAGTTCATGAACTGCTACTTTTAAATGGTGTTTTGGTATAGTGTCACTTCATGACCTCTACCGATTACTGCATAGTCTCCACTTTTAAGGAGCTACTATGACGTGTCCTGATTGCAAAGGCCTAGCAACAAAAAGAGGCTTTTATATTCGGCCTTCTGACAGAAAGTCGATTCAGCGTTTTCACTGCAAGCCCTGCCAAAAAAGTTTTTCCACGCAAACCCTCAATATTGATTACCGACTTAGAAAACGTCAGTTTAATCAAATGATCTTTAGACTTTTGTGCAGTGGTCAGTCCCAACGTCGATGCGCGCTTATATTTCATCTAAAACCCATCGCCATTGCTCGTAGAGTGTCGCGATTTGCTGCTGTGGCAGAAAGTAACTTAAGCATTTACCGAAGCCAGAGGTCTAAAGTACATACCTTTTACTTTGATGAAATGGAAAGCTTTGAACACACCAAGTGTAAGCCTGTGACTATTCCCATAGCTGTAGAAGAGCAAACTCGAAAAATTCTGGCATTCGATGTCGGCAAAATTGCCGCTAAAGGAAAACTTGCCGCTATATCTAGGAAAAAATATGGACAAAGATTCTGTCAACGTCGCCTTGTTCTGCAAAATGTTTTTTCAGATCTTCGCCAATGTAGTTTAGATCTCGTTCACATAAAGTCAGATGAAAGTGTTCATTACCCAGCGCTGATTAAAAAGAACTTTGCAAATTCGACGCATACTGGATTCAAAGGCGTGAGAGGATGCGTGACGGGGCAGGGCGAGCTTAAAGCCAAAAAATTTGATCCTCTATTTAGTTTAAATCATACATATGCAATGGTTCGAGATAATATCAAAACTCTATCTCGGCGAACCTGGTGCACTGCGAAGACCATCGATGAATTAAAGCAACTTCTCTATATCTATGCTTGGTTTCACAATATGTATCTTGATAACCCTAAAAAGATTTATTTACGGAGTTTGGCTATCACCATTTAAGAGGATCAGTTCTTAAGATTTTTTCTGAAAATCTCCTGACCATGTTTCTATAGGTGCCTCAACCACGTAAGGTCTATCAAGAAGCAATTGATCAATGGCTAGTTTGCGTGGACTCAGTTGCGGAGGGATCACTTCGCCAAAAGTTTTATGCAAACCTTCTGGCACAAAATAGTTATTAAATCCGAAGGAGTGACCGCGTGGCGATGCAATCGTGCCGCTGGTGGATCCTCGGTAAATATGAATGTTATCTTCGCGGCGTATACCAATAAGGCAAATGAACTCTGCCTTTTTGCCAATGTGTTTGCCAAGTTCATGCAGATGCCAGCGAATCAGTGTACCGGCATGAGCATCGCTAATTTCTAATGAAACATCATCCACCAAAACTGGCTCCAAAAACTGCGAGGCCTTAAAGCGTACAATCGTCACAATATCAGCGTCGGGTTCATCCAAATCGCGATGCTCAGTCGACACATCGCCCAAATACTTTTGGTATTCGGCAAGTTTTCCTGGATTAGATGTGTTGACCTTCCACTTCATCCCATACTCTTAACATTCGGTCGTCTGTCTGACTGTCATAATTTCGGCAGACTGTTAAAGTCTTGCGCAATTTCTCCCAGCCTAACACGCCTAACCATCTGAAACTATTGTACTTAAATAAGGAATCAAATCTGCAAGGAGACGGCTGCGTCATGGACTTTGCACGCGTCCCATTGAAAAGCTGTCGGGGAGATACTATGCGGAAGAATAAATTCATTGCGGTTGTGACCATGAGTGCATTATGGGTTCTAGGGGCGTGCCAAGAAACGCCTAGCTCTGAGTTAAATGCCTCGGGTACGTCTCATCTGCCTTTTGAGTTTCGCGCTAACGAAGCAGCTCTCTCTGGATTAGTGGCCGACCTGTCCAAAATCACACCTTTTCATAAATCGGCAAATTCAGCAAAAATCTCCGGAAAAGCGACGACCACAGCACAAATCAAAATCAGTCCTCTCCAGTCGAATGAACAGGCCAAGTTTCTTGTGTATGTTGACCTTAGTACCATTGCGAACTATTCGGTGAAGGGAAATGTTCCGCTTTGGGGCCAACAACATGTTGCCAACGGCACGACCAAGTCCACGGGTGTCATCTCTAGCGAGATATACCTTAGTCAAAATGGCTTTACCCACTCGGACCCACAATACTCTTCGGGAGCGACGTCATCCAACTTCAGAACAGTCTATGAAGGCTTGACGGGCATTGGCGAACGAAAAGTCAATCAAGAGACCGCATCTCAATTAGAGAAAAATCGCAAAAAGATCGATTCAGAATTTGAACAACAGGTCTTAGACACCGCCATGGGCATGATGCGTGATGAGATTGCGAACTTTGGCATCAAAGCAAACGAGTTATTCAAAGCATCCTACGCCTTTTTGTTTGATCAGCATGCCATGCGAGGGGCGGCAAAGTTTTATTCAAACGAAAGTTATGCGGCTTGGGCAATTGAATTGGATGCCGCCGATAGTCTCAAACTAGAGCCTATTTTGCGGGGTCCATCTGATATGTCTTTTTATTTACACGATGGATATTTGACGCGATTCATCGCCGATAATATCGTCGCAGGTCAGTGGGTGTCTCTTGATTATTTTGAAAAGATTTTCTCTGGGGTCCCGTTGCCTCTGGCAGCCAAGCTTTCGGAAGGCCAGAAGTTAGATTATCCTCGGATAGCGTTCGACAAGTCCAATCCACTTAGTTTTTCATTTATGGACAATTCAATTAAACTATCTGGTCGGGCGCACGTAATCACGAGCGAGGGCGAGGAAGCTAGATTTTTTGTCATGGATATAGTCTATAAGGTGGTCGAAGAAAATGGCCAAGTCAAACTGAAGCGCGATCTCGTTCAGGCAAAAGAACTGAGCTCAGACAAAAAGTCAAAGCCACTTTTGACGCAAGTCAAACCATCTCCTGGAGTAGAGTCGATCGGTGGATTTTTTGTGGATGTCACGGGCGGTTTGGTCAATGCTAGTTCAACTAATATCGTCGAACGAAGTTTAAAAATTGTTTTCGCGGAAGAAGTGGCGGCGCAAGCTTCGATTCCTCTCCATGAAAGGACTGCGAAGGCTTTAGAGCTTCATAAATTCGGCGCACATAAAAACTGGTTATTTATTGAGTGGCTTGTCAAATAAAAAAGCCTCTCACGCTATCGTGAGAGGCTTCGTTAAATCGAACCTTCAATAAAGTTCAGACGCCGCGACTGGGACATCAAAGTTCTTGAATCGCGCCCTTAAAAGATATTTACCTGCCGTGTTATCTTTGCCACCGACAATGATATGAAGTGTAGCTCCGGTGCCAGGTACAGTAATCTCTTGCGCATGCAACAGCCCTGTCTTTCCGATAACCTCGCCGATTCTCGCATTGTTGCGATCACCAATCGCAGGATGAACTTCGCCAGTCACAGCCTGTCGTTGCCAGTGGTAAACTTTACCAGGGTCAATAACGCTTTCGCGATAACTCAGGTAGTCCAAGCCGAGTTTAAAGTTGGCTGAGGAAATATCGCAAGTGGTGCCATGGCCGCAAATGAATATTTGCGAAGACGTCACTGGAAACTGCGACCTAATGTCATTACCAGACTGAGTGAAGTCCGCATTCGCAGAGTATTCGCAAAAGGTATCAAATTCGGTCGGATCAAAAGACGTGCGATTCGCACATTTATCAACGACTCCGGTTGCATAAATAGGCTTGTAGTAAGTTGAAAAACTAGATCCCAGCTCATCAAATGCAGCGTTTTTGATGTTCCAACTTGCGAGGTTCGCCACGCCGCTTGTTACGTTCAAAATTCCTAGTATTGGGCATGGAGCGACGGCGCCAGGGTTTGTACAGATGACAACTCGTTCTAAGTCACCAAAGTGCAAGTACTGGTCGATGGCATCAATGATATTGTTACGTTCCGACCAAGGAGTTTGGCAAAGCTCAACCGCTTCGACGAAGAGTTCACAGGCGCCGACAAATTCTTCGTCGGGAGGCACGGGTTCAGCTATCAAGTCACCCAAATACTCTTTGACGAGAATAAGGGCTTCAATTGTTTCGTCCGACATCGGTTCGGTTTCGTCCATTCCAGAACCGATCGGATCCCCGCTGCTATGGTTATAATAAAAGAATTTCATGATTTTTGGTTTAAGCGCTGCGTCATATTTAAACGAATAGTAATTGCGATGAAACTCTTCGGGAGCAAAGTCTATTTTATGTGCTCGCTCGGAAGGTCCGTCTAATTCATCTCTGGCAATGGTCCAAGCATTCGTAAACGGGAAACCTAAGGGTCCGCCAAAGAGATAGTTGTCATAAACTTGCGCGAAAAGGCCAAGATCATTCGGGTGGCGATAGTTGTAGTTATCCAAGAAATATTGATGACCAAGGCTTTCGCTCAAAGTCCCGCCGTTGGCACAGAGGGCTGAAACGCCTAAGGCTGGGTATAGATCGCTACTCTCACAAACAACTTGAACTTCGCCTTCCGCCGCCTCGAAGACTTCGGTCAAATCTCCCCCTACATCTTCCAGAGAGCGGATAATTTGCTTTCCGCGCAGCAAATCTGTGTCATTGGCCGTTACCAGGAACATGGGCTCAATTTTGGTGGTAAAAATGCGTGAGGATAGCTGCAACACTAAATTATGTGAAGTGCTCTCACACGCGATGAGGTCCGGTCCTGGGGTCACACCTAAGCATGGATTTGCCTCGATGACATAAGAATCCGTATCAGGCAAAGTTGATTCGCTTCCATTCACTGTGACTGTGCCATTTTCAATTGTACCGGCAATCCACAGATCCTTATCGCCACTGACAATGAGTTCTTCGGTATCGGCAATATCCGGATATGCCATGGGCGTAAAGTTCATCCGACGTGGGTAGCGAAAGTCCGACCGCATATCGACATCAGCGATATTCAAGTTCGTGAATGCTTCTGCCGGATTATTCCAATCGACATCGGTTGTTGTCAAATTGATAGGTGACGAATTCATCGTATTGTTTTCGTCAACTTTTTCGCTGTGAAGCATTCGATTACGTCTATGCCCGGCAGCCTTAATGGCGCCAGCATTGATTTCACCTAATGGCACAATAACAACCTTGAGGTTCTGACCGAAAATAGCCCTGGCGACCGTCTCTTGATCAATGAGACCTGTCATCATAATGTAAGTCACAGAGTTTTCCGCCAAGTTGAGGTCAACCTCGTAATCAGGAAAAATCGGCTGGAAAATTTCCATATCGCGACTGGTAAACGGTCCAGAGATACTTTGACTTGGCAATAAAGTAACTTGAGGGAAGTCCGCGCCAGCACTGGAACGGTTACCCGCTGTTGGCAAGTTTACGATGTTGGTCGGCATGTTGCCTGCCGTGATGCCCGCATTTATAAAACCAGCTTTTGGCATGTCATAAGGCGCCTCTGGATATCCAGCGGGTGCTGCGTCCCAGAAGGCCTTGGCCGATTCGGGGTCATCTGCTAACGCCACGCCGACGGTAACACCATAGTTTTCCAAGACCTGATTAAAGGTTCTATCCGTGGCGGCCTCGACAGTTGCCTTGCCTTTGGTGTTGGATTCAATGATGTCATTAAGAGCCGCACATGGGGTGAGAGATGTCCCACACAGGCGTGCGTGTAAATACCAGCCGAACATTGTACGGTAACCGCGATTTTCCATGCCGGAAAATTCTGAGAATGGCGTTGCTTCGTGTCCCATATTAAGACTCAGAATTTGAGGTTGTGAGCTTAAATAATTGGAGACATATTTAAACGTAAAGTCATTTCCACCCACGTAGGAAGATGCCAAATACGCGAGACTTTCTCGCAACCAGTCTTCTTCCATCGCGAATTTATTTTCGATTGCGCGTTGATTCACGAACAAAAGGTTCATGATCTGAAATCCGACCGCGCCACGCGCATAGTCAGAAGTCAGTGAAACGGAACTTGGGTAGCTAAAATTCTTGTAGGTACCAGCGGGATCCGGAGCCCACATATAGATGATTTCGCCTTCATTGCTGGTCGGGTTTTTTACAGAGTCGAAAGCGGCTAAATCTTGGGGTTTGTAGATCGGTAGAGCTTCGAATGCATTGGGACTTCCGTGATAGAAACTGACAAAATTTTCACGATTCACTTCTGGTGAAATGAAGATATCGACACCATTGTTGT
>JBGSKV010000008.1:0-18829 GCA_041740975.1 Oligoflexales bacterium | reverse complement strand
GGGCGTAATCAGAAACGCTCCCACATTTTCAGGGATATTCAAGAGATACGAAGGCATGACTGGAAAATCCCAGTACAAAAAATGAACTTTGTGCGGATGCTCCAAATCCATTAGCAAACCCGCAATTGTACCAAAAAGTATGGCGACTAAAGGTCCTGGAACTCGCTTAAGCCAATTAATCTGTGTTCGCGCAAAGATGACTAGTAAGGCCAAACTGCTAATTCCAATAAATGCAATCGCAGGGTTCATGGATAGAACGCTTTTTGGAATCTCACCCATCATGCCAACTATGCTTTTCGATTCTGGTACTTTTCCTATCATGACATGAAACTGTTTAGTCATGATGATAGCGCCAATTGCGCAGAGCATTCCGTGGACGGCCGCCGTGGGGAAAATCAGACCAATATTTCCGGCCTTCACTAGGCCAAGCGCGATTTGAACCAGACCCGCTACGACGATGGCGGCTAAGGTGAGGCGATAGCCAAGCAAGAGATCACCTTGACCCAACAACTGAATAGACGTCAAAACTACAATCGACAAACCAGCGGCGGGACCATTGATGGTTACGTGGCTTCCGGTGAAAATAGTCCCGACAATGCCACCTATGACAGCTGCTATAATCCCGGAAGCAGGGGGCGCACCGGAAGCGATAGCTATTCCAATCGACAACGGCAGGGCAATTAGAAATAAAGTAAATCCGGATAGAACTTCATTCTTAAAATTGAATGACATATCAATCTCCTAACATTTCAGCTGTAAAAAAGGACAAGCTAAGATGGGAGTATGACGGGAGGTGGCCTTGAAAAATTAATGATAGAAGTGAGGCGATGGCAAGAGTTCGATTGAAAAACCGTTAACACAGAATGGAGTGATACAATTTTTGGAAAAATAGAATCCAGCCTCAAATAGTTCAAATGAGGAGATTCTTCCAAGGGTTCTATTTTTTGACTGGAGAGGCTTTCAGACTCCGCGCAGGTTCCTTCAAGGACGGCTAATGGGCAATGATCATACTGGCTAATGCTTGCTGCCAGAGAACTCGCAATAAAAGACAAGACGATGAATAATCGTACCAGCGTTGTCTTTTTATTCAGAGAGCCCACTAGAAACTCCAGCTCTTCTCGCGATCATGCCTTCGAATGATTTTTAATTTTAACATCCGAATATCACTAAGTAAATTCTTATATTCTAAATAGCTAGAATGATTGCTCCCGTATACCTGACATTGTCTGTAAATCAAAGCCTTTTAAAAAAAAGGCACTAGTGATAATTTTTTTGTATGAATAGACCACTTACCACTCCTCTTGCAAAATACTCTCATCTACGAAGAGTTGGCGATCTCGTATTCGTTGCCGGCCAGGGCTGTCGTGATCCTGAAACGAATACTTATGCAGGTCTGAGCTTGTCACTGACTGGCGAAATAGAAAGTTACGACATCGCTGCGCAAGCTCGCGGTGTTTTGCTAAATATTGAGAGAGCCTTAGCAAGCGCTGGTCTCACTCGTCATGACATCGTCGATGTCACAGTCTTTTTGAAAAATATGAATGACTTTATCCAGATGAACGAAGTTTGGAATGAGTTCTTCAAAGACACCCAACCTCCCACGCGCACTACGGTTGGCGTTGCCAATTTGCCCGGGATGAATTTTGTGGAAATGAAGGCTATTGCGACTATAAACAGAGGCCCCATGTTATGAAGGGCTATCTCCTACCGAAGTCATGCCACCACTATATTGATGGGCAATGGCAAGCTTCGTATGACAAGCAAACCTTTGAGAATCTCAGTCCGCACAATAGTCAAGTTTTGAATTCTATCGCCCTGGGCAGTAGAGCCGACATTGATGCCGCAGTCGAAGTGGCGCGTATTGCCTACCAGTCTTGGTCGAAAACCACTTGGGCCGAGAGATCTAGGATTGTCAGGCAAATCGGCTCACTCATACTTTCCAATCTTGAGAATTTTGCAGCTCTTGAAGCGGTTGACACAGGCAAGCCTTATTCAGAAACTTCGACTGGTGATATTCCCCGTGCGGCCTCGAATTTGAACTTTTATGCTGATCTGAATGAATCTATACTGACTAAGACATTCGTCAGCGACGATGGCTCCACGCACCTAACTTCACGCGAAGCCATTGGTGTCGTAGGACTTATTACTCCCTGGAATTTTCCTCTACATCTTCTCACGTGGAAACTCGGACCTGCACTCATGTGTGGTAACACGGTAGTTATGAAGCCAGCCGAACTTACGCCTCTTTCCGCGAGTTTCCTGTGCGAACTTCTTGAAAAAACAGATCTTCCCAAAGGTGTGGTCAATTTAGTCCATGGCTTTGGCCCCGATAGTGCTGGCCAAGCTTTGGTTGAACATCCCGACGTGAAGGCAATCTCTTTCACGGGCGAGACGACAACCGGTAGCGCGATCATGCGCAGCGCGTCGCCATGGCTTAAGAAACTGTCTTTCGAATTGGGTGGCAAAGGCGCTTCCGTAGTTTTTGCAGATGCCAACTTACAGAAAGCTGCCGAGATCTCGGAGAGAGCCGCTTTTCGCAATCAAGGTCAGGTTTGTCTGGCAGGCTCTCGTATCATCGTCGATAAAAAAGTTGCCGGACAATTTACGGATTTACTTATCCAACAAGTTAAAAAAACGAAAATGGGTCATCCACTTGATCCAACCACCACAATGGGTTCGTTGATCTCAACTGAACACCGCGACCGGGTCAGAAATTATGTGGATTTGGCCGTTAAGGAAAAATGCGAAGTCCTCACTGGCGGCAAGATTCCAAAAGATTTAGCGGCCGGTGCCTACTTTGAACCAACCGTTTTGGCGCATGTATCTCAAAGTAGTCCATTGATTCAAGACGAGATTTTTGGCCCCGTCGTGACGATCCAGACCTTTGAAGATTTTGATGAGGCCATGACATTACTCAATGACACGCGCTATGGCTTATCCTGCTCTGTTTGGAGCGAGGATCCAATGACTCTGCAACGTGCCGCCGAATCGGCCCGTACGGGAATGGTATGGCAAAATTGCTGGAACGTGCGCAACCTCAATAGCGCCTTTGGCGGCATGAAACAAAGCGGTGTCGGTCGTGAAGGCGGCGAATATAGCATCGAGTTCTTTTCTGAACTCAAAACAATTGTGAAAAACTAAAGAGCAAGAGGTCCTCCATGGATTTGGGATTAAAATCAAAACGTGCCTTGGTATGCGGTGCCTCAAAAGGTTTGGGTTTTGCCGTCGCCAAGAGTCTTGCGGCGGAAGGTTGTAACCTTATCATTTGCTCGCGCAGCGCTGATGACATCCAGAGAGCAGCTTCCACTCTCAAAGCTGAGTATGGCGTTCATGTGGAAGGTCTCACTTGTGATTTGTCTGATGCAAAAGATCGGGAAGCACTCATACAAGAATCAAAAATGATCGGGCATGTTGATATTCTTGTCAACAATGCTGGGGGTCCCACACCCTCCTCCGCCTCATCCACGTCAGCAGAAGAATGGACGAAGGGGTTTTCGCAATTATTTTTAAGTACAGTGCAGTTGTCACAGCATTTTATGCGCGAGATGCAAAGTTCAAAGTTCGGACGTATCCTCACGATTACATCTATCAGTGTCGTCGAACCAATTGAGAATTTGGCGGTTTCAACGGCAATGCGGGCCGCTATTACGGGGTTTCACAAGACACTTGCTACCGAGGTGGCTTCATCTGATATTACTGTCAATACAGTCATGCCTGGCATTATTCACACGGACCGCATCGATTTTTTGCGAGGAGAAAAAGCTAAAAAATTGGGGACAACCTTAGAAATCGAATTGAAGAAAACGGCTGTGGCTGTTCCCATGCAAAGAATGGGACGCCCCGAAGAGCTCGCAGATTTTGTCTGCTTTTTGGCTTCTGAGAAAGCTTCTTATATCACCGGTCAGAATTTTTGTGTTGATGGCGGCTTAAGACGAAGCTGGTAGCCCCTTTAAGAAAAGCTAACGACGGCATTGCCTGTACCATAAACTGCTTCGTAACTTTGAACTTTGGCTGGATTTCTTAACAAATCCAAACCCTTTAAAACGGCCATCACTTTAAGACCCATATCCACTTTACAAGTCTTAGAATACTCGTCACGCAATTTTTCTAAGTCTGAATAGCGACCTTCTTGTAAACACGTCAGTAATTTCTGGTTCCATTTGTCGTCCTCGGCGTCTCGAATCTGATCTTCTCTAAGGTCAATATCGGTGGTAAAGAATCGGCCTGACAACTGTGAAATCGCTACGATAGCCGTTTTCTTTGAATCCTGTTCAATAACTTCACGCATGATTTGAAACATTTTTGTCGTATCGTCATAGTCTGAATACACACAGCATGACACCATCCCCACCGAAAATCGGCCTTTATTCAAAAGCAAATCAGCGACGATGGTTCCCGTATCCACTGGAAAACCTTTGTAATCGATCAAGCGAGTTTGATAGCCATTCTTCGCGACAACCGCCGAAAGTTTTTCGGCAAAGCTTTTGTCGACTTTAAAATCGAAAGGCATATCTGGCAAATCGTGCCAATTCTCGTCGACATGCAGACCCGACACATTGGTTCCGGCTTGAAAGGAATGGCCCAATACCGAAATCCACTGTGTACTGAAATATAAAATTCTCTCCACACCCGCCGCTTCCAACCCATCACCGATTGTTGTCATGGCTTTTGTAAGATTAAGATAGCCGGGATGACGCCCGGTTAATATGTGTGGGAGGCCACATACAATATGCCCACTTGCTAAACTCATCACTTCACCCGCCCTTCTAAATCCCACTCCATAACGGCGTTGCCAGTACCGATGACGGTGCCGTAGCCATGTAATTTTGCGGGAATGGTCGGAAATCCCATGGCACTAAGCATCCACGTCAAACTCCCTGCCTTTACTTCAGCAAAAGCTTCTTTCATAAAAGTGGGAAGGACGTTCATAAGTTCTTCAACCTTTCCTTCCCGCATGAGATTTATGATACGGACATCCCAAAGATACTGTCCATGGCTAAAAATATGTTCTTTGCTCATATCTTCCGGAAGTGATGGGTTCGGCTCTTTCGAGAAATGAAAATGAGATAGAGTATTACTGGCAGCGAGAACGGCTCGTCTTCCGGTTTTTTCAATTGCATTCTTAGTAGCTTGGCCTAACTTTGTCATCTCTTCTTGGCCGACATCATCATCATAAAAGTACGGGCTGTTATTTGCGGACAAAGCGACAATCGGAATATCCCAATCGGGGTTCATCATATGCAATGAAACGATCGTTCCGTAATCGACACGAAAATTTGGATTCATCATTTTCTTACAGTTAAGGCCTATATCGCCACCAAAATCATGAATGGCTTCCGCCAACTCCGTATCCACATCCATTTCAAACTGATAACGGAATAGGTGCGGAAAAATGGGGTCGACAGACAATCCTTGCAATCGCGGCACGGCTGTTACGTGGTGCCCAACGACAGTTTGCCAATGTGGTGAGTGAACGAGGATCACATCTGGCTTTTGCTCTTTAATTTTGGCGCGGCACTGGTCGTATGCCCAGCGCAAGTTTTCCCAGCCACCTTGAGATTTGGGTTCGTTTTGAGGGGGGTTTTCACCATAGACGAGGTGCGGTGGATGCGGTGCCAGCCATCCTCCAATGATTTTGCCTTTTTTTCCCATGCCTCTGTCCCATCAACCTTATTGAAGATAAGGAATTAAAGACAAATTGGCTGTTAAAAGCAATCAAATTCACGGTGAGACGGCGTCGGTGTCAGTTTCTACAAGTGACCGAGTGTATATAAACGTGAGGATTCGTTGCACTGCCATTAAAATAGGTTTTAAAAAAGCCTGTCGTTTGCAGTTCAACGCCATCGGTTGCGTTGGTCGCACTGAATTGATGGGTAACGAAAGTTGTAAATCCATGAAGTTTACACAGACCCAAGGACGAGTAAGATGACGCAGAAGTTCGATAGTTGGCATTGACCGTAGTCAATACTTTCTCTTCTTTTCCATTGAATTTAATCCTTGGTTCCATGATGGAAACGCTGCCATCAGTGTTTGTAAGTCTATTGGCTTGCGTCAAAAAGTCAGGGCTAATGGTTGTCGCCGCGCATATGACCCATTCTACATACACGTGTGGGTTCATCGCATTAACATTAAAAAGTGTCTTAAAGGTTCCATTTTGATTCAGCTCGACTCCGTCCGTAGCATTTGTGGCGCTAACGGCAACTGAGATGTAGTTAGGTAATCCAAATAGAGCGCAAACACCTTTCGGGGAGTAGGCGCTTACAGAAGTCCGATAAGAAGCGTTGACAGTTGCCAGAACTCTTTGATCGACACCTTGGTACGTAAACTTCGGCGCAACAATAGTGATACTACCATCTGAATTTTTGTGTTTGCCGCCATTTGGTAATGGATCTACGACGGGTAGAGTGGTTCCACCAGTTGTCGTACCTCCTGGAGTCGTTCCGCCCGGAGTTGTCCCACCCGGAGTTGAACCGCCTGGTGTTGTGCCACCAGGGGTAGATCCACCAGGAGTTTGTTGTTCATAAATAATAGGCGCCGTTGTATCCAAGCCTTTTTCAAGAGCCTTGGAACTTTCATCCGGTATAGTCAAAGGTGCTTCCGATTGGCACGCGATCATAGAGAAAGCCAAGCTTAAACCGGTCAAGAATTTAACTGACTTGTGCATAGTTTACTTTCGTAATTTTGAGTTCAAATCTGCCGACTGAAATCCCGAGGTACTTGTACCAAAGAAAATATCATAGCTTGCGCAACCTTTTTTTGCGCAGTGCGCTGGACCATAATATTTGGATTGATAAAGAACTTGATTAAGCTCTCCTGCTTTGGCAGGCAAACTCTCTGCAACAACGTCAAGGCGATCAATGCCGTGAGACTTTAACGACCTAAGTTCCGATTTTTGCGAAATGCCATCCATATTTGCATCAACCCACACTAACAAGTCACTAAATTCTTTGTCTCGACTGTCAAGCCGGCCATTTTTATCAATGTCTAAAAGTGACAATGCTTGATAACCGTGGGTAAACTTAGTTCCCGAACGACTCTTGCTGTATTCGCCAAAAAGTTCGGATCCATTATCGATGATTCCGTTTCCGTTCCAGTCGCGCGCTAAGAAACCCATATATGGATAAACCCAACCCGTTTCTTCTTTGATACCATCGGCATTGAGGTCAAACTTTACTTTTTGGCCTATTTTATCGATAGTTCTTACGGCTCTTTGACTCTTACTCAAGTCAAGAACGACCGGACTCGCGATCGTAAAGCTGTGTATGCAAGGAGAACCAATGTTGACACCCGATTTGTTGATTCCTTGTACGATAAAATAGCCTTGTGTCGCACGCCAGTTATTTGGATTGTCAATCAGGCGATCGATCTGCACAAAATTAATTCCGTTCGAATGAACTTCACTTTCCGAAGCGGGGATGACACGGTCAGTCATCGAACTCGTGGTATTGTATTGACCTTCTTTAAGTCCGCTTGAGGTTCCGAAGGCAGCAGTGCTTTTATACGCAACAGTGCCCGCAACTCCAGGAGCTGCTCCTCTGCGTGGCGATATTCTCCAAGCATCCGCTTTGCCATATATACCCAAAACAAGATTTGTTTTCGCAGCTCGGAAGTTATTTCCTGGTATCGCGCAGTTCAACATACTGTTTGCAATTTTGCCATTTGAGCCGCATCCGGCAATTGTTTTATTAGGTCCCGGAAGTTTGCCTTGTTCGACGGCTATGCAGCCATGAAGAAAAGAGCGATAGTCTGCACCGGAAGGGTTCGCATAATCAGCTTTTAGGACTTGTTTAATAGCTTCGGCGTTACCACCAGCTAAGATTGTTTTTGGATCTCCGCCTGCAACGCCACCAATATTTTGGGCATTGATTCCGTCGATAACTCTGCTGCTTACTGTTGATAAATCACCAGCAGCGCTGTCCGCTCCCGTAACCGTTATATCCTCTAATGGCAAATAGCCTTCGAAAATTCTATTAGCTTCTGCAACCTCTGGAGATACGCCTTTGGGGACACAAGGATCTTTTATTTGAACGATGGCAAGTTTTTCATCGCCTTTCGTTTTAACCAAAGCAACAACGACAATCTCGACGCCTTCTGCGATTGGACAAAGTTTGTCTTTTCCATCCGTGCCACCAATCGTTAACGCAGTAGCGCGTTTCGTTCGCCCTATTTGCAATATGCCAGCATCACTCGACATCGGAAAAAACTGTCCAGGTTCGATGGTTTGATTTTTTGGAAGTAGCGGTAGTTCACCATAGGCATTGTGCTTATATGGCGTAGCATTGAATGCAATTGATTCGGGACTTTTGCATCCTGACATCAACATTCCAGCAATGGCTGGAGCAACGATGATGAGACTTGATTTCAAGTTCATAAGGCGTCATCCATAAAAGTGGTCGAAAATAACTCTCTAAACTTATCGGTAGGTAGGCGGGCAATCCTGAGCAATACAAATAAAATCTAGTTATTATAGGTGGTTAAGTAACCCGATCGGGGAGGGGGTTGGTCCCAGTCTAGGATCTGAAACCAACCCGCTCTTACTTATTCAAAAGCTTTTTATTAAGTCTTACCGAGGCAGGCTAAAAAGGCAGGGAAACGCGCAGTTTTTGGCAGGGTTTGATGGCAGAAATTGGAGATAAGACTCAACAAAGCTTAAATTGCTCCCAAGAAAGAAAGTCACGATGATTAGGAAAGTCCCCGGCTCACGACCCGCCCAGGTGGGGTTGAAAAGTGATGATTTTTTGATCTACTATGTCACCTTAACCGTCGTACAAGTCTTGCGCTTCTTCCAGATTCGAAACGAACAACCTGTTCGTCACCATACTTAATTATGGTATGAGGGGTCCCATACGAAGTCAAGCATCGGGAAAAAATAAGGGTCAAATTATTGGGGGACAAGGCTTTGAGGGCTGCTCAGAAATCAATGTGTACAAGATATTTTTATTCAAAACTTCTTTGCAGGGCGAGGACTTTACCGACGATCTCGAAAGGCAAGTCCTTCGCGTAGATATTCTTAAACTGGTCATTTTCCGGCTGGAGATACCAACCATGCTTCTTATCGGCCATAAAGCGCTTGCACGTCACATCATCGTCGATCCTTGCAATCACAATACTACCAATTGAAACCTGTTGCTGACTACGAACGACTAACCAGTCTCCGTCCATGATTCCTGCGTTCATCATACTCAATCCGACAGCGCGTACGGCAAACAGTTCTTCGGCCTTAGGAAACGGTTTCGAAAATAAACTAAATGACACATGAATACGATCATGATGATCTTCAATTGCGGCAAGTGGATTGCCCGCTGGCACCCGCCCCAAACACGGTACATCAAAAAATTCACTATCTTGTAAGGGCTGGAAAAAAGATCGTTTTGCTTTATCTGTAGGTAGAAGTGATCGAGCCGACTGCTGCGAAGTTTCTTGGAGATAGCCTTTTTTTCGGAGCGCACCCACCAAATCTTGCACCGAGCCTATGGCGCGGTAGCCCATATGTTCACAGATCTCCCGCATCGTTGGCGAAACGCCACGATTCTCAATTGATTTCGAAATGTATTCCATTGCTTTTTGCTGAACTTCGGTAAGCATAGGCAAATCCTCACATATAGAATAGGGGATCCCTCAAGACTCTGCTTTCGGGATACGCTTAGGCGGATGGCGCCCAACTGATTAAACTCTAGCAATTCGCAAAGAAAACATCAATTCGACTGACAGAAATCACTCCAATTGCTAAGCAATGGACCTATGGCAGCATTGATACCACCACATTTCAGACCGACGCCCCGATATCATGAGGCAATGAGAACCTTAGAAGAATTGAATGTATGGAACGACCTCGCGGCATTTCGGCCGACATTCGTAGGCACCATTCCGATTGGGATTGATATACCCTCCAGCGATATTGATTTGATTTGCGAGGTTCGCGAGTTCGCAAGTTTTACAAGTTTGCTAGTGAACCTGTTTAGCAGTTATTCAATTTTTAATATTCAAGAAATGGACCTTCAGGGTCCTGCCATCCATTGTCGCTTTGCAACCAAAACATTTGAAATTGAAATCGTCGGGCAGAATAAGTCGATCGAAGAAAACCGCGCTTACAGACATATGCTAGTGGAAGCCAAGTTGTTAGATTTTGTTTCACATCAACAGCGTCAGAAAATTATCACGCTTAAATTAGCTGGAATAAAAACGGAACCGGCATTTTGTATAGCCCTTGGTATAAGCGGCGATCCATTCGAAATACTCGATCAGCTTGCCGACGCCAACGACCATGAGCTCAAGAAACTGGTTTCATTAAGTAAAACACCGATTGCTGACGCCTGATCTTTTCAATAAACTGGCTGATTGCTGAATAGTCAGTAAGGGAGAATTTGGTCTGGCGTCGATTACAAAAAAACAGATCTCGAGAGAGCGACGCTTTGAATTTAAAGGCCTGGTGCGAATCAACATCGACGCGCACCCTTGGAAAATTTTAGTGACCAGCAAGGGTCTTAACATCTCTAATTCTGGCATACTTACGAAGTTTGACCAAGAATCAACGTCGAAACAAGTTAGCCTAGCTGATATTCATTATTTGCTTTCTATTGGGGACGAAGTTGGGATTCAGCTGGAGCATAAAGATATAGATTTGCCGATTACTTTTTTGCCAGCGACGATTTCCAGAAAAAGTATTATCAATGAATCAAATTTGGAAGTGGGCTTTGAGTTCCAAAAATCTACCGACGAACTAAGAAGTCTCATACATGAAATCAGCCAAGGCTAAAAAAAAATCCGCTGTTGCCAATGCCGAAACTTTGCGCCGTGTGTTTACGTTGCCCGAAAATCGTGACTCTCGTCTTTATCAAATAGAAGACTATATCTCCAATAATTTGCATGGGTTCCTGAAAGAACATATTGTCGCCTCCGATGATGCGCTTGTTAAAATCGAAAAAGATTTTATGACGACCGAGATTCCGGAAGACCCAAATTTTGTGTCAGACCATGCCGATTTTGTCTTGAACAAAGTGGTTGCGCAGTCCGTTCATACAGCATCCCCAACCTTCGTTGGTCACATGACCTCGGCGATTCCGTATTTCATGTTGCCCCTTGGCAAAATCATGATCGCCCTCAATCAAAATCTCGTTAAAATCGAAACGTCCAAAGCTTTTACTCCTTTGGAGAGGCAAGTGGTCGCCATGCTACACCGTGCGGCCTTTGATGAAAGCGACGCATTTTACAAAAAACATATACACTCTCCGGATCACGCCTTAGGACTATTTTGTTCGGGCGGAACGATTGCCAACGTCACGGCGCTATGGGTGGCGCGCAATAAGTTTTTTGCCGGTAGAATTCCAGGGTTTAATCTCGCTGATTCGGGGCTTGCCTCAGGCTACGAAAAGGCCAAAATCAAGCGTTTGGTCTTCTTGGTTTCAGAGTTAGGACACTATTCGTTCGCGAAGGCCGCGGATATTCTTGGATTGGGCCGTGAAAATATTATTCGCATAGAAACTGACGGCAATTATAAAATATCCATTAAAAAATTGAATGCTCAGATCAAGGTGTTACAAAAAGATGATTGCGGCATCATGGCTTTGGTTGGTGTTGCGGGAACAACCGAAACAGGGCATGTGGATCCATTGAATGAACTTGCTGATATTGCTAAGCAGCATAAGCTATTTTTTCACGTTGACGCAGCCTGGGGTGGGCCGACGATTTTTTCCAAAACTTACCGCCATCTTTTGTCCGGCATTGAACGAGCCAACTCGATTACTTTCGACCCGCACAAGCAGCTCTACGTGCCCATGGGCAATGGCATCGTCATCTTTCGTGATCCGAACGATATCAATGCAGTGCGGTATCACGCGCAGTATATCATTCGCGAAGGATCGAAGGATTTGGGCAAGTTTACACTTGAGGGGTCGAGACCCGGCACCGCCCTCTTAGTACATGCAGCGCTACATATTATTGGCCGTAAAGGCTATGAACTGTTGATTGATATGGGCATTGAAAAAGCGCGTAAATTTTCTGAAATGATAAAAAAAGATCCGGATTTTGAGATCATAACGGAACCTGAGCTAAATCTTTTGACCTACCGCTACGCTCCCAAGAAAGTTCGCGAGACTCATAAAAAATCGTTGGAGCAAATGAATAAGAATTTCAACAAATTAAACATTCAACTCCAAAAAGTTCAACGCGAACAAGGCAAGAGTTTTGTTTCACGAACGGTCATCAAACCGGCAAAATACGACAGGCAGCCAGTAAACGTACTTCGTGTCGTACTCGCAAATCCATTAACAGACTTGAAAATCCTGAAAGATATACTTGAAGAACAACGAATCATCGGCAAAAATCTTTTACCGAAATACTTCTAAGACAAATCGGAACCAATTTTTTGTAGTAAATCGAAGGTATAAATACCTGTTGAATGGTGGTCATTAAACTTAATATTCAAAGCATAACTTCCGACAGAATCAATGCGAATAGGCCGGATATTCTCGGACACGTGTTCGGGCTTTAAAATACGCTGGTTCGTGATTTCGTCCACACATACTGCACAAGGACATTGTCGTCGAAGCTCCACTACGTCGAATTCCTGCGTACGGTTGTCCGTCCAATGGATCGTGAGCGTGCGATGATCTTTTTGCGCTATCGACTTGATGGCAATCATTAGTTTTGCCAATCGATACTGAATTGCTGAAGTTTTTCACCCGCTCCGGCATTGAGAATCGAAATGTGGCGAGCCAACTCCCCACAAGCCAGCGTGTAAGCCAAACTTGCTTGGCCATCAGGATTACTGAGGATTTCGGGTTGACCTTGATCAGAGCTCTGCACAACGTGGGTGTCCATCGGAATTTGGCCAAGCAATGGCACGCCGTACTGCGTCGCAAGCTTTTGGCCACCGCCTTGATGAAACAAAAAGTGTTTCTTGTCACATCCGTCGCATATAAAATAGCTCATCGTCTCGATGACGCCGAGCACAGGCACTTTGAGAGTTTGGAACATATGAACGGCTTTTCGCACGTCAATGAGGGCCATTTCTTGCGGAGTCGTGACGATAACCGCGCCCGTTATAGAAGTGATTTGTGAGAGAGTTAACTGGATATCACCAGTTCCAGGAGGGTAATCAATCAAAAGATAATCTAACTCGCCCCATTCGACTTTCGTTACAAATTGCTTGATGACATTGGCGGCCATCGGCCCGCGAAGAATGGCCGCACCTTGGCCCGATGAAAACATTGCCGTTGAAATAATTTTGACGCCATTGGCTACCGGCGGAATCACAATGCCGTCGCGCTGTTGGGTCGGATCACTGACCCCAGTCATCAGTGGAAGTGACGGACCATAAACATCGGCATCCAAAAGACCCACTTTGGCTCCGGTTTTTGAAAGTGCGTAAGCTAGCTGGACCGCTGTTGTTGATTTGCCGACTCCACCCTTTCCAGATGCGACGGCAATGATATTTTTGACTTTAGACAGCGTCTCACTTTGCGAACTGAAAGCACTAGGTGATGCTTTCGTAACTGCAGTCATTTCGACATTGGCTGTTTCAATGCCAGGTATGGCCAATACAGCTTGTTCACATTGTTTTTTAAGGAGTTCTTTGACGGGACAGGCTGGCGTCGTCAACACAACCTTAAAGCTAACTTCCGTGCCTTTGATCACAACATTTTGCACAAAGCCCAGTGTCACAATGTCTTTATTCAAATCCGGATCCATCACGCTAGACAAAGCCTGTTTGATTTGGACCTCGGTGATGACGGGAACTTTCTCTGACCTCGATTTTGAAAATTTATCTAAAAAACTCACTCGTGTTCCTCTAAAAATCTTTGTGCTTGCATTGCCGCTTGGCATCCGAGTCCGGCGGCGGTAATCGCCTGACGGAATACAGAATCACTGATGTCTCCGGCGGAAAAGACGCCTGGTATTTTTGTTTCCGTGTAACGGCCTGTTTTAATGTAGCCGGCCGCGTCCATTTCTAATTGACCCTTGAAGACATCGGAGTTGGGTTTATGACCAATGGCCATAAATAGTCCATCGGCGGCGTACACCTGCCTATCACCCGTGTCTGCATTTTGCAAGACAACGGCTTTCAAACCTTTGTCATCGGTAACCGTGTCAACTATCTGATATGGCAACATAAATTTGATCTTTGGATTCTTTTTGGCACGCTCTAGCATGATCGGTGACGCGCGGAAATAATCACGCCGATGAACGAGAAGCACGCTCTCGCACATTTTCGTTAAGTAGTTAGCTTCTTCCATCGCCGAGTCTCCACCACCCGTTACAACGACTCGTTTTCCTTTATAGAAAAAACCGTCACAAGTCGCACAAGTGGAAAGTCCACGGCCCATTAACTCTGCTTCACGCGGAAGTCCCAAAGTTTTTGCGGTCGCACCCGTTGCGATGATGAGGGTTTCGGTTTCGATCTGTTGATCGCCGGCCCATACTTTGAAAGGACGTTTGCTCAAATCAACTTTGGTGATTTCGTCAAAAATTATTTTTGTTCCAACTCGCTCCGCTTGCGCACTCATGTCATTCATAAGTTGCGGTCCCATGATGCCATGAGCGAATCCTGGAAAATTTTCAATTTCGGTGGTCGTCGTAAGCTGACCGCCATGTTGAAGTCCGGCATATACGACTGGTTCAAGTGCGGCGCGTGCCGCATAAATTGCTGCTGTTAGCCCCGCTGGTCCAGAGCCAATGATGGTCACCTTATTCATAACGCTGTCTACTCCTTCCATATGATCTGCACTGACATTTTGCCAACGTGCGCTGTTATCGCTGGTTCGCGCCATCTTAAAACAAAGAGGCCCTCCTCACCACACTATTTGTGATAAAATACTAGCTCCTGAGATGAAAGGTCCAACATGCGTCATTTATTGGTTTTTATAGGTTTTATGTTCTCCGCTCACGCCGCCTCCGCAAATCTTCCCTCTCCTGAGTGGAATGCTCTCAATAAGAACAACGAAACATCTACCGCCGTGATCCGCGTCAGCGATGGTAAAGTTTTGTTTGAAAGTCATCCCGATAAACTTCTTTCCACGGCCTCCGTTACGAAACTTGCCACTTCCATTACAGCCCTTAAGAAATTCACACCTCATCATAAATTTAGGACAGAATTTTTCTATACCGGCACGCGCTCTGGCAACAAAATTAACGGCGATCTCATCGTCAAAGGTGGCGGCGATCCGCTCCTGGTTTCTGAAAAACTGTGGCAAGTTGCAGCAGACATTAAGAATATGGGAATTCAAGTTTTCACTGGAAATATCATCATCGACAACAGTCTGTTTATTGACGAAGGCAGGGATGATAGTCGCAAGGCCTATGCAGCCGTCAGTGAAAACGCATACGACGCGCCCCTTTCCGCACTTGGCATCAACTTCAATACCGTCGCAGTCAATATCGCGCCCAACACTGCCGCTGGCATGCCCGCTCTTCTCAGCATTGATCCTTACCCTATTGATAAAATCAACTTTCAGAATAGTGCAAAAACTTCTAATAAAGGCGAAAAAATATCCATCGTTCGGCAGATGAATGGTGAAGATATGCAGATAAGCGCCCGCGGCAATATTGGCCTCAACGATCCGCTCAAAAAACTTTATCGATCCGTTGAAAATACAACTCTTATCAATGGCGAATATATTCGTGCGTTCTTTAATGCAGCTGGCGTTCAAATTAACGGTGAAGTGAAATCAGGAACCGTTCCTGGCACAGCCAAAAAGCTGATTGTCGTAGAAGGGTATCCCTTAAGTTACATTATTCACGGGTTAAATAAATACTCAAACAACTACATCGCCGATATGCTCGTGAAAGACCTGGGAGCTATATATGGTGGTCGTGGTGATATGAAATCTGGAATCAATCAAATCACAGCATTCCTTAATAAAGAACTTCTGTTCAAAAACCAATTCCAGTTGCACAATGGCTCGGGCCTCGATCCAAAAAATAAGTTCACAGCCAAACAAATCAGTCAACTCCTCCACTATGCAGCGCAAAATATGGATATCTACCCAGAATTGATTGCCAGTTTGGCCGTTGCCGGAGAGGATGGAACCCTCGAAAGAAGGTTTACGACGCCCGATACACGCCAAATGCAGGGAAAACTACGTGCAAAAACCGGAACTTTGACCTCGCCGAGACTGACGTCTAGTTTGGCTGGTTATTACAATCATCCCAAACACGGACTTCTCGCATTTTCATTGATTTGCAATGCAAAAGAAAATACAAACCTAACGATGTCTGATCAACGACAAACTTTAGATACGGCAATCACAAAGATCCTTGTGGGATTGTAAAAATTTCGATTTGGATTTTTTTACGATTTTGAAGGATAGCCAAAACAAAATTTAAAAGGATTCTCCGCATGAGCGATCAACGCGACAAGTTTGATCAAGACGCCCTCGCCTATCACAAGTCACACCCGGCTGGTAAAATTTCTACTCGCTTGACGAAACCACTTGATACTCAGCACGATCTTTCGGTGGCGTACTCACCGGGTGTTGCCGCACCATGTAAAATCATTGCGGGCGATAAAGATCAGTCCTTTATATATACCGGCCGAGGAAACTTAGTCGGCGTCATCACCAATGGCTCGGCCGTGCTAGGGCTGGGAAACATTGGGCCCTATGCGGCCAAGCCCGTTATGGAAGGTAAGGCGATGCTTTTCAAGAAGTACGCCAATATCGATGTCTTTGATATCGAACTAGACGCTGATGATCCCGACAAATTTATCGCCACGGTACTAGCACTGGAACCCACTCTCGGAGGCATTAACTTAGAAGACATCAAAGCTCCAGAATGTTTCTACATTGAGGAGACGCTTCGAGAAAAAATGTCGATTCCGGTTTTTCATGACGATCAGCATGGAACGGCGATCATCGCAGGTGCGGCTTTTATCAATGCCCTCGAGATTACCAATCGCAAAATTGCCGAAACCAAGATTGTTTTCTGCGGCGCGGGAGCGGCAGCCATTGCTTGCGCCAACACGTTTATTGATATGGGTGCAAAACTTGAAAATATCTTTATGACCGATAGTAACGGCGTGATTTATTCCGGCCGTGACAAAGGCATGAACAAATATAAAGAAAAGTTCGCCCGAACAACGAATCTGCGCACTTTGGAAGATGTCTTGAATGACTGCGATGCCTTCGTAGGAGTTTCTGGCGCTGATATGGTTAACGAAGCGATGCTTCTTGCGATGGCGCCTAATCCCATTATTTTCGCACTCGCCAATCCTGATCCCGAGGTTCATCCTGATTTTGCCAAACGCATTCGTCCCGACGCCATTATCGCTACCGGACGAAGTGATTTCCCTAATCAAGTGAACAATGTTTTAGGCTTCCCCTATATTTTTCGCGGTGCACTCGATGTTCGCGCCAAAGGCATCAATGAAGCCATGAAGCTTGCCGCCATCAAGGCCATCGCTGAACTTGCGAAAGAAGATGTGCCGGATGCCGTTCGCGAAGCTTATGAAGACGATGAAGTTTATCACTTCGGTAAGCAGTATTTGATTCCGAAGCCGGTGGATCCACGGGTTCTTCTGCGCGTTGCTCCCGCCGTTGCGAAGGCCGCCATGGAAACAGGCATGGCCAGACGAATGATCGAACTCGATAAATATCGCGACGAACTGGAAGTTTTATTGGGCGAAGATAAAAAGCTCATGCGGGAAGTGAAGCGCTTTATTCAGAAGAAATCTCACGGCAAAAAGCCGATCATTGCCATTCCACGTAGTCGTGACGAGCGCATTTTACGAGCTTGTATTCAAATACATGATGAAGGCCTCGTCAAAGTAAGGCTCATTAACACCGTAAAAAATATTGAAGAGTTTGCGGCGAAGATGAATGTTCCCGATATTCAATCCAAGGTCGACGTCTTTGACATGAGTTTAAATCCTGAGAAAATGTCCGAATACACAGACCTCTTGTATCAGTTGCGTCACCGCAAAGGGGTATCTGCTTCGAACGCCCAGCAGCGCGTCACGAACCCCCATTATCTTGCGGCTCTTATGCTAAAAAACCGGGATGTGGATGCCGTCATATCGGGTGTGAAGGAGCGTTATGCCTATAGTGTGAAGCCTATTCTGGAAGTGATTGGGACGGAGCCCGGACAAGTTCTCGCTGGTATTTATATGATTGCGATTGAAGGAAAGCTTTTCTTCTTCGCCGATTGTACTATCAATCCAGATCCTTCGGCAGAAACGATTGCCGATATTGCCATTGCCACGGCTGAACTTGCCAAGAAGTTTACCGACGAAGAGATTCGAGTGGCGATGTTAAGTTATTCTAGCTTTGGCAACACACATCATAATTCTCCCAAGAAAATGGCCGCCGCTGCACGGATCGCCCAGGAAAAAGCCCCACACCTTAAAGTCGATGGCGAGATTCAAGCCGATGCAGCCCTTAATGCCGAGTTACAAAAACGTGAGTTCCCGTTTTGTCGCCTAAACGGTGCCGCCAATGTTTTGATTTTCCCAAACTTGGATGCGGCCAATATTAGCTACAAAATTCTAACAAATTTGTCTGATGCTGTGCCAATTGGGCCGATTTTGATTGGCCTAAAACAACCTGCGTATGTACTGCAGATGGGTGCTACGACAGAAGAAATTATCAATATGATTTACTTAGCGGCTTTCGACAGCTTGCAATAAATTATAGTTTATTGAGCGCAAAAACAGGCAATCTGGCAGTCGGGGTTCTGGCAACAGCTTCCAGGTTATCCGGTAGACGGGCTATCGGGCCCGCCTTGTGAGTAGGTATGTTGCTCTGGCAAGATGGTCGAGCAGTTGAACCTGCATGTTTGTAAAATCTCGTGGGTGTAGCTTCAAGATGGCTTCCACTTCCCGCACTGATCCCATAGC
>JBGSKV010000007.1:0-1630 GCA_041740975.1 Oligoflexales bacterium | reverse complement strand
CATCTCCATATTGCGCTGTACCAATAAAGTTTATCTTGCCGAGCTATTTCGGACTCACAAAATTCCGGCTCCCCAAACTTTTTTCGTCCACAAAAAGAATATCGACGAACAGCTCGAAATATTACCGATCCCGGCCGTCTTAAAAAAACCCGACAGCGCTTTCTCGCAAGGTGTGGTCAAAGCTGAAACTAAAAAAGAGCTGCGAGAGAAACTCCTAGCGATGCTGGCCGATTCGGACTTAGTCGTGGTGCAAGAGTTTATTTTTACGGAATTTGACTGGCGCGTGGGCGTACTCAATGGTCAGCCACTTTTCGTTTGCAAATACTTCATGGCCCGAAACCACTGGCAGATTTATAATCATGGCGAAGAGAAAGTTAACGGCGAAGTTGATGGTGGGGCGGACGAAACTATTGAACTGGATAAATCCCCTCCCGATCTGATTGCGTTAGCTGTAAAGGCGGCGGGACTGGTAGGCGACGGACTTTATGGCGTCGATGTCAAAATGAAAGATGGAAAATATTATATTATTGAGATTAATGACAATCCTTCTATCGATGCGGGTTGCGAAGATAAAACCCACAAAAGTGATATTTACGAAAAAATCATGCAAGAATTTTTAGTGCGCATGGAGCGCAAAAGTCAGGGCAAATGAGTTTAGATCACGAATACAAATTACATTTATTTGAAGGCTATGGCATCGAGCTAGAATATATGCTCGTGGACAAAAAAACTTTGAAGACACTGCCCATGGCCGATCAAGTGTTGCGCACACTGGCCGGTGAAGATGTCTTGGCCATAGAAATGGGCGAAATTGCCTGGTCCAACGAACTCGCGCTTCACGTCATCGAAATCAAATCCAATGGCCCCAAAAAAGATTTGAAAGCATTGCAAAGTGAAATGTTCAAGGCGATCAATGCCATGAACAAGCAGCTCGAAGGATCGTTCGCCTGTTTGTTACCGACGGCAATGCATCCGTTTTTTGATCCCGATAAGGATCTTAAACTTTGGGACGCGGAGAACTCAGAAATTTACGCCTCTTATGACCGTATTTTTAGTTGCAAAGGGCATGGGTGGGCCAATCTCCAATCCATTCATATCAACTTGCCGTTTTACGATGACGCCGAGTTTGCCCAGTTGCATGCGGCCATTCGACTTGTATTGCCACTGCTTCCCGCACTTGCCGCCAGCTCGCCTATTGTCGAAGGTAAGACGGGTCCGTTTTTGGACAGCCGCCTGAGTTATTATTTGCAGAACCAACGTCGCATCAAATCCATTATAGGCGAAGCCATTCCCGAAGCCGTCACTTCACAAGCGGACTATCATGAGAAAATATTGCAACCCATGTATCGCGATATCGCTCCGCATGATCCAACTGGAATTCTGCAGCACGAATGGCTAAATTCGCGCACGGCCATTGCGCGCTTTGAAAGACACGCGGTCGAAATTCGAATTCTGGATATTCAGGAATGTTTAGCGGCGGATTTTGCGATCATTTCTTACGTCACTTCGCTGATAGAAGCTCTGATCAGCGAGACCTGGAGTGTGCGCTCTGCGCAGCATTCCATAGAATTAAAAGGTCTACGGGAAATTATGGATGTCGCCTTAAATGATGGATTGGACGGAGTGGTAG
>JBGSKV010000006.1:0-32683 GCA_041740975.1 Oligoflexales bacterium | reverse complement strand
GAAATTGGCTGACCCGCAAGCTGGGCACTTACTCATATCGATCCCAAACGACCGCTTCAGAAGTTTTTGCCAGCTGTATTTTGTAGCAGGAAGGGCCGAATCACTGCCTTCCGAGGTCGCTTGAGGCTCCCTCGCTGTCGGGTTGGGAATAATGTGTTTTCTGAGTTTAGAGTTGGGGGCGAGTACGCCGGAATATCGAAATAAATTATAATTCGGTAAAGGGATCAAAGCACAAAGCTTTTCAATTAATTCCATCGGACTAAGTTTTATATGCGTTGTCCCATCGCTCCACGGGGTTTTAAGCTCGTAAAGCAAATCACCATTTTTATCCTCAGATAGTCGCTTATGAGAAAATGCACCCCTAGCAGTGTAGCGCACAAGTTTTTCCAGATTATCACGTCTTCTGGCTTTAATTCTTACATCGGCATGTAAACTAAAACCATTGATAGCAGCGCAGCGCTGCTTGACTAGTTTGGCAATTTCACCGTCTTCACCAAACGATGTTGCTACTTTAAGAGTTCGTACTTTTTGGCCAGCTCTAGGCCCAAAAGCAATCATATATTTTATTGAAGCACTCATACTGCGAGCATGCTCGGGTTCTTCGCCAAACAAAGGATCATGGCTGGTGCGAATAGCTTCGATGGTACTACGGTCTAAATAACCCTCTTTTCTTAGAAGTTTTATGATGCGTTTTGATATCCGAGCTATGACTAGAAGGATTTGATCGTCGGTGGGTGGAGGAACAGGAATGAATTTTGGTTTTTTATTTTGATCTCTTCTGTCTAAATACACGCCCTCGATAAATAACATATGAAAATGCACGTTTAAATTCAGCGATGATCCAAAGCGCTGAATAAAAGTGGCACTCCCAGCGTGAAGTTTATCTTGCTCATAGCCAAGTGATGCTGCTTGGCTAATAAGAAACCGGGAGATGGTGCTAGTAATGATGCTAAGAACTTTTGTGGTTAGTTCTTTTGAGCTGGCACACCAGTAGCGAAGTGGATGCGGCAAGCTACATACCCACTGACGGATATTTTGATGAGGTAATACGTTATCGACTAAATGCATCGCGGCTTCATTCATTCGTCTGCCGCTGCATGATGGACAAAATCCCCGGCGCTTGCAGGAAAACCCTACAAGCAAATCTTTTTTACAATCACTACAATGAAGTCGGCTGAATCCATAAGCCAAGACGCCGCAGCGAAGAAACTCCTGAAATTCCCGTTTTACATAATCGGGCCAACCCTTGGCGTAAGGGTCACTTTCAACCTGAGCAAAGAAAGTTTCAATATTCTCGGCAATAGTTTTGTAAAGAAGGGTTTGAGCTGGGTCTCTCGGCTTGTAGCTGATGTTTTTGTTCTGAGTAGTACAGGCTTGCATAGCCTGCAAGCTTGGGAACAACCATCTTGGTCATGAAGTGACTTTGTTTGAAAGAACTCAAATGATGCCTAGGTTGATGCCAAGTAACTATTCTGAATCCCCGATACCCGCGAATTTATAGGCTGATTTTTGCCCGCTGACTTGCCAATCCTCAATAGAGAATTGGGGCTGATACTGCTCCTCTCGATATTTATGAAGCCATTCGTTTCTTTTAATTTTTTGATCTAGGGTGCTGATCTTCCGATTTTTTCTGATGGCCTTAGAATGCCTTTGACCGGTAGCGGGATCAATGTAAGTGACGGGACGAAGCTTTATTTCTTCAGATTTTCGCCAAAAACCGCCGTAGATAAGCTCTCTTTTCCAAAGGCTCGCTCTTTTTTTCGAGCCAGCTTTTGGTTTTAGCTCAGGATATGCTTTATAGAGCTTCTTTTTGGCATAGTTAAGACGTTCTTTAAAAGCTTCCAATTTGATGCCAAGCTTTTTTGCTACGCGCTTTTGGCTTTGATCATAGGGATTATTTATAAAATACGCGTAAACGGCTTCTTTTTGCTTTGGCGTCAGCTTTTCTAAAAAAATTTCAAACTTTTCTGAAAGCTGTTTATGCAATTGAACGGAAGCGAGATCAAAGATACTGCATTCGTAATCACGATCGTCGAATATATTGGCTTCATAAAAATTTTGTAGCTTATCGGCTTTACTGAACTCGTGGCCCAGATAGGCATTAATTTGGTTGTCTTGATCAATTTCACCGTAGAAAAATCCGTAAGCCGTGAGGCTCGCTTTATCCTCGTAAACAATATAGCCATCCGTCAAGAGTTCGTCTTCAAGGGGTTGGCAACCAACAAATGGTCCCGCTCCTAAACCCCCAACATCTAAACCAGAGTGAAGAAATATTTTGCCGCAGGCTTTTTTGCACTCACACCCAGGCGGCACCATTCTAATGGCTCGGTCTTTGTTGCCGTAGTAAACGCCAACGTAGCGATTTGCCCCGTAATTTCCCTTCATCTGACAAGCGATTCTTTTGGGAGGCATTTTGAGGAGATACTCCTTGGATGAGATCAGGTGAGAAAAAATCGTGAAACTTTTAGAAAAAACACCCCCCAGTGTCTCCTATAGGTGAAGGAAGCAATAATCATGCCTTAAATGTTTACGGCCAAATGACCCAAGAACATAAGAACCCGAGAAAAGGAGCTTTATAGAAAAAATATAGTCATTTTGAGTGCTAGGACCCCAGCCAGCACAGGTTAGAACAATTCCCATCTTAAAAACTACACTTCGATACAAAGCGTTTAAAAATCAAACGACCGTAACCGCCAAATCTATTCGACAATCTTGAATCTAAAAAATCTTTAAAATTAAATCCTCATCATCACATGGAGCATTTCTATGTATTCAAACCAACAAGACGGTGCGTCACCGTCTGGAAACGGCCAAACTCGGGAGATGTCTAACCAGGAATTTATCGCCGCCATCGGACTGATTGCAGCCGTTCTGGCAGCCGCTAATCTTTACCGGCTAAAAAACTTTTATTATCTGCACTACGATGCGATTCACTACTGGGGGGTTGGGATTGTGGCCGCACTGATCTTCGGCTTGGCGTGGTTGATCATGAAAAAAACCAAGGTGCTAAAGAAGCGGTACATTAATCTAAAGCCGCTCACGAAACCGCTCGAGGCGATTTTTGCTGGTACGACAACCGACGGAATCAAACTTCACATTCCCGATCAGACGAGAACGGGACATGTCCAGATTATCGGAGCTACGGGCAGGGGAAAAACTGAAAGTGTCATTTTACCCTGGCTTACTAGAGATATTTTAGCCGGAAAAAATTCTATTCTTATCGATGGTAAGGGAGATGCGGAGCTCGCCGCTAAAATTAAAAAATTCGCCAAAGACCACAAACCGGGCTGTGACGTCTGCATCTTTGATCTAGCTGATCCAGACAAAAGTGTAACGGTAAACCCACTTCAGTACGGCAGCCCGCAACAAATCACCGACCGCATCTTTACGGCTTTTGAGTTTAAAGATCCTTTTTACAAAGCCGTGCAATACGATGTTTGTAGAGATCTTGTCCAGCTCATCCGCTGTGGTCTTTATGAGGACGTGAGCTTTAAAAGAATTTATGAACTTCTCACCGACGATGATGCTTTAGCTGCGGCCATATCAAAATGCGAAGACAAGGAACTGGTAAAACGGCTGACGAGATTTCTTTTCGAGCCAAAAACTGAGCGGGAAAAAAAGCTAAAGGGCCTTGAAAGCCAACTGGCTCCTTTTGCCGTCGGCGAAGTATCACTTCTTGTAAACGGCCCGGTTGACGGTAAAGGCTTTTGCAGCATTTCCAATACGATCATTACGAATGCCCTGCAAAGAGTCTTTGTCATACTTATTCCGACTCTTAAATACCAAGAAATTGGCCATAAACTTGGAAAGATATTTTGCCAAGAGCTTGGTTGGACCATCGGCGAGCGTGACTCGCTGAATTATCCAAAAGAATTTCGCTCGGTTTATTTGGACGAATTCTCGGCGTTTGTCTACGACGGCTTCGCAAATATTTTAAATAAGGCCAGATCCGCGCAAGTGGGTTTGCATCTGTCGCATCAAAGCTTAGGAGATCTTGAAAGCGTATCTCCTGAATTCGCTAAGACCGTAAATACCAACACCAACATTAAATGCCTTCTGGGTTTAAACGACCCCGACACAGCCGATTTTTTTGCAAGACACATCGGCACTAGTACCGAAGAAAAGACGACAGAGCGTGCCAAAGCACCCTTTTGGTTCGGAAAAGCCGACCGCACAGGGGATCTGTCCATTCGAGAGGTGGAAGCTTATAAGATTCATCCCAATAGCCTTAAAAACTTTACAGCCGGCCAAGGAGTCATTCATCTACCGACAACATCAGGAAATGTCACAGAAGAAATCCAGTTCGCCAGAATTGGCGATGAATGATTTGAAACTCGGGGGAACTAACAATTTGGAGGATTAACCTATACGATTTACAAAACGCGATTTAGCACTGCTACTTGATCTTTATTCCAATATCCAGCTTAGCTTTCAGCAAATCTGTACGAGACACTTTAAACTACGCAGTAAAGCCACCGTTCAAAACAGACTCACCAAACTTTTAAATCACGAGGTCATCACCAAAAGAAAATTTACGGGCCTTGTGCCGGTAAGAGGCGGGACTGGATCTGAAACCATCTACCAACTAAAAAAGAAAGGCATAAAAACACTCGCACAAACTTTTTTGGACACTGATTTTAGAAAAGACATCCCCACCGTAACCCTGAGCTCTCTTAATCATGATCTTCTTTTGACGGAATTTTTAGATGAATTTAAAAAACTTTATCCTAAAAATGAGATCGTGAACGCAAGATTAGTCTCCTCCCAAGAACATTCAAATGAGCCAAAACCCGATGCCATTATGACAAATTTAGAAGGCGGCTTTCAAAGCGCCATAGAGCTAGAGCTTACGGCAAAGTCGGATCGGCGCTACCGCGAACTGGTCTTAAAGTACCGGCTGTCGCGAGTTTTTGGCGAGGTGATCTACATCGTGGCAAGAACTAGCTTAGCAGAAAAAATTCTTACACAAATTCGGGGACGACGTGCAAGCCAAATCAGTTTGCCACATAAGGAGGGAAAGTTTCACTTTACGGATCTTAAAAATTTACACAAAACCAAACAAGAAAAGGATCTGACTACATGCGCCAAAAGCCAAAGATAAAGATTGTTTTTACCCAGTTGGAGAAAAATAATGTCGTTTAGCGCAAAATGGAACGCTCGCCAGTTGAGCCTAGAGCTACTTTCGTATTTTTTGTGTTTTACAACACTACTTGTCATTGTGCCCATCGCCGTCGATTTTAGAGAGCTTTTTGATTACGGCTTTGACGCTTATCCTGACTATAAACTGGTAAGAAAATGTCCCGCGCCTGGATACGTTGCAACGGTTTTTTGGCATTTAAGTGTTGCCGCGAAGCTAAAACTTCTGCTTCTGACGGTGCCAGCGGATATTTTACTTAGACGTTTTGCCTGGGGCCTTCGGGACTAACAAACTCAAAACCCAACCCAAACAAAAGTTTTGAGTTTGGTTTTGACTGGGCTTGTCCTCTAACTGTCTTTTATCACCACCAAATCGAAGCATTTGCCCCCACTGTCCGCCTCCTGATCGCCCTCGACCACCCACTCTCTACGATAGTAAGTGGTCGAGGGCTGGAGGCGGTTGTGGGGGGTAGGTAGTAGTGGAGTGGTGGTGATGATGAGGAAGAGGAGAAGGAGGGGGATAGAGAGAACAAACAGTAATACGAGAAATATAGTTGGAGTAAAAAAATATAACGAACTTCCCAAAAGAAAATGCAAACGCTATAAACCAAAGGAGGACTATGACGCAAATCGTTAGTCCGATGCTCTTTGAAAATTTTATTACAAAAGACGAGCTAGCAAATAGGCTTGGAGTCTCCGTAAGCTTTGTAAGTAAGCTTATGAATGAGGGACTTCCTTGTCTTAAGATTGGACGTTCTGTTAGGTACCGGCTTTCCGATGTCGTGTCGTGGCTCTACAGGAGATCACACCGATGACGAGACGAAAACCGAATTTAAAAACCTATCAGGGTAAAAAAAGAATTTATTTAAAAGCCTCCGGCACTAGCGGAATACATCGGCTTTTTATCTGGGACGGCAGTAAGGGCGAGTATTTGCCCCCGTCGCGCGGAAAAATTTATCTTGCCATGCGTTACGAGCGAGATGGTTACGGCTCCAAAAAAAGAAGGGGGCGTTATTTTGAAACCCTTCCCGAAGCAAGAGACTGGCAAAACCACGCGACAAACTCCGTTGATGAAAACATGCCGGCAGAAGCCAAAGATTTAAGCCCTAAGTTTGAAGCTATCACCGACGAGTGGCGCCAAAGGAAATATCCGGGCTACGCCGCAGGCACGAGAGATCAGTACGACAAGTTGATTCGTCTGAGCTTTGATGGTCTTATGAACCTGCAGGTAAGAAGTATCACGCCAGCAGTGCTTGATAACTGGATCGGTGAACTGAAAGAAAATATGGGGCGACATCTTCAGGCCAAAACGAGAAAAAGTTTTGAAAAAGAGCTGACTTGTTTGGGTGTGATTCTTCGCTACTATGAAAATTATCACGATGATCCAGAATTTAGATTCCCCATTAAACGCCGCCATAGAGAAGACATCAAGCTTAGAACGGATGTTAAAACTCAGGGCAAAGATCTTCCTCTCGAAGATTTTTTTAAGTTTCGTGAGGCTCTAAAGACGGGCGCAGGCAAAGAAACAATGGCAGCTCTGGCAACTGTTCAGTATTTTCAAGCGCTACGGATTTCTGAAGCAGCGGCTTTGCATTGGGAAGACATCACCATGGATTTTAAATCTCCTGAAAACTCAAGAATTGTCATTAAAAGACATATCACTTGGGCCAGAAAGAGAGGCGGAACCAGTTGCATCAGCCCCGGCTTTAAAAACTCGCATGCTCTTGGCGGAGAAAAGGAAATGCCCGTATTTCCTGAAACGTTTAAAGCGCTCAGGTCAGTGTATCTCGTTGGCGGAAAAGGTCTGGTTTTTAGCGATAAAAACCAAAGCTTTTTTAGCTATAAACAGATCCAAAATGCATACGACAGTGCATTTAAAAGGGCGGGGCTTAACTACACAGGAACTCACGTGTTGCGCCATGGCGGGTGCAGAAACGTATTTAACGAGACCAAGGATTTAGGCGTTGCGGCCCAGATACTAGGAAACGTTTCGATGGGGACCGTGGAGGTTTACGCCAAGAGGTACAAAGCAGCCCTTACAGATCTTGCTAAAAAGCATTGGCAGGAAGAAAAATCATCATGTTGAGCGTAGTGAAACATCTCGTTTGAGATTCTTCGGTTTCACCTCAGAATGACAATTCCAGCATCACTTTTTGTGGTGCTGGTTTTATTTTTTTGTTTGCATACTGTTCGCAATTGTTCGCATTTGACGATATGGAGAAAATTATTTTTTGTTTTCAGTCAGTTGCCAAAGTATGGCGGAGAGAGAGGGATTCGAACCCTCGGTACAGTTTCCCGTACGCGGCCTTAGCAAGGCCGTGCCTTCAGCCACTCGGCCATCTCTCCAAAGACTAATTTGACACGTCATGTTCTGCAGAAAAAAATAGGAGCGGAGGGGGGGAGATTCGAACTCCCGGAGGAGTCACCCCCTCAACGGTTTTCAAGACCGCCGCATTCGACCGCTCTGCCACCCCTCCCGAAGAAACCGCAGATAAAACGCGAAGCAAAGATATAGCAAATGACCTGCCAAGGCTCAATGGATTCTCGTTTGAGTGCAAAAGAAAACTCGGATATGACGCAAAAAGGCACAAAAAGGGCAGGATCCATGTGAATCCTGCCCTGCACGTAAAATGAACTGAAAGAACTAAACTAGACGATCTGTGCCCGTTCAAGACGCGCAATACGTGTCTCAAGTGAAGGGTGCGTCGACAAGAGTGCCATCCAACTTTTTTTGTCGGATATTTTCAAAGTCGCCATGGCCGGTTGAGAGTTGTCCACTAATTCTGTGGTGCCGCCCAAACGCTGCAATGCCGAAATCATTTTCTGACGGCCGGCGAGTGTAGCTCCCCCTATGTCAGCGCGAAATTCGCGGTGACGTGAGAACCAACACACAACCACAGAACCCAAAATTCCAAAAATGATTTGGAAAACAATAATTAAAACAAAAGACACGGGCGTTGCCAAAGCGCTACTATCACGGCTGTCGTTTCCACGCAAAGCTTGCGTCACTGCAAAGGCCGCAATACGCGCTGCGAACATAACGAAAGCGTTCACGACACCTTGGAGTAATGTCATCGTTACCATATCACCGTTGGCAATATGCGCGATTTCATGGCCCAAAACACCTTCGACTTCATCTTTATTCATACGATTCACAAGACCGCTAGAAACCGCAACCAGTGAATTTCGTTTCGATGGTCCCGTCGCAAAGGCGTTCACTTCGGCGCTTTGATAAATCGCAACTTCCGGCATTTTCGGTAAACGCGATTTTTCAGCCAAGCGATACACGCTATCGATTAGCCAGCGTTCTGTTGGATTCGAAGTTTTCGGATCAATGATTTGAAGTTTCATCATCCATTTGGCCATCTTCTTAGAAAGAAGAAGCGAAATAAATGCGCCGCCCATACCCCACACCAAACAGAAAATGGCGAGGGATTGATAATCATAGCCATACTCGTTCATTCTTGGTGCGAGGCCAAAAAATTGCACGACGAAGCTGATCATCAATACGATGAGAATGTTAGTCAGAAGGAACAGAACAATCCGTTTACCCATTTGTATAACCCCTTAAAAAAACCTCTAAGAATCTAAGACTGACTCCCTATAAGTCAAGCCCATCTGGTGCAACCGCCTTATTTCGCTAACAAATCCTTAACCACTTCCCGCTCGCTGAGTAGTTCGTCGGTCGTTGCTTTAATCTTTGCTTTGGCAAAATCCGAAAGTTTCAAGTCGCGGACGATCTCGTAATTTCCTTTTCCGTCGGAACGGCAAGGAAAAGAGAAAATAAGTCCTTTTGAAACTCCATAGGCTTCGCCATCACTTGGCACAGCTGCAGAAAACCAATTATCGGCCGGAGTTTTGGTTCGTAGGCGTTTGATATGATCGATACATGCTGACGCTGCCGACGCGGCCGATGATTTGCCGCGCGCTTTGATGACTTCTGCGCCGCGATTCTGAACTGCTTTTATAAAGTCCCCTTCGAGCCAAGCTCGATCCGTGATGACACTTGTAATGGGCTTGCCGTTGATTTTTGCGTTCTCAAAATCTGGGAACATCGTAGTCGAGTGATTTCCCCAAATTCCCATACACGTCACATCCCCTGCACCAACCTTTGCTTTTGCCGCCAGCTGTGCAATCGCACGATTTTCATCGAGCATCGTCATCGCGTGAAAGCGCGAAGCATTGATTGTTTTACAATTATTAAGGGCAATAAGGGCGTTGGTATTACACGGGTTTCCAACCACAACGACTTGGAGATCACTTGCCGCTTTTTCTAAAGCCTTACCTTGTGAAACAAAGATGGGACCATTTTCTTTGATCAAGTCACTTCGTTCCATGCCCGGCCCGCGTGGTTTCGATCCAACTAACAAAGCCCAATTGATTCCTTCGAACGCTTTGTTCGCATCGTCATAAATATTGACGCCAGCTAAAGTGGGAAACCCACAATCTGCTAGTTCCATCGCCGTCCCTTTGGCGGCATCGTGCGCGGCAGGGAGCTCTAATAAATTCAAGTGAACTTTACAGTCTGGGCCAAAAACTTCGCCCGACGCTAATCGAAATAATAAACTGTAACCAATCTGACCGGCGGCGCCTGTCACTGCTACTTTCACTACGCTTGCCATTATCGACTCCTAGAAATGAAGGCATAAAATTCGATGCCTTGATCTTATACGAGAATAAGACGCTCGTCACCCTGAGCTCTGGATGACGTTAATTCTATTTGGAAATGGTTAAGGAACTAGTGAAAAGAGCCCGGTCCTGGACTTTCACCAGATGACATTTTCTCACTCTTGACGAGCTGCAAGCTCGGGCGCTGGCGAACGACGTCGTTTCGCTTCAAGTTCAAATGCCAGTATTCTGCACTCGGTTGGTAGCCTTTTACTTTTGACCAATGGACGGACTTGCCGTCTTGCATAAATGATAAGATGCGCACGCTTTTGGTATGTTCGAGCTCTTGCTCGCAAACGCGGCAAGCAAAGACATCCATATGACTTTTTTGGACTTTCACGCGAACATGCGCAAAGAAATCGGCGCGGTAAGGGCGCGAACAAAAGTAACAACCAATCACGTTTAGAAACCCTGGCTTTTCTTGATTGAACAGCTGAGCGTAATCAACCTTACGTTTGGTCTTAAAGCCCATAAACGCATTTTTGACGCGCTGGCAGCGTAAAGAAAGATCTTGTGCCAAATAAAGCGACGTATCTAAACTCGCAGGCTCACCTTTAATCGGGTCGAGTGTTCGAACCGTTCTCAAAAGTGTTTCTAGGACGCCTAGTGTCCCCAGATAATAATCAACAAGCTTCTTTTCTGGTTCGGCCATCTTCACTTGCGATTCGAGTTGATTGCTGATGACAGTCGATTGTTCGAGCAAATAAAGAAGCTTGCGGTACCGGGCTCGGTAATCGAGCCGCTTGTCGCGACGCCAGCGATAGTATGCGGATTGGGCAATAAGAACGGCGGCAACTAATACTACGACCGTAATCAAGAGCAAAATGAAGTGAGCATCGGCCATAGAAAGCTCCTTAAGTTCATAAACAAGATTCTATCAAATTTCTATAACGCTATGGCGTTTTATTAAAATATTTCATTAAATCTAATAGAAAACTGCCCAAATTTCAATAGAAAACGTCAAATAGCCGAATTTTAACGGCTTTTTGATGGGGTCGCCAGCCGTAAGTTATTGCAATTTTTGAAAAATCTGCCCCCTTTTGCTTGACCCCCAAATCATTCTTCTATACGCTTTAGGCTAACCGTGAAAGAAAACTTCGATACAACTCAAACCCATATCCCGAGGGTCATTCAGACTGACGACGGTCTGCACCTCAATGATTCTATATTGTGGTTCGATTCGCAGACTCCCGGTGGCCTGACCTTTCTTTCTTCTGCTGATACAATCTTTGCGCAGCAGTACCACTCCCAAATTATCACGACCGCAGAAACTATCAAACTCCTCGAAAGTTGTGGCTTCTCGAATCCCATTAATGCGTTGGTCTGTCAGTACAATCGTTCGTTTTCAATCGGTAAACTCAAAATAGAGCTTTTGCCTTCCGGCCATGTGCTTGGTGGAGCTTCGTTGTTTGTGGAGACGCAGTCGCGCAAAATTCTTTATGCGCCAACTCTTCAACCTTCTGCGATTTCGACCGTTCGACGAATGCAGCTCAAGCGCGCTGACACTTTGATTTTGGGTTGCTTTCAGTCAGATCCGAGCACAAAACCTTCGCGAAAAAAGGAAAAAGAGCGTCTTATTGAGACCGTAAACTCCTATATCGCGAGAGGCCAATACCCTATCATTCTGTGTCCGTCTTTGACTTCTGCTCCTGAGCTAACCAAACTGTTTTCCGAACATGACATCGCAACGGCCGTGCACAGTTCGATTTTTAAGATTAATCGCGTTTATGAAAACTACGGCTCCAAACTGGGGACGTACACACTTTACTCGCGCAAATACACGCGCAATAAAGTCATCATTTTTCCAATGTACGATCATAAACTCAATCGCTTACGAAAGCCTTTGCCGGCGGGCCCGATTTTTATTGTAGAGGACGGAATCTATTCGAACTCGTCAACGGGCGAGGCCTTGCGACATTCGGAAGAGGACTTCAGCTTGACGTCCCTTGCCGACGGTATCGAACTCAAAGAAATTATCGCTGCGATCAAACCGCAGAAGACTCTGCTCTTTGGCCCCTATGTTAAGAGATACGCCAAGATCATTGAAGGGCTTTGTGAGATCGATACGTTGGATATGAATAACCAGCCCTCTCTGTTCTAATCAGATAGCTCCTCCGATCAACTTTTCCAATTTGATTGCGCATGTAGTCGTGTGTAAAAACTTTTCACACTTTGATCCGCTATTTATTTCATAGAATTCAGATACTTAGGCAAATTCGCCGGAGGGCCTTCCTTTGCATTGTCTAGTCCGTGGCTATTCCCACCTTCTTCCTAAAGGGAGATGTCAGTGGCCCCGGAGCTGAAGTTGTAGTTGAAGTTGAACCTCTTGAAGCGGAACCCGAAAATGAAAACAGCCCAAAGAACCTTCCAGAACATTCTCATCGAATCACGCAATGTGCCTTGGTTGCCGCCTTTATGGCAGGTTATCTATAGTGAAGGCATTCGTGGTAATCATCTACTGTTCGACAAACTAGAAGTGGAAGCTTTCGACAGAACGCGTCAGCTGACTTTGACGCACCGCATGACTGCGGATGGTGATACCACTCCATCTGAAACACATCTCGAAGACGTTGTATTGCAGTTAACGTGCTGCGCTGATTTAAGCTCCATGATCAAAGTCGTATCTGCGCAAAACTTCGAAACAAAAGCGAATCTCTTTCAACTTTACCTACGCACACTTGATCTTTGGAAAAATCTCCATAGAACTCGCTCGAACTAACGACAACATCGTCATCCCGAACAATCGGCCCGCCCTTCGTAGCTTTAGCGAAGAAGGGTACTCTGCTATAATTATTGCTAAAGACACTCGAAACTTAGCATTTAGCAGGGGGACTCTTGAGTTCCATTTCTCAGTCATCTCAAGCAAACCGGTTTGTTATTTGGCTCCGCGATAAAACAGCGATCGACTTGATCTTTCTTTTGCTCGCAGGCTCCATTAGCTTTTTTCTCATATCTCTTTTGAGCTTTGACCCGTTCGACAACACGGCCTACTCCGTATCGTTCCCCAAATTTAGTACACAAAACCTGGGCGGCACCATCGGCGCTAACATCTCGGGATTTTTTATTTATTACTTTGGCGCCGTCTCATACTTCTTTCCCATCCCCGCACTTTTTTATGCCTGTCGCACATTGCTGACTCAAGACTACCGATTTCACAAAATGACTTTGGCGGGTTGGCTTTGCGTTTACATTTCGGCAACGTGGATCATCCAAAAGTACGATCCGTATTTTTTTCTGAAGGGGGTTGAGCTTCCTTCAGCCGGTGCCTTTGGAATTTATTTTACGTCTCTGACGACACAATGGCTCGGAAAAACCGGATCACTTATTTTTGTGATGGTCTTAAGCCTGAGCGGTGCCACGTTAGTTTTGCATCGCAGTTTTTTAAACTTGGGTTTTACGCGCGTACGTTACTTGCCAGGCGCCATCATCGGACAACTCAAAAAAATACGTAAAATACAGGCAGAATTCGCCGCTGAGCCGGAATCGATCACTCCCCCCCTCACACCGATGGCTGACGAAATATTTGCGGAAGAAAAAAAAACGGCCGCGCCCAAACTTGGCATTCTCAGTGGTCTTATCAAACCGAAACTGCCAACGGTGGAAGTGGCTCCTAAGGTTTCTACCAAAACAAAGCCTGCAAAGAAAAAATCGGCCACGGCATCTGAATACAGTTTTCCTCCGATGACCGTACTGAATAAAAGCCCCCATGAGTTCACCACGAAGTTACAGTACGACGAACTTGAAAAAACTGGCGAACTTCTTGTCGAGACTTTGAGTGAATTTGGCGTCAAAGGAATTTTGATTGCCGTTAAACCTGGTCCTGTTGTGACGGTTTTTGAGTTTCAACCGGACGCTGGCGTGAAGCAATCGAAAGTCATGAGTCTCGTGGACGACCTCGCACTTGCGCTGCACGTCGACGCAATCTTGATCAATCCCGTTACCGATAAACGTGCTTTAGGGATTCAAGTGCCTAACAAAAAACGAAAACTTGTCTCATTAGGTGATGTTATAGACTCGCCGAGTTTTGAAAACAGCGAAAGCCATTTGACCTTTGCCATGGGCGAATCGCTCTCGGGAGACCCGGTTATTACCGACATTTCAGCGATGCCGCACCTTCTGGTCGCGGGGGCGACAGGCTCAGGTAAGTCCGTGGCTGTAAACACTCTTCTTTGCAGCATTTTGATGAAATCTTCCCCTGAAGACGTGCGCATGATTCTTGTCGATCCCAAAATGTTGGAGCTTTCAATTTACGAAGGGATCCCGCATTTACTCATGCCGGTTATCACTGAACCACACCGGGCTGGCGCGACTTTGAAATGGGCCGTGGTTGAAATGGAGCGCCGCTACAAACTCATGCAGTTGGCGCGAGTGCGAAACATTGCGGGATTTAATGAGTTCTGGGAATCCGCATCAGAAGAAGAGCGCACGAGCTTAGCGACAGAAGTCACGCAGTACATCAAGGAAGATTTTGAAGTTTGCCGTTTGCCACTTATCTTGATTGTTATCGATGAGTTGGCAGACCTTATGTTGACGGCACCAAAAGAAATCGAAACGCTGATTCAGCGTCTCGCACAAAAAGCTCGGGCCAGCGGTATACACCTTGTCCTTGCCACTCAGCGTCCGTCTGTGGATATTATCACTGGCGTTATCAAAGCAAACCTTCCGTGCCGCGCGGCCTTTCAGGTGGTTTCCAAGCACGACAGCCGTACGATCCTCGATCAAATGGGCGCAGAAAAACTTCTCGGTAAAGGCGATATGCTTTTGCAACGTCCGGGCGTTAATCGACTGGAGCGTATTCAAGGTGCGTTCGTAAGTGACAAGGAAGTTATCGATCTCGTGCAGTACATTAAAACACACGCTTCTCCTGCGGATTATGACGACAAGCTCATCGAGTGGGTGGATCGCAACGCTCAAAGCGAAAGCGAGGAGTCCGATTTCGAAACGTCGGATGGTGAGCAGGATGAAAAATACGATATGGCCACAGAGATCGCTCGGCAACAAGGCCATATCAGTGCCTCTTTTTTGCAGCGCCAACTTAAGATCGGCTATAACCGCGCCGCAAGAATTGTCGAAACCATGGAACGTCAGGGTCTTATCGGTGCACCGGAAGGCTCCAAACCTCGTCCATGGCTAGGAAACGTCTAAATCCTTCCTACTGAGCCATGTTGACTTTCTCTGCTGTTGTTTCATAATGGCCGCTCATTTCAAAGGGCGGCCCATCTTGAAAAAAACCTCATTGCATGATGAACACGTTGCACTCGGTGCGCGGATGATTGAATTCCACGGCTGGTCCATGCCGCTTAGCTACAACAGCGTCATTCAAGAGCATCACAGCACTCGAAATGATTGCGGTATTTTTGATGTCAGTCATATGGGGCAGGTATTTGTACGCGGCAAAAATGCTGCGGCGTATCTTCAATATGTCACCATGAATAATATACACAAGTTAACCACAGGCAAAGCGCAGTACAGCGCGCTACTTTATGAAACCGGCGGTTTTGTCGATGACATCATTGTTTATATGCTGGAAGCAGAACATTATCTCGTGTGCATTAACTCCGCCAACCTTGACAAAGATGTCACGTGGCTTTCTCGACATAATAAGAATTTTCAAGCCGACATTCGAAACGCATCTAACTTATGGTCGCAAATTGCCGTGCAAGGTCCGAAAACTTTAGAAGTGCTCGGCAGACTGGATGCAAAGCTTTCGCAGAAGGTCCGCGACTTGGATTTTATGGCCGTTACGCCTTATCAGTGGCAAGGTGTCGAATGCTATGTGGCGCGCACGGGATACACCGGTGAATTTGGTGTTGAAATTTATTTGCCGAACACAATTGCATCGTCATTTTGGCGCGCAAGTTTAGAAGCGGGAGCAAAACCTATCGGGCTAGGAGCTCGTGATACATTGCGTTTAGAAGCGGGACTTCTTTTGTACGGCAATGATATGAACGAAACCGTAAACCCCATCGAAGCCGGAATTTCCTGGGCCTTAGATTTGGATACGGACGATTTTATCGGCAGGTCCGCACTGGTGGATTATAAAAACCATAAATCGGCTCCTCAGCGCAAACTGGTTTGTTTTAAGTTAAACGAAAAGGGCATTGCGCGTCCTGGGATGGACGTATACGCAAACGACAAGCTCGTCGGCAAAGTCACGAGCGCGTCTATACTTCCTTCCCTGGATTGCAGCGGAGGATTTGCGCTAGTCGACGCAGAAGCTAGTGGAATGCTTCAGGAGCTGGAAATCGACATTCGCGGCAAAAGAAAACTTGCCCAAATTCACAAAAGACCCCTATATTCTTCAAGAACGAGACTACCGTCTTGATTGTGAAAAAGATTGAAATTTATAGGAGCGCGTCGTGAAATACCCCACCGATCTAAAGTACTCAAAAGACCATGAATGGATCAAAAAAGATGGGGCTAATTTCAGTGTGGGCGTGACCCAATACGCCGTCGAACAACTTGGTGACATTGTGCATCTTGAACTCCCTGAGGTGGGCGCTAGCTTCAATGCGGGCGATCCGTTTGGCACAATCGAGTCAACCAAAACAGTTTCTGACTTGTACTTACCCGTATCCGGAAAAGTTACAGAAACGAATTTGGAATTGGCCGAAAGCCCTGAATCTTTGCAAAATCAAGAAACCGGCGAAGCTTGGCTCGTCAAAATCAAAGCGTCTGCCCCAGAAAGCAGTGAGCTGATGACCGCCGAACAATATGAAAAGTTTATTTCTGAGGACTAAGATCTCGGTGTTCAACGCTTATGGAAACCGGTACATCTTTTATTTTTTTGATCGAATCAGCCAGTTTTTCGGCGCAAAATACACTGCGATGGTGTCCGCCAGTACAGCCAATACCTATATGCAAATAATGTTTTCCTTCTTCAAAATAGAAAGGAATGGTTGTTTGCACGTAAGATAATAATTTTTCAAAAAATACCGGCCATTTCGGATCGGCTTCGATAAACTTTTTTATTTTTGGATTCTGGCCGGTCAAATCGCGAAGACCAGGATCAAAATAGGGATTCGCAAGAAACCGTACATCAAAAAGAGTGTCGAGTGGTCTCGCCACACCTTTCTTGAATCCAAAACTTGTAATATTAACCGCGAGACTGCGTTCCTCGCCAGGCTTCGAAAAGTGCATTTCCACATAGCGCGCGAGATTGTGCGGTGACCAGTGAGATGTATCCACAAAAATGTCACTGATTTCGCGAATCGGTTTCAGTATTTTACGTTCTTTCGAAATCGCATCCTTTAAGGACATTTTTGCTGTCATAAGCACAGGATGTCGTCGTCGCGTTTCGCTATAACGTCGCAGAACCACACCTTCCGCGGCTGTGACAAAAACAACACTGAGATCGACATGGGGTCGCAAGGATTCGCGGAGAGCAACTAAATCGTGAGCTTCACCAGCGGAGCGCACGTCGATGCCAATCGCCAAACCTTTACCGCGCGCATTATTCTGTTTCGTAAGATTTTCGATAATGGCCGGTACTAATGCGATGGGAAGGTGATCAGAGCAGTGGTACCCGATATCTTCTAGCGAACGCAAAAAACTAGACCGGCCGCCACCCGAAAGTCCCGTCACCAACAAAACATTGGAGCGTTTCATCAGTAGTACCGTTTGCGTTTACTTGAAGAGGAAATTCCCAAACTTTCACGATATTTGGCAACCGTTCGGCGAGCTAGGGTGATGCCTTCAGCTTCCAGTTTTTCGACAATTCTTTGATCCGACATAGGCTTTTTTGAGTCTTCTGAAGCGATCATATCAGAGATCATCTTACGCACGGATTCACTTGCGATATCTTCCGCGCCCACGCGTGACACAGGACTATTAAAGAAATACTTTAGTTCGAAAATTCCGCGAGGAGAATGCAGGTACTTGCTATTTGTCACTCTACTTATAGTTGATTCATGCATTTCGATATCTTCAGATATATCTTTCAAAATCATCGGCTTCAAATACTCGAGGCCTTTTTCAAAGAACTCCATTTGGCGCTTCACGATGCATTCCGTGACGCGGTAAATTGTACGTTGGCGTTGCTGGATGCTCTTGATAAGCCAACTAGCCGATTTCATTTTATCTTGTAAGTAAGCTTTGTCCTCGGCGCTACCTTTGCCGTTCTTGGCAAGGTCTTGATACATGTTGCTAATCGAAAGCTTGGGTAAGCCGTCTTCGTTTAGCGCCACGCGCCATTCGCCGCCTACGTTAAAGACGTAAACGTCGGGAATCACGTACTGCAGCGAATTATTGTCATACTCGCGGCCTGGGACTGGTTCCAGTTCCGAAATAATATGGACGTTACTGATAACCTCATCCACGGAAATATTCATCTTCTTGGCGATCACGTCATAGTTCTTAGTTTCTAATAAGGCCAAATGTTCTTCGACAATTTTTTCAACTATGCCATTTTTAAGTTTGCTATTTCGCAGTTGAATGAGAAGACACTCGCGCAAATCGCGCGCCCCGACTCCATTTGGCTCACAGCGCTGAATCGTATCCAACACATCTTCAACGTCGCTCTCTTCAACTTTCAGTTGTACAACCATGTCTTTCACGGGACTTGTCAAATATCCGCGCTCGTCAATGTTTCCTATGACGTAGGTAGCAATACGCTTTTCTTCCTCCGAAAAATCCAGCTCACCGATTTGAGTCATGAGAGATTCGGTAAGGTTTTTTGAGGTCGAAACCACATTTTCATAATTGAAAACTTCGCCATCATTAGCTTGTTTGGCTTTTGTAGCGGCAGGACCAGCGTCTTGGGTTTGTGAATAGTTTTCCCAGTTCACATCACCGTCAGAATCATTAGAGGCACTATCAAGAATTTCTTTAACACGGTCCATTCGTTCCGTGATCGCTTGTTCTTCGGTATGTTCTTTTTCTTTCTTTTCCGCAATGGCAAGTTCGTCATTGGCTTCGAAGCCTTCCTCAAGAACGGGGTTCTCGGCAAGTTGCTCAGAAACATATTGCTCAAGCTCAACGCGCGACAACTGCAATAACTTGATCGCCTGCTGTAAAGCAGGAGTCATCAAGAGATTCTGCCCTAAGCGTAAACTCTGTTTTAAATCAAATGCCATTTCGGACTTTCTAAGCGTTTCACCAATATCACCCCCTATTATATCGGCAGGTGGCGGAGCCGGTTTACGTATAATTCTCGGTCTGAAAATACCATTAAATCTAGGGATTTACCAGAGTATGAATATGTTTTCTGACGCCATCCTAAGCAATCGAAGGCATAGCGCAACATGACAAAGGATCTCTAAATTTTGAAATTTTCGCCTAGATAAACTTGCTTTACGACCGGAGATGCCAAAATATCTTCCGGGGTACCTTGTGAAAGAATTTTTCCAGCTGCGAGAATATAAGCTCGATCGCAACTTCCGAGTGTTTCACGAACATTGTGGTCTGTGATCAGCACACCAAGCCCATCATTTTTTAGCTCGAGAATAATTTTTTGAATTTCGTTGACGGTCACAGGGTCAATCCCTGCAAATGGCTCATCCAATAGCAAATATTTGGGCTTAGCAACCAACGCACGAGCAATTTCAACTCGACGTCTTTCCCCCCCAGACAATGCGACTCCAAAAGAGTCGGCGACTTTTTCAAGGCGAAACTTTGTCAGGAGTTCGTCCAAATAATTGTGCCGCTGTTCTTTAGCTATCCCGACAATTTCCATAATCGCCATAATATTTTGGCGCACTGTGAGTTTACGAAAAATCGAAACGTTTTGCGGCAAGTAGCCAATGCCAAGCTTGGCGCGAGCGTGCAATGGCAACCGACTAATGTCGTCATCATTAAGGCAGATTCGTCCTTGTGATGGCGAAAGTAAGCCCACTAACATATAAAAACTGGTTGTTTTCCCAGCTCCGTTTGGTCCCAATAGCCCCACTATCTCGCCAAAAGAAACGTGGAGGCTTACTCCTCCAACGACTTCACGCCCCTTGAAGGACTTGTGAATATCATGTGCAAAAAGTCCTTGCTGGTTAGCGGCTTCCATCATTGGCCTTTCTTACAACACCTTTTACATCACTGGCTTTTACCCAGCCTGAGTCCAGGTCGTAATTGATGCGATCACCATGAAATAAATCTCCACCGCGATCCAATTTTGCGGGGGTGCCTAATAAAATAATCTTGTTATCTTCGCTCGTAAAGATCGCCTCATATCCATTGGCTTTAATGTTTCGTTCAAAAATTTTTTCGTAGTTTGCGATTCGAACTTTTCCCTCGGCTTTTACACTCTCGACTTGGTTGGTGCCGGGAAACATTTTGATGATAGCGCTATCGGAACGGATTTCCAGCTCACACTTATTGACAACGACATCACCAAACAGCTCTATAATTCCTTTGGATCTATATGCACTGAGGTTATTGCCTTTGAAATAAATCTGGCAGTCTTCGCGTTCCTTGCGGCCAAATACTGGCTTTCTTTTCGCTTCGGCTTCAGCATCTTTCTTTTTAGGCTCAAGACGCGGCACTTCTTTTTTTATAGGAATTGGTTTGGAGTAATCATTCTTATCGTCTTCGATATCATCCACCAAATCCGCCCGACCTAATTGCGAAATATTGGTCATGAGCAAAAAAAGTAAAATGGTTTTAACGCGGATCAAAAACACCCTCAACCCTTCCCTTCATCGTCAAATGATCTTCGCGAATGTTATAAACGAAGCCATCACGACTTTCTGCCATTTGCCCAATCCCTTTAATCCGAACTGCTTTTGACGTATAAAAAAGTTTATTGATATTATCATAATAAACAACATCGCCATACATCGTAAGGCCAGCGTATTGTAATTTAAAATTTTTCTCAAAAACGGCTTCATTATATTCTGGCCCGGCAAACAAGCGGTCTAAGTCACTACTGAGAAATTGCACCGTTGCGTTTTCCGACACCATATTTGTGGGCTGGTCGACATCATAACGAATGCCTTTTACGCCTCCCTTCGCGTAAAACATTCCTGACTCTAAAAGATCGCCACGACTGAAATAAATGGAGGATCGCAGTTTGTCTTCGTTGTAGGTGAGGACAAAAAGATTATGCATTGAAATTTTGGGCCTATCGTTATCGAATAGATCCGTTTGAATGTCTTTTCGCTCAACCGTCGCATTTAAATAGAGCGCCACACCCACGCAAGCCAAAAAGAACCAAATGATGATTTTCATAAGCCGCTCTTCAAGTTCGGACTTTAAATAATCTTTGCACTTACAAGATCATGCATTCGAAGCAAGCCAATGATTTTATCCGCAGAGTGGTCTGCATGTACGTATACGGTCGTAATTTTATGGTGTTCCATGAGATTTAATGCGTCCACGACCAGAGCATTCTCAGCGATAATTTTCGGCTTCGTTGACATTAAGTTTTCCGCGGTCAAATTGAAAACTTTTTCACCATGCTTCAGAATACTTCGACGGAGATCTCCATCTGTGATCACGCCCATTAGCCTGCCCTGACCTTCGACGGCAATAATGCCGTGATTCTCAGCCGCCACTTTTTCTAGTATATCCTTAAACTTCACGTCTTTGGTCAAAAATAACGGACTCGGAACACACATCAACTCCCTCACACGCGCCAGTTTGAGTCCCAAACTTCCACCTGGATGTAATTTTACAAAATCAGTCTCGTCAAACCCACGCTGGCGCATCAATGACACGGCCAGCGCGTCACCTAAGGCTAGCGCTACTGTTGAAGAACAAGTGGGCACAATATTGGAAGGATCTGCTTCTTTTTCTATAGAACCATCGAGTACAAAGTCCGAAGCGGTAGCCAAGGCTGAGCCGGATTTACCCGTAATCGATATCACAGGTAAATCCATGCGCCTTGCGATCTCAACGAGTTTTAAGACTTCCTGTGTCTCTCCACTAAAAGCTAGTGCTAAGAGGCAGTCATGCTTTTGCATCATGCCGCTATCGCCATGAAGCGCTTCCGACGGATGTAAATAAAAAGCAGAGGTCCCGGTACTAGCCAATGTCGCAGCAATTTTTCGGGCCACATGTCCAGACTTGCCAAGTCCTGTCACAATGACTTTTCCGCGACTTGTCAAAATACAATCCACAGCTTTCACAAAAGCCTGATCCAATTTTTTGCTAGTTCTAGTCAAGGCTGCGCTCTCTTGGTCCAAAACCGCGCGCCCCCACTCTAAAATACTCATCATAAACCTTTAGATTTTACAGACGCAGCCACTAGCTTTTCAAACAATGGGTGCGGACGCATAGGTGAACTTTTTAACTCTGGATGAAACTGGCAGGCCACAAACCACGGGTGATCTTTTACCTCCATGATTTCGACCAGTCTATTGTCGGGAGAAACTCCACTAAACGCCACGCCGTTTTCCATGAAGCTATCCCGGTAATCATTATTAAATTCGAATCGGTGTCGGTGCCGCTCGGACACTTCCGTCTGTTGATAAATTTCGTAGGCCTTTGATCCTTTTGTGACAACGCAAGGGTATGCGCCTAGGCGCATCGTGCCGCCTTTTTCTTTAACCGCTTTTTGATCGTCCATCAAATGAATAACCTGAGCTTTGTGGTCGGCGTCGAATTCCTGGCTGGTTGCGCCTTGAATCTTGAGCTTGTTTCTTGCGAATTCTATAGCTGCAAGCTGCATTCCCAAACATATCCCCAAAAAAGGAATATTGTTTTGGCGAATATGCTTAATGGCCGTAATTTTGCCTTCAACTCCCCGAGTTCCAAAACCACCTGGAACGATGACGCCATCTAAACCCGCCAGCTTTTCTGCAACATTCTGATCCGTAATTTCAGCTGCATCCAGGTAATGAACATCGACTTTGCATTCATTAGAAATGCCCGCATGAATGAGCGCTTCATTAATCGATTTATAGGAATCAAGGACATCGGTATACTTTCCAACGACGCCTATTTTACAAGTCACCTTTGGATTGTCTAAGCGCTTGGCAATTCGTTGCCACTGTTTCAAGTCCGGTGCCGCCGTCCATATATTAAGTAGCTCTACAATCTTCTGATCCAACCCCTGCTCGTGAAATAGAACCGGGATTTTGTAAATACTACTCGCATCAATCGATTCGACGACACAATCCGGAGGCACGCTGCAAAACAAAGCTATTTTCTTTTTAAGTTCGTCCGCGATCGGTCGATCGGCGCGACAAACCAAAATATTTGGTTGTATGCCGAGCTTTCGTAGCTCCATTACTGAATGCTGGGTTGGTTTCGTTTTTAATTCTTTTGCCGGGGCGATATATGGCAAGAGAGTAAGGTGAATGTACAAAACATTCTCGCGTCCCAGATCGTATTGAATTTGACGTATGGCTTCCAGAAATGGAAGACCCTCAATATCACCAACGGTTCCTCCGATTTCTACAATCGAAATATCAGCACCTTCTGAGGCTTTATAAATATTCTGTTTAATTTGGTCCGTGACATGAGGAATAACTTGCACGGTTCCGCCGAGGTAATCGCCACGTCGCTCTTTCGACAAGACCGCATCGTAAACTTGGCCCGTGGTGAAACTATTTCGCCTTGTCAATTTTGCTTTGGTGTAACGTTCGTAATGCCCAATGTCCAAATCTGTTTCGGCGCCATCGTCCGTGACAAAGACTTCTCCATGCTGAAATGGATTCATTGTGCCTGGATCAATATTTAAATATGGATCCGCTTTTGTGAGACTTACTTTTAGACCTCGTGTTTCGAGAAGAGCGCCGACACTTCCAGCGACTATGCCTTTACCCAATGAGGAGACTACGCCCCCCGTCACAAAAATATATTTCGTACGATGCTTAGTTTTCGTCACCATTTGGTCTTTCTATTTTGCGGACAATCAGTGTGCGTTCGACAGGTACTTGGGAAAATACCTTCCTTGGACCTTGAGAATAGTGGGCAGGTCGCTAACGGTCAAGCAATAAAAAGCCGAGCGGGGAAAGCTGTATGTAAGGCACTTTAGCCTAAGAAATCAGTTGAAAGAGCCAAAAGGTGGCAGCTATGAAAAACTCAAAAAGGGAGTAAGAAAGTCTTCCTATCCATGCCAGCGCGCCAGACATCAAGCACAAAATCAAAATGATAAATCCATAAGGCGCGACGAACTCTTCGTATTTTTCACCCCAGGCTGCCGGGAGCATCCCACCCATGACGGCGGCGCCATCTAAAGGAGGTATTGGCAGTAAGTTGAAAATGGCCAAAATGGCATTGATCATTCCAAAATCGCCAACAAGTTTTGTGAGAGGATGAAAAAAACTACCTTCGGGTATGACCTCAGTGCCGAACCGAAGATAACAAACGAAAATAATCGCCGAAACAAGACACATTATAATATTTACCAATGGGCCGGCGAACGCGACACACATGTTGGCATATTTGAAACTTCCCTTAAAATTCCGCGGATTGATAGGGACTGGTTTGGCCCAGCCAATGAGGGGAAGACCTAGAATACCACCGACGAGCGGCAGTGCGATTGTACCAACCGGATCAATATGCGCGATGGGATTAAGGGTCAAACGACCTTGCAATTCTGCGGTGCGATCACCAAATCTCTTGGCAGTGAAAGCATGCGCCCACTCATGAACGCTTAAAGCACTAATAAAACAAATTAAATAACTAAATATCTGCGCTGGATCAAATCCCATTAAAAAAAAGTCTCCTGAAAATATTCTGGTTCTGCCAAAATCTGTTAGAATAAATATATAGCAACCACCAGCATCGTAATACTAAATTCTTTAATATATTGCGTAGATAAGTTTATTTTTGACCTAGGGCTTCAAAGCCTGCGGAGAGGATGAGGTAAGTACCGTGAAGATTTTCAAAATGGCAATGATAACGTTGGCGTTTGCATTGGCTGGTTCGCAAGCTTATGGTGCAACAGTCCAAAAAATAACAAAAAAAACTGGTGCCGTCACTATTGATACCGGCAAAGCGGACGGAGTGAAAAAAGGCGCGCGTTATTGCTTTTACAATACGAAAAATAAACGCGTGGCTTGCGGTCTCGTTTCAAAAGTTACTAAGTCAAGCGCCACCGTCATGGTCAAAAAGAATATTCTAAAGAAAGTAAAAACCGGCTACGAAGCTAGGCCGCGTGATGAACAAGTTGTAAAAAGTAATGTAGGCGATTTTAAAATCAGAGATAACCCTGCTGAAGCTAGCGGTCATAACATTAAAGCAATGTACATTTTAACGCTTCTTTCACAAACTGGTTATGATGTTCCCAAATATTCCCCGGAAACTTTTTCTACTGCCTTGGTTTGGGATAAAGCCACTGAAGATAAAAGAAACGCACCCAACAATCTTTTAGGTATGGGCGGCGAGTTCGAATATGTTTTGAGTCCGGGCATGAGTATAGCAGCGGGAGTGCGCTACAAGCTTCCCAATCCAACTCCGCAATCTCTCACCGCAAACCGTTCCATGAGTAATGCCCAACAAGCGGAATACGTTGAGACTCAAGTCGAGTCCACTGCGTTTGGGTTTTGGACGGATTTTTACTTCTTAGATATCTCCTTGTTTTCGGGCTCTGGCATTAAGGTCGGCGCAGGTGTCGATCTGGATATGGCATCACTTGACGCCGTTTCTGTACATAAGGAAGACGGCACCGACCGTGCAGATCCTGTGATGGAAGCGACCGCATCCACAATGACTTTATCGATAAGATTTCCAGTGGATTTTTACTGGTATTTCGGAAACTTCGGCATAGGAATGCGCGCTACTCTTATGTACGCGGCTGTGGCGTTTGGAACGAGCAATGAAGGCAACTATAGTGATCAGAACGCCGAAGCTTCGGTTGCTGCGATTGCTCCTGAAAACATTGTTGCACAATATCATGAGGCTTTAGATATTCGCGCCAATGGTCTTGCAGTGGAAATCCTCCCTTTATCGCTTGTATATAAATTCTAGAATGCGGTAGATAAAAAGAGTCTCGTTTTTTAATTCCGTCATTCTGAGCCATCAAGAGTGACACTCGCCGATCGCTCTGGATGATAAAAGAAAATTCTTTTTTATTTTAAAAAACGTTCCGGTAAAAAATCCCCCGAAAATTTCTCTGTAGAATCACCTCGAATGAAAGACGAAATCATGCGCGCGGCCGATGCGGCGAACGCAAAGCCGTTTTTGTGGTGCGCCGTATTGAGAAAAAGACGAGGCGAGGCGGAAAACAATGGGACAGGAGCCGGCGTCGAAGAATCGGGATAACCTGTGGATGAAAAATCGGAACCTAGAAGCGCGAACGATAGCGGACCAATCACTGGGGCCCGATCGGACGCGTATAATCGAGCTCCAGCCCTGCATTTTGTTTCTACATTTTGACGAAGCAGACCTAATTCTTGGGCGCTGTTCTTTAAATGTGCTTTTGCCTCTTCCATCTGGCCAGCATTTGGTTCAAATTTAAAGTCAACCGACCCAAACCACCCCTTTCCCGCATGGCTCACAAAAGTGTGTTTTCCAAAAATAAGAGTTCGCGACAGTAGATCCGGGACGCTAAACGATAGACTTACCCCCCACATCACAGACAAAGAATTCACCAGCGCGGTGCCCGCAAAGCCTGATGCGGCAAGTATTTGGGGGGTTCCCTGCCCACATGCCAAAACGACATCGTCCACCGACAAAGCGTTGTGGCCTTGTCCAAACTCCAACTTCCAGCTGCCTTCCTTTTCCCACACACACTTTGTCACCATGTTATCCACAAACTGGACCTGACTCTGAGCTTTCAGATAGCCTTCTAATGCGGAGACTAACGAATCAATATCGATCCACATATCCTCGGGGTAATGGAAGCTGCCTACGCACCGTCCGTACAACTCTCTCAGTGTAAGACTTTCGTCCGCTATTAAATCCTCGACGGGTTGCTCAGGAAGCGGATCACCATGGAAAACACGTTCCAAAATTTTCGCCCGTCGAACCACATCGACATACGGCTCATAAATGCCACGCGAGTGCGGAATCTTGATTTTAGTGAGTTTTTCGATGTGCTCTAACCATGCTGGAAGGGCCGATAGGCCATTCATTTTGAAGGCAAAAAGCGCCGTTCTGGGGTGGATTTGCGCTTTGACGGATACGATACCCATTGCCGCTGGCGTTGCTGCAGCCAATCCGCTTCGCGGCGCAACTAAACTGATGCAAAACCCATGTTGCACGAGTTCAAATGCGGTCGCGAGTCCAGCGATTCCCGCACCAATAACTGCAATGTGACGAGCAGTCATGATGAAACGATTTCATTGAAAAAGGTAAATGTTTGTTTTCTGAGATCTGTGATGCGACTGGAAAGGCGGCCACTAATCACACGATTCGTAAGGAGGATTCCGTACGCTTGCGTTTGCATATTAATCCAGAAGGCCGTCCCTGTAAAACCAAGATGACCCGCAGACTGCCCGCCACCAAAGACTTGCGAGGATTCGCCATCCCCTCGCCACCATCCCGCCAAACCTTGTTCAGGGTCCGGCTCGGCGAGGGCGCGAGTGTGTTCGGACCAGATGAGTCTGCCCGCATCGGTTTCTAAGAGTTGCCGCAGATAGCGCGAAACCCCTGCGCCAGTAGCAAAAGCCCCGGCATGGCCGGCGGCACCACCGAGTGCCGCAGCATTTTCGTCGTGGACCTCACCAAGCAATAGGCGTTTTCGAACGGCACAATGGCCGGTTGTAATGGCGACGTCGGGGTTTGGGGTGAAGGTGATGTCATTGCCCAAGCCTTGTTTTTTACAGAACTTCTGCCAGATTTCGGCAAAAGCTTCTCCATGTCGCACTTCTAAAATCCGTTGTAAAAACAAATAACCCAAATCGCTGTACATGTATCGCCCAACGCCGGTAAGGATTTGCGCGTTCAATACTTTGTCGATGTGGTGGCCGCGCTGTTGCGGCGTGATCATGCTATGGCCGCGCTCATCAATGTGATTGGTCCACAAGTTTCGCCAAGCCGGAAGTCCACTATGATGACTCAGTAAACTCATCACCCGCACATTGTCCAAGTTTCGGTCGAAGGGATCCATAAAGTCTTTGAGCCACACCTTGGTATGGTCCTGCAAATACAAGCTGTTTTCTAATCCTTCTTGATAGACCAAGGGCACTGTCACGAGGGCTTTGGTCAAAGAAGACAAATCAAAAAAATCTCGCTTTTGGGGCAAAATTTCAAACTGAAACATGGCCGTCGGATGGTTAAGGAAGCCACATTCGGCGTAAAGATGCGTAAACAATCCTTCTTCGGTAAAGGGTATCAATATTTTTTCGTATTGCTGAGCACTACTCATTTGGGTTGATTCAATTGGGCTTTAAGCGCTTCGTTCACGAGTCCGGGATTCATTTTGCCTTGGCAAGCTTTCATAACTTCACCAACAAAAAAGCCAAATAATTTTACTTTTCCGCTTTGATATTCTTGGACCTGGCCTTCATTTTCCTTAAGCACTTTGGCAATAAGTGCCTGGATGGCGCCTTCATCGACCACTTGCGTAAGGCCTTTTTTCTCAACTATTTCCTGAGGTTTCCCACCTTTTTCGGCCATCTCTTCAAAGACAGTCTTGGCAATTTTGCCAGAGATTTTATCGGTACCAATCAACACCAGAAGCTCAGCCATATCCGAACTCGAAATCGGAGGATGGCAAATATCCCATTCGCGATTGTTGAGTTCGCGTAAAAACTCGCTGCAAACCCAGTTTGCCGCTATTTTGGGAGACACTTTCGATTGCGACTTTTGCACAACGTCTTCGTAAAAAGCCGCAAGTTCTTTCTCGGCCGTTAGAACACCCGCATCATATTCACTTAGCCCGTAGGCCTCCTGAAAGCGGCTGGCGCGGGCTTCCGGCAGCTCTGGCAAACTCAATTTGACATGGGCGATTCGTTTTTCATCGATGAATAAAGGCTTAAGGTCCGGCTCAGGAAAGTAGCGATAGTCGTGACTTTCTTCTTTTGAGCGCATCGACGCGGTTTTTCCAGTCGCTGCATCGAAGCTTAACGTTTGCTGAATAATCTTGCCGCCCGAATCAATCACGTCTGCTTGACGAATGATTTCATATTGGATGGCTCGCTCAATATTGCGAAATGAATTTAAGTTTTTAATTTCGCACCTAGTACCGAGTTTTTCTTGCCCCCGAGGGCGAATGGATACGTTCGCGTCGCACCTAAAAGAACCCTCTTCCAGGTTACCGTCGCAGATTTCCAAATAACGCACTAAAGAGCGAAGTTTCTTCAAATATTCAGCTGCTTCGGAAGGCAAACGAATATCAGGTTCACTGACAATCTCGATAAGTGCGACGCCAGCACGATTTAGGTCAACATAGCTTGACTGGTCGCCGTGCACGTTTTTTCCGGCATCTTCTTCCAGATGGGCGCGAGTGATCCGAATGGTTTTCCCACTGGCGAGTTTAAGCTCGCCTTTTTCACAATAAGGCAAGTCGTATTGGCTGATTTGATAGCCTTTGGGAAGGTCCGGATAAAAGTATTGTTTGCGTGAAAAGACGCTTTTTTCGTTGAGTTTGGCTTTCACAGCCAGTGCAAACCGAATCGCAAAATCTACTGCTTGGCGATTTAAAACAGGCAAAACCCCTGGCAGCCCCAGGCACACTTCGCAGGTATTGTGGTTCGGCAGTTCACCGAATTTTGTCGTACAACTGCAGAATAGCTTGGTGTTGGTTTTGAGTTGGCAGTGGACTTCTAGGCCAATAACAGCTTCGTAGCGATCGAGAACACTAGGAGAGGTTTGGTTTATTTTGCTCATTCCACCCTCCATTCCCACGAGTCTTTTCTTCATACATCAGAGCACAATCCAAAAGAGTCTGATCATTCCACGCGGCCGACATCAGCTGTAAACCCATCGGCAAGCCAGCTTTGTCAAATCCACATGGGATCGATATACCGGGGATCCCCGCCAAATTTGTGGCAATTGTGTAGATATCACTGAGATACATCGACATGGGATCGTTCGACTTTTCCCCTATTTTGAAGGCTGTAGTGGGAGATGTCGGTGAGGCGATCACGTCCACTTTTGCAAAGGCTTTTGCAAAATCTTGGCGAATCATTTCCCGCGTTCTCAGGGCCGATCCGTAATAAGCATCATAGTAGCCAGAAGAAAGCGCAAAGGTGCCGAGCATAATGCGCTGCTTCACTTCTTTACCAAAGCCTTCACTCCGAGACGCTTCATAAAGTTCATTAAGTGTTGTGTGATGCGTGCTGCGGTGTCCATAGCGTACGCCATCAAATCTTGCCAGGTTGGCGGAAGCTTCCGCCGTCGCTACAACGTAATAAGTTGGAATGCTATATCCGATGTTTGGCAGGGAAAGTTCGACGATCTCGCAACCCTGACTTTTATAAACTTCGAGCGCTTGACTCATGGCGGCTTTGATTTCAGGATTCAGCTGGTCTGAATCAAACTCTTTGACGTAGCCGATTTTAAGTTTGCGTTGGCCGTTCAGCGCGTCAAAAGACTTGATTTCGGCATCATTTCTAGAAGTAGAATCGCGTCGGTCCCAACCCGCTAGAACTTGCAAAAGAAGTGCGGAATCCGCAACAGAACGAGTAAACGGTCCCACCTGGTCAAGTGAAGATCCATAGGCCACAAGACCATAACGACTGACTCGTCCGTAGGTTGGCTTCAGTCCCACCACACCACAAAGGGCCGCAGGTTGTCGAATCGAACCACCAGTGTCAGAACCTAATGAACAAGGCGCTAAGTCTGCTGCCACTACGGCTGCTGAACCACCAGACGATCCGCCTGGAACACGCGAAAGATCCCAGGGATTTTTTACGGGACCATAAGCCGAGTTTTCGTTTGAACTTCCCATGGCGAATTCGTCCATGTTGAGCTTTCCGAAAATCAGAGCGCCCGCATCTTTTAGACGACGAACCACTTCCGCATCGTAAGGCGGAATGTAGTTTTCCAAAATTTTGGAGCCACATGTTGTCGGCATACCTTTGGTACAAAGGTTGTCTTTTAAGGAAACTGGGACGCCCGCAAGTGGCAGATTTTTTTGAGTTTTTAGGAGATTTTTGACTCGCTCGACTTCCGACTCTATTATTTTTTCATCAAAAAATAAATGCGAATTGAGTTTTTTTCCGAGCGTCTGCACGCGCTTCATATAAAACTCTGCGACATCATCAACTTTTTGCGAACCGTCATTGACGTGCTTTGCAATATTTTTCACTGACGATTGAAATGCTTCCAACATATGTTACTGATCCAAAATTTTTGGAACTTGAAAAGCCGTGCCAATTTTTTTCGGTGCTTGCGATAAAAACTCGTCAGTAGGAAGTGATGCGATGATAACATCGTCGCGCTCAGGCGTATGTTCGCCGGAACTTAAATCCGCGCGCCAATCGGATCCCAAGTTATCTTTGAGGCTTTTTATTTTTTCGACATACTGAAAAACAACATTGAGATGTTTTTCGTAATACCGAGTCTCTTCATCGGTCAGCTTTAATCTGGCCAATTTAGCTACGTTTTTTACCGTTTTTTCGTCTATCACCACGCCGCTCATTCCACCTCTTCGCCATCGATTTTGGCAACTTTGCAAAGGCTGGTGATCTTCTCACCTTCATCAACGGCCATCAGTCTTACACCTTGCGTCAAGCGACCAATAATACCGATTTCGTTGATTGTAAAGCGCATGAGTTTACCAGAAGAGGTCATGCACATGAGATCTTCGTTTTCATCGACCTGAAGAATGCCCACAACTGGTCCATTTCGTTCAGTTACTTTAATCGTATAGATACCTTTGCCACCTCGCGTTTGAACGCGGTACTCTTCAAGCGGTGTGCGCTTGCCGTAACCATTTTCACATACAGAAAGGATCGTCGCTTGCGAATGAATGACTTCCATTCCCATGACTTCATCTTTTTCTTCTGAGAATCGGATACCCGTTACACCCCTTGAGGCGCGGCCCATTGGACGGACATCTTCGCTAGCAAAGCGGATAGCTTTCCCCATCTTTGTAGCAATAATAACTTCATCGTCTTTGCCAACGATCGCACAGTTGATGAGCTGATCATCGTCATCCAACTTCAAACCAATGATGCCTGTCTCGCGCACTTTTGAGTAAGCCATAAGGTCCGTTTTTTTGACAAAACCTTTCGCCGTAACCGACAACACATACTGATCATCTTTAAATTCTTTGACCGGCAAAATCTGAACGATTTTTTCACCGTCGCGCAATTTTAAAAGTTGCGCAATATGACTGCCCTTCGAACGAAGTGCTGCATCTGGCAAATTGTATACTTTGAGTTCGAAGACTTTTGCACAGTTTGAGAAAAGCAAAAGACTCTGATGATTGGTCGCAGGAAACACATCCTTAACGACGTCTTCGCCACGGGTCAGCATGCCACTCTTGCCTTTTCCACCGCGTTTTTGCGCCCGAATCTGACTAAGTGGAGTACGTTTAATGTAGCCCGCATGCGTAATCGTTACGGACACATCTTCATCCGCAACAAGACTTTCCATCGTCAAGTCTTCGCTGTCGCCAATGATTTCCGTTCGGCGGCCATCACCGTAGTCTGCCTTCAAACTTGCAACTTCTTCGCGAATAATTTTGGTAACGCGTTCTGGAGTTGCGAGAATATCTTTTAAGTCCGTTATGATCGCCATGATCTCTTTGTATTCGGCGACAATTTTGTCGCGTTCAAGACCGGTTAAACGAGCCAGTCGCATATCCAAAATAGCTTTGGCTTGAATATCAGAAAGATCAAACTTTTTGACAAGACCTTCGTGAGCGGCAGGAGAATCCGGTGCTTTTCGGATGAGAGCCACCACTTCATCAATACTTTCCACCGCTATCTTCAAACCCTCTAAAATATGGGCTTTTTCTTCAGCTTTTCGAAGATCGAAGGCCGTTCTTCGCAGAATCACTTCCCGGCGATGAAAGTAGAAGTTCTCGAGGATATCTTTGAGGTTCAAAACTTTTGGCACACCTTTAACAAGCGCGACCGTATTGACACCAAAGCTTGTTTGGAGAGGT
>JBGSKV010000005.1:0-11327 GCA_041740975.1 Oligoflexales bacterium | reverse complement strand
GGATTTTTATTTGTACCAGAGCTCCTGCCCAGGCTGCGCTGGTGTTCGCGCGTCCTGCGCTCACAACCCCCTCTGGAGACAGTGCTGAGAAGTTTCCACCACCACTTCGCAAAGCTCAAAATCTCCAACAGTGAGGCTCCGCCAAACATGATCCCTAAATCGAGCAACCGTTGCGGAGGCAACTCGTGCGGGCACGCACTCGTGTGCGGAGCCTCGCCGTAACAGTTTTACCCGATGGTTGGCTGGGACGGTTGAGCCGGGTTAGATTTGACTGGGCATTGAGGCTGCATCAGCCGACACCGCCCAGTCAAATCTAACCCGGGAGAACCGGACCAATCAAACATGGAAATGTAAACTGTGAGTGTGATAGGCGGAGCAAAATTAGATATCCGGCCGCGAAGCGGCCGTTCATTTATCTATAAATTATGTTTGGCTCAATTCTGTTTTCAAAGCCTTAGGCCACTCCTTTCACAGTCTTAGACCGTGAGTTCAACTTTTTTGAAAATAGCCTAAAATACGATAAAATAGACATATAGAGGTCTCGTCGTGTCAGACACAAAACAAAAACGCATTCTAGTTATTTATGAGGTATTGGAGGCGACTCCTCCTCGTAGCGATCACACGTGGATGCGCGGGCAAGCCGATTGGCGAGACGAATTCCAAGTAGTTTCGTGCTTGAAAAAGCTTGGTTACGACGTCCGTATGTTTGGTGTGTTCAATGATATTGAAGGACTCGTGCGAGATATTAAGGAATGGCAACCAGACCTGGTTTTCAATTTACTAGAAGCCTTTAATAACGACCGCGATAAAGAATCGCACTTAGTGGCGATGCTTGAACTTTTGGGTGTTAGTTATACGGGTGTAGGGGCTAAAGGATTAAGCCTTTGCAAGGACAAAGCCCTCAGTAAACTTATCTTAGCAAATAAGAATATTTTGGTTCCCAAGTATATTGTTTCACCCGCAGCGCAGCCTTTGGCAAAATTGGCGGATGACTTTCCACTTCCCGTTATTGTCAAGCCACTGGGATTCGAAGGCAGTGAAGCGATTCATCAATGTTCCATTGCGCAGTCCAGCGAAGATGCAATGGAGCGTATGACTTACTTACATGAAAAGTATGAGACCGATGTCATCATCGAAGAATTTATAGCCGGTCGAGATATGTATGTCGGACTACTAGGTAATTTGCGCATCCAGACTCTCTCTCCGGTCGAATTGAGCTTTTCTAAAAGTAAAGATGAGGACGCCGCGGCTTCCCATCGCATCGCGTCTTTTCAGGCCAAATGGAACCGAGATTATCAAAAACGTCACGGCATTGTTCGCACGGATTGTACGGATCCCATGCTCGCTCGACGATTGCAAATCGAAGCCAAAAAAATTTATAAGGTTCTTGGACTACAAGGGTATGCCCGTATAGACTTCCGCGTCGATGCACACAATCAAATCTATTTCATTGAAGCAAATCCAAATCCTGCCGTTAACAATCAAGATGAGTTTGCACTTTCTGCAAAGAAATCCGGGATTGAGCATGAGGATTTAATTCGAAAAATAGTGAAGCTTGGCCTCAATTCAGCCTCTTAAAGTCGTTTGTGAATCATTAAGGTCGTTCAACGAATTTAAACTGATGCAGAAGCTTGAATTTGGCGAGCATGCCATCATTGTTGCATATTTTTTTACCATGGGAGAGGCGGCTCTTACTGTAATAATGAGCGCGTTTGATGTAACCATCGGTTTGATTTTCGCAGTACCCAAAGGATTTCGGACATTCGGCTTTTTGAATCGTGGTTGAATATTTTCCATCGCCTGAAAGGCAGATTTTAACATCTGCAACGAAGCTATTTACTGCATCTGGCTTTTCAGAACTTCCTTTGAACATAAACTCGGAACATTCGTGGACTTTTTTATCTTTGGTTACGCTTTGGCATGAATATACCTCTTGCGCGTTTGCATTGAGTGACGTGAAAAGCATGACAAGAGCAATGAAAATCTTAGGGATGCTCATAGTTTCTTAACTTTCTAAAAAATTAGGTGTTCAGCTTAATTTTTTCTAGCATCTTTAAATCTTCAATTTGCTGCTTCAGGTTTTCGATGTCCATCAATGCTTTGGCTAACTTTTCTTCCGCAAGTTGTGTCTGCGTTTTCGCTTCGGCAATAGCCTGCTCTTTCAATTTAGCGCCGGCCTCGTAAGTTTGGCGCATTTCGGTCAAGGTTGATTGCGTAAAGCGAATGAGTTCAAGGTTTTCTTCTTTTGCTAAACTTAAATGGTCGATCAACAAGGACAGCTCAGACGGACTGTTTGATACGATTTGATTTTGTTGGCGATGGTTTGATTGAGGCAAAGGCATCAACATATTTTGCGAAGGTTTGGGAGCCGAATAATTCAATCGAGGAGCTTCTTGCAGAAAAATTGACAATTCATCATCCTTGAACCGAGCCAGAACTTGTCCCCGCTGAACTTGCGTCCAAGCGGCTTCGATTGAAATATTTTTCAAAGATGCATATTGTTCAAGGCTCAAATGCTCAGGTTCAGAATCAGCCGCCGCACCCAAGAATGGGGAGTGACTGACTGATGTCGATTGGGAGATTTTGGGCTGGGCCGTTTCAGGTACTTGCTTTTCCATCTCTTACTTTCCTCATCCTCAAAGTATCTGGCCGCATTCTCAATTAATTTTGATTTAGTACCAATATACTTGCTCTTCGAAGGTTTAGCGACGCAGAATCGAACAACAATCGACTAGGCATCATTTCTAAGGGTTTCAAGGGTTTGGGCAATGGCCAACCTGGCGCGGTCTTTAAGAGACTGGGCCGTCTCACTTTCTTTCTTATAAATTGCCGGCAATATCTTGATCCGGACCGTGGATTTTCCGGGCCACATCGTGTGCTTTTGCAAAAGTTTCTGCGCACCGTCAATAACAATGGGTTGAATAGGCACATTCAAGTCAGCCGCTAACTTGAAAGCTCCGGTTTTGAACGGCAGAAGTTTTCCGTCTCGTGACCGCGTGCCTTCCGGGAAGAACAACATGCTCGCACCTTCACGCAAGCACTGTTCACTTCTGGCGAGTGCTTCCAAGCGCGAGCGAGAGTCATGGCGTTTAACGGGAATGTAACCGGCCATCTTCATACCGAAGCCGGTAAAAGGTAGCAGAAAGAGTTTGTCTTTGGCCATCCAGCGAAAAGGTTTGTCGACAAAATAGAGCGCCCAAATGTCTGTCATGCTTTGATGGTTACAGACAAAAACGGAAGCAACATCTGCTGGCAAGAGGTTCGCTTTGCCTTCCACGCGAATTTCCCACCAGCCTTTCATAGAATGGAAGATGGAAGTGGCCCAAACAGTCCCAATTTCGTGGGCACTTTGTTCGCGAGCTTTTTTACTTAATCCGAGACGTATGAGTGTATCCGAAAGACGTAGCTGAAAGCCGGCCCGCATGGAGTACAAAAGCACCGAAGTCCAGAGGTATATAGCCACTAAATATTTACGCATGACTTTTTTCTAATTGAGATTGAACATGTTGAGCAATGTAAATGGCGATATCTTTTTTGGAACTAAGAGTAACCTTCGGGCTATTTTTTGAAAAGACGTCGGCTCGATGCTTCTGACTGTCAACGTTTTTGAGATCGTTAAGAACGAAGCAACTTAAATCATAGCGTTTTGCATAATCCGCGAAAATTTCGCCACCTTTTTTCTCGTCTAGGCCGACTTCTAATTTAAAACCTACTTTGACGGGATGTTTCGGCAAAATCTTCGCAATAATTTTCTCGGTTTTTTTCATTTGAACAACTAACTCGGCTTTATCGGATTTAATTTTGCCACCTTGTTGTGTACTAGGAATGTAATCTAAAACAGAAGCTGCGCAAACCGCCGCAACGTAACTGAGTTTAGCGATTTGTTTAGTCATCGCGTCATTGGTTTCGACGTTATATATGGAATCGGCTATGAGCGGGCGAATGGGGCAAGGCCCGCAAACGACTTGCGTCTCAAACCCTTGGCGGTAAAGCTCTTCGCTGATCATAGATCCTAAAGCCCCGGTTGAATAATTTGCGACGAAACGGACGCTATCAATGTATCCTCGGGTGCCGCCCATGGTGACGAGTACAGGTTTTTTATTTTCATTCAGTATATGCGCAACTTGATTGGCAAAGAACGCCGGCTCGGGCATTTTTTGCTTTCCTTCCTCAGTTCGAGACCGAAGAAATCGAACCCATGGTTCCAGTGTTTTCATGACGTCGATGTTGCGCTGCGTGGACGGCGCTTTCCAAAGGCTGTCGTGCATCGCCGGCAAAACAAGTACGGGTTTTTTCATTCCCAAATAAGATGTTGCAAGTGCACTGGCCGGGGTATTCGTATCACCCCAAGCTAACTTCGCCAGCATTTGAGTAGATGCTGGAGCAATGACGCATGCATCGCCCGTCGCAATATGAGAATCCGTTCCCGAAAACTCCAGCCGGACTTTTTGAGCTGAGGCCCACTCTAATGCGGTCACAGTTGTGAACTCACTACCACCTTTGGTGAGCCAAGGGCGAACCTCAGCACCCAATCGTCGCAATGCACGGATGAGTCGCGGGCTTTCCATCGCACCGATGGAGCCACTGATAATGAAATCAATGACGCGACCCTTTAAGGCATCGGACAAAATGTCGACGTTAAGATCGGAAGAATTGGAGTCGGAAGGGTGAGACACGCAAGTGGCCTACGACTTCTTTGCTTGAGCCTTCTCATTAGCATTCGGCTGATCGAGCGAAAGGCCTAGCTGAGTGGAACCTGTAGCTCGTTCTTTGTTTTTACGACGTGTACCAGCTTTAGCTTTGCGAAGAGCACGGCGAGTTTTGACACGTTTTGTATTGGAACCCATATGTAAATCCCCTGATGAAGGTTGTCTTTTTTGACGAACGCCGAGACTAGTGGAAGCCTGTCGAATTTACAAGCAAAAAGGTCAGTGGGTTAGGTCCAATTTTCAGAAAAAAGTCTCTTTTTTGAGCTTTCCCCTTAGCCCTAGGCGTGGCACTATTTAAAGCCAATGGTTTACACCAAGACAGGATTTAACTTGTTGTTTTAAATGGGAGAGATTTGGACATGAAGTCAGCTTTAATCGCCGTTATCGGTTTCTTTTTTATAACTTCTCAAGCGTTTGCTCAGAAGGCTGTTCAACAAACGGAAGAAGTTCGGACGAAGCAAGGGCATTTTTCTGTGGGTATTGGTGCCGGATTTGGCTTCGCAAAGGAACGTGACGGGGCAGAGTCTGGAATCGTTGCTGGCGGTTATATCGAACCGGGGTACACGATTATGCTCGATCCTTGGAGCATCGGCGAGTTCTCGTTGGAAGTGAGCTCGGGAAAAATGGATTACGATGGTCCTGGGAATGAAGCGGCCGAGTTGTCACTTAACTATATGGCACTAGCGCAAGCCGGATACGGTTATAGTCTGGGCGATAATTTATTCACTATTTTTAAAGTGGGAGCAGGTCCCGCGTCTGCAGATCTCGAATTCAATGGTACAGACGCCGACGATTCTTCCACGGGAATCGCCTTGCGATTGTCTGCTGGCCTCAGAATGTTGGCCGCGCAAGCCATCGATTTCGGCGTGGGAATTCGCGGAACATATGTCACTTTTGATTTTGATATGCCAGCAGGTGCAAGTGTGGATAGCAAACTGATGCTCACTGAGCTTTATTTGTCGGCGCGAATTAAAATTTAAAAAAACGGTACGAATAAATGTCCAAGACGTACGCATATCTTAGCGGATTCGGCAATGAACACATTAGTGAAGCGGTCGCGGGAAGTTTACCAACAGATCGCAACAATCCGCAATCTGTTGCTCAAGGACTTTATGCCGAGCAATTGAGTGGAAGTGCGTTTACGGCTCGCCCGCAAGAAAATTTGCGTACGTGGCTTTATAAGATATCACCTTCGGCTGATCATCCTGCTTTTGAACCAGCAAAGAAAGCTGCGCCGTTTTGGCTAACGCCAAACGTTGGTGAGTTTGAGACGACTCCTGAAAGATTGCGTTGGAGCAAATTCAAAAGTCCCGAAAAATCTCCAAACTCGTTCTTTGAAAGTTTTTTCACCGTCGTAGCCAATGGCGATGCGTCGCTAAGAACTGGCTCGGCCGTTCATTTGTATGCGGCTACAAAAGCGATGGGCAAGCAAGCTTTCTGCAACCACGACGGCGAAATGCTGATTGTGCCGCAAGAAGGCGAGTTGCGCGTGCAAACGGAGCTCGGATTATTGTCCGTCAAACCGACTGAGATTGTCGTTATCCCACGCGGCATGAAGGTTCGAGTCGATCCCGTAGGAAATATGGCCAGCGGTTATGTATGCGAAAACTTTGGCAATCCCTTTGTTTTGCCTTACCGCGGACCCATTGGTGCCAATGGCCTCGCCAGCCGACGCCATTTTCTAACGCCAACGGCAGCTTTCGAAAAATCATCACCGGCCGATTTACTCATCAAATTCCAAGGCAGTTTTTGGCAGACTGCACTCGCGTCAACACCATTTGATGTTGTGGCGTGGTACGGAAACTATGTTCCGTACAAATATGATTTGAATTTGTTTAACACTATGGGCACGGTGAGTTTTGATCATCCCGATCCATCTATTTTTACGGTCTTGACGTCGCCAACGGAGAGGGAGGGAATAGCAAACATTGATTTTGTGATTTTTCCACCGCGATGGATGGTGGCTGAAGACACTTTCCGACCGCCCTATTTTCATCGCAATGTGATGAGTGAATACATGGGGCTCATCAAAGGAGTTTACGACGCTAAGCCCAGTCAAAGCTCTGAAGAGGGATTTATGCCAGGAGGCGGAAGTCTCCATAACTGTATGACTGCACATGGACCTGAGCGAATGGCTTATGACGGTGCGACTCGCGAAGCCTTAAAGCCTCAAAAACTCGATAACACATTGGCATTTATGTTCGAGTCATCTTGGGTCTATACGCCATCGAAACAGGCATTGAATGCAAGTTTTTTGCAGAAGAATTATGCGAATTGTTGGCAAGGATTTGAACGAAATTTTAAAGAGAGAGGGTGAGGTTCATGATGAAATCAATCTTAACAGCGATACTTTTTCTATTGCCATTAGGAGTGACTCTGGCAGCAGACCCAAAACCTGTTACTGCGATTAAGGATGCGCCGATGGGCGAAGCTAAGGCAAAAGCAGAACCGGAAGCGAAGAACAAACCGGATCCCTTGAAGCCAGCCTCAAAAATTCCACTAAAATCCAATTTGAAAAGTCCGGCTACTGTCAAAGCTTCTTCATCTGATAAGACTAAGGAACCGACCGTAGAGCTAGTTACGAACATGGGATCGATCGTGATCAAGCTTTTCCCGCAAAAGGCACCAGTCTCCGTAAAGAACTTTTTAAAGTACGTCGATGAGAAGTTTTACGATAATACTATCTTTCACCGCGTTATGGATGAATTTATGGTCCAAGGTGGCGGCTTTTCGAAAGATCCGGATGGATATTCTCAGAAACCGACCGGCGCAGGCATAATCAATGAAGCGCGGAACGGTCTAAAAAACGATGTCGGGTATGTCGCGATGGCTCGGAAAGGCATGTCATCGTGGACAGACGCGAATAGCACGACTTCCCAGTTTTTCATTAACGTCGTCAAAAACGATGGCCTCAACTACCCCAATCCGGATGGATTTGGTTATGCGGTTTTCGGTCAAGTTACCGAGCCAAGTATGAAAGTAGTCGAAAAAATCAAATCGGTTAAAACGGGATCATTACCATTGAAGATGCTCGATGAGACTAATAAGCTCAATCCGATTGAAACTCCGAATGTGCCTATCAAAGAAGTGGTGATCATTACCGCGCGCAGAATATAAAAAAACCACCCCATAAACACTTTAGCGGCGTTTAACACGCCGCTTTTCGTTTATAGGGTGGCTTCATTCAAATGAACTAAGACATTTTTCCGTCAACGCGTTGCGAAAGTTCCGTTCCGGTTTTCCAGAAAGGAAGACGCTTCGGCGGAACTTTGATTTTCTCGCCTGTTTTCGGATTCCGTCCTTCATATGCCTTGTACTCACGAACGGAAAATGCGCCGAAGCCGCGAATTTCGACGCGACCACCAGCTAAAAGCTGCTCGGTCATTGAATCGAAAAATAGGTTCACGCACTCTTCTGCCTTCGATAATTGAATATCCGCTCGTTCTGCAAGTTTTTCAATCAGTTCAGACTTCACCATGACGACACCTCACTTTTGCCTTATATGCCGGTTACTTATAGTCTACTGCAGAGCGCGTTAAAAATCACTATTAATTTCATCAGCTTATTGGCCGTTTAGCTTAAAATGATAAAGGGCTAAGTACCAGGCATGGCACCTAAAATTCTATAATTATTAATAATTTACAATTTATGGGGGGGCGTGGCATCATTCTTTTTTACCCCTTTTCGGGGTGTGAACCAATGATTCTGACAGCGGAGTGGGGCAAATGACTACCGACCATCTCGATTCTTTTAAATGCGATTCTAACTTACAAGTTGATGGCAAAACTTATCACTACAAAAGTTTGAGTACCGCCAGCAAGAATGGATTGAATGCTTTCGATAAACTTCCACGGTCAATGAAAGTCTTAGCTGAGAATTTATTAAGATATGAAGATGGCAATATAGTCAAAAAAGAAGATCTTCTCGCCATGAACGAGTGGGTTAAGACAAAGAAATCGGATCACGAGATTGCCTTTCATCCCGCTCGCGTTTTGATGCAGGACTTTACCGGAGTTCCGGCGGTCGTGGATTTGGCCGCAATGCGAAAAGCTATGGAAACACTAGGCGGCCAGCCGAAGCGCATCAATCCACTATCGGCAGTAGATCTCGTCATCGATCACTCAGTATCGGTGGATAGTTACGGTCAAAAAAAATCCTTTGAAGAAAACGTCGAAATCGAATTTCAAAGAAATAACGAACGCTATGAATTTTTGCGTTGGGCACAAAAAGCCTTTGATAATTTTCGTGTCGTACCTCCCGGCACCGGTATTTGCCATCAGGTTAATTTGGAATATCTTGCGAATGTTGTTTGGCAGCAAAAAGCCGGCGAAAAGACTTGGATATTTCCAGATACGCTCGTGGGAACGGACAGTCATACCACTATGATCAACGGTCTCAGCGTCTTGGGTTGGGGGGTAGGTGGGATCGAAGCCGAAGCAGCCATGCTTCAGCAACCAGTATCCATGCTAATTCCGGAAGTTGTTGGCTTTAAGCTTCATGGCAAATTGAAAGAGGGCACCACGGCAACGGATTTAGTTCTGACTGTCGTCGAGATGCTTCGCAAAAAAGGTGTCGTTGGCAAATTTGTGGAGTTCTACGGAGATGGCGTTTTGAATTTGACGCTGGCGGATCGTGCCACGATCGCCAACATGGCTCCCGAATACGGCGCAACCTGCGGCTTTTTTCCAATTGATCAAGAGACGATAAATTATCTTGAGTTCACCGGGCGTGATCCGCACCAAGTACAGCTTGTGAAAGCTTATGCTCAGGCGCAGGGACTTTGGTTTGCAAAAGGTGATCCTGATCCTGTTTTTACGGATGTCTTAGAGCTGGATATTACGACTGTCGAACCTTCACTCGCAGGACCGAAACGTCCACAAGATCGAATCCTTCTCTCCAAAGCTTCGTCTTCTTTTGATGATGTTTTGTCTGGAGGATTTGAAATTTCTGACAAGAAAAAAGAGGCGACTGTAAAAGGCGAGCCTTGGAAGCTACACCACGGATCCGTAGTGATTGCGGCGATTACGAGTTGTACCAACACTTCGAATCCTGCCGTTATGATTGCCGCAGGCTTAGTCGCCAAAAAAGCTCGCGAAAAAGGTTTGACTGTTCCAGCTTGGGTCAAAACTTCACTCGCACCGGGATCGCAAGTTGTTACGGATTACTTAGCAGCTGCAAAGTTAAATGAAGACCTTGACGCTCTTGGTTTTAATCTTGTTGGTTACGGTTGTACGACTTGTATTGGAAACTCTGGTCCACTTGAACCACATATTTCGGAAGCCATTCATAAAGAGGGCCTCGTGGTGACCTCGGTTCTTTCGGGAAACCGAAATTTCGAGGGTCGTATCAGCCCAGACGTTCGTGCCAATTATCTTGCCTCACCTCCGCTAGTCGTGGCTTATGCTTTGGCCGGGACGATGACGTTGGACATTACGCGTGATCCGATCGGTACGGGTAAAGACGGAAAGGCAGTGCTACTCAAGGATATATGGCCATCGAACGCCGAAGTTCAATCCGTCCTGTTAAAATCCCTCACTCCCAAAATGTTTCGCGATCGTTACGCTGATGTCTTTAAAGGCCCAAAGGAGTGGCAAAATATTAAAGTTCGTGAAGGATTTTTATTTGATTGGGATGACACGAGTACTTACGTTAAACATCCGCCATACTTTGACGGTATGACCAAAGCACCAGCGAAGTTGGTAGATATCGTTAATGCGCGTGCATTAGCCATATTTGGCGATAGTATTACCACGGACCACATTTCTCCTGCTGGTTCGATCAAAGCCGATAGTCCAGCCGGTCGTTATCTCAAAGAACATGGGATCGACAAAGCGGACTTTAATTCATACGGCTCACGACGCGGAAACCACGAAGTCATGATGCGCGGAACGTTTGCCAATATTCGCATCCGTAATGAGATGACGCCAGAAATCGAAGGCGGATTTACGAAATATCTTCCGACGGGCAAGACCGAAGATATTTACACCGCTGCGATGCAATACAAGAAAGACAAGACGCCTCTCGTGATTTTTGCGGGTAAGGAATACGGCACTGGTTCTTCGCGGGACTGGGCAGCCAAAGGGACTATTTTACTTGGTGTGCGTGCGGTTATTACTGAGAGCTTTGAACGGATACATCGTTCCAACTTAGTCGGAATGGGCGTACTACCTTTGCAATTTGTCGGAGGCGCCACTCGTAAAACTCTCAACTTAAAAGGTGACGAGCAGTTTAGCCTTCGCGGTATCGAACAACTCAAGCCAAAATGCAAAGTGACTCTGGAAATTATTCGAGCAGACGGCAAGAAAGAAAATGTCGAGCTAGCTTGTCGGATCGATACGGATGATGAGTTAGAGTACTACCGTAATGGTGGTATTTTGCAGTACGTCATACGCAAATTATTATAGATTCATGAACGGCCGCTTCGCGGCCGTAACGTCATTTAAGCTCCGCCTTTCACAGGCGGAGCTTTTGTTTTTTGCGAAGAGTTGGTCGAAATTTTTCAAAGTGGTGTTCAGAGGGTACGCTTGCCTGTCCAACCACCGGGACTTTTGTTTGTAACAGAGCTCCTGCTCAGGCTGCGCTGGTGTTCGCGCGTCCTGCGCTCACAACCCCCTCTGA
>JBGSKV010000004.1:0-101143 GCA_041740975.1 Oligoflexales bacterium | reverse complement strand
GGTGAGGCTCCGCCAAACTGGTTACCTCGATCGAGCTGCCGTTGCGGATGCAACCCGTGCGGGGCGTACTCGTGTGCGGAGCCTCGTCGTCACAGTTTTTACCCGATGGTTGGCTGGGACGGTTGAGCCGGCTTAGATTTGACTGGGCATTGAGGCTGCTTCAGCCGACACCGCCCAGACAAATCTAAGCCGGGAGAACCGGGCCAATCAAACATAGAAATGTAAACTGTGAGTGCGAAAGGCGGAGCTTGAATGAAGTTACGGCCGCGGAGCGGCCGTTCATTTATCTATTGTTTGGAATTCTTCGGAAATTTAGATTGCAAGGCTTTGACAACATATTGCGGCACTAGTCCATCCAGCTTTCCTTGATGACTCGCAATATCGCGCACCAGTGTCGACGATATATGGCTGGTCTCTGGACTTGCGGTGAGAAACACTGTGTCCATATTTGGATATAGGTGACGGTTAGTCACCGCCATTTGCGACTCGTAAACCAAGTCATTGTGCGAGCGAAGGCCGCGGACAATAACCGAAGCTTTGATCTTTTTGGCATATTCAATCGTCAGACCGTTGTATTCATGGATTTCAATATTTTTAAGCTTTGAAAATGCTTTATTGAGCATGGTTGATTTTTCATTGACCGAAAATAACGAAGGCTTGATTGGACTATGTCCAATGGCAACAATCACCTTGGGAAAGATTCGACTAGCTCGTTCGATAATATCGATATGACCTAGAGTAAGAGGGTCAAAACTTCCGGGGTAAAGCGAGACGATTTCACCACTCTTAGCTTGCTTACTCATTGGGTTTCTCCATTGTTTCGCCAGAACTGTACAACAACATCACCAAAAGTTTTAGCTTTCATTGCGGTCCAACCTTTTGCTTCGACTTGTTGCAGAATCTCAGCACTCAGTCCACGACGTTCGTGTTCCAGAACCCAAATGCCGTTCGGCTGGCTGATTTTCTTAAGTTCCGAAGAAAGACGTTCAACATACAAGGCCGTATCTGCATATGGTGGATCTGAAAAAATCAAGTCGAAGTGCAACTCACCAGTGAGAAGTTTTGCCAAATCTTTAACGTCGCCTGAAATACTCTTTAAGGTCACGTCATGTCCGTTACTTTCACAGCGCTTCCGACACAGTTCAATATTGGCATCGAGCAGCTTCCTGACGAGCTTACTGCTCTCTACAAAGACAGCTTGGCTTGCACCACGGCTCACCGCTTCGATGCCCATGACACCCGTCCCAGCAAAGAGATCCAAGACGACCGGATCATCTGCGAGCTGAATTTGTAGGGAATTCATGATCGCACCGCGAACCTTCGCCAGAGTCGGACGCGTATGATCGTCGGCTACCTGTAATTTCAATCCCTTACATAAACCGGTCTCGATCCTAATCACATGCACCTCACGTTTGCCTGCCTATAGCACACAAAAGGCTTGTAAAATATCCGCAAATGCACGACGAATAAGGATTAGTTTTGGTATTGCCGCCACCTGCAAAGGTCGAGCATTACTCGGGGGTTAAATCATTAGGGTCGTGAGATATCGATCATGAAGAGGACCGGTAAGAAATGAACATCCGCCAAATCCAAAAAGCTCGCGAAAGCTACGGAATTGATTCTTGGGGTGCAGGTTATTTTGGCATTAATGATCAGGGTAACGTTTGTTGTTATCCGACATTAGATAAAAATCATGAAGTGGATTTGAACGCCGCCATTGAAAAAATGGTCAAAGAAAAGAATGTCTCGGCTCCCATGATTTTGCGTTTTCCACAAATTGTCGAAAGTCAGTTGAATCGTATTCATACCGCCTTCGCTGAAGCTATTTGGAATTACGATTACGCTGGTAAACATTACGGTGTCTTTCCGTTTAAAGTGAACCAACGCCGCGAGTTTATCGACAGTATTTGCAAAGCAGGACAAAAAATCGGATACGGGCTGGAAGTCGGCAGTAAGACTGAGTTTATGGCCGCTTTAAGCTACGATTTACCGCAAGACGCTCTCTTTATTTGTAATGGTTTCAAAGATGTAGAATTCATTCGTTTGGCGTTTATTGCCAAAGCGATGCAAAAAAATATTACGGTCGTGGTTGAAGGTCCGGATGAACTCGAAATGCTTTTTGACATATGCAAAGAAAGTCCTGCGATGGCTAAGCTTTGCCCTGAAATCGGTCTTCGCATTCGCCTCTATTCTCGTAGTTCTGGAAAGTGGGCGAAGTCGTCAGGAGAAACCAGCAAGTTTGGTTTGTCTACGAACGAAGTATTGCACTGCCTCGCTATGATCAAGGCGCAGGGTCTTTCGCAAAAACTCAGCATGCTTCACTTTCATAACGGCTCACAGATTACGCAAATCAAACGCTTGAAGAACGCCGTCAAGGAAGCTTCACGTGTATACGCCAAAATCGTAAAAATGGGCTTTGAACCGCGTCTACTCAACGTGGGCGGCGGTATTGGCGTCGACTACGATGGTAGCAAAACGTCTTGCCAGTCGAGTGCCAACTATACACCAAAAGAATTTGCCAGTGACTGCGTTTATACGATCAGTCAGGTCTGTAAGGATGAGAAAGTGGCCTGTCCGGATATCGTCACAGAAAGCGGTCGTATCATTGCAGCCCATCACTCGGTTGTGATTACCAACATCCGTGAGGTCGAAAGCTTGACAGATGAAAATCGCATGCAGCCGAATGAATTTACGGATATGAACTTGCAGCACAAAAGTTTACAAGAATTGGATTTTATTTCTAAGGATATCAGTCAAAAGAACTACAACGAATACTACCATGATGCGATTGCCTACCAAGAAGAGCTTTTCACGCTCTTTAACTTGGGCTACATCGACTTGGCGCAAAGGGCCTGTGGTGAGAAAATATTCTTTCAGATCTGCCAAAAAGCCATCGATTTCTCGGCCGGTGAAAAACATCAGCCAGAAGAATTCGCGATGCTGCAAAAAAGCATGGTGACGCGCTACTTGGCGAACTTTTCGATCTTTCAGAGCATTCCAGATGCCTGGTCGATTGATCAGCTTTTCCCAATTATGCCACTGGCTCGCCACAGCGAAGTTCCCGATCATAAAGGAACGATTGTTGATATCACTTGCGACTCGGATGGTTGTATCGAACGCTTCGTCGATCGTAATACGACACGTACTTCTTTAGATCTGCACACTCCTGATGATCGTCCTTACTACATTGGATTTTTCCTAGTGGGCGCGTATCAAGAAAGTTTGGCAAATGAGCATAACTTATTCGGTGCCATTCACGAGGCCGAAATTTTTATGAGCCCTACTGGTCAATGGCATATTGGAAAAGTCACCTCAGGGGACCCGATTGACGAATTGCTGGTTAGCCGTAACTTCGAACTCGAAGAGATGTTATCAGCCTACAAACTTCAAATGCAGAAGAGCCCGGCTCTTAAGGCAGATCCGGCCTTGGAAGCAGCGTTTACGAAAGACTTGCAAAAAACCATGCATGGCTACCCTTACTTGCTGAGCTAGACGATGTAAGGCTCTGTAAACAAAGGAATAAAACCAAAGAATCGATAATGAAGCTTTAACACTGATCCCCCCGTCCGATAAAGGCCTGGGGGATTTTTCATGCATATTGAAGTCAAACAAGTCGAAGAACAAGACACTGCATTCTTCTACATGAGCGGTACCATCGATGATAAGTCAAATGACTCTTTATCGACGATTATTCCTCACTTGTCCGATAAGAATATTTTCAATCTCCGTTATATCGATGAAATAACCAGTTTAGGCATACTGCACTGGGTGCGATTTATTGAGCAAATCCCGGCCGATCAAGTTATTATTTTTCAAGAGTGCAGCTCTGAGTTTGTTATGACGATGAACTTGATTCCGGACTTTAAATCCCATGCCAAAATCGATTCGGTAATCGGCACTTACTATTGCACGGAATGCCATCACGAACGTGATTTTGTTTTTGAAGCCGGTAAAAACTTGCCTTCACGTCGCAACTCAGAATTCTTCAGCACGGATTGCGATAACTGCGGACGCGCCAAAATGGAAATGTTTGAACTTGAGGAAGAATTCTTTGCGTTCAACTTTCGTGATGACGATGCCGAGGCGTCGGCTTAGTTCGTTCCTAATCCTATGAAATCAATTCTTCGCCGCTATATTCTATCCTCGCACGCTTTAACCACACCACTTAACCCACCAATACTACTGTATTTTTTCGGGATTCATCGAGTTTGAAAGCCGAACTGCCGCAAACCAAGGTGGCTATAGAGGAATGAAAGCCATGAAGTTTGTTTCCATCATTTTAATCTTTATGAGTGTGCTTCCGGCTTGCGGACAGCCTGCGGATCTTAAACCTACTCCTGATCTTTCGGCAGACGCCCTTCCTGAAGTTGTCACAACGGATCCCACTCCCGAAATCCCTAGCGTCGAGGAAGACATCGATTCGTCACTTCCACCTGAAGTCGAACTTCCTGACGTCGTTGATCCATTGCCTCCGAATATTCCGGATATCTACGAAAAAGGTGACATCAACAAAGATCAATCCATCAATGAAATTGATCTTACTTTATATATTGAGCGGCTTAGCTACCATATCTATCCTTCTGCTGACTTCAATAAAGATGGTTCAGTGGATTCCGCTGACTATACGATTTGGAATGACACTTATGGCTCGACAGAAGATCTAAGAGCGGACGCCAATAAAAATGGCTTGGTGGATGGATCGGATTATTTGGTCTGGCAACGCGAGTTTGGCAGCAAATCTAAAGCCGCCGGAGACTTAGATTCTAATGGTTCTGTTGACATCGAGGACTTCAACCTCTGGATGAATGGAAACGACTTTAAATTTCCTGAACTGGGCGATGAATCGACTCAAAGTTAAACAAAAAAGCGAGGTTCTATGAACCTCGCTTTTTTTACTTCAGTAATTTCGAATTATTGCTTCCCGAGTTCCAAGTTAAGACCACTCAAATCTATATCGAGCGGAATCATTTCTGTTGCCAAAATGGACGATTCTTCTTCGCCACTTTCAAACAATGCGTCTACCGCTGGGACGGCTTCGTCTTCTAACCAACTCACATACTGAGCAACGTCTGTATAGATCGACATTTGTTCACAATCCGAGCGAGAGGCAACGCCCATCAGAATCCATTTATCGGTCACTGCAACTGGAGCACCTGACTTAGCGCCAAAAATGTCCGCCCAAATAGAAGTTTTGGGAGCGACTTCGACATTGATAAAGATAGGTCCGCCTGAGTCACCCATGCACACTGCGCGATCCATATCAATCGGATTCGCAACGATGAATTCTCCCACTTCCGCAGAGTCATGGACAAAATAAACGTCGTCCATGATCACCAGACTTCCGACTTTAAAATCAGGGTCTTCGTCGCCATTAGCCGATTCTTGTCCAGGATTTGGAGAACCCGGATCAAGTGTATCTAAGCTTTCTTGTTCTTCGCGTTCTTCAAGTAGTCTTTCTGCTTGCTCAATCGTGATGGGACCCGATTTTACGATACCTTCGTCACTTTCCTCTTTTTCGCTCTCTTCGAATTCTTTCTTGCGTCGCTCGCGTTCTTCCGCCTGTGCTTTTGGAATCATATTCGCGCCATATCCACCGCCCAGCATCTCCGCGCCGATTCGAGAAGTTTGCGGAAGATGTCTCACATCCTCCAACCGCACTGGCTCGTAGCCATCCGGAGCCTCTTTTTCCAGTCGAATGACGGCGATGTCTTTTATGAATGTTTTGTTTTTGATCGCATCCTTCATTAAGCCAGGCGCAGTGGTAACGTCCAAGAAATCATTGGCGTAGAACCAGCGCGACATGCGGATGTCTTCTCTTTTGATTTCGGTATCTCTATCAAACTTGGAGCCGAACATAGCGGCGGCTACCATCAAATTTTTCACGCAGTGTGCGGCAGTCAGTACATGGACTTTGCTGATGAGCGTGCCCGTACAAAGGCCCGAGTTGCCATCTTTGTAGTAGAGCTCCAGTCGGACCAGATGTTTCAAAATTGGGTCGTCTGCCTTTGGCTGTCTGCCTCCGACGACATTTAACATGCTCGCCTGATCCGCTATATCGCCGCATCCGACGCCTGCTAAGACCAAAAGTAACAGCAAATACAATCGCTTCACGAGCTTCATAAGACCTCCTCAAGCCTTTGGCACATCCATTATTGGCTGGTTAGCCAATCAATTAACATTAGGCGAAAGGTGCGTCAATATGTTCTTACATAAAATTTTTAAGCTCATTTATTGGGGACTTAGGGTGTGAAGCTTTATTGCAGAAGATCGCTTCCGCCGTTTAAGAGGCGATCGGCAGCATATTCAGCGGCCAAATCGTAAATCTGACCCTTCATTTGAAGAGATTTTCCAGAAGCTTCATATTCTTCCCAGTTTAGTGGAAGTAGAATTTCGGAATCTTGAAAAAATTCAAACAGGTATTGCTCGATATAGTCGAGAAGAAACAAAGTCGTATCTTTCTTGCTGGCTTGTGTCGAATCATATTCACAGCGCGCTTGCACTGGATAATAAAATGAAGCATTTTCATTTTGCAAAATGATTTCGGCGTAGATCAACGTCCCCTGCATACCCGTTCGGACTTTGAAAAAACGCCCGTCTAAAAACTTGCCGTATTTCATAACTAAGAGCTTGGTCATCTCTTCACATTCTGAAACCGGTAAAACTGGATTTGCAAATATTTCTGAACTCAATTCAAACTCTAACATTTGATCAGTCAACATTGAAAAACTCCCGCGCATCTTCTGTCTGTTTACGGATTCTTAAGGTATAAATTTGCCCCGCTAATCCAAGCAAATCTTGCAAGATCGCCGCACGTACGTTTTCAGTATTCACCTTCGCGTCAATGGAATATCGCAAACCAAAATCTTCCATTGGGACTTGCAACAACAGTTGATCGGCTGAGAAATTGAGCTGATTTTTGACCGCAGTTTCGTCCATGGTGTAAAAGGCATTGATTTGTTCGGCGTTCAGAGGCTTAGCACTCGCCAAATCACCCAGCACTAAATGAATCATTGCTGTGGATAATGCTTTATCAACTTGGAACTCGCTAATACTGTCCATACTCCCCGGTAGTCGGGCACAAAGCTGAGTCGTGGCAGCCAACGCGGCGCACTTTTCCGCTAATGCGCGGAAAACAAATCGAGATTCTATAGGTATATAGCGGAACTGATTTTTTTCTTTCTCACAAAGCAACATCGGAAAGCGATTCGTAAGGCCTTTTAGGAAACTTACTTTTTCATCACCAAACACATCCAGGAAATCTCTGTCTAACACCATTTGGGCTCGACCCCACTGCCCGAGGTTGACTGCTGATTTCACTCGTACGAAATCCAGACCGGTCGCAGAAAGATCCTCAAGAAGTATATGTGTCAGACCAGAAATAAGACTTAGACCAACGCGAAATATATCTTTAGGGTGCTCGTTCTTAAGCGCTTTTACCGCTTCTAAAACATTCGTTCCCGTCGTGTATTCAAGCCCAAAACTGGTGATGGCGCGAACCTGACGAAGCAAATCTTGCATCTCTTGCATTTGATCGGGTTCAATCTGTGCAGCGGCACAAAGATTGTTGGCAAGAAAAATTAGCTTCAGGCGAACATTGTCTACTTCACTGGGTTCGTCATTCTGAAGAAAGTTAACGACTTTTCCCCAAAAATCCAACTGTCCTTCGTCTGCAACGACGACAGAAGCAGAAGATTGGGAAGCGTGATATTTCTCGAATAATGGACCGACGTCAATCGGCATGAACGTACTGAGACTTTCTTGGTAGCTTATAAAACCATCTTCTTCCATGTGGGCTTTGCGAATGCGGTCTAGATCATGCTGGGATTCATTCGGTGGCATGTAGCTAGCGTGTAAAAGCACGGAAAAGGTGTACTTGAGATCATACTGCATACCCACATCAATGAGTGCTCTTATAAATTCTTTGGCCGAGTCTTCTTTCGCCAAAATGCGGTACCACATTTCTTGGCCTGGAAGAGCAACATATTCGTCCTGCAAATGCTGCGCCATATCCTCGTAAGTTTCCAGGTCAATAACCTGAACCAGGCCCATCAACATCGAAAGCTGATATTCTTCGTCGAGATCTTTAAAACGATTAAAAAACTGTTTGCCGCTGGGATCCACTTGTCCATACAGCGCGACCCAAGCCATGGCTCGTTCCAATACAAATTCATCAGCCTGCCAAGCATCGTAATCAATAAGCCGGGTAAACTGTTCTTGGCTTAGGAACGGCAAAACTTCCAGACAGCTTTCCACGCCATTTATTTTTAAGGATCTATAAATAGTTTGTGCAGGAAGAGCTTGTATCGCTTTTTTTGGCTTTGGGCCGGCGATAATTTTACGAAGGTCTTCAAGTGACAGACCATCGAAGACATCGTCAGTTTGCGGATGTCGACTTCGCCATGCAAGACTGCGAAGGCCGCGATCATAAATCTGAACAGCCTGATGTTCCATACTCAGAGTTTCTTGGTCCATGGTCTTCACATTAAAATGGGTTGTGATATTGAGGCTATGGGTCTTGCCCAAAATATGATCATAACTACCAATATTTACGACTTGGCGCAAGCCCTGCTACGAGCGACTTTCAAGTAGCATTTTTGTCCTAAATTCCATACGTTGTGGGACCGCAAGGCACGAAATCGATGTACAGGACGCAAGGACCCATAGCGATAACGATGACAGAAGAAGTTCACATACCAGTCGGTCCTTCAAAAGAAGCAAAGCCGGATAAAGTGTTCCATGAGTCATTTGCCGCCATTCGTGACGATCTTGCGCGCTTGGAAACTCTGGCCCCGACTTACCTCGTCAGCGACGCTCAAAGTGGCAAGGAAATTATTGATTACTTGTGTTCGCAGGTTGGCAAGCAAATTCGACCAGCGCTTTTTTTGTTGAGTTGCAGACTCGTTCAATACAAAGGTCAGCATCTCTTTCCCATGGCCGCAGTTGGTGAGTTCGTTCATAATGCCAGTCTTTTGCACGACGATATTATTGACGACAGTACCTTACGCCGAAATCGCCCTACCCCACACACGCTTTGGGGAACGGAATCCGCAGTCCTTGTCGGTGATTTGATTTACTCCACCGCAAGTGAACTCATGGCTCGCACCGGCATCATGGAAATCGTCGCCAGCTACGCAAAAGCGATTCGCCAAATGAGTGATGGCGAACTTATGCAATTAGATCAGCTTTATGACCTCGACACTGATCTCATTACCTACCTAAAAATTGTAAATTATAAGACTGCCGTTCTACTCGGAACTGTTTGCAAAACCGCAGGCCTTTTGGCGTACTGCTCCGACGAGCAAGTCGAAGCGCTATATCAGTATGGCTGCTGCATTGGCATGAGCTTTCAAATTATTGACGATGCCCTTGACTATTTGTCGACGGCAGAGGATATGGGGAAAGCAACTCGCGCCGACTTCAAAAACGGCAAGATCACGTATCCCATCATAATTTTGCGTGAAAGCTGCTCGTCTGAAGAATGGAAGCTTGTGAAAGATCTCAATGAATCTTCCAAACTCTCGGACCAGCACCAGCTTGATTTGTTAAATTTGGTTGAAAAATACGATCTTGTTTCGAAAACTTTAGAATTTGCCCGAGGTTTTACTGAGCAAGCGAAGGCTTCTTTGTTAGCGTTCCCGGCGTCTGAAGAACGCCGGTCGCTTGAAAAAATTGCTCATGAACTATTATTGCGTACCGTCTAAATTACTCAGCTAATTTCGCACAAAAAGGCACATCCATAGGTACTATGGATTCATTGCCATGTGGATCATGCGGATCGCGCGACGAGAAGCCGCCTTTGACAGTTACAAAAACAGAAGATTCTGATTTTTTATTTAACATCATGGCAAACTTCGCGAATTGTTCAAGATCATGTGGACTTGAGAACGCAATTTCGATACCGCACGTTGGTAAAATTTCGGGATTTTGCGGCGCCAAATCCAAAACTTCGAATGCCCAATTTTGATTGCACTTTTCATCGCCCACATTAATCATGTTGACACTCTTTACTTCCACGGCGGCAACATTTTGCCCAGATAGAAACTGTTCCAAAAGTTTTTGCGCGGCTTTTTTCTTAGTATCGTTTTTTTCACACGTCGCCGGAAAGTGTGTGTAAGCCATTGCGTTCGTTGCGAAAACAAGACCAAAAGCGATTGAAAGAATACGTGACATACATTCTTCTCCTAAATAGGGATGAAGGTTTGGAAACCGATGGGCTAAGCATGGCCCGAGACTGGGAATCGCTGCCTAGTTAACATGCAGAATGGTCAGGTGCAAGGTCTATCCAGAAGTCTGGGGACATATTAGCGACTGACGTCGAGGGTAAGGCACTTGGCAGACCCACCGGCCTTGAGAAATTCCGATAACGAGGTTTGGAGGGGTGCAAATCCCCATGTTTTGACTTTCTTGGCCAGTGGCTCCGAGATTTTATGAAAGACTACCGCATCTCGCAGATCGACCGCGTTACAGGCAAAATTCATCGCGTCTTCGTCGGTAACATCATGGCGATCTTCCGCAGGAATCAAATCTTCGATCAACTTGCGCGAAGCGTCGTCAAAGGCTTTCGAATAGTAAATGAGTTTGCCATCTTGAAGTGGACAGAAGCAGGTATCGATATGATAGAACTTTTGATTCACTAATTTTAAGGCCCGAATGGGCATATCCACATACTTGCCAACGTAAGTGTAACTTTCTTTTTTACTTCGCGGACCATACGCAGCCCAGAGGCAATCCATTCGTCGATCGTACAGCGCATCTCCAGCACCTTCAAAATGGAGGTTGTCCGGCATACGGATCAATTCAAAGCCTGCGCTTTCGAACCATGCTGCATAGAGTGGTTCTTCGGTTTGACGTTCAGGGTGGAAGAATCGCGAGACAATCACTTTATTGCCAATCACTAATCCGGCATTTGCACAAAAAACAAGATCAGGCGTATCTTCTGTGGCTTCAACTAACTTGACCTCGGCGCGATTGCTAATCAAACTATAAAGCGCTTCCCATTGCTTCATCGCTTTCGCTTGGTCAACAACATTCCCTTTCATCCAAGGGTTAATTTCATATTTGATTTTAAAAAAATCCGGACGACACATCAAAATAGTTTGGCGACTCATAAAAAGAAAATGCCTTGGTTAGAGCTATTTTTTGGCCGAATGTGACCGACTAACTTTTATATTCTTTACTCTACATCTCGATTCTATATTTTGCCTAGGCCCTGGCCACTTGCCAAGGCGAAACAAGCTGCTATTTATAGCAAGGGCCGGAGAATCCTGCGGTGACTGACTTCCGCGGCTTATACATATTTCAGTTTTCTACTTTGGTCAGATGGCCAGACTCTCATTCATGAACAAATATAAACAGATATAGAATTGCCACACTTCCCTATAGGATTGTAAAATCATCTGCGCTAAGAATGGAGCGCCGAAACCCTACAAGACGCGAGGTACTTTGATTGGCCACTTCCGCTGATCACCAAAGATTTGAACGTGCTCAAAAGATTATACCCGGTGGTGTCAACTCACCCGTTCGTTCTTTTAGCGGAGTCGGCGGAACTCCTGTCTTTATTAAAAAAGCTTCCGGCGCATATGTTTGGGACAATCAAAATAAAAAATACACAGATTATGTTGGTAGCTGGGGTCCCGCTATTTTGGGACACGCCCATCCTGATGTGATAGCGGCCGTCAAAAATATTGCCGACGATGGTTTGAGCTTTGGTGCGCCAACCGAACTCGAAACTTCTCTTGCCGAACAAATAACCATTATGATGCCAAGTATTGAAATGGTGCGGCTAGTGAGCAGTGGTACGGAAGCTTGCATGTCTGCCATAAGACTGGCCCGAGCTTTCACCAAACGCGACAAATTTATTAAGTTCAGCGGTTGCTATCATGGCCATGCTGATTTTTTTCTAGTGCAAGCAGGCTCAGGCGCGGCAACTTTGGGTATTCCGAATAGCCCGGGAGTACCAGCTAGTTTTACCCAGCATACTTTGACCTGTGGCTTTAACGACGTTAAAGCGGTCACAGAGTTATTTCGCAAACATGGCAAAGACATTGCGAGCGTCATTTTGGAGCCGTTTGTCGGGAATGCCGGGTTTATTCGACCCTCGGATGAGTTTCTTCAAACCCTGCAAAGTCTTTGTAAAAACAACGATAGTTTACTCATCTTTGACGAAGTGATGACTGGATTTCGCGTTGCTAGAGGCGGAGCTCAGGAAGTTCTCAATATAAAACCAGATCTGACTACCCTTGGTAAAGTCATTGGCGGGGGCCTACCCGTCGGCGCTTATGGCGGTCGCAAAGATATTATGAGTTTGATGGCTCCACTCGGTCCTGTCTATCAAGCCGGAACTCTGTCGGGTAATCCGCTCGCCGTAACGGCCGGACTTAAGACTTTGCAAATATTAGAATCCGCTTCTTACGAAAAACTGGCTGAGCATAGCAGAAAGCTTATGGATGGATTTGTGCAGGCCGGCAAGCAATACGGTATCCCTATGCAGTCTGATTTTTGTGGTGGAATGTTTGGATTCTTCTTTGCCGACAAACCCGTACGAAGCTTTGAGGATGCAAAACTAGCGTCGCCGATATTCAAAGATTTCTTTCATAAGATGCTTGAACGTGGTTTTTACTTAGCGCCTTCCGCATATGAAGCTGGCTTCGTATCTTTTGCCCATACGGACTCTGATGTTTCCGCAACGGTTGCGGCAGCTCACGAAGTTTTGCGAGAAATTTCTCATGCCAAATAATTCGCCGATTCATTTTGGGTGGGCGCCTTACTGGAATATGTTGCCATTAAAGCAAGAGCTCACTCATAAAATCGGCGCGCACGTCGAATACACGCTAGGGCATCCTTCCGAAATCAACCTGCTGACTCGAACAAAGGTTGTCGATGCTGCGCCGAGCTCCAGTATTTGTTTATTGAAATATCCAGAAATGACCATGCCCGTACCGGTTGGCATTGCCGCCTGTAAAGAAGTCCAAAGTGTTTACATCGGACTGAACAAAAAAAACGATCTGCTCATGGAGCATATCGAGCAACGACTAGCTTACTGCAAGAAAGCCTTCACCTGCGCTCTCGAAAGACATCCGCAAGATTTACGCTCGGCAGCGAAATTAGCTCTGAAAACTATATTTGAGAAGCAACCCAAGCTCAACTGGCGTATTCCGACAATTTATTTTACGACGGCATCCGAAACCAGCGTGGGATTAGCCAGGTTGATTTGGCGATTTTTGTTTGGCAGGGATGTTTTTTCAGAAGTGGAAAAGGCAAGTTCGACCTATCACGCCCAACTTCTTATCGGAGATGAGGCCCTTGAGAAGCGTCCTCTGTTTGTAGAAAAATTGGATTTGGCGACACTATGGAATCAAATGACGAATTTGCCATTTGTCTTCGCGGTACTCCAGTCAGCAAAGACTGATATGAGTTCCTCCCATAAAGAAAAAATCATGCAGGCCGCTGAACTTGCTCAGGCGCGTATGACAGTAGAACCAAGTTGTTATTTCAGTACGCCCATGCCTCGCGATGTCCAAGGGCACACGATTGATCTGGCTGCCTATTGGAAGACGATGCATTACCGTTTGACACGTCAGGACCTTAAGGGTTTGATGCTTTTCTTATCTCTGATTTGTGAGTCTCAACCGCAGAAGTCCTATGTTTTGACGAACAAATTGGTCACCCTGCAGGACCTGGAACTCAGCACCTAAGAGCTAACCTATTGTATTTATAGGTTAATAATAAAAGTTGAAATAGACCCCTATCTGATCAATAAATAAGCATCACCTATCTGGTTCGGGAGCTTTCTTTGCTACGCCTCATTCTCTGCATGATTTTAATTTTATCGGGAACTGCACATGCCGGACTCGTCTCGTCGATTTGCAGCAATTTCTTCAATTGGCGCGAAAGTATCGCGGCACAAAATGATCTAAATAGAAGAGTCTCCACTTTTACCGAACCTTATCGCTCGCTCACGGTTACTTCCAGAAGTATCGATCTGGCCGATGCGCGTGTTTTTTCTAGGTTATCAGTTTTTGAGAAAATCAGTTGGTTAAGGGCAAGTGGCATTCATGTGATTTTGTTTGGCGAAAAAAGAGGTTTCCAAAGAGAGCCGGATGAAGAAAATTTGACGCAAGCTGATCAAGAGTTTATGAGTGCTTACGTTCGGGAAAGTGTTTCTGACAATGAAATTACTTTCGGTTCTTATTATTTTCCTTCGCACCATGGCTTCATTGACGGCAAACTCATGCCGAGGCCATTTCAAGGTGAAGCACTCATTATGGCGCGACGAGGGCCGTCGTTAAATTCCACTTTGATGCATGAATATTTGCATCATCTCTTCATATCCCAGAAGCAAAGCGACACCCACGATCAACTTGGCGAAGTGCCGATCTCCGACATGAATGCGATGAACAAAAGGATTGAACAATTGCAAGGCGAACTTTCTGTCTCACGAGAAAATTTTATCCGCCTAGGTAAAAAAATTGAAAAAACACGAAATCCTAACAAAATGGGAAAACTTGCAGTTAAAGCCAACGAATCATATGACGATCTCTACGTAATGCAGTTTGAACTTGATATTAACATTCTTGAACAAATTGACACGTCTGTAAGTGAAGAACTGCTCGTTAATGAATGTTTTCTCAGACACCCCGATTTATACGGTGACATTGAATCTATCGAAAGTGAGTTAGATCGGTTTATGATAGAAGCAAAACGACTGGCGGAAATATATACTTCACGCGATCTCAAGATATTAATGGGGAACTACAACGAGTTCGTCCAGTCCTTAGCAAAGAGAAATCCTAAGGTTCTTCAGGCTCTAAACAAGCTGAATCGCAAGAGGGACGAAATTAAGAAAAAAATCAGATCGATAGCCGCTTTTGTAAAAAACAAGGATTCACTTTTTTACGCCTTACAAATCAAAATCGAAGAACTTGAGAATATTTAATTTCAAAGTTACGAGAAGTCTTTTCATGACTTGGATTTTAGCTGTTAATCGAGTAGCGCTATGCCAAAACTCAGTCTTGTACACATCCGAAAAGAAATAGAATCTAAGCTTGTGAACGCCAGCCACCCACAGGAAACTGATTTGTCCCATCCTTTATTGGATGTACTCAACCCCCTCTGCCTAGGCGCACGTAAAAATGGAGACTCCACCAAGCAGCCATTGCAAGTCCTCCTGAAACAGCTGGTTATCGAAGAAGACTTTGCGAACAAAAAAAATGAATATTGCTATATGATCATGATCCGACTCATCACTGGAATCTTCGGTCTTATCCTGCTAACGCAGTGGCTTGGCGACACCAGCACCAAAAATATCTATTCCACTGTCGCAGGATGTCTCATTCTCGTTAGCGTCCACATTTTTCTGCTTATCCACGCACCCCAATCTTGGTTTTTCACAGGGGCGTTTATTCCGAGCCTGTCCGGAAGTTTATGGATGAACGCCTTATTTGGCGGACAAAGTGATTTATTAGCTAAGTTTCGACAAGAGTGTAGGATGGCCGGCATGCGCCAAAAAGAATATGAGTTTATTTTGATCGAAAACTACTCTGCAGAGCAAAACCGTAAGGTGGAGGATCAACTTAAACGTACAATACTTTATTTGCCGATGTGGGAATTTCTCGGTGTCGGGGTATCGCTAGGCATTGCATTCTCGCCTCACCTGATAACCTCTTTTTGAGCTAGTTTCCGACGGAGGGATCTTAGTCAGCCAGTTTCCGTAGCGGTGCGATAATTCTTAGCCTGGCGAATATCAACGACTGGACCTTTTCGTTTAGAGATAGGCTTTTGTTCCGCAACGGATAAGTATTTGCCTGAGCCATCTAGATAGGCTTCGACATCTTCCACCACTTTTGTGGAAAGTAAGAACTTCATAGGCTGGTCAACAGACATAAATGTTCTGAAGGCGCTTTGAAGCTTCTTGTCCCACGCTGGAACGCAGCGGTCAAAATCATCGCCACTTAATTTCAACCGACATGCTTTCTTCGAACAACTTATTGTCATCTCATGTTCGGTCGTGAAAACGCCATAGTCGTCCGTGATTTCGTCATTTGGTTGAATATCTGTAACGGCAATTTCAAATCCCCATCCCGTCGTCAATGAGTTCGGCTGACAACAATGATTGACATACTTTGCATGGTCCCAACTTAAAATTCGCGTGCCTTGCGAATCTATAAACGTAAACTTTTCTATAATAGGTAGGTATCGGCTATCTTTGAGGAGCGGAGAATTGGGCTTGATAAAAATATCAAGTTTATCGGCAACGTAGATTACGGTTCCTTTTGGAATAAACTTTGTTGCAAAAACACCGTAACCTTTTTCCTTTGAGATAAAGCGAAGCTCAGTATCAGGATGTATCACCGTATCCTCCGTCCATTCTTTCGACTAAATATTGCGGTACGATCATTCATAAAAGGCGTAACGCGAGGTTTCACTCTACTACTATGATTCCGAGGGGTCTGAAAATCCCCATTCGTCACCTACTGCTTAAAAGTCATCCTCTCCGTCACCGGTTCCCATTTCATCTAGCTCAGGTAGGTTATTAAGATCTTCTGCGTCGGGAGTAGGCTCTGGTGCCGGTAGTGGTTTTGCCGCTTTTTTTATCTTCTTCGCTGGCTTCTTAGCGGATTTGATTGCTAACCCTTTGGTACAGACCTTGTCTTTCCATACACACGCTTTGTTTGCTGAACACGCCTTCGCTTTTAAGCTGGTACAAGATTTTGCTGACTTGGCTTGGAGTTGGCTGGCGAATGCCATGGCGACCACTACACTGAAGAACATAATTAACGAGCGACGAGCGATACCCATAATCAACCCCTAAAATGACAATTGTGCTTAACCATACAATAAGACCAGTTTCAAAAATTGAGCAACAAAATTCTAGCACCTGGCCTCAGACCTCGGAATAGCCTGACCAACAAGGGCTTTAGAGGTTGGGTCTTCAAATTCTGAAAATACCAGAATCCGTCAGGACGAGGGAGGCGGCAAAGTCGTGGGCTTCAGGTTGAAATGCGGACGTCACGAACTCTTCAAAGATGACTACGGCGGCTGTGACGTCGGGGTGACGCGCGAGAAAGCGATCATAGTACCCGCGACCGAATCCAATGCGATAACCCTCTTTCGTCGCTGCCACAGCAGGTGTCAGAACGAGCGTATGTTCATCTGGTTCAATGATTTGGTCGGATGCGGGTCGAGGAATACCAAAGGCTCCCGCAACGAACTGGTCACCATCTTCAAAATGATGAAAGCTCATGTCCGAACCATTCAAATCGACGACGGGAAGCCCAAAAACATAGGGTCCAGCTTGCAAGACTGGCAATATATCTGGCTCGCCTTTAAAGGGCACAAATAGAAAAACTTTTGCGAATTTTTTTTCGCTCAATATCGTTTTTACATTTGCCATTATTTTTTCAGATTTTGATCTATGTGATTCTTCAGAAAGTTCAGAGCGGAGATCGAGGAATTGTTTGCGAAGCGTTGCTTTTGTTTCCATGAATCCTAGATAACAAAAAAGCCTTCCCATAAGGAAGGCTTTTCTAATGAGGTATGAATCAAGCTAAACGAGAGATCGATAACTTACTGTACGCTAACCGGTCTTGGAGCTGTATATTCCCAACGACCAGAAACCTTAGAAAGTGCGCCTACACGCATCTCGTATGAACCTGGAGCAACACCATTTAACTGAGCTTCGGAACCACTAGTCGCAAATCGGTACGCAGGACTTGACCAATCAGATCCAGCGGGAACCATTTCGACGCGGTAGTACGATACGCCCGCATCACCTTGCCATCTAACAACTCCGCCATTGCCAGAGACGGCAGAACCACCAGCAGGTTCAGAAACGGCGACGTTTCTACGAGCAGGAGAGCTAACAGAGAATGAACGGATTTCACTAGCGCCACCGTTCGCTTCGACTCTCCAGTACCAAGTACCAGGATAAGGATGGAACGCGTAGCTTCCACTTGCCGTCACGCGACGAAAAGTTGTTGCCATGTTTGGATCGCGTGAAAACACAATTGTACTTGTGCCTTCAGCTGCCCAAGAGAACTGCATAGGAGATTGCGTTTCATCATAAGAAGCAGATGCACCATTCTCAGGAGAAGACAATGCGATTGAGCCATCAACGGGAGCAGCTTCAGAGCCTACCGCTGCGTCCATTGGAGCGGCATCAGTTGCAGCAGCTTCCGTTGTTGCAGCTTCAGGCGCGGCTTCTTCTGCCGCGACACCGTCTGTTGTGGCTGTATCTGTTGCAGCAGCGTCAGTAGTTTCTGCTGCAGTTTCTTCTGCGACAGCGAACTCATCTTCTGTGCTTGTGAGTTTTGGATAGACGACGAAAGCAACGACTGCAAGAAATACGACCGCCACACCGATCATGATATATTTCGTGCGATTTTCGGAGCCAAAGCCACCGTCTTTAAAAATTTGAGACACAGTATTGGCGTTTGTGCCAAAGTTACTTGTGAACTCGCCCTTCAGATCCGTTGCAAATGGATTTGAGTTTGTTGCAGCCTGTGTTGGAAACGTAGTATCGCTCCCCACAGATTGATGCTGACTGTTTTGTGCTTGATTCATTTTGTTTTCCCTCTCGTTTAATCGTTACACTGCCACAAACCAACTAAGTCGATTCCTCATTAAATAAACAAAGTAAGGTTTGCTACTAGAAACTTCGGATGCTTAAACAAAAACTTTAAGCAAAATCCACAAATGAAAAATATGAAGTGATGCTATATATACTGTATTTTAGCAACCAGACGGCAAAAACTGCAAGGTGGCAGAGCGTTGCCTACATTGGAGGTTGTCGAACTAATATGACTTCGGAATGTTAATACAGTCGGTTAGAAGCTTAGGCGACAGGCGAAGCTTCGTATCCCGAGAGAAGCGATGGATCTCAGCAACTACAATGCTTTGATGTGATCAAAGAGGACTGCGTCCGTAAGCTTGATTTCAAGCTTTGCCAAATATACTTTTTTTGGGAAGTCATTATAAAGCGTTCGCTGTCTGGCGTAGTCTTTCTCGGTAATAATCAGTGCATCAGCGCTTTCCGTAAGCCGGAGTAAGTCATCATTTGTAAAAGGAAAATGGTCCTGATTTCCCAACCCACCAACTAAATTGACGCCAAATGTCTGCAAATCTACCCAAAAATGAAGGGGGCGCGCGATCGCAGAGGCTGCCACTGCAGAGTTTTCTAAGGGGAAATGCTGAGATTCATCACTACATAGTACGATCTTGGAAAGGGAACGCTCAAATGAACTTTGCGGAAGAGGTCCTATGTTCAAAATGTTTTGCGGTGCTTTGCCTTTCTCGACACTCGATAATATTATGCTCGCCCGTCGCAATGAAGAAGGCGGTTCACGCAAAGTGCCAGTCGGCAGTAAAAATCCATTGCCGAATGGTCGCTCACCATTTAGCAGAACCAAATCTAAGTCCCGGTGGATTTGTCGATGCTGAAATCCATCATCTAATATCCAATGCGTAATCTTTTCTTTATAGATATTCTGGAAGTGCGCAGCCGCTTTTGCTCGGCGCACTCCCACGACCACAGGAACCGTCGGCATTTGCAACGATTGAAACATAGCTTCATCGAGGAGCGGATGCACTTTGATCGAATCTTTATGAATCTGACCATTTAAAACGTAACACCACTCACTTGAAGTCATTCCACTCTTATACCCGCGAGTGAGAATGGCAGGAGTTCCACCATTATTAAGGATATGTTTGGCGACAATTATGCAAATAGGAGTTTTGCCGGTTCCGCCGACTTCGATGTTTCCAACAGAAATGACTTTCGCACTTAATTTTATGGGCCGCAGAATTTTCAAATCGTAACATGCATTTCTTAGGCGAGTGATCGCGAAATAAATCCACCTCAAAGGAGACGAAACAATGATCCACCAAACCGGGCAATTCTCTCCAAGTAGCACTTGGATGCTAGGCTGCATAATATGGAATTTGTCTAATTTTGATTTTGACAAAACTTCCTATACTCCTCACTATTCTCTTTTAAATGAAGATGCGAACCTTGTGATCGCAGCTCACCATCTTTAAAAAACCATATTTCGTCAAAGGACTCCAGATAAGTCAGACGATGCGTCACCATAATCATGCATTTATCAAGCTCTCGACAATCTCTAAACAAATTCGACATCAACACACCCTCCATTTGCGGATCAACCGCCGAGGTAGGCTCATCAAACAACCATATTGATTTGTCGCGCAGAATACCACGAGCTATGGTGAGAAGTTGACGCTGGCCTCCAGAAAAATTCCTTAGTCCTGGCCCAAGCTCATCGTCTAATGAAATATCATGCCCGCTTTTGGCGTGGAGACCAACTGTATCTAACGCAACGTCAAGTTCTTCGTTCCTCATATCCGTAGCACCATATGTTAAATTGCTGCGAACCGTGTCATTGAATAGGAACGGAAACTGACTCACCATCGAAGTCTTAGCGCTAACTTCCTTAATGGATATATTGGCTTGCCATTCGCTTGGCTCAAGAAGACCGCTTAATGTTTTAATAAGTGACGACTTACCACCGCCGCTTGGCCCTACAACCGCAATGGCTTTTCCGGCCTTTATTTCGAGATCACGAACTTCGACCGTGATATCCCGGTCGGGATAGAAAGTTTTGCAAACGGCAATATGAATGGGTCCTTGGTGATCACTTTGTGAGGGGTTCTCTTCTGAGATTTCCGAACGATTCCGAAATGACTTATAGAGAAGCAACGCATCTTCCATAGCGCCTCGAGTCTCCCCGTATTGCGCAAGTTGTAAACCCAAATTCTTCAGTGGCCGAAAAACCAGAAGTAGCGCCGCAAAGAACTGCACAATAGATGCGGAGTCCAATCGATCACTATAAACTCCCCGGGCAAATGCATACATCACTCCCGCAAAAAGCCCAAATCCGAGAAACTCCAAAGTCGGCGACAAAATAGACTGAGCCGCAATAGATTTGCGAATGGACCGATAGTATGATTGATCAACATTCTGAAATAAACGCAAGGACGTTGCTTCGCCCTGCTGCGAGCGAATAAAATTGAACCTTTGACGCAAGTCGAAGACGGCTCGCGTCATCAATGCGTATTTTGCTTGGTAATCTCTAGCCAGACCTGAGATCATCTTTCTCAGTTTTCCCAGACCAAATACGACAAAAGGCATAATGATTAGCATGGCTAAGGCAGTCTCGAACTGAATCAACATGAGCGCAAAGAAACTCGATAAGATCAAAGCCCCATCTTTCACAAAACTTGACAGAATATCAGAGAAACGCATTTCAATAAAATAAATGTCATTCATAATGAGCGACATCCACTGCGCGGGAGATCGCGATATAATCCGATGATACGGACTATGGATCAATGCCGCAAAAATCTCCGAACGCATGTGGTGAGCAATATGGATGGTGAGCTTGCGTCGATAATAGTCAAAGGCAAAACTCGAAAGCGCTTTCAGAATTTGTGCTGCAATCAAAAGAAGCGGAATGGCAATGGTCAGAGCTACGTAGGACATTTGCCAGTTCAAATCTAGCTTAAAGAAACGAGATAGGCCGGGAGGCAGCAAAGAACTGAGATTTACCGAACTATGGCTCGCTTCCATCGACAAAGGAACTTTGACGAAAGGTCCCATCAGAGCAATTAAGAGGACCTGCGTCAAACTTAGTATGAAGAGGCTCAGGACAATGAAACAAATAAGCATTCTGTCGCGCAAAAATGGAACGAACATGAGCTGCCGAAACTCTTTGGATGTATTTTGTTTCATCGTCAATGAACCTTGTACCTGTTCACAATCAGCTGCGCTCCGGTGGACGCCGCCCCACTCTTGAGTTTAGCGCGCATTGCCAAATAGTCGCCCAACATTTTCTGACGGTAGTCTATATTCTGCAAAATCCTCTTGGCTTCTTCCAATACCTTTGACATCTGGAAGTCTTGCAGAAATTCTTTTAGAACCTCACGGTCCAAAATCAAATTTGGTAAGCTGGCGTATTTCACTTTCAAAAGCGCCTTAGCTATCGCAAAGGTCAGACCTTGGGTCTTATAGACCACAACTTGTGGCGCTCCGATCAAAGCACATTCCAAAGTTGCCGTCCCAGAGGTTACGAGCGCTACACTGGACTGAAACATAATTTCGAAACTTTGCCCGACCACAAACCACATATCGCGGTACTCATAGACTTCGTTAAAGTAAGAAAGTATAGGATCACTGCCCTGAACACGACGGCCCAATTTGAGTTCAGGTAGAAGCTCACACACATGCTTCCAGCCAATATTTTCAGCAACGGATATGACAAGCTTGGTATCCGGTGAAAACTGTTCGCGAAGGTCCAGAAAGAGCGGCAACATGGCTTTGACTTCTGAATCACGACTACCAGGGAAGCAACCTATGACCGACGAGTGGATCTTGCGGTCATGGTTCTGAGTTTCCAAGAATGCATCCATGCGATCCATAACCGGAGAACCCACATAAGTATAATTGACGCCGGCCGACTTATAAAATTCCTCTTCAAAAGGAAGCATTCCTAAAACTAAATCATAATCACGACGAATTTTTTTGACTCGACCGGATCCCCACGCCCAAGCTTTTGGAGCGATATACTGGACGGCAGGAATGCCACGCATCTTGAGTTGCTCAGCAATACGCAGATGAAATCCTGGATAATCCACCAAGATGGCAAACTTTGGTTTCATTTGGTCAATTTGTTGAAGAATGCGCTGTTCAATCATGCGAATCTGACTAATGCGCTTGAGGACATCACTAATGCCCATGACGGCCAAATTTTGGATGTCAAGAAGTGACTGAACGCCTTCTTTGCGCAAGGCAGGGCCCGTGATCCCCAGCGGATGGAGATGGGGATCTAATTTTCTAATCTCAGACACCAGCTCCGCCGCCAGCAAGTCGCCTGAAAACTCCCCAGCCGAAATAAAATAATTCTGTTTCATAGGTTAGCGGCAAAGTCCGCGATGGCTTGCTTCTAAGAAAGCCACAAAGTCTTGTTTATAGTCGGAGTCTGCAATGGATTCCGAAATCTTGGCCAATGCGTCTTCTTGTGTAAGTTGTGATTTAAAAATAAGCCGATACATTTCTTTGATAGCTGATAAATTCTCAGCGCCGACATTAGCTCGGCGCAACCCGACCAAATTGAGCCCATTCATGGTAGCGCGATTGCCATGAACCATACAATAAGGTGGCACGTCTTGAGCAACCATAGATCCGGCCCCCAACATGGCTAGTTTTCCAATCTTACAAAACTGATGAATGCCCACGATACCGCCGACGACTGCGTGGTCGCCTAACTCCACATGCCCTGCTATTGCCGCAGAATTTGCGAGAATACAGCGATCCCCGATTATACAATCATGTGCAATATGCGCATATACCATAATGAGATTATGTGAGCCGATTTTGGTTTTGCCGCCGCCTTCCGCTGTTCCAATACTAATGTTCACGTATTCCCGAATGGAGTTATACGTGCCAATTTCAAGCTCGGTGTCTTGACCTTTGTATTTTAAATCTTGTGGTGTAATCCCAATAGACGCAAAAGAATGAATCTGCGTGCCTTCACCGATGGAGGTTCGACCCTCGACAAGCACGTGCGAAGCCAGCTTAACTTTATTGCCAAGTTTTACTTTGGGTCCAACAACGCAATAGGGTCCAATTGTAACATCGCTACCCAGCTCCGCGCCCGGATGAACTATTGCAGTTGCGTGAATTTTGCTTTCCATTCGCTATCTCTTCTAACCAAGCTTAGCTGAGAATAAAACCTCTGCCGCAACTTCATCACCGACCATCGCATTCGCCTCAAACCAGTAGAATGGTAGACGCTTCTTCTTAACGGTCACCGTGTAAGTCAAACAATCTCCAGGCATAACAAGCCTACGAAAACGTGCGCTGCTCACTTCAGTCAATAAACAAGCAGACACCGGTCCATCTTGCGACAAAATTCCCAAAACAGCGGCAGCTTGGGCAAGACCCTCAATCTGCAAAACACCTGGAAAAATAGGATTTCCCGGAAAATGACCCTGCAGAATCGGATCCGAAGCTGAAATATTGCGAATCGCTACGACCTTTTCGCCTGGCACCAGCTCTGTGACTTTATCAATCAACAGGAACGGGTAACGATGAGGGATACATTTTTTTATATCCTCGACGAGCAGTGGCAGTTGAAACTTCTTTTCTGACATGAACTATTTCGCCTTTGCTGCGGCCGGAGCCTTGTCATAGAGCTTTAACACTTCGTCTGTCAAATCAACGCTAGTCTTTGCATACATAAGGCCGGCGCTGTTGCTTTCGAAAATCAAATCAATCTTCTTCGCTTTTGCAATACCTTCCGCAACCAACGCTACTTTACGAGCGATTTTCTGCGTTGCTTCTTGCTCTTTGCGTTTCACTTCCACGTTGAACTGCATCTTCTTTTGCTGCAACGCGCTAATTTTGGTTTGAAACTCTTTTTGCTTCGCGGCACGAGCTTCTGGGCTCATCAACGCGGCCTTGCCTTGGATATCTTGAGCCATGGTTTCCAAACCCTTTTCCAAGTCCGTTAGCTCTTTTTCTTTTTGTTTCACTTCTTTTTCAAGAGTCGCGCGAGCAGACTTCCCCTCCGCAGAGGTCAAAATGATCTTTTGAACGTCGATCATGCCAATAGTAAGAGCATTTGCGGCTTGGGCTTGAACGGTCGCGCTTGCCACGCCCGCTGTCGAAATAAGACTGATGGCCACCAATAAAGCAAATCTTTTGATTGTTCTTAATCCCTGGCTCATAAAATTTCCTCTTTTAGATTCATTTTTCGATTCATTCGATTTAACATTTTCCCCATGAAAATGCGATTAGCTTACTAGTAACCTAGATAAAATATGAACTCCTGTTCGCCTAACTTCCCGTTTTCTATAGGGTATGCCCATTCGAAACGGAACGGCGCGATGGGAGTGATCCATCGAAAACCAAAGCCGATATCACGCTTAAATTCGCTGAGTTCAATTCCTTCGTTGTCGTCAAACACGCGTCCAATATCCGTGAAGACGAGCGCTTTGATGCCCGCTTCTGGAATCAGTGGGAAAAAATACTCGAGCTGGAAGAAAAGCTTTTTATCGCCACCTTTGTTGTAGGCAAGTGGAGCGCCACCCGGAGATTGCAAAATATTGAACTGCGGTCCAACTTCTTGGAACGGGTATCCACGAAGATCATTATAGCCACCAAGTCGGTATCGTTCGAAGAACGGTACTTCGCCGCCGCCGAGTGCATAAATATAAGATAGCGCCGCGTGGAATCTGAAATATGTTCGATAGTTCTCAGAAAAATCTATAGGGAAATAATAAGACCCCGTTAAAGACGACTCCGCGAACTCTTGATCACCACGTAAAATTGCGCCCCCCGTGAACTGCTGCCGAAGCACCACTTCCGATCCCTCAGTTGGATCGAGATAATTATTGGTGGCATTGCGTGACAAGGCAAAAATAACGCTCGAAGAGAGCCCTTCTTCAATGAATCGTTGCGGCAAGAACTGCTCGGAATCATGCGAGATCGTTTCAAACTTGTAGGTTAAAGACGCTTGAATGAATTCGACTATTTTTCGTCCGATGGTAATGCTTGCACCCGTACGCTTTTCTTGCGTCTCCAAAATATCCGTCAGAATCGGCGAAACTTGGCTCGTCGTAAACAACTGCAAGCCCGCCGACCATTCCGTATCGTTGACCCGAGGATCGCGGAACTGCAAATTGAAATTAAAGTTCTTGCCGCTGTTCCACTGGCCCGAAACTTGTGTTTGCCAGCCTCGGCCTGACTGATTTTTCTCATCGTAGCGACCTTGGCCAAAGACGCGGCCTTCGCTAGTGTTGGTATTGGGAGAGTATCCTAACGCGGCCTGGAGCTGTCCAGTTGGCTTCTCTTTGACACGAATAAGTATATCCAAAATATCGTCGGAGCCTTCGCGCGTTTTTTTGATGATCTGAACTTCTTCAAAAAACCCTAAACGCTGAATATCTTCTTTGGATTTGCTAAGCTTCGTTCCGCTATACAGCTCTGACTCTGAAAAGTTAATTTCTCGGCGAACCACATTGTCGCGAGTCTTCACGTTGCCAACTATGGTAATCTCGCCAAAATAAGCTTTTTTGCCTTTTTCGACTTCGTATCGAATCTCAACTGTTTTCTTTTCATCGTCAAAACGTGTTTGCGGACTCACAACCGCAAAAGCATAGCCATCGTCGCCGTACTTATCCGTCAACATCTCAACGTCTTTGGCAAAACGTGAATAGCGAAACAACTCACCCTGCTTTAAAAGCATTTTTTCTTTGAGTTCGGCTTCCGGAAACAAAATATCTCCAGAGACTGATAGGGCGCCCACTGAAAATTGATCGCCCTCTTCAACGTTATACGTCAGGCGAACTGTTTCTTTATTGCGGTCGAGTGCAGTGATGGTCTGGCCGACTTTCACTTTTGCAAAACCGTGATCCCGGTAATAAAATCCTAGAAACTCCGTGTCACGCTTAACAAATGCATCTTGGTAGTTTGAGCGCGAAGTGATTTTGGTAAGTCTGGAAAGTGGTTGCAAGGCCATTCGCGAAACCAACTCGCCATCAGAAAAAAACTTATTGCCAATAATGTCAATGGATCCAACTTGAACTTTGCTTCCTTCATTGACGATAAAAATAACGTCGACTTCACCCGGTTTAACTTCTCTAATTTCGTAACGCACATCGGCCAGATAGAAGCCTTTACCTTCATATTCTTTTTTCATCATACTAACATCGGCGGCCAAGACAGCCTCATCGACAATTGTAAATTGCTTCGCGACAATCTTTTTCTGCATGTCTTCGGCGCTTATTTCGCTGAATCCATCATATTTGATCGCGACAATCGTCGGCTTTTCGACGACTTGAACAATCAGCTTAATACCGCCACTTACAGGAGCGCGTAGGACCTGAATGTCGGCAAAGAAACCGAGTTTGAACAAATCCACAATATCTTGGCGAACGAGTGCGGGATCGAGTTGGTCGCCTGCTTTACTTTTCATTAAAGTTACGATCGCCCGGCTTTCGACTTTTTTATTGCCACGTACTTCGACGTCTTTGATCGCCTGGGCAAATGCCAAATTGGGAATAAACAACGAAAGGCAAATAAGTAACCATAACTTTTGCAACATTTAGATTTGCCCCTCTTCCACAACTTGGCCATCGTGCATGACTACTTGATAAGGCAAACGTTTTGCCAAATCTGGATCGTGTGTCACGAGAACCATGGTCATATCGTAAGTTGAGCTAAGATTTAACAGAAGGTCTTGGATTTCAAGACTAGTTTTTTCGTCAAGGTTACCTGTCGGCTCATCCGCTAAAAGGATCGAAGGCCCTAATACCAAAGCTCTCGCAATGGCCACGCGTTGCTGCTCACCGCCCGACAATTCACCAGGACGATGGTTCATTCTTTCTTTTAAGCCTACTGAGTTGAGCAAACTTTCCGCTCGGTCGTTTAATTTTGGCTTATCCAGGTGACCAATGAGTCCGGGCATCAGTACGTTCTCGAGCGCTGTGAATTCGGGCAGGAGATTGTTCATTTGAAACACAACGCCTATGGCCCGGTTGCGAAAATGGGAGATGGCTTGATCCGACGACGTCGAAAAATCTTTTCCACCTAATTTGACTTTGCCGGCCGTCGGCCGTTCCAATGTACTAATAATATGAAGGAGTGTGCTTTTTCCTGATCCGGACTTTCCCGTAACCGCAACGCGGCGACCGAACGGAACCTGGAGATTGACGCCGCGAAGGGCATGCACGGTATGATTCTGAATTCGATACTGCTTATGTACGGCTTCTAAATCGATAGCCCAAGCTTCTGTCACAAACACCTCAAACCTTGCGAAGGCTCTCCACGCGCGGCAGCGAGCGCCGGATAAATCGCTGCTATTAAACTTAGCAAACAAGCAGAAAAACATATCACGACATAATCAAATGGCAAAAACTTTACCGGCACATAAGTCAGATAAAAGACGCCCTCGGGCATAGGTAAAAATTTGAAGCTTTGCAAAAGGTAGCAAACGCCCAGCCCCAGCACTAGTCCAGCCAAAATACCCACTAAGCCAATGACCAATCCATATGCAACGTAAAGGCTGCCCACAGCGGCTTTGCTCATTCCGATTGCTCTGAAAAGAGCCACCTGGCCGCGCCGATGATAGACGGTCATGATCAGCGTTCCACTAATCGAGAACGCTGCGACGATGACAATCAGCATTAAGATGCTGCCCATGGCATATTTTTCCAACTTTAACGCGAACAAAATCGCTTTGTTATTTTCTCGCCAATGAACGATGCGCAAATCAGAATTTTTAGGCAAACGTTCAAATTGATCTAAGTTCATGGGGTCGGGAAAACTCAAGGCAACGCCCGTCACATATTTTTCTGTTTCCAGCGACACATCGTACTCAGCTAAAAACTTTCGACCTTCTTCAATCGAAACGATAGCACCACGATTGTCGTAGTCCGAGAATTCGGTTTGAAAAATCCCTGCTACCACGAAACGATGCACAAGTTGGTTGCCGCCAAGCATTCCATCAACATTGGACTGCGGACTGAGAACCATGACATCTGATCCGACATTGAGATTAAGATGATTTGCGAGATCGACACCTAGGAGAATGGGTGGGGCTGCCGATTTAAACTTATGAAACTTTCGAACTTCTTTACCGTCTTCCACAAAGACTCGGGAAACGGGTAGTGTCACATTCTCGACGATCGGTTCAAAGTCACCTTCCACCATGCTTTTATCAAACAACCATGGTGACAGAAATTCTTTAGAATCTTGTTTTTTACCATGGCCAATGCCAAGAAGTGTTCCACCCGCGACTTGTTCACCGGATTTTATAATGACGTCTGATTTTGTGTAGGGATTTATCGCCACAGCTTCTGTGTAAATTTTTGAAATATTTTCGATCGAAAAATCGAGCAAACTAAACCCAGCTGCATAATCCTTACTGACAATTTCGAGATGCGGATCCCCTCTTAAAAGTTTGTGCTTGAGATCCGCTTCGAAACCGCCCATCACAGACAAAACAATAATGAGACTGGATACCCCGATCGCAACTCCACCAACAGAAACCGCCGTCATGAAGCTTAAGCCATGCCGCTTCTTAGAAACGAGATTTCGCCATGCGATCCACCAAATATAACTATTGAAAGACTTGGGCATTTCCAGATTTTATTCCTAAAATTTTAAGAGCAAGATGATAATAGGTCATCTAAGCCAAATTTCAACAGAGCAAACCCCAAAACAGCCATAGCCACCACATTCGCGAAGTGAGGATTAAAATCGTCAAAGCGCTGACACCTCAAAAGGGGCCAAACCTGAGAGTAGCAAAAAAACAACTTTCTAACAGACTGTTTTTATAAGAGTTTTAGCAGCTTTATGGATCTTGCCTAAAGTACGCTTGGGTAATCACCGAACGCATAGATGTCCCCATTCGTCTAGTCATTGTGGCTAAATGGGGGGGGACAAAACAGGACTTGTTGTTAATCAACAAATTTTATGGAGGTTGCAATTGGTCTTGATCCTACCGACCTGGAGCACTGATTATTCGAGACAAAATTCTCGCGCTTGTCGACGTACCGATAGAGGTAATGCGTTAGCAAGAAGAGAGTGGGTCGCTCCTATATCCGTCGCTTCCCCTTCTAGAAACTCCTCTTCTTTATCTCCACACATGTGACTTATTTTAAGTCAACACACTTTTGCCCGCGCCGCTAGTCGGCGCGCTCCACGGGCATTTTGGAAGATTTCATATCTTTCAACTGATGGCGAACCAAAGTGAAAACTTCATTGAGAATCCGTCGACGCGCCGTGCGTATCTGCGACATCTTGTACTTCTCATGGGATGCATCACCGTACTTAATGGCTTCATAAGCTTTTGCGTCCATGATCTGAACTTCATAAGGGAAGAATGATGATATGAGACGATTCTCTTGGAAGTCTGGCCATTCCGATATGAACTCCAAAACATTGCCAATCTGCTTCGCTTCTGGTGAGTTCTGATTTTTCTTCAGATTTTTGACATACTCTTCGAGATGCTCCATCCAACCCAGTGCAGGGTTTTTTGTCTTGATGAGCTGCCGGCAAGTTAACTGCAAAGACTGGTACTTCTGCGCCGAATGTGGGTTCTTGCGGCGAGTCGACACTTTGCGCAAATCGATATCGATCTTTGCCAAAAGGTCTACGAAGTCCTGCGGCGTCATGTCCCCTTCCAATAGTTGAAGCTTGCTGTTTTCAATGACGTCTTGAAACGCACGAAAATCGATAAGTGAGTTTCGCACCCGCCCGGGGTTACAGTTTGCGAACGTAACAACATGAAAGTCGCGCAAATATTTGACGACAAGCATGGTGTCGGACAAACGCTTCGTAACGATTCGCACGCCGAGCAAGTCATAGATATTTTCCGCAACGTTGCCCGGCTTGTGCAGAAGTTTCAAAAAAACAGATCGACGACTTTTCGGCGCTTTCCATTCAATATGCTCCAGCACGACGTGATCTCGCTCGTCGCCGAACCAAATGCCGCTCTTTTCGTCTATGTGTAAGAACTCTTCGAAACGTTCGCGGATTTGTCGCGCCGCAGCCTCCGCGTCAATCATGGCCCATACACCGTCGATATGCGCCGCCGTATGCGCCACCCTAAGAACCGCACAAGCCCATGCACGGTGCAATTTGTCTTCTTCTCCCCTGGCCGAAGCCCACAACACAAGTTGACGAGGATCCGTACAACTCAAAACGTTTTCCGGAGGACGAATTCCTTTTTTCCATTCCGTAGGCATCAAAGTGGACTCAATAAATGTCCAAGCTTCAAGGATCAAAGCATGGGTTTTACGGCGATCTTCATCGTCACTCAAATCAAAACCATAATTTTTGATAAACTCGCCCGCTTCTGCAGGGGAGAAAACGCTGAGATAGGGAATATCGATCGCTGACTTTCCACCAATCAAAACATCCATGGCGGGCCAGCTGAAAGTCCAATTCTGTGCGAGTTTAGCCGCGCTAAATGAGTTTTCTTTCGCCATCTTTTGGTCCTGTGCTAGTATGAGAGCAAGACGCTCCCAACAATATGGTCACCATCATGCTTTCTAAAATTATACTCCTTCTCGCTTTGTTTGCGACATCAAGTTTGGTGCAGGCTCAAGAAAGCGAATGGTTAAAACTTGAACCCGTGTCTTTGACCTCTTTATACAACGGCCAAATCACTAAATTTGAACACGACGGACGCCTCACTCTTGTTTACTTTTTTGCGAGCTGGTGCGACACCTGCTATTCTCATACGCAAATTCTAAAATATCTTGAGCAAAAATACGCCAAGCTCGGTCTACGCGTGGTCCTTATTTACCTTCACGAACCTTACGCTGAAGCCAAAAGACATCTAGAAAAAATGGGCTTTGGTCGCGAAGCTTTTTTGGGCAATGATGAAATCATCACAAACTTTCGCAATCCTATCGCACCTGCGATTTTCCTCATCGATCGCAAAGGTTATTTAACCGGACGATTCACCGAAGCGGCCCAGCTAAATGATCTGTCGCAGTTAATTACTCTTTCGATGTCGATTTAATTGGAACTTTCTATGCAGAACAAATGCACTCTGTTGATTTTTATACTTATCCTAAGCGGTTGTTCAAAAAACAAAAAGGACGAGTCCAACGATTTATTGCATTCACAGATGAAAATCCCGAAGGGAAAATGGGATATTCATGAGTTGAAATCCGGCACTAAAAATGAATTTAACGTCACTACGGAAACCATAAATCACGATGGCATCTTATTCTACAAGGTTGAGGGTTATGCCGATTCAGACGTCGCTGGCTTTCTTATTCAAGAAAGTAAAAAATCACCTGTTAATGCCGCCATAAGCTGGCTTATGAGAAAACAAGGTGAGTTTGACACAGAATCCAATCTGGTCATTAGAGCAGAGGATGAAGGATTATATTTGGGCACTGACACAAACGCCATCGAAGAAACCGCTTTATTGAGAAAGCTAAATTAAAATTAGCATTCTAATCATCCTTTCAATTCCATCTCATGCGACACAACCCAAATACTTTGATCCCTGCACGCTGGTTGCACTGAAAACAAAGCAGCCTCAAATTTTCAACGTCTGACGTGCCACCCAACGCAAACGGCTTGATATGATCAACTTGGAGATTGCGCTTTCCCGCACATTGCTGGCATTTTCCAACTTCACGAACCCAAATCGAGTGCCGAATGCTCTTGGGAATATATCGATCCCTTAACTTCCGCGCAGAAGTTGGCGCCATTTCTTTCGGTTTGATTATGGGCGCTACGGATGGAGTCGAAACTTGTGTCGATCTTTTTTTGCCAAACTTTTTGGCCTTGAGGCTTATCAAACTCAATCGTGCCATGAGTTTGAATAACTCGCCATATGACATAGATGCCGCATCAGGCCCCGCTAATGCGCGCACCTCCTCAAGTTGCGCTTTAAGATCATCATCCATCACAAATGAAACTTCGGTTTTTGTGGGAGCAATCACGCGTTCTTTTTCTTTGGGAAGAGCAGCATTCGGCTGAAGGGCGATCAAAGTTCTCTGAGCCTCCCGGGTTGATTTGTTCTGCAATGAACTCATAATGTGAAGCTTCTGAGTCCTGGTTACTTCCTCAGGTTTGGTCTTAGCAAGCTCACGAAAGAAACTATGGGCCTGAGCTACATTACTTAGGCTAAGTTCACCATTGGCTAGTTTCTCCCCCACCTCAGGAAGCTCATTGATAAGGCGCATGGCGCGAATTCTTCGACCAGCCTGTCCCTCGCAATATTTGAGTTCTTTAACTGCATAATCAAACAAGCTCGAATATCCAAGGTCTGAAAATAATCGGCGCTTTTCTACTTCACGAAGGTGATGCAAGATTTTGGTCGTAACCTCACGCTCAGAAGTCGTTAATTGTTTTATTTGAGTAAGTAAGTCTGAATCAGATAGTTGATCGATACGCATTTTAGCCCCTTCAAAAACCATACTTTTGTATAATCGAAAACTCTGAAAATGGCTAGTTTTAAAGGGTCAAATGTAAGTTTGTCATTGACTGATAAATTGTGAAGGTTCTTAATACGGATCGATCAGATGCATGTCGTCGGTGCCATCTTCGACTATAATGTTGTCTGATTTGACGAGCAAAGTTTTTTTCGGAGACACAAACGCTTTGATTTCCAAACCATCTTTGAAAGGATCCGAAAAGAACTCATCGCCATAGGCGTTTTTTATCTCGATCTTGGGATCATGCGCCTGCACAAGTCGGATGAGGCGAGCGATTTTTTTCTGATAGGACACTCGTAAAGCGGTCTTTCGTTCTGTGCTGACAGTGGGATCTCGCAAAATACTTCTCAGCTCGCGCCCAAGTAGATCCGGCCGCATCATGACAAATCTTTCGCTATCCGCATCCACCTTAGGAACCACAAAAGTTTCTCCCACGCCGGCGGGTCTTACCACTTCGCGGAACCACCCGAGGTCAGCAACGTCCGATTCAAAGGCATTTCCGTCATCGTAAATTTTAAAAATGAAGTATTGGCCATTGGTATGTTGGCCGCGGTAGACGTGACCGAAGCGGCCACTTCCCAGTTTCTTCCCATGATATTGATAGATGTATTCGCGCTGATCAGTGGCGAGTTCGAGTTCGAAACAACTTTTATGAGCCTGGACCCACGTGGGTCCAGACAGAAATAGGACTAAAAAAGTTAAAGAGGAAAATAAAATAGAATGAAGTTGAAAGTACAAAATGTATCTCTTTCCTGAGATGTCTTAACGTTACCTAATGCTTCGCCCTGTTTCTAGGGTGGAAGCCGACTGCGCCATTTCTGGTGTCCATCTCGTGCGAACTCTTACGAAATCATAAGACTTATCGGACTGTATGGATTCAACTCTACTTCCCAGAGGCATTTTCACTTCGCCAGAGATGTTTGCTGCATCAAAATTCAAAGTGGTACGTTCGCCTTTTTTAAATTTCACTTTTTTCTCGTGGATAATGGTGCGCTCGCGACTCTTTTTAGCGTCTTCTCCAAGATGAGAAGGCGCCGCTACAATAGATGAGTTTATGAAAAATACGCTAATGATCGAAAATGAGAATAACTTGAACTGTCCTGTCATGACGAAGTCCCCCAATGATGATTTTGTTATTCTCTAAAAAAACAATATAGAAATTGCTCGAGGAGATCCTTCGCTTCGCTCAGGATGACGAAGGCTTCACTTCAGATTGATGAAATGAAAAATCCATCGGTTAACTACAGTCTATTTATTTTGCGCTAGAACCGGTCTCGAGACTGGAAGCGGACTGAACCATTTCCGGCGTCCATCGTAAACGGACTTTTACGAAGTCATAGTCTTTGTCTGACTGAACGGAATCAACGATACTACCTAGCGGAGTCTTTCTCGCACCAGAGATGTCAGCAGCTTCGAAGTCTAAGTTCGTGCGCTCACCTTTTTTCACTTGGTATTTCTTTTCGCCAACTAGAGTACGCTTACGCTCTTTAGCGCCGCCATCTTTACTATCGTCTTTTTTAGCTTTCTTTTTCTTTCCTGCGTTTTGAGCCAAAATGATTTGGCCTTCCGGTGAGTCGCCCGTTATGTAAGAAGGGCTAGCTACAGCTGCCGTGGCACCTGCATAGCAAAATGCTATGATGACTACTCTTAGATTTAGGCTGATTTTTAAGTTCATACTAACGTTCTCCCACGCTAACTTATCGGTAAATAACGGAAAATCTTTAGCTTTTTTGTATTCGCCAATTCTCGGGATCATTCATCTGCGGCTAAGTCCGCTATAATAAAAGGGATCCTAAAAGCGGCTGAGCAGAGCCAAAACTGGCTGACTTAATTATTTTAGCACACATCCAGCAAAATATGATGAGAGGACTTTCTATGCGATTCGGCACCCTTGCTTTCCTACTGGCACTTGCATTTCAGGCGACTACGAGTTTGGGAGTCGTCCAAGATCGGGAACCATGGATGCGCCTCGCTAACGATCCTCAGCAAATTAAGATGAACAAAACCGGAACCTATTTGGCCTATGTGGAAAGCACACGCCCCGGCCTATTCATGGTAAACGTCAAAGATCAGAATGTTTACAAAGTTAGTGATAAAAAAGTTGGTGCGGCGTTCTTTTGGTCGCCAGACGGCCATCGCCTTTTTTACCGTGAAATGAATCAAAGAATTGGCAAAGTCAATTCCGAAGTCAAAGTTTATGATACAGGCCTTCATAAAAATGTATCGATCAATAAAATGGAAGGTCCGAGTAGCTTCTTGACCTACGATCCCAGACACCAAGGTATGCGCATCCTGCATGCCACAGGCATAAAGCACAACCAGTTAAAATATCCCGGCAAGCGCGCTCCGGCAAAAGACAAAGCGGACGTCAATAGTTGGCTCGCCACCCCGGTCGGCATTCTTCAGCTCAGCGCCGATGGTAAAGCGATGCATCGCATCGAAGATGATAAAAGTGGCGTGAGTTCTTTTGATATTTCTTCTGACGGAAAGTATATCGCGTGGGCTACCACCAATGGGACGATATATGTGGCGGACACAGACGCCAAAGTCGGTACAAAAATCGATCGCGGATTCGATCCGGCTTGGCATCCCACAAAGCATGTCCTTATTTATGCCGGCGCGCGTCTTTTGGGCAATGTCGCAGCAGGCTTTGACATTAAAATATCGGACCTCGCCGAAAATCAGACCTTCTTAACTGACAGTAAATTTTCAAACGAACGTTGGCCAATCTGGCAACCAGATGGTAAAACCATCATCTATACAAAACAAAGGACAACTGATTTGTATAAGATGGCCCTAAATCTGTAGGAAATTCCGTTGCTACAAGTCAAAGACTTATCATTCGGGTACGCGGCTAAACCCTTGTTCCAAAATTTGACTTTCGAAGTCGATAAAAAACAAATTTGTCACATCGTAGGCAACAACGGCGTCGGTAAATCCACCCTTCTCGCGCTTATCGCCAAACTTTTAACCCCATCGAGCGGCTCGATTACACTCGACTTGCAAGAGACTAACCGATACCCCATCGAATTTTTGAGTGCCGAACACAACGCGCATTTACTGGCGCAGAATATTCATAATAATTTGGAGTTTTGGCGTCAGCTCTCAGGCTTACCCTCCCATCCCGAACTTCTTCAATCCATTCTAAAAAGGTGGCAACTTTCGACAAGCTCTCTAGCTGATTCTCTTCCCGTCCATAAGTTTTCGACTGGAATGAAAAGACGATTAGCATTGGCGAGGGTTTGTTACACGGAGCGGCCCGTTTGGCTTTTAGATGAACCTACTTTTGGCCTTGATCGACAAGCGCAAGACTGCCTGCACGACGCCATAGCCAGTCATTTAAACTCGGGTGGATGTGTCCTTCTGGTTACCCATCAAATCAATTGGCTAAAGAATTTACCTTTAAAAGAGGTGAATTTGTGAACGCAGTCAGCCAGTTCAAGACCCTATTCACGTTTGGCCTTAAGAATGAGTGGCGCCACAAAGAACGAATGTTCACGCCTGTTTTATTTTCTTTAGCAGTCATCCTTCTGTTTAAGTTCACAAGTGCAAGCTTCTCAGAAGATATTGAAGCCAAAATCATGATCGGTCAGATTCTGGTAACCTGTTTTTTGGCCCTGCAAATTATATTGCAAAGAACTTTCGAACTCGATGACACGGATGGCGTTTTTACCCTCATCCAAACCTATCGCATTTCACCGAGCGCCTGGTTTTGCGCGAAGTTCGCCAACATTGTTTTATTGGGACTTTTGGTCATTGTGGTTTTGCTGGTTTGTATGAATGTTTTAAATCCTGGTCAGAGTGAACTCATTTGGATGTTTTTTGTACCCATAGCGCTGGCAGTTTTAGCATTAAGCCCACTTGGCATATTATTGAGTGCGCTAACGGCCCAGGCCAATGGGCGGCAGATACTATTCCCCATTCTCTATTTTCCTTTAAGCACTCCTGTGCTTATTTCGTCATCAAGTGTTTGTTTGCAGTATGCCACCGACAATGCAGTGGGCAGTCCTAGCGCTTGGTTAGGATTATTGGTAGGAATGAGTATTATCTTCTTCACTCTGTGTTTACTATTATTTGCAGAGCTTGTGGACTAACAATACGGATTTTTTACATGGTTTCAAAACAAGTCAAAGGTCTTTTGCTATGGGGAAGTTTGGTAGTTGTGGGATGGCTACTGGCTTTGTTTTGGGTTCCACCCGATCAAAGCCAAGGTGAAGTCTATCGTATCCTATACCTGCACGTGCCAGTTTCATTCGCGGCGTTTTTCTCGGCTGGCGTCCTATGTTGGCACAGTATTCAAGCTTTGATTAAACCAAATGTTGGGGCACTACTCTCACAGAGGGCTGCAGTCGAAGTTGGATTAGTCTTTACAATCTTAACTTTAGCTACCGGCTCTATCTGGGGTAAACCAACTTGGGGCGTTTGGTGGACTTGGGACGCACGGGTTACAACCACGCTCATCTTAGCCGTGCTATTTGCAAGTTACCTTATTTTTTACGATGCTATACCTTCCGAACTCGGTCGCATGAAAACCTGTTCCATACTGGGCATTGTTATCGCCGCTGATATTCCCATTATTTATAAGAGTGTGAATTGGTGGCGAACTTTGCACCAACCTCAAACCATCATTCGCAGTGGTGGAGCTTCGATGTCTAGTGAGATGCTTTATTTATTGATTTATTGCGCCATAACGATGCTGGTCTTCGGATTTTGGCTGATTCGCCAGAGGCGCCATACTTTGATCTTAAGTAAACAATTAGAAGAGCAGCAACTTTCTCAGTTCAGCTAGGAAGAATCTATGGGAACCAACTTATTTTATATTATGTTATCTTATGGTCTAGGTACTGGCTTCCTCTTTGGGTATGGCGTTTGGGTTATTCATCACGCCCGGAAGCTTGAAAAACGACTCTCTGTTTTGGGAAAATAATGGAACGTCAAAAACAAAAACAACGTCGCTGGATCATTGGCCTGGTCGTTATCGTTGGCTGCATTGTCGCCATGTCATGGCTGCAGCTGAGTGCAAACTTGGTTTATTTTTACACCCCGGAAGAAGCTTTCGCTAAGGGCGTCAGCCTGGAAGACAAACTTATCCGCGTTGGCGGGATGGTTCAGCCAGGATCCGTGGTCAAAAACGGCGAGGAAGTGACCTTGGATTTCACACTCACCGATTTCAACAATCATGACTTTTTGGTTCACTACAAGGGTACACCCCCAGATTTGTTTAAGGAAAATCAAGGCGTCGTGGTTGAAGGCCGCCTCGATCATAAAGAAAAGAAAATCATCGCCCAGAAACTTATGGTGAAACATTCTGAAGAATATCGTAAACCAGACGATCCAGCTCATATGGATAAAGAGCTTTTGCAGCAATCGTTATTTAAGGACTAAGTTTTGAGCGAGCAAGTTCCAACAATTAAGAAAAATCGTTTATTTCCGGTGCTCATATTAACCTTCATTAGTGTTGGCATCATCATCCTTTTGGCCGTAGCTCTCAGGCAGAATCCTCAAGGAGCCAGTAACGCGCTTCTTGGCAAACCAGCCATGGAGTTTTCGGCGCAAAATATTCGAGAGCCCGAAGCCCAAATTGTTCTTTCTTCCTTTAAAGGCAAACCAGTTGTTTTAAACTTCTGGGCAAGCTGGTGCGTTTCGTGCCGCGAAGAGGCTCGCGAGCTGGAAGCTTTCCATCGCGAATATGGTGACATTATTCATGTCGTTGGCATCGCCGTGCAAGATGAGTTGAAAACCGCCATTGAATTCGCTGACTCGTTTCAAAAGACTTACAAGCTTGGCCTCGACTCCACAGGTCGAATCAATGTGGACTACGGCGTTGTGGGAGTGCCAGAAACCTTTTACATCGACGAAAAGGGCCTCATTCAGCATAAAGAAGTCGGCCCAGTGTCAAAGGCTACCTTGGAAGCGTATTACGCGAAATACCTGCCCAAGAAATCTTAGGCAAAACGAACCCAAACTATTCTCTTAGAGAATCCCAGACATTTCATAGTCTTAAAATTCTTTCGAAACTTAAACCTCCACAAACGCGATAGGCTTTTTGCTTCCGCTGATTGCGGTGCGATTGAGTTAGCCTTAGAGGAGTGAATTATGGTTTCTAAAAATGTGTTGAAGCTGCTTTGTCTATCCATGCTCATGCAAGCTTGCGGATCGGACTCCCACGTCGCCAGCAGAGGGCAAAGCGGTCAAGTTGCTACTCAAGACGCCGATGGGGTAAAAATTCCAATCCCTGTCCCCAATCAGCCGGAAGCACCCATTTCCGCAGAGGATGAAGCATTCTTTGCTCTATTGAAAAGTGCAGAGTCCATTTCCGATGAAGATGTCAAAAACATAAATGTCCCTGGCAAAGATGTCTTGGACGGACTTGCCAAACTCATGGATTTGCTCAAGGGCAAAATCGACATTGATTTGGGTGTTTTAAAAGACAAACTGAAAGAAATCTTCCCCGACTTAGAGAAAATTGGGGGCTTGGACGGACTTAATAGAGCCGTCGTGGTTTATGCGATATCTGTCATGGCAGCGGAAGACAGTGGTAGGCTCGAATTCGCCGAACGCTCTGCTTTTCCAATTATGGAAATTATTGCTGTCATTCAAATCATCGTCAAAGTCATAGAAATTTTCTCAGATCCCAACACCTCACTTGAAGATCTCATCGACATGATCAAAACTGGTGACATCAATAAGATCATCGAATTGATTAAAGACATTCTTGGTGGTGTTACCACAGCGACATCCGATCGTCAGGTGAATCCGCTGCAAACTTTACCAGACTTTTCAAAACTTCTCGGTATCGATGGCATCAAAGATCTTGAGAAACTCAAAGATAGTTTCAAAGTTCACGTAAAGCATGTCCTTGATAACTTTGACGGCCCTATAAAAGACGCTCTCATATCTTTGTTAAAGCTAAGCTATGGCCAAGCTTACCAAGGTTTGAAGTCATAATGGAATATCGGCTGCTCGCCCTCTAACTTGCGGCCTTGATAAGTCATTCAGAAAAAGCGAAGCCTCCTCTTAACCAAGAGGAGAGCTTCGCTTCTCTCTGAATGGCTTTTTACTTTTTCGCAGGTTTCGAAGGTGCCGCGGCTTTCTTATCACGCTTGTCTGCAGCTTCTAGACAACGAACAGCCATCTGCGCAGATTTCTTGAAAAAAGGAAGCTTCCAGACTTTAGCAAACTCCGTCCATTGTTTATGTATCCTTGGATAATTTGTTCGGGCCTGCTTCACATCCGTAGGTGCTAGCTCATAGTTGAATGGCGCCAAATAACAATCCAAACTGTCCCATTCTGGCTGCAGGGCAGCTACCGCGTTGATGTAGTCCGGGTAGGAGTCTACGAAAGACTGAGCCTCAGATGCAGGTGCCACCAGCGATGAAATGAGTTTGAAATCAATTTGCTGGACGTCATGATCACCATCAAACTGAATAACAAAGACTGGCTCAGCGCGCGTTCGCATCTTATCCGCTTCTTTGAAGTCCTTCGTCAACGCATGTGAACGAATCGACTGATAGTCATCTTCAAAAGCCCGATCTTTAAGGATCTTAACAGCATCTTCCAGTGCCTTAGAAATAATGGCCGCGTCGTAGCGCACGCCTTTGGGCTTGATAAGAGCGTTAACCGCGTCAATTTGCGACCAAATTTTCTCGTTCACGTTCAAGTTTGTCGCGCCGGCAATCAAACCTGAAAACACCGATACAACGAGAATTTTTTTAAACATATCACTTGCTCCCACTGCCATAGGGGCGCGTCAAAATTTCTAAGTAATGCCCTGATGGATCTTGAAAGTAAACACCCCTACCACCATCGTGGTGATTAATCTGGTGTTCATGTTTTCCTAATGGATCGGCCCAATAGCGCAGTCCTCGACCTTTGATGCGACCGAAGATCTCATCGAATTCAGACTCTGACACAAGGAAAGCATAGTGCTGCACTTGTATGTCTTGGTCCGTGCTTAGAAAGTCCAAGCTTACTCCATTGGCCACTTGCACGACTTGAAAATGATAAAAGGTCACGGGTTTTGGCAGGCCGAGGATTTCGGCCATAAAATTTGCAGATTCGCGTTGATCCCGCGCATGGACAATTGTGTGATTGAGTTGAATACTCATACAAACTCGACGTTGTGATGCTTAAGTTTATAGGCTTTTGATTTGTAATTCAAGATTGGCGGCTATGGGGATTGGCCGCTGGACTTACGCTTTCTAAGCTTCCGAAAAAATCTGTTTTAGTTTTTCTACCAATATCTTGATTTGCTTAATATCGGACGAAAGACGTGAAATCCCGGCTATCTGAGGCATTGCCGTCGCCGTGAGGATTTCATCCATGACAGCATTCGTCCGCTTACATGCCGAAGCCTGCTGGGATGCCTTGATGCCTCTTGGTCTCTCGTCTTTAGACTGCATGATATGCCAAGAGTAGCCTTTAGAACTGGAAAACACTTCCAGAGCCCAGTCGTAAAGTGTCGCGTGGGGTCTATGAAACTCAGGTAAAGCCTTTTCGTCTATCTTGTCAATCAGAGCGGTCATGGCATGCCCTGGTGAGCCTAGTAAATTTGATTTTTCGATGCAATCTTTAACGCATTGACGTCTCGACGCAGAATCAAGATTAAGTGAATCACTTAACTCGTCGAGTGCTTGATAAAACTCATCAAATTTTTCTTGCGTAAGGTTTTTGCTGGCCCGGATTTCACGCAGAAGCTTATAGGCAGACCGCATAAGTTCATCCGGCTTCGACGCAATGTAGGCATCTTCAACGAGCTGAACATGTGGCTGAAGTTGAAGAACAATAAGTTCAGCATTTTTTAAATCAATCATGTGAATGAATTCTTAAGAATCTTTCAACCAGCCCACTTGATCCATAACGAATCCAAGCGAGTAGGCTGCAATTAAGAATGGGGCCAAAAGTGCAATGAGAATAAAAATCGGCAAGAAGCCAACGAGTTCTTCCATGCTGCCAATTTCGAGATCCGCTTTACTGAATAGCATGACAAATTCCTTATCCAACTGATATAGACCTTAGGTCACAGTGGGCTAGTATATGTCCGAAACAAAAGATCGACAATTTCAATATCGAAACGAAGAATTTAACTGCGAAGTCTGCGGTAAAACAGTTCTTCCCCGCAAGTCGACTTGCCGAAACCATTGCCCATTTTGCCTAACATCTAAGCATGTCGATATGAACCCCGGAGACCGCGCCAATCCCTGCCAAGGCTTGATGCCGGCGGTACGCTACGATCTGACATCCAACAAAGGCTTGGTTCTGATCTTTCAATGCAAGAAATGCAAAGTCGAAACCCGTACCATTGCGGCAGTTGATGATCCTATACAAGCTGATGATTATGATTTGATTCTTAAGCTCGGGACTGGACCGATCTGATTTTTCGAACTAAAAAAAATTCGCAGTAGCCATCTCATACCTTAGTTGTAATAATAAACCCATAACATCGCGTCATTGTTTGTGTGCCCAACAATCTGAGAGAGTCTGCATCGTTTCGGCCGTAAACAAACAAACCCCAGACGTCGCAACGGAGAGATTTATGTCAAAGTTACCTTTATTGTCCATAACAATTTTACTTGGTTTGTTTTCGACCGGTTGTAAACCGACAATCTCGCCCAAAAAATCCGATACTAATATTAAAGGAACGCTCGACAAAGGCGTCGGCAGAAGTCTTGGCATATATACCCATACACCGCCAAGCTCACCTGATGGCCATAACCCTACAAAGAGTGCTGGCGGCGAAAAACATAGTTATAGCGCTTCCGCAGCTCATAAATCCGGTGACAGCGCACGCCATACTCCGTCCGCGTCACAGGGTGGACATGATCCTGCCCCCTCAGCAAAACACGTTGGTGTCGACTCCAAGGACCATAGCGTTGCGGATAGTCAACGGGGTCACAACCCTTACGTGACGGAAACACATCGACCAGGCCCAAGCTCAGATTCCATTCCTGAAACTGATGTCACCGGTCACAGTAAAATAGCTTCAATAGAGCATCAAAAAGCAGGCTCACCTAAGCACCAACCAGTTCCGTCCCAACAGGGGCACGATCCAGCTGCCACGACAGGATACTGCAATGTTAAACCAAAGCCTTCCGGCTGCCCGCCTTATTGATTCTCGAAATCAAGTTAATAGCTGGTCCAATTGGATTCATTTTCGCGACAGTCGCTTACCTGCGGCAACTAGCCTCGGATTCTCCGTAAGACAGCCGAGAAACTCGGATTGATTACGACCAAAGCTCTCTTCACAGTTTGAAAAAATAATCCAAATATCGCGAATAGCGGCATAAGGATGATAGGGCGAAATAGAAATTCGGCTATTTTTTCTTCGACCATTTTCATCCACGAAATCGCCCCGCCCTTTGACTTTTCCCTTAAAGAAGGGATAAGCCTGAACCACCAATTTTTCGAACTTGTCGACATCAATGAAATTATCGGCCAGCTGATCGAAAGGCCCATCGTAATAGTTATTTCGAATGACGTTGCGTTCTGCGATGGCAAATAAGATTTTGCGATCAAACTCTTTGTCGCTATAAAAAGCAAACTCCGAAAGACGTCCCAAATAGATATCCTTGCCATAGGGGTGCAAGATATCTGGGAGTGGCTCCCTTTCGTCGAGAATATAATAAAACCAATTAATTTTACGGTTAAAAACCATGTAGAACTGAAATCCAGACTCATCCTGCATACGAGAGACAAATTCCTCGTCCGGCGTAAGTTTATCTGGAGGCATCTTCTGCTCGAGATTATTTAGCTCGAAAATCTTAGTTTTGCCACGGTAGGAAACAGAATACGTCAGCTTATCAAGCTTTTTAACTTCCACTCCGTCCTTCGCGCTATATTCTTTATGCCAAAGATTATTGTGGTTGTAGTAGTACTCACTATTAGGAACGACCTGGTAATACGCAAAACTTATAATTCCTTCTTCGCGATCAATACTATCCAGGCGAAAGTTTCCCCAGATTTCGGAACCCTGATCTTTCATGCTGAAATAATAATAATTCTCAGTCGGATATACCATGACGCGATCAGCAAGAGAATGAAATACAGTTTCAAAATTAGCGTCGATATCATTAATATCAAGTACTGTGGATTTCAGTTTTTCAATGGTCTGTTGGTTAGTGGCGAGAAGATCATTATTCCGCGAGGAATTTGTAAAAAATGCACCACAAAAATACCCCAGTGCAAAAAGAAAAACTGCCACTAATGGCCATTTGCATTTTGAAATCATCGCGTCTCCTGAATGAATTCACCCCAAACAAGCTACAAATCTTTTATATTTTGACCATGCTAACACATGCACAAGCTTCCCAGCAAGAACCCTAATGCGCATCCAAAAGGTGATACATGGGAGTGATTTGCTGCACTCGCTTACCAAAATTAGTCAAATTAGGCTGTGATTCAGCCATGCCGCACTGACCTTCACCCTTCAGCACGACCGAGCGACAGGAAGCACTCTCGCGGAAACAAAACGTCATTTCCAATTCATAGGTTAGATCAAGTGAGTTTCCCCAGCCCCGCTTGTGAAACTCAGGCTGGTTTACAACGCGAAAGAGTAATACGAGTTTTTTCTGAAATCCCGAAACAGCGGTGTTTCCAATCCACTTAAACTTCTCAGGAGTGGGGTAAAAAGGACCAATGACAGAAACATATTTGCGCGCATCTGCTGAGACAATTGGTTCTGCGAAGTCCTCGTCATGATTAGAATAGGTCAAAATAGCACCTTCAGGGATATCGATTTCAATCCCAACCAACATCGGTACGTCCAATTTCAAATGATCATATTCAAAAAACATTCGAGATGGGACGGCAACTGCTAAACCAACATTCGAAAAGGTCAAAGCAAAAGCGCAAATGAAACTTCGCAATTCATAGGTCATGACCAGGCTTCTCCTTACTGACATTTAGAATGCTTGCAGACAGGGGACTTAGAGAATTAAAAAAATAAGAAACTCTGACAAAGGTAGAAGCCAAGCCAGGCAATGAAAAAACAATCAAATAAACTGACCAACAAATCCCTTCGAGAGAAAACGCAGTTGACTTCAGAACTAAAAAGGCCAAGATCAGCATAGCTAGGCCAATAAAAGAATCGACCCCCCAATTGTAAACAACCCATAGTCCTCTTTTAATATTCAAGCGCATCAAAGCACCGCTAGGCATACCTTTGAGCGTGCTGATGAATTCGGCCTTAAACCCACACATTGCCGAAATTGCTGCAAAAGACACGACAGAAGTTAAGGCTAGACCGCTTACAATCGACAGAAACATACGGCGCCTATTAATTTGAACTCGATTTCGATAGTTCATCACAATACTTACCAGTCTATGAACTACGAAAAGAATGAGTGGCAGAGTATAGATGGGTGAAGGAATGAACTTTGGATCCATCACGATGGAAATACCAATCAAAAAAGAAAATACAAAAAAAGGAATGAACGTTGCGTCGGCCAGCCAAGGAAACCATCCCCAAAAAAAATAAAATTTTTGCGAAGTTGTCAGGCTCTTTGACCTTGGCAAAAATAGCCGCCATTGCGTGAATATGATCCTTAACCCACCAAAAACCCATCGGTATCTTTGCCTTGCGTACGCCAGCTGAGAAGCAGGAAGTAAGCCTCTTCCAGCATTCAACCTTAAGTAAAGAATTTTTCGGCCAGTAGCCAAGATTCGCAAGCCCAGTTCCGCATCTTCACAAATGGAGCGTTCGTTCCAACTTCCAAGCTCAATTAAAACATCTTTTCGCAACGTCAGCAGTGTTCCATGTTGGACCGGGGCATTTACTTTCGCGCGTTCCACCATGCCGATATCAAAAAAGCCTTGAAGCTCGTCTCTCATCATCGTTTTGCAGACCGATCCCTCATAGCCTCGGTAATCCTGCGGGCACTGCACCGAAGCTACGTTCTCATCGCTGAAAAGGGGAACGACTTTACGAAGCCAATCAGGTTCAACCAGGTAGTCAGCATCGACGATAGCAATGAGTTCCGCGTCAGGATTTGCTAACTTCAAAGCCCTGTTCAATGCACCTGCTTTGTATCCGGTAATGCGACCAAGATTTATAAAACGCACGTGAGTTTCGAGACCTTGGCAGAACTTCTCAACTGGCATCCACATTGATTCTTCAAAAGTATTGTTAATAATCACAAGAATTTCAAAATTCTTATAATCCAATTTGCAAATTGATCTTATAGATTCTATGACTTGCTCGGGGGGTTCATTCGCGCAAGGCATATGAATGGAAACAAATTTCTCATGGAGCTTACTTTGATTTTGAGAAGGCGAAACTTGATTCTGGACTCCGGCTTTGTCTTGCATAACTTTGCAATTTACAAATGCTTCGATTGCAATCATTGCATTAATACAAATTAGTCCGATAACGGCAAATATTGAGGTCAATCCAATCATGTAGTCTAAATCAGCCCCGATGATGGTAATTGCCGATATCATAAGTGTCGAAGCTAAACTTGAAGACCACCAAAAAAGCTGCGGAACGGTCGAGAAACTCGCAATTTTTACGCCAGTTAGATACAAAATGACGAAGAGAAGAGAAGCGAGACTAAGAACAACAACTGCAAAATAGTTCGGAACGATCCTTTCAGTTTTTCTAAAACTTTTGATGTTTGCGGCAGCATCAAAAATACCCCAATGCCTTGCCACACGGCCTTCGCGACTATATGCTTTCCATGGTTGATCAAAGGCTTCAACGACGTTGAATTTTGGCTCCATGGATTGCGACCATTTTTCCGTTCGCAAAATCGTTGTTAACTTCTTGAGATAGTTTGCCTGATTTACCGGTGAAGGTAAGCCGCCGCCGTAAACCGCGCCCCTTGTTGGCCACCCTACTTCTCCCATAAAAATTGGCTTCTTTGTTATTTTTACGATCTGATCGTATTCAGATCGAGTCCAGCTCAAGGCGTCTTCAAGATCGATGTCTTTCCAGTACGGCAAAAAATGCGCCGTAATGAAGTCGACTTCATTCAGCAAATCTCGCCTTTGCAGCCAAATGCCAGCAACGTCCCCGTAAGAAACCGGTTTTTTCGTTTGTTTTCTTACCCAACGTAATGCATGCACGAGCTCCCGGTAAGATAAACTCATGTAACCATCATCGTTTTTTAAGTGCAATAGCACTTCATTTCCAACAATAACGTGCGAGACATTTGCATTCGCATTGGCTATCAGGACTATATTTTGAAGTTCTTTTTTATTTCTTTTCTTGTCCGACGATAGAAATGCGCCGAGAATAACAGTCATCCCGTATTCTGAAGCTAGACGCGGAATAGTTGCACTCACACCGGTGGCGCTGTAAGTTCGCACACAAGAAGAATATTCTTTAATTTTTTGTAGATCAGATCGAAGTTGATCTTCATTAACTTTTGCATCAATGGTTGGAGGACTTCCGTAGGTTCGATAGGGATTGAAGCTGATACAGGGAAACTCTTGATGAAAGTATTTTCCTTTGGGTAAAATATTTTCAGTGATGCCAGCGAAGCTTCCAATGACCAAAAAGCCAGATACAAATATAAAAATCCCGAGACCAAAGCCGGCGACTCTCTTGATTGAGTTGGAAGTCAATAATTTGATATATGTCACTCCACATGATCCGAATATCTTGGTGTGTCATCTTACGAAAAGTCGGTTATTTACTTAGGCTAGTATTAAATATGGTTATATTTAAGGCAAGGTAAATTGCTTAGATTTCGTTACGACAGGCGTCGTCGTATTCGTCTTAAACCCTCTATATTGATATATATCGCCAAAACAATCAGCGTTGCACTCGCAACGCCATTGATCATGGCGACATCCAATCCTGAAGTTGTTCTAAAATTCGCAATTGTCAAATCCACCAGCGCCCACAAAGTAATGGTCAAAACAAAACACATCGGCAAAAGTGTGTAAGCAATGCGTTGCCGCGCTTCATAAAGCCAACATGTCACCGCAAGCAATGTTAATGCCGCAAGAAGCTGATTGGACGCACCAAACAACGTCCAGTACTTGAGCCAGGCGCCTTCACCTGAATAAAACAAAATGGCCGCCGGGATTCCTAATGTCAAAACCGTTCCCAGCACTTGTCCGCCTCGTCCACGTAGTCCAGTCAGCTCCTGCACAAGGTAACGACCAAGTCTCGCCGAAACATCCAAAGTATCGAAAACAAAAGTAGAAAACGCCATCGCTCCCAAAGTGATCGCCAAATTCAAATGTTCTTTGCCAATGACAATTGTCAAAAACTGTCCGATGCCGTTTCCATAAATAGTTCCAGGCTTCAGACCTTGAATGTCTTGCGTTGTCATCACCATAATGACTGCCAGTGCAATAAACGCCACAAATCCTTCCGCAAGCATCGCACCGTATCCGATCGGATGGACATGAGTTTCTCGGTCAATTTGCTTAGAAGTCGTTCCCGAACAAACCAAACCATGAAAACCCGAACATGCTCCGCATGCAATTGTTACAAACAAAAAAGGAAAGAGGTGCGCGCCCGTTGCTTCCGCTACCCAGCCTTTGAAAGCAGGTTGTTGGATTTCGTAGCCACCGAAAAAAATGCCAATGAGGCCGACGATTAAAGCAAAATATAAAATGAAACCGCCTAAAAACCCACGCGGCTGCAAGAGGAGCCAAACAGGAACGACCGTACCAATCGCACAGTAAACCAGTATCAACATGGCCCAGGCGTGTGCGGGTAAAATAAAATAAGTCGAAACTTCTGTCCCAATCCAAGACGCCGCGAATGCCGCTGGTACAAAGATCAGGGTAAGAAGCCACAGAGGAAGCTTCAGAAAACGTTGCGCCAATCCCATCAACAGCGCAACACCCAAGTAGATAACGCTGGATGCTGCGACAGCCCCGCCCGGATTAAAATCAATATCGGCACCTTGCAGTTCTTCAATAACGGATACAAAACTGCTGGCCGTGATATCTGTAAACGCCACAATGATATAAAGAAGTGCTACCCAAATAAATCCAAGCATGGCTAGACCAGCTTTAGTGCTAATTTGTTTTTTGGCGATTTCGGCGATGGACTGACCTTCATGACGAACTGAGGCCGCCAAGGAAACGAAATCATGAACCGCACCGATCATCACCACGCCGAGCGCAATCCAAAGCATCGCCGGTAGCCAGCCGAAGAGTTGGCAAGCGACTATAGGCCCGGCGATGGGCCCAGCTGCAGCAATTGCTGAAAAATGCTGGCCAAATAAATAAAACGGCTGCGTTGGAACGAAATCTATTCCGTCTTCTTTGGTATGTGCGGGAGTTTGAGCGTTAAAATTCAACTTAAACTGCCGAGCGAGCCATCTTCCGTAAACGAAATATGCCAAGGTCAAAAGGACCATAAAGGATGCGGCAAGCAGAGCTAGGTTCATGATACGAATCCTCTCAAGACTTATCCTCTTCACACGTCTCAATGATCCATGACGCATGGCCACTGCGAGCTGACTCTGGTTGAACGTATTTCACAAAAAAATCCAAAATATCTTTTTGAGTTGGTTTGCGGGTCATTAAAAGCCATTCCAGTTCTTTACGTGCCGAATATTTACTAATTTTTAGTGCACTTCCGGTCGTCGACCAAGGTTTCCATTTGTTGGTGGGATCATAAGTTGAATACTTTAAGACAATGGCACCAGCGGTGACCGTCACGTAAAGATCCGAGATAAAATACGGTGTTTTATTATAGGCACACTTGACCTTGATGTTGTCTTCAGCGTCAGGCCGGTAGAGAACTATGTGTCGCGCGACATCCATTGAACGCTTCTGAAAAACCTCAGTTTTTGGCGCCTTGGCAGGATCTAGAATGACTTGACTTGGATCGGAACACATTTTTTGGGTGTTCTCAATGATCCAGGGTTTTAGATCAGGTATCGATGCAAAAAGTCCTGAGTCGATATAATGACATATTTTGTACTGTTGGTAACTCGACAAACTACCCGTGACCATCTTGGTAATTGTTTTGGTTTGCTCATCTAGCAAGTTATTGATGGCGATCTGCTCGTAGCGTCCATTTCTACGAATGTACAAGGCGCCACCACTATCACCATGACAGATTTTGTACTTACCGAAACGCGAAGAAAGAATATCTTGATGATACTTTATCCCCATCGCTGAGGATCGTTTGTATTTATCAAAAGCAAACTCACCGATGCGGCGTACATGCGACGCCGTATCATCCGGAAAAAGCCCAACCGTATTGCTATAGCCAATCGATAAAAGTTTCTTCGTGTCCTTTACGGAATCCGTTTTGCTAATTTTCTGGGAGGCAAGAGGAAAACGATTAATTAAATCAAAATCAGGTACGCGGGTTTTGAGCTTGACTAGTGCCGCATCGTAGGAAATATCCGGCGTGGAATTTCCTCTAAAAAACTTGTGATGTGGCACCCTCCCTCCTGGACTATCCCAGTCCAGTTCAAAGCGTTCGTCCAAAGCATCCATATGAAAATAGCGAACGGCATTCTCTTCAGAAAAAACCTTGGGCTTGCCGAAAAAGTCTTCGACACAATGAGCCGCGGTGAGAATCACATCATCACAGATCAAAGTAGCCGTGCAAAAACCTTCATTAAAGGCTTGATGTGCTGGTGCATCGCCAAAAAGATTTTTTCGTGTCGCATCCACCACCAACTCGCCAGTAGTGGGAAACTGATGATCTAATAGTTCGTCACCATGAATGATCTTGACCTCAGAAACCGTCCTAGCCTTACAGGCCATCAGGAGTGCGAGTAAGGCGACAAGAATAAAACTGGAAATTTTAGCCAAGCGCATCCCCAATCCGTTTTTTCACAAGCAGGCAGCATAACTGAACGGTGCAACATGTCTAGTGGTTCTAACACCTTACGAGTCATTACAATGTGATACAGCCGCGCGCTTGGTCTTTCCTCGCCCATCGTTGACTTATGTAGCGAATCAGCCTATCTCATTAAGCACGTCTAGGAAGAAGACGTAAGAGGTAGACAGGACTGCCGCGGAAATAAAGAAGCTAACCCGTTTTTTTATTTTGGAGGAAAGTCCGGACTTCATAGAGCAAGATGCTGGTTAACGACCAGGCGGGGCAACCCGACGGAAAGTGCAACAGAAAACAAACCGCCTGACAAAGCTTCGGCTAAGTTCGGTAAGGATGAAACGGTGCGGTAAGAGCGCACCAGCAACATGGCAACATGTTGGCTTGGCAAACCCCATCTGAAGCAAGACCAAATAGAGGGGAGGCTCACGCAAGTGAGCGTTACTGGTTCGGTAATCTCCTGGGTAGGTCGCTTGAGGATTGCGGTAACGCAACTCCCAGATGAATGGCAGTCAGCTTCGCAAGAAGTGCTACAGAATCCGGCTTATTGTCGACCTTAAATGTCTTTCTTCCTAGACTACTTATTTGTTATCCAGAGCCGAAGGCTAAGGATCTCCCTGCATGTTGAAAACCCTATCAAATCCATTCAAAGATCCCACTGCCGCCATACCCAATCCATCCAGCAATCCCTATGTTTCCAAACTTCAAGTGGGAAGTGGCGCCAAAACTTATTACGGCGAATCCTTAAATTACAAGGCTGGAAAATGGCGCTGCGAGCTTGGCCTATCCAATGAAACTCCACTCGTTCTAGAAATAGGCTGCCATAAAGGTCGAACCCTCAATTCGCTTGCTCAAGATCATCCCGAGGTCGGTTTTTTGGGAATGGATATTACTTACAAACGTGTGGTCATGTCGGCCGAACGAGCCCTTCGCAAGAACCTGGCTAATGTAGGCGTCATGATGTGTAACGCGAATCACATCGACCGAGTTTTCGCGCCAGGCGAACTTAGTGGCATATTGATTTTTTTTCCAGACCCCTGGCCGAAGTCCAAACACAGCAAGCATCGACTATTTAGTGAAGACTTCGGCGCCAAACTGTTGACGGTCGTTAAACCCGGGGGATTTCTCTGGCTGAAGACCGATGAGCCTGCTTATTTTCAAGCCATGGTTGATGTTACAGCAAATTTGAAACTCGAAAAGAGGGAAACGATTGATTTGATAACTGGTCGCTATTGCACAACATTTGAAGAAAAGTTTACGAAACTAGGAATCCCAACCCACGAAGCAAAGTACCGCTTTCCTGACTGAGTTTTCACGTCTAGAGGTTTTAACCATTACCGCAAAACAGAGTAACATACTGAAACTATTGGATTAAAAACCATTTTCGGAATCTCACTATATCCGAATCTACATAAACCTTACCTTCCGGCCGCCGATAGTTTAAATATAATAGGTATCTCGAATGCACCAAATCACGTCATTGCGCGTGTTTGGCGTCCCGATCAAGTCAAAGCCGGGGCACATCGCAACAGAATGCTGAGAGCCTCACATCGAGCTTTGACCAATGATAGGAGTTTAAAAGTTACTTGGACGACGACGAACTTGCACCAACCATAACTATCGAATGCACTACCGATAAATACACCGTAGACACGAAACGACTGTCATCTCTGGCACGCCGAGTTTGTGAGCTATTGCATGTCGAAGACTATGAGCTCAATATTCAGTTGGTAGACAGTGCTGAAATCCATAAGTTGAATCGCGAATACCGGCAGATCGACCGACCGACCGATGTCTTAGCGTTTCCTCAAGTTGAGTGGCAAGAACCTCGCCTCATATCCGGTAAACAAGAAACAATGAAAGACTCATCTCCTATAAAAGTGCTTGGCGATATTATTATTTCACTGGATGAAGCCGCCCAAAACGCGCAAGACATTGATCATCCCCTCGATCAAGAAGTGGGATTTCTCGTGACGCATGGTGTACTCCACCTTTGCGGTCATGATCATAAAGAAAAAGATGAAGAAGCTCTGATGACCTCTCAGCAAAAAATAATCATGCAAGACTCCGCTGTTCAAGCAGTGATTTTGCAAAATTTCGTAAAAAGGATTGCCAGCCATGTCTAGCGCTCTCTTTACGACCTCAGATATGTACAGCTTAATTGCCGTCGGCGTTTGTTTGGTGATCTCGTCGTTCTTTTCTGCAGCTGAAACTGCCATCACGTCCTTGGGGGCGTTGAAAGTCCGCCATTTGATCGATTCGCACGGTAAGTCGATGAACCATCTTAAGATTTGGCTCGATAAACCCCACCGTATCATCACGACTATTTTGATCTACAACACTGCCATCAATATTTTGGCAGGTGCTATAACCACAGGGTTGGCAATCAAATATTTTGACGATCGCGGCATTGCCATTGCAACAGGTGCCGTCACTTTCTTAGTTCTCACTTTCGGTGAGATCATCCCGAAGTCTTACGCCAAAGCCCACGCTGAACCTGTAGCGATTTACTCACTTCATATCGTTCGCATGGCTTACTACGCTTTGTTTCCTTTAGTTTGGTTGTTTTCTGAAGCGGCGCAAATCTTTGTGACTTACATGACGAAAAATAAAAGTCATAGTCCATCCATCACGGAAGAAGAACTAGAGTTCCTGATCAATGTCGGCGAAAGTGACGGCGCAATTGAAGATACGAAACGAGATATGATTAGCGGCGTATTCGACTTTGATGAAACCGTCGTTCGCGAAGTGATGACGCCTCGAACGGATATCAATGCGCTTAACGAAGACTCTGACACGATTCAAGATGCTATTCAGCTCATAAACGAATGTGGCCATTCTCGTATCCCTGTGTTCAAGGATTCGATCGATAACGTCACAGGGATTGTTTTGGTGAAAGATATTATTAAGTACGCTGCCAAAGCCAATGGCGGCCCCGCACCGAAGCTATCTGATTTGATTCGTGAACCATACTTTACACCCGAGTCCAAACCTTTGATGGAAGTCTTTAAGGACCTCAAAAAAAGTAAAGTCCACATGGCCATCGTTGTCGATGAATACGGTGGAACGGCCGGTATCGTCACCATGGAAGATATCTTGGAAGAAATCGTCGGCGATATTCAAGACGAACATGATGTGGAAGAAGCCGAAATTGTCGAGATCACCCCTGGCATTTACGATGTTTCCGGTGCGGTGAATATTGATGAGTTCGTAGAGTTTTACGGACTGGAAGATACCGTCAGTGAAGCTGAAAAAGAAAAACTAGAAGCGGACGTTGATACCGTTGGTGGTTGGATCACAGAGATTGTGGGCGAACTTCCCGAAGTGGGACAACGCATGACGATTGGCCATTTGATTATTGAAGTTACTGAGGTCGGCCAACGCCGAATCGAGCGTATGCGGGTCACGCGTGAAAAACCTGCCTCTGAAGTCGAAGCCCAAAGCTAGCCATTCCTAAAGCTAGAACTTGTATTCATATGCCAATGCGGGGCCCTTCTCCAAAATCTGAATTCCTGTTCCGTGCTGCGAGACTTTCCTTTGTTGCCATTCACGATAGCGTCGACCGTCGGCATTGCCAGACTTAATTACCAGAACACCTGCGAATATGGATGCAGCGCCAACTCCGTAAATTAGATACGTCTCTTTTTTTGGAGTTACTGTAAAGTTTGCAGTTACAACTACGGCTGCACCACCAATCACCGTCAAGGAAATTCCAACAATTTTCTTGAGCGTTCCTCGTGGGGGAGTTTCCTCTGGATTTGCTCCTAAAACCGGAAATGGCATCATCATGAAAAACATTAAAATAACCAAGCGCATTGTGGGTTTCCTCCAACTTCATTGATGGCCGAACATAACTTATCTTCTTTCACCGGCCAACGCCGAATCAAGCGCAAGCGGGTAACGCCTTAAGAACCGGTTCTAAAGTCGAAACCCGAAGCTAGAACTCCTTCCTGCAATACCTCAAGATATTGAGAGGACTGCACTTTTCGTCCATATTTGGATTGAAACACATTTCGCCACTCACACACCGAAAGCCTTCGACGCGTTGGCACCCGTGAATTTGCTCTAAATAGTCTAGATTTACGTCCGAAAGAACTCCATTACGGAGTTTTGCTTTTCATGACGAAAAAAAACATTCTCACCATTCTAATATTGTCAGTTTTCTTCGGTTGCAAACCCAGAGTAAGTTCGCTTTCCGATTACTCTGCTTCGCATTATTCATATCTGGCAACAATTAAGGGTGGCACAATCCTCCTTGATGCCAGAGACCTTATTGATAAATACAATGATAGTGGATTGCCAGAACCGGATTACGCACCAGATGGAAACTATTATCCCCCAGAACCGGGAGATCTTGTTAACGTCGGTAACACGTACATCAACGTCAGCCCCACACTTCCATCAGGTTCGCCGCCACCTGTCAACAGCCCATCTACAACTAATAGCAGTGGCGGTGGGTTTTTAGACTCACTTCAGAACTTCTTTTCTCGACCAAGTTCAGAGAACCGATCGTCTCCCAGGTCTAAGGGATTAAAAAGAACTGAATACACAGTTTATGCAGACGGGGAAGATCCTAGTCGCCAAGAAATTGCTAAAGACGTACAAGAGGCCATGAGTTCAATAAACGAACCTGAATCATCCATTAGTTACAAAGTTCGCGAAGCTATTCAATCACAACTTCAACTTGGCTTAAGACAATTCGAACACGAAGGCATGGTAGCGGCTTTTAATAAATTGAACGTAACAAATATAAAAGTTAATTATCACAAGTTCTCGCCTTTAATAGCTGGAGATTCAAATAAATATTATTTTGAGCTGACCTACGATGCAACTTTCCCGGCCCAGATTAGCCGAGACAAGGCGAAAAATTCACTCGATTACTATTCGGCTGCACCGGCAAGCGAGTCATTATTTTCGGCAGTTTACGAAAATTACCGAGCCTGCTCAATCCAGTCCGACACTGACATATTTGATGTTAGCAATTTCTTTTACTATTTTGATCCCAAAAAATGTGATTTCGCCGCTATCAATGCCCAACACAAATTTTTCGAGATTAAAACAATTCATCTACAGCTGACACAAAAAGCCGACTACGATGGCGGAAAGCCCGAGTACAATCGCATGTGGGAAGACGGACGATTCGTTGCAACTTTTGTTTTTGGCAGCCACGCGGGCAGTGCCGATTTTAAGAGTGCAGATGCTGGTGCCAAAGCTTTCCGAAGCTTCCTAAACAAGCTTGCCGCTTCAAAAAAACTTGCATTGCAGTCTGAAATCCCCATTAGTTCTACGAATATTCGTCGTGTTTATAAATACACGGGACCCCGCCTCAATAATTTGGTCCCGGAAGATGGAGTCGTAGATATTCAAGCTATCTTTGTTTCACAACTTGATCAAATTACTCCCGAACTAGCTAACCTTATTTTTGGCGACCGAATTGGACCGAGTGATTTTTTTACTTACAACGGGCATTCTGGATACGGTCATAACATCGAGCATCTTACCGCCATCATAAAGCCCACCGATGAACAATATGTTCTCTTCTTTTTGAACGGCTGCTGGACATATTCCTATGCCCAAGAAGAGAATAAGAACTTCGACATCATTGCCAATGTCAATCAATCCCTTTTCGAAGACATGTCTCGTGCAAGCATACTTTCGCTTGAAGGACTTCTATCTGGTGAGAGCAATCACAATATACTATCTAAACTTCCTAAGGCGCAGGGTCCTATCATTGTGGGAGAAGAGACCTGTAGTCAATAGACCCGTTCCCATCCCGCCCGATCCGTCTCGAGTCTGCGCAAGAGATGACATTTTGACACACCCCGATCGCTATCTATCTAATTCTACAAGCATAAAGAGTGGCATGGACCTTGCTCTAACAGGGGCGGAGTACGAGCCTTTTTCCACGCGGAGTTACCCGTCATGCCCATCTCATTGCGAAGCTTTATTGTGTTTTCCATTATCATCGCAGCGTTTGTGTTTGTAGGATGCAACCACGATAGCTCCAAAATCAAAGATCTGCAATCCAGCAAAAAAGTAAAAGCGTTTATTGCGGATTTAGAAGGAGAGTGGGAAACGAAATGCTTTGATATGACAGCTTCCGATAGCCAGTCAATCAAATCTGCAAAATATATTTTTAAAATTGAAAAATATCAAAATAGTAGCCTGGATTTAAATGTAGTTGCAAAAATCTGGAATTCTACTTCTGATTGCTCGGAAACGGCAGACGAAGAATTAGTTGGCCAGGGGCTTATCGATTTACTTGAGTCTAAAGAAGATAGTGCCACTGATTTGGCTGCCGACATTGCATACGAGAAAGGTCCAGAAATTTCAAAGCTTGGATTAGTTTCTCAATCTACGTTGTATACCAGACTCAACTTGAATACCAAGAAAACTGAATTGATTATTGCCACTACGGGTGAAAATGGGCAGTCGGCTAAAACTCGTCATAAATTTAGCGACAACGAAAATGGTTTCGATGTGGTATTCAAAAAGAAAACAAAATAGGCTTCAAATATTTTGGCCCATTAAGACCGATTCGGGCAAAAAGTGGCCTGAATCACTTTTTTTGCACCCAATCTTCAACCCCTTCTAATCCTTAAAAAGATTTTGACAAGCTTTACGCTGATTAAAAAGTGGCGATATTTTTTGAACATCCGTTTTTAAAGCAAATGCCTCGCCGCGTCCAACTGGTGCACCTTCGACGCGAATTTTCTCAAAAGGCTCGTAGACTTCTGGCCATTGAAAATCTTTACCGCCATTTGATAGCCATAGACGATCCACGGAACCATCTGCTCGTTTGACGATGACATAATACGAAAAGTTTTTGAGGTCATAGGGTTCGCCCGTCTCATAGCCGCCATGTCCATCTGGATCAAGCGGAAGCAGATCAGTCGTAATGCGATAATACGCTGGCTCTATTCTCAATGCCTTAAAAACATCTTTGCCATTGGCAAGCATACCGACTTCGAGAATCTCCCCACCTTGTTTCCCTACCAAATCTTTTTCATTGACCGAGAGATAGGACTCAAGCCAAATCCAACTGTGAATATACCTTCCCGTTGCCTGCACGAAACCATTTACATACAGCTCGCAATGGTCAGCAGGAAGTTCACGATCAATTTTTTCACCGAGGCTCGTGACGGCACCAAATAAGCAAAATATTCCGATAAGTAAGCTTTGTTTAAGCATGTCCAATCCCCTTTAAAACACTCATAGTCTTGGTTTGCGTCTTAAGTTTGACTTATTACGGAACTAGGGGAATTGCAAAGATTAAATTGCAAAAAGTGACAAGAGGCGGGAAAGCTGAAAAATATTGCAAATTACTTAAACATGCACGGCAAAAGTCGAACACAACTGGTGGCTCTGCGCACCTTTTTTTGGTTTAGGCAGCGTAGATAAGTAAGAACTTGACAAAACATAACGACAAACCCGAAAAGTTTCGCCGCATATGACAATGGATTAGCGTGACATATCTTATGATTAAAATTCTAATTCATAGGCCAGGGCGGGTCCTCCTTCGAGCATGTGAATGCCCACCCCATGCTTTGAAAAACTGCGCTGTCGCCACTCTCGGTAGTAGCGCCCTTCTGAATTGCCTGACCTAATCATTTGGACACCGACAAAAATCGTTGCAGCACCTAAGCCTAAGCCAAAATACTTTTCCGTCTTCGATTCAGAATAGGCAGGCACCATGATTGCCGTAATGCCGCCCACCACAGTGGCAGAAATCCCAATAACTTTTTTTAATGTTCCACGAGGGGGATCAATTTCGGAGCTGGCAAATAAGGGCTGAGCAGGCAATAGTAATATAAGGATTAAAATAAGCTTATTCATGCTATGGCTTCTCTAAGTTGCATCAGTCGCTCGACTGGAAAAAATTTAAATTTTGATAAAGCTGCGACTCTATCGGCAAGTCTTGGGAAAAACTTTAGCTATTTCTTAAAACCCTAAGCAATTGAAGACATAGCTTTCTCTTAAATTACGTTACGAACTTATGCTTAGGCCACGTTTTAGGAGGATAAACTGGAGCGAAGCTTCTCAACTCTACTTGCCGCGTCATTCAATCGATCTGAAAAAACTGGATTAGATTCAGCTTCTGCCCGCAAGGCCTCCAAAGCAAGTTTAAATTTGTCGAGCCCACGGCATACTAAAAGCATATCGGTGCCGGCCATCACACTCTCAATAAGTGCTTGGGTCCACGAACTAGCATCTTGCTGAATGGCATGCATATTAAAGTCGTCACTGACCACTATGCCGGCAAAACCAAGTTCACGGCGAAGGTAAGAGATCACAATCGGCGATAAGGAAGCAGGCATTTCGTCAAAGGCCGTATATTGGCAATGCGAAATCATAACGAGACTGGCATCGCCCAACATCTCTTGAAAGGGAACCAACTCGCACTCTTCGAGTTCTTCTATCGTCTTATCGATAGTGGCAGGTCCGTGATGGGTGTCGGCTCCTGCATCACCTTGACCCGGAAAGTGCTTCAGGCACCCCAGCAATCCCGCGCCCTGCATGCCAGTCAAAAAAGCTGACGCCCGCTTGGCGACAGAAACAGGGTCTGTACCGAAGGCTCGATCACCAATTCCCACATTCTTAGACTCGGTCAGTACATCAAGAACGGGAGCAAAGTTAACATTGACCCCGACGTCCAAGAGGAGTCCTCCAATTTTGGCGCCATGATCTTCAATCTCCTCGAGAGCCGATGGATCATCCTTGCCCCCCGTGAGTTCCATCATTGAAATTTGATCGGGGAAGGATTCACGAATTCGGCGCACTCGCCCACCTTCTTGATCAATAGCTACAATAAAAGGCAAACCCGTGGTGGAAAGTGATTGGAAATCAGCGAGAAACTTTTTGGTTTTTTCGAGAGGGTAAGAAATATTTCGGGCGAAGAGAGTGATGCCCGCGGGCTGTTCAGATAAAAAAAAGTCGCGCTCTTCCGGTGTTAAGTCCACACCTTCAATAGCAGCGACGAGAATTGAACTGGCAGCATCGATTTTAGACACAGCAACTTATTCGTCAATGATTTGTAAAATATATCGCTTCTGCAATTTTGCAGCGGCGCAGTTTAATATTGTTCTGATAGCGTTTGCTGTTTTGCCTTGGCGACCAATCACTTTACCGATGTCTTCTTTTGCAACTTTGAGTTCGATGATGTTGGTTTGATTTCCAGTGATTTCCGAAATCTCGATTTTGTCCACTTCATCCACAAGTGCTTTTGCAATGTACTCTACTAACTCTTTCATAACTGATCCACTCCGGTTAGAATAACAACGTCCAAAAGACAACGGTTCACTTAGAGCCTTAGTCAGAACCCTCAATATCAGTTTATCGAAGATGCATTGTCAATGGAAGGAGCTAAAAATTGCCTAGCATAACCGAACAGCATAGCTTTCATGGCGAAATCAATGACGTTTTTACTGCCATTTCGACATACAGTAAATATCCCGACTACTTACCAGGGGTTCAAAAAATCGAAGTTTTACCCGCAAAAACCGCAGGGTCCACCTGTCAGGTGCGCTACGAATTGAACCTTATCAAGACCTTTTACTACGTCCTCAATATGTATGCGACCGAGCCCCATAAAATATGGTGGGACATGGACGACTCCAACATTATGAAATCCAATAGCGGCTCCTGGGAACTTAAGGCGCTCAAGCCTGACAAGAAGGGGGTCGCGAAAACCAAGGCGACCTACACACTGGATTTGAACTTCAAAGGGTTCGTGCCGGGATTCGTGACCGACCAGATTGCTAAGGCTAACCTTCCCACCATGTTCGAAGGCTTTCAGAAAATGGTGGACGAAGTCAAAGGTTAAGGTTTGCTTTGGACGGGGCTTCTGAAGTGTAGGTAAAAAGTTTCGATGTAGGATCGAAGCTACAGTCATAATTACTCGAAAATATTTTTTTCTCTTTTTTGTCGCAATGATACTCCGCTTCGTACAAGATTTTTTTTGGCATTTCATTTGCATTATTCATATTGTTCGCAGATGATTGGCGAGTGATCAAAGATCAACTACGAATAGAGCGGATGTTTGAATCAGATAATATAAGACTTACGTTTTATGTCTGTCAGTTCAACATCCGCTCGCTTTTTTATTTAAGCGAATTTCCCAACTCATTATTTTTTCTTTCCTGCCGGTAACGGATCGCCATTTTTCTTAAAAGCTGGCGGTACATACCAATTCAAAGTTCTTAACAGTTTTTTTCCAGTATTGCGGATCTCATGCACGTCACCTTTTTCAATCAGCAAAATGCTTCCAGTGCCCAGCACGTAGCGCCTGCCATTGACGGTAGCCACTCCTCGACCATCCTGCACAAAAAGCCACTGGTCACTGCCAATATGCTTATTATCAGCGCCGCCCTCCTCTTCCCCAGGTGGAAGAACCATCTCGGCCACCTGCGCCTTTTTGTTGGAAAATGCTACGCGAAATCCTTTTTTAAACTTTAATTTTTTATGTCGCATCTAATACCCCTCGCCAAGTACGCTCATTCCGTAAACAAGTTATCACTAATCCTATGGCGAGATTATTGCAACGCAAGAAAAGGCGTCCGAAGAATTGAGCCAAAGGAGATGATATGCAACTTGTGAAAGCGGTGATGAATCAAGGTGTCGTGAGCATGGATGTCGCGTCAAGCGTGTTTGATGCGGCGCGAAAAATGCGCGACCAAGACATCGGATTTCTTTGTCTTACCAAATCCGGAAAAGAACTCGCGGGCTGCGTTACCGATAGGGATCTCGTCCTCGGGCCCATTGCGTCCGGACGGGGCGGACAGACTCGCCTTTCGGAGTTTATGGAAAGAAAGTTGGCTACGGTCTCTCCGGATGCAACCATTGACGATGCGGTCTACACGATGCAAGCACATAAGACTCAGCGCTTACTTGTTGTCGACGAAAAGCATAACCCGATCGGAGTCGTGGCTTTGGCAGATCTGGCGGGCAAATGTGAAAACAAAAAGCTTATTCTTGAGCTCCTAACTGATATAAAGCAGCCGCACTAAGGAGCTCGTTTTTTCTGGTAGAACGTGACGAGAACTAGACCCATTAGCGCAACTCCGCCACCCATCATGTGTTGCTCGCGTGGTAACAGTGCAATCAAAAACAAACAAGTCGACACGCCTATTATGGGAATGAAAATTGGCAACTGAAATGACTTGGTCTCCACTTTGCGCAATCTGATGACAGAAATATGAACCATACAAAACGTCAGGAGCAAAAGTAAGCTGGTCGCTCCTGCCAAAACTTCAATATTCGAAAAGACCCCCAAAAGAATCGCGATGATAAAAACGATGCCAATGGCAACATGCGGGGTCTTATTTTTCTCATGAACAGCGAAAATTTTTGCTGGCAACAAATTCTCTTCCGCCATCCCATACAAAAGCCTCGAACCGGTAATCCCATTGAGAAGTGCCGTGTTGGCAACTGCAAACAATGAGATAACTGCAATGACAGTTGGCGATAGAGGGGCATTGATCTTCTGCATCACTAACACGAGGGGAGCTGAGGATTTGACAAGGTCTTCAGTAGATACAAACTCCGTCGAAATCCAGCCAATCAGCGTATAAAATAATGCGGCCACGACAAGGCTGCACATGATAGCTATGGGTATATGTTTTTGTGGATTTTTGGCTTCCTCTGCGACATTTGCCAGATCTTCGAATCCCATAAAGGCATAAAAAGCCAAACTCGCCCCAATCCAAAGTCCCCAACCCGGGCTCGCCTCCGCTGCAAGACTGGCCTGTGGAATGTCGGCAGAATCTAAAAAATATAATCCAAAAACAATGATCAGCAGCAAGCCGGTAGCTTCCAATGCCGTACAAAACATGTTCACAAATGATGATTCACTCATACCGCGAAAGTTGATGAACGATAGAACCGAAATAAAAAGAACAACGAGTAAAGAATCAGGAATATTTATAAACTGCTGAGAGTAGCCTGCAAAGGCCCGAGACGCTGCCGCCAAGGAAACGATACAACCGCAGGCGACAAACCATCCGACTAACAAGGGCAGTTTTTTAGATTTAAAAGCTTTGCTTACGTAGTACGACGCGCCGGCGCTTTTCGGAAACTTGGCAATAAGCTCCGAGTAGGACAGTCCAGTCAATGCTGCCACGACAAATGCTGCGAGAAACGCCAACCACGTATAGGTGGAGGCTTGTCCGGCAACTTTACCTACTAATGCGTATATTCCGGCCCCAAGGATATCGCCAATACCGTAAATAATAAGTGCAGAGAGCCCAAGTGTTCGTTTTAGTTTCGTCGGTTTGATAAATTACCCTCTTTAAAGAACCCCAATGGATGGTAAGAGGGAACTCGAGGAGTACTGTATCGAAATTTGCGCTGTGCGTGAAGTGTCGGTGAATTCCTTCGGTTCAAGACTATGCATCGATAGGACCCGTTTAATTGATGAAAGAAAAGTATTTCTCTCGAATGTCCTGCCAAACGATGGGGTCTCTCCCGAGGTAGCTGTGATAATTTCGGAAAAATCCAAAGCGAGCCGGAGGGCCGTTTTCAGGAGTATAGTTGTATTCCCAGTTTTCGCCGACTGAAAAACCATCTAACTCTTTGATTCCGTCAGAATGCAAGAATCGAAATGCGTTCTGGTACACGTTCAACCAAAATTTTGGCGACATGGTCGGGTGATTCACTAAGTTCTGAATCGCTTCCAAAGTGATTCGGTCCGTTGGGCTTTCCAGGCAGCCTGGATGATCTTGAATAAGGGTCGAGATAGGTTGCGTGATCATATCACTGGCTTTGCACTTTAAAACACTGATGGGATCCATCGTCACAAGCCCGGCTACCTCGACGTATTCGTGAAAATGGTGCGCGGTGTGAATGGCCGTCCAAGCGCCATAAGAATGCCCCATGATATAAAGTTCGACCGGACCTTTCTTGCGGGTTTCATCGACGACTTTTTTTACGTAGGCAAAATAGTCCGCCAAGAAGTGATTAGAGATGAGTTCACTCTCGCTCAGATCAATTTGTGAATATTTTTCAAATTTTGGATCATGGGAATAGCGGAGGTTAAAACTATCAAAAAAACTATACTTATCGAGGGCCGAATAACACGTAAATATCGTTACCGGACTCACACCCCGAATCTTCTGACTGCTAACTTTGGACAACCCGGCGGCTTCCCACATTTTTTCTATCTTAGCGGCTTCCCCCATTTCCCAACGATTGTCTTTGGCTTTCTTGGCACAACTTGCATAGCCACCTGAAAATAAAAGAATCGGTATAGGCCGTTCTTGTGAACTCAATTGGGACTGGCTTGGGATTTCGTATCCACATGCCGAAACGACAACGAGCAATATGAAACCTAGTCGCGAGAAACGAACGTTCATCTTTATTCCCCAGTCTAAAAATCTGATGTCTTGCCCATCAAATACCACGTCAGTCAAGCGCACTCAAGATAGAAACCTCTAAACAGTCGACAATTCGAGCACTTAACCGTGCATCACTTGTCGCTGTTACAGACTAGATTCTTTGCTCTTTTTCAAGAATTAACTTGGCCGCGGTTTTTCCGCATGATAAATCCCCACCAACAAAATCATTTTCAGGAGAATTTATGCGTCCCCTCATCATCTTATCTACAATGTTTTTGATGGCGACTTCAGCCTGGGCAAAGGTCACAGAAAAGAACTGCCGAATTTACGACGTCAATGACAAGAATAATGTTTGGGAAGAAGGTGTTGGCGAGTTTGGTGATCCAAACTCGGATAGTGATTCGCAAACGGTTGAGCTTTGGACTAGCGGCAGACGCACGATTCATGTCGGCGTGGGGCAAATGTCTTGGGATGAAGTTCGAGCAAGCATTAAAACCGATACGAAACCCAATAAAGACAAGATTATTTTGGTGAAACCGAATGGTTCCAAAGTTAACATTCAAATCAAGCTCTATCCTTCTGAGCGCGGTTCCGTTTATTTTCTACGAAAACCCACCGAAAAATTCTTGTTTGTCGCAAAATTTGACTGCAGCTCTACAGATGAAGCTGTGAAAGCCAACATCGATACGGCTCTAGTGAAAGAACTTACGACCAAAGAATACAAGGCACTACCAAAAGTGGTCCGCGACCGCTTGGACAGTTTCGATATCGCCTTTGCGATGGGTGACGGATATTACGACGTCATTGATAGTAAATACTACCGAGTCGTCAATAAAAAAGGCGAACTTATCGGCTATAAGCTTTGGGCAAATATGAGTTACACGGAAGGTGACGATACCGAAGCGACCGTAACTTATGACCGTAATGGTTTGCCGCTTATCGATAGTTTAGAGTAAGGCCGCAGGGCTTTTTTTCATCAAATCATGAGGTCCGGTTCAATGATATTTGATCCGGCCTTTTTTTTAGAAAGATGGGCAAAGGGCTGAGTGCTATGATCGACTGTTTCGTTGACACCTGATCATATTCAAATGGCGTTTATCGACGTGAGATCCACCTCGGACGCCCCATCCTCGCCTTAATTGACTGTTTTCAAAGGATTTTTTACATAGACCCCAAAGCCACGGCCCATGCCAGCATATGGTATAAGACTTGCTCTAACCATAGCAAGGGATAGGTCGTCCCGCTGAGTTGCTAAATATGCTGTTGGAGGTACCCAGACCATGCAAAAGAATGATTCCGGATCTGAAAAAATCATCTCTCTCAAAGACGCCAAGTCGATGAAAGAGAAAGCCGCTAGCGCCGTTCCTGGTCAAGAAGGCGAAAACCAAAAAAGTCTTTTTGATCTTCTCGTCGAAACCATGAACCAAAATCACAAGAATAAATCTCGTTTAGAAAAAGAACGTAAAGACGCCAATAAGTCGGTGCTTCGTTCTTATAAGATCAAGAACTAAGGTTCTATATATATTGTGCTCTCCGATCCCCTGTTGAATTCCAAGCTGTTAAATGTTGTAACTGATGCTGAAATGGAGCCCCAAAATGAGCAATGAGAAAAAACCTGGTCAACTCGTCGAACTTTCTTCCTTCCGCCGCAAAAAAGCGATCAATGATGAACTCGCTCAAGGCAGAACCCCACTTTACTTAAGTCATTTAGAAGGCCGCGTTTCTGGCAATCCACATCTCAAAGGCACACATGCTGAAGGATTTGGCGACCGTATTACGAAAATCCGCAAAAGCTTAGAGCGCATCAATAACTTGATGAACGAACTTAAAAAAATGCCTGAGCAACGTTCTGAACGTCGCAGCGCTCCAAGAAAGTAAAGTGTGCACCCAGAAAGTAAGTCGAATTTAGTAGTGATTTCCGCAGCGGCTTTTGAATACGCCCCCCTTAGGGAGCAACTTCAGAGCCGCTCTTTTTATTCTGACGCACAGTTTTTTGAAGTGGGCATCGGGCCCATCAATAGCGCGCAATTTGTCGCATCCAATCTTACTTCTTTTAAAAATAAGAATGTCATTTATATCGGAACTGCGGGAACTTTCGGAAACTTCGAAGGCGTTCGCATTGTCCGTGCGGCGACCGTTCAGTGGCTGCCGACTTGTGAAAGACATGGGTTATCTTATGCGGTGAAGCCCGATCCGATTCTGAAGCTGGATCGTCCTTTATCCGCCCTAGCGGAACTTGACTCAGTAAAGGTGATTTGCTCAACGAATGTCAGTTTATCGAATGAATTACCGGTAGAATTAATTCCGAAAAATACTGTAGAAAATCTCGAGCTTTATTCTTGCGCGAGACAAATAGCAGGCGTTTCAGCGAGCTTTACAGGGATTCTTGGCATAACGAACGCCATTGGCAAAGATGCCCATCAGCAATGGCGTTCAAATTTTCATGAAGCGGCGCAGTTAAGCGCTAGTATAATTTTAAGCCTTCAAGAACGCAATAAATCATAGGATATGCATTAACGATGGCATCTTTGGCATTGCCTTGGGTTGTGGTATTAACAATCCTAACTTTCGCAGCACCAACTAGTTTTTTAGAAGTGCTCGCTGCCGCGAAATCACCAGCTCGACACCCCTAACCCTGCCGTGGGAAATCTGACTTTTGGAAACCCCTGGATCGCAGGGCCAATGAAATACTTTCCCATTTTCAGCATAACATAATGAAATCTCAAGACTTTATTGTGACCGCAAATTCTTCTCAGCTGCTCCCCGCCCGCTTCCGACCAGGTGGGATAGGGGTAGCGAAATTGAAGTTAGTAGTTTTCAAAACCATCGTCATTTTGAGCCAACTGATTTGGCTAGGGGCCTGCAATCCAAGCGAAGTAGAAGAACGCGATGCAGTGGGCGGCCTCGGAAAAGGTGAAGCGGATAACGATGGGGTGTCCATGCCCTCAGTTGTGACAGGCGGCCAACTCACTTTTGAAAACGCACGTTCCAACTGTGGTTTTAAGAAAATTTCCAAAAACGATTACCGAATTGACTGCGCGGTGGTCGCAAGTGACGCGAATGGCAATGAAGTTGTACCGGGTCATATTGAGAACGGACTTCAGCTCACGTGGGGTTTGCCAAAGTTCGTATCTGGCTCCTCTTTTGCGCATTCCAACTGCTCTTCTTCGCAATCGTCTCTAAGGTATTCTTGTGATGTTAAACTTGATAGTTTCGTGGCAACTCAGCTGCAAATGAATGTCGAACTTACTCGCGACGAAAACACCAAAACAGAATCTAGCATTGTACTTCTTCCTTACGCAGTCTCAACATACGGCTTTGTCGCCGAAATTCCACGCGTATTTGTTCGTGAATCGTCAGCCAAATTGCAGCTGAATGCATCGCAACAAAAATTTGGCTTTCAAACTGTAGGTCTAGACTCTCTTAACAAGAGCCTCGACCAGAATGCACAATTCTGCGCCTCGAATGGTACGCTGTATTTTTCACAAAATAATTTCATTTATAAATTCCAAGATACAAAATACACATTGTTTGCCGGCAGTGCTAATTCTGGAAATTTAAATGAGATCAGTAGTCCATTCCGAATCTTTTTTACTAAAATCGTCTCCATGGCATGTACGGACGATGGACTATACGTTCTCGATAAAAGCAATAGCGATCGAAATGCACGTGTTCTCAAAATCAACAATAAAGTTGAATTACTTTACCAATACATTCCTGCCAATCCCATGTCTTCGCCGGTAAATACGCTTGATCAAATCGCAGTTCAAAAGAATGGAGAAGTGCTGTTAGGTAAAAACAGCTACGGTTTAGCTGCTATACAGAGAATAACAAGCACAGACACACTTGAGACCATCGCCGGCATTGATCATTCATATTATTTCGGCACTCCGGACGATGGTGGCAGCGTTGCCAATCAATCCATCGGCAATTTTTCAAACCTAGCAGTCGGCACTGACGACGAAATTTATTTTGTCGGCCAATGTGCTGGTGACGATTTATATGGAAACTGCATTCGCAAAATTGACAAATCTGGAATCATCTCGACCGTTGTCGGCAAAGGACTAAACGTTTTACTTGGCACACCGAAGAACAGCCTTATTGGTATTGCGCGCGAAGCTTTTATATCGAGCAAAGTTTCATTTGTCATACATTCCGACAACTCGATGAGCATCTTTACTATCGCGAAGAATACGGATTTTACGACAAAAAACGAAGTGAGAGTCTACAAATACAAAGATGGGTACATAGAGTATCAAGTCGACAATAGTGGCCAGCTTTTTACTGAAGATTCGTTCATGTACAAAAGTGAGACTTCTCCAGAAATTTTGGCTTTTCGTTTATCCAGAAGTGGGACTGATTCGTATTTTGTACTTTTTTCGGAGTCTTTTGGCAATTCAGAGATATTCGAGGTCAATCGAGCTGGTGAGGTGAAGAAAATCATCGGCAGATTGCCGGAAAATGAAGCGCCGAAGCCTTCAACTGAACTTCAGTATTCTGTAGTCCATCGCGTCCATGTCACAAAAACCGGCGAAACCATCGTTCTTGGAATACTGCGCGATAAGTCCAATGTCATGCAAATCATTGACGTCCACGGTCAGATCAAAACTGTTTCGCGTAACCGATTCTCTGGAATAGTTTCCGTATTTGACAAAGAAGATAAATTGTATGTTTCTGATGGCTTAGGAAAAATCCTGCACGTGGCGAAAAACGGTGATATCTCTGAGGTACTATCTTACAAATGCCGTAATCCTAATGCTATGGTGATCGGACCAAAGAACGAGTTATTCTTTTTAGCCGACTCTGGATTTTATTATGTTGATAACCTTAAGAATCCTTCCAATAGCCAATGCATTAATATCGCACCCGATGAAAATATGAGCGAAGTTTTGCAACGCAATAGTTCCATTGAAATGGATGATCAGTATAATTTGTATTTGACCGAGAACAGAGGCTATCAGCTTGGTAAAGTCAAACCGATTATTCTAGTTAATCCAATGTATGAATACAACTCAGCAACAAAAACACGAACGCTCGCCTCCCCTAATCAGCAAGAATATTCGAATTGGGGAGACATCAAACATTATAGATATGATGGCACTTTACCTTATTTCGCAAAGTCAAAAATCACTTATATTTTAGGAAAAGGGGTGTCGACTGATTTCAGTGACAAAGCGAATGGAACTCTAACCTATATTTCACGCCCCTCGGGTGCTTCACTGCAGTCCAATGGTGATATTTATGTAGCGGAATCAGGATCATCTCGCGTGCGACTGCTAAGACCTTTGACAGGGGTTGACGAAGGAAAATACTCGGTAGAGAGTGTTATTGGCGGTAAAAATCAAGTAGGCGAATGCGGCGGCGGCATATCCATTGAGGACCAAGTCAGCGCCGCAGATTTCGATAAGTCTCTGCAAGCCACGTTAAATGTTTTGTGTATAGGTCGCCCTCATCGCGTATCTGTCGTCCGCAATTGCGACGAAAACAATAATGGCAACGTCATCATGGCTTTCGCGCAAAAGTTCATTTATTCCGACTATGATTTCTTGAATTCTACTTTAAATATCGTTCGAATCGTCTCACCTTGTGGCTTTGCGACAAAATAATTGGCCAGTTCTCTTAATCCGTGATTTGCACGATTTCGGGCAAATTTCTGTATAGTCCGTCCAAGTCTAAGCCATAACCCACTACGAATTCCCTTGTAATCTCGAAACCAAAATAATCGATTTTGTGTTTCATAACGTGGGCTTCAGGCTTTGATAGCAAGCTACAAATCTTCAGGGACTTCGGCTGGCGTACCGCCAAAGTTTTCAACAAGTAATCCACAGTATAGCCAGTATCGATAATGTCTTCGACGATCAGCACATGCCGGCCTTTGATCTCACGCGACAAGTCATGCGTCAATCTGACGTGGCCGGTACTTTGAGTGCCCTCATAACTTTGCGCGCCAATAAAATCGATTTCGATCGGAAGCTCGATGGCTCGCATTAAGTCCGTCATAAATACGATAGCCCCTTTGAGGACGCCAACGACCAAGACCGATTGTCCCGCGTAGTCTTTGGTAATCTGCTGGCCTAACTGGCTGATGCGTTGTTGAATGGTTTCGGCATTAAAAAGAACTTTCGTTTTACGACCTGGAATGTGTGTCACGAAATCACTTCCTCTATAAGTTTGAAGACCTTTGGTTTATCGGAAAATTGGTAGGCTTCTGCCACCATCGTCTTGGCTTGTTGAAGTTTTTGCTGATCATTAGACTCGATAGAACACAAAATATCGCCAGATTTACGAAACTCTCCCAGTCCGGTCATCTGGGAAAGTCCCACGGCATGATCGATTTTGTCTTTAGATGCAAGACGGCCGCCACCAAGGACAACAGTTGATAGTCCAAGTTTGCGAACATTAATTTCGGACACGTAACCATCGTGCGGCGCAAAAACATGTTCGGTATACTTTGCTTTGGGAAGCAATGACACATCTTCCAACGCTTCGACTTTCGCGCCTTGAGCACCCATAATGTTTTTAAACACTTGCCACGCTTTGCCGTTTTCCAAGTAGACACATAGTTGCTGCTTGATTTTTTCTAGATTTTTATGCGGGTGAACCATCTGAACCATATGTGCCGCCAGTTCCACCGATAGCTCGCGAGTATGCTGAGGTCCGGCGCCATGCAAAACATCGATGCATTCTTTAATCTCCAGGGCATTGCCAGCCGTTCTTCCTAACGGTGATCCCATGTTGGATAGTACGCAACGAACGGTCAAACCGCAGCGCTTTCCGACTTCTATCAGCCAATGGCTGAGTTCCCTGGCTTGCGGAAGATCTTGCATAAACGCGCCACTACCAAACTTTATGTCCATGACGAGTGCTTTGACGCCTTCCGCCAGTTTTTTAGAAAGAATAGATGTGACAATCAAGGGAATCGATTCGATTGTCGCTGTCACGTCCCGCAAATGATAGAGACGATAATCGAGCGGTACGATATTTTCAGTTTGCCCCATCAATACGCCGCCATGGACGGTCATCATATTTTCCACTTCTTCATCAGTGAGACGTACGCGCATACCAGGGACGGATTCCAACTTATCAATCGTTCCACCGGTGTGGCCTAGACCTCGACCAGCCATCATGGGAACTTTTAAACCTTCTAATAGACAAAGTGGCAGCAGTACCATCGAAGTCTTATCACCGACGCCGCCCGTGCTATGCTTGTCGACGACCAAGGATTGCCACTGCGGCCATTTGAATATCTGACCCGAATCGCGCGAAAGCTCCGTCATGGAGGCTGTCTCGTCCATCGTCATTCCCTTCAGAGTGACGGCCATCAAGAAGGCACCCATTTGACCTTCAGAAATTTTGTCAGCAAGAAAGTTCGTGACGAAAAACTGCAACTCATCACGCGACAACGCGACGCCATCTCTTTTCTTACGAATAATTTCTGCAGGGATATGAGACATGTATACTCCAATGTCCGGGGACAAAGTAGCTTACAAATTTTTCTGAAAGTTCGTAACACCTAATAATGTTAATTCTTCGTTTGCCGCAGGATTTTTGCCCCAGCTGCCCCAGACTTCGGCACGCCACCATGAAGCATGAGGAAATTTAGGCACTTTTTCCTTGATCAATTCCAGAGAATCACTTGTATCACGAATCGGTACTTCAATTGACTTACCATGATTTGAAATGAATATAATTTTACGCGGGAACGCACCAGGCAAATTCTTAATTTCCACTTCACGCGTCGATAATGTTGTACCTGATGGCTGCAAACGACTACCCCAAACCAAACTAAATTCTCCTCGACGCATTAAACCGGCCCACTTTTCCAATTCGTTTGGTCCTGGGACGGACTTGTCAAATATCGCAAGTTTTGGCGGTAACCGATTGATGGCATTTTCATCCGGCGATATGAACACCACGTTGCGCTGTATGCCGTTCATCACTTCAACTACTTTTCCTATATAGAGACTATAGTCGTAACGCAAGTTGCAGCCGAAGACTTCGACCGCGTCTGGTTGCAGCCCTCTGAGTGTTGTTTCAAATTCGGTCAAAGTTCGACTAAAATCAGGACAACCCAAAACAACCAGGGCCATACTTTTACGGATATTTAAAAAATCCCTTGCCTCACTCACTTGAATGTCATCACGATCACCAAACATGTTCTGCCAAAGTTCTTTCGTTCCCACACTCACAGGGTAGATGGTAATAGGCCATCGAAAGCGTGATTCGGTAAAACTAATTTTCTCAAAGTGCTGTCGATGGTCCACCCACTTCGTGGCATCTGCCTTGCCTTTGGAAAGTCGGCAATCATGTTCGACAGCTTGGTTTGATGGACCCTTGATATCGAACTCACATAATTTGCCATGCCATTGACTGATGAGACGCGCGGTGTACTGATCGCTGGGAAGGGTCAATGACAAAACATTTTTTTCCGTGACGATTTTATTGCGATGAACGACGGGTTCAGGCTCATTCATAACCAAAAAAGGCTGGCCGGTAGTGGAGTCTTTTTTGAAGATTTCAAAACTCGATAGTCCCCTCGGTTCATCTGACGGATCAATTTTTACTATAATTTGTGAAGAGCCCCGATTGGAAACTTCGTAGATGTGTTCTAGATCTCTAATAATCTCGACTGGTTTCTGAGACCACACTTTGAGACCCAAAGAATCCTCTGAAAAAATATAAGTTCCTACAGGCATCACGAAATTTCTTTCGAGAACCGGTGATGCAGTGAGCTTAAACAGCGGTTCTCTATCCTGAGTTAGGACAAATAGCGAAACAGGCAGATCGCATTTGACGCATCGCAGTTTTAAACGACCGTAAGAACCTTCCGCCAATGCCGCAGTCGTCGCCATTTGCTGCTCCGGAGCATCCACAAATAACAGAAACTCAAACTTCAACTCCGGTGCTACGACGTCCATGCGCAATTCATCTTCGGTTTTGCTAAGTGTAAAAGACTGCAAGCTGACGACACTTATTTCTTTAAGTTTCTGATAGAAGCCCACGGACTGGCCCCGCTCACCTTTCAGAGGCCCCACGACATCTAAGTGGTCAGTATCGAAAATAAGACCAAGTTTTGAAACCTTAGTTTGTTTATTCTGAGATCTGAATTCCATTGCAATAAAAGATGCCGAAGAACCGAGAGAAACATACAGCTCATATCGACGCGTTGCTTGACGAAAGCTCACACTGATTCCGGCCTCTTTTGAGGCGGTGACGGGTGAAAAAGAAACATCTTCCATTTCCGACAAAGGTTGATTGCCAACCGCAAACTTTAAGCCTTGAAATGGCTCCATCTCCCACGTTTTCTTATCGCGACGCTTAAACACTCGCATTATTTTCTGATCATGAACTTTTTTTTCGAAAGCTTTGTCCGAAGCACCACTCATACCTTTGAAGACGATTTGAATTTGCAAATTGCCAAGAAGAATGTGCCCATTAAAATCGGCTAAGTGTGGCAGGATTGCGATGATCTCGTTTGTGATTGGTTTGACATAAACTTCGCCAAGACCAAAATCTCGTGAGTTATCGACAATTCCGGAGGTGAGGGTCGACGTTCCGACACTTTTGCAGCCCACAAGCGGCTTTCCCAGTATGACAAAGAAAGCGATGAGGAAAATGGACCGCATCATTAAGGTAAACCTCTGAAATTTTGATATAAACATGATTCAATTTGACTTTTTAGGCAGCTTTCAATAGAGTCCGGGCGTCCGTCTTCCAAATTTTCACGATCTGGATTTTTTCGCTAACTACGATTTTACTTGCCAAGAAAGTTTATGGAAACAAAAACAAACATCACGACGAATTTTCCCAACAAGGTCAAGAGGTTGCCGCCTTCTGTGGTAAAAGACATCGAGCTTAAAAATCATGCTCGGCGCTTGGCTAATTTGGCTCCCATCAAAATCAAGGTTCGCACTTGTATCGCCTGCACGACCCGCTTTGAATCAGCCGGCAATCGTACGTGTGGATGCAATACCCGAAGCACTGGTCACATCGCTGGACGCGAGATCATTTACTAGAGAGTTCTTGAATTTACGAAATGCAAAAGCCGCGTGTTAAACGCGGCTTTTTAATTCAGGGACACATAACTAAATTGTATAAATAAAGAACCCGAAGTTTTTTAACTTCGGGTTCTTTATTTATACAATTTAGTTATGTGTCCCTGAATTAATGACTTTCGTGTTTACAGTCTTCACCATGTACGTGAGCGTCATGAACGTGGAGCGGATGCCAGACGCAATGAATGAGTGCTCCTCCCGCAATGGCTTGAAGCATTGCAAAAGCTATATCAGGATGAACATGATCCACAAGAAAGTGTGAGTTGTAATAACCGACGATTGCCGCGAGACCCATAACGACCATCCAAAAATAACTGACATAAGTCGAAAGATATCTTGTCAAAGTCATCCACAAAAATAGCGAAACGGGAAACTGGTGAGCTACGATTGCCCAGGCTAAATGCTGATGCGAATGCCCCCCATGGAAATCCTGCAACGAATGCGATGTGTCCGACTCAAAGATAGCCGCGCCATCGATTGCCATGTGAAGCATGAGGCCCGCTAATGCCACAGCCAACACCATATAGGACATTTCGCGATTCTCGTTTTGGTAATACGCTTCCAGAAACCAAAAGCCTACGGCTGTCACGAGTGCGAGAATGATCGCCCACCAACCGACAATATGAAAACTTTCCGGTAGGATATGCACGACGACTGCAAAAACGATATAAATGTTGATGGTCCAACCCAAATACTTCGCCGAAGTGGGATGTTTGCTAATGATCGCACACAACCACGGAGCCGCTAATTGCCACAGTACGCACAACGCGAGATAAAACATGATGTGAACACCTTTAATGAACCAAAGTGGTCGAGGTTATACCTTGGAACGTGTCCCTGCGCCATGTATAATCACTGCTATGGGACTACATCATCACCATCACGACCATGAACACGGGAACTCAAGCGTTTCCAATATCCGCCTTGCATTCATACTCAATTTTGTCTTTGCCATCATCGAGTTAGTTGGTGGAATTTTAGTTGGCAGCCACGCTATTCAGTCTGACGCCATCCATGATTTTGGCGATAGCATCGCATTGGGTTTCGCGCTCGTCATGGAAAAAATGTCTAAGCGCAAATCTAGCGCAACACACTCTTATGGTTATCGAAGGCTTTCCCTTATTTCAAGTTTGGTGACAGGCTTCGCACTATTGGGCGGTTCGATCTACATTGTGGCGCGATCGATTCCTAAACTCAGCAGTCCTGAGATGCCGCATCTCAATGGAATGATAGGTCTGGCAATACTAGGTCTCGCCGTAAATGGTTTTGCAGCTTGGAAACTTCAGCATGGCCACGGGCACAACGAAAAAGTTTTGAGTTGGCATCTCTGGGAAGATGTCATGGGGTGGGCCGCAGTTTTGGTCATTTCGGTTGTCATGCGCTTTGTGCATTTGCCGATTTTGGATCCTATTTTGTCAATCATCATTGCCATCGTGATATTTGTGGGCGCCATCCGCGCTATTGCTCCCAGCGTTCAGATTATCTTACAAACCACCCCTAAAGGAGTCGATATGGAGGGATTGTCGCAAAAAATCAGACAAATTCTCCATGTTGAAAGCATTCACGACTTTCACTGCTGGTCTTTGGACGGTCAAAATCACGTAGCCTCTATTCATGTGGTCGTCAAAAACGCCTACACCACAGAAGATGGAAAAAAAATTAAAGAAGGTGTCCGCAATATAGTCAACGCCCAACACCAGATGCATATAACGATTGAAATAGAGACGCGAGATGAAGCAAGTCACTGCGCACTTCATGCTTGTGTATAGGACTTGATGTCCTGCCAGAGTTTTTCTTTTTCGTCTAAACTTAACTTCGAAAAGTCCACGCCACGTCTCTCCGCAAGCGCCATCATTTTGTCGAAGCGCCCCAAAAACTTTTGGTTCGCATCAAAGATGGTTAACTCCGGATCGATGCCCATATGCCGGCACACCTGTACAAGAGAAAAGAACACATCGCCCACTTCTTCGGTTGCGGCCGCTTTATCTATTTTCTTGGCGTTAAGTTCGATCGCGAGTTCTTTGACTTCGGACTCAAACTGCGAAAAAACACTGGCCAAGTCCGGCCAATCGAACTGCACTTTAGCAGATATTTTTCCGATTTTGTGGGACTGTTGCACTGCCGGGTAATTCTTCCCCATATCTTTGGCGTCTTTGAACGGATCAATCGAGACGCCCTTGGACTGTTCCTTTAACTTCTGCCAGTTCTCTTTTACTTTTTCTTCCGTATCGATTCCTTCAAGGCCAGAAAAAACATGCGGGTGTCGTTCCCAAATTTTATTGTTGATGGCATCAATCACATCTTTGATTTCGAAGTCATGCAACTCGCATCCAACTTGCGCATTCAACACAACTTGCAAAAGTACGTCACCAAGCTCTTCCACGATGTCATCTCGCTCGCCGCGACTCATCGCCTCCACGGCTTCATAGGCTTCTTCCAACATATAAGGTCGAAGCGAGGCGATGGACTGCTTTAGATCCCAAGGACATCCTCCGTTGGGGTTTCGCAGTTGGTTAATAGTTTTGAGGAACGCGCGAAAACTTTCGCAGGCTTGGTCATAATCTGGAGTGGAGAATTTGCTCATAGGGGCTCATTTGCTTTTATTCAAGGGCATTAACCGATAATCAATGTGGCGGATGACTGCAACCGATATTCATTTTATGCAGCAAAATCGGCATAAACGCACCTGATGTTATAGAGGCTTGACGACCCTACCCTTCTCAAGGCACTTTGTGGCCCTCGGAGGGACGAATGTTGAGCACAAACGAAGAAACTAAAAAAAGCACGAAAGTACTCTTGCAGAAACTACGTGATGTAGAAATTGCATTGGGCAATTTGCGCGAGCCAGACAATGATATGCAAACCAGAACTTTGAAAACGCTTGTGAGCTATTTGGATTCGTCCGACAAAGAATTATCCCAAGAAGATCTGAGCGATGGCATGGCCGAAATGATTTTTAGCCAAATCGTGAATATACTTTCTGCCGCCGGCGAAACGTCCGCAGATATCGCCGACATTATTAATGAAGCTCTTCGCCCATACGCTTCTATGCCTTACTGCAACGAGATGGAAGTTCAACAAGCACTCCGCCAATAAAAACGAATCCCCCAGTACTGCGGGGCCCGGGGTCGCAGTATGGGGGGATTCGAAATTAAAGCATTTTGGAGGCGCGGGGATGGCAAAAGCGGTTTTCGTTTAATCGTTGAAACCATGGGCCCTATTTAGAAAAATACGCCGATCTGCATATGAAGAAGATGAGAGTTAAAGGTTCGCTCAAACTTTATCTGCTTTTCTACTAATCATCTCACCTGATTGGTCACCAAAAATTAGACAAAAGCGAAGTCATTTTGAACAGATATAGAAACTTTCCATAACGACTTCAGCCAGGAAATGCTACACTTCGCAAGCTGGTGACCGAATACATAACAGGGGCTTTGGAGCAGTTAACGTGCTCAGCCATTAATCTTTCTAAGGGCCGAAACCATGCAGTTTTATGGAATGTTTCATGAGTGTTTGTGGATCGCGATTTTAGGCACCCTATTTGCGGGTCTGTTTCTCGGATTCTTCGGATCACCTTTGTGGCTTTGGTCAGCTTTTATTTTGCTTGCCTTGGCAGGTTTCAAAGCTCCCGTTTTGCTCATTGCACTTGCCGTACTCGTGTTGCTGGTTTTCAATATTCCAGTCCTCCGTCAACTCCTCGTTTCCAAAATTGTTTTAAGTATCATTCAAAAATTAAAAATCATGCCTCAGATATCTGAAACAGAACGCATCGCTCTCGAAGCTGGTACGACTTGGATGGATGGTGAGTTGTTCTCAGGAACTCCAAATTATCGCCGCATGATGAATCAAAAATATGAAAAACTTCGGTACGATGAACAAGCGTTTATTGATAACCAAGTAAATAAACTTTGCGCCATGATTGATGACTGGACAGTTTTTCAAACCAATGACCTTCCAAAAGAAGTCTGGGATTTCCTAAAAAAAGAGAAGTTTTTTGGTATGATCGTGCCGAAGGAATACGGTGGACTTGGCTTTTCGGCATTAGGTAACAGCGCCGTTGTGCAAAAAGTTGGTTCGCATTCGATTCCACTTAGTATTTATGTGATGGTTCCCAACTCGCTGGGACCTGCTGAGTTACTCGCCCATTATGGAACGAAAGCTCAGAAAGATTATTATCTCCCGCGTCTGGCGGATGGGCGTGAGATTCCTTGCTTTGCCCTCACCGAACCGACGGCTGGCTCAGACGCAGGTGCGATCACTTCCAGTGGCGTACTTTTTAAAGACACCGACGGAACAGTCAAAGTTCGATTGAACTGGGAAAAGCGCTACATCACCATGGCCGCGATTTCTACGCTCGTGGGATTGGCTGTCAAACTTCGTGACCCTGACAATATCCTCGGCAAAGGCGAAGATCTTGGCATCACGTGCATACTTGTTCCTAGCAACACACCTGGCGTCAAGCTTGGCGAGCGCCACAACCCTATGGGTGTTCCGTTTTTCAACTGCCCGACGCACGGTAAAGACGTAGTTGTATCGATTGATCAAATCATTGGTGGCGCTAGTGGCGTCGGCAAAGGTTGGCAGATGCTTATGGAAAGCTTATCGGCGGGACGAGCGATTTCTCTTCCGGCGCAAGGCACTGGTGGAATCAAACGTTGTTTGCGCACGGCCAGTGCCTACGCCAACATTCGTCGCCAGTTCGGCATTGAAATTGGCAAGTTTGAAGGAATACGTGAGCCGCTTACTCGCCTGACGGGGTTTGCTTACTTAGCAGAAGCCGTTCGCACATATACTTGTGGTGCGGTGGATAGTGGCTTGAAGCCTGCCGTTGTTTCGGCCATTGCCAAGTACCACACCTCTGAACTTTGTCGCATGGCGGCAAACGATGCTATGGATATTTTGGGAGGCGCGGGTATCTCACGTGGACCTCGCAACAATATTGCTAACGGATACATTGCAGCCCCGATTGCCATCACAGTTGAAGGCGCAAATATTTTAACGCGAACCATGATCATCTTCGGTCAAGGTGCTATACGATGTCATCCTTTCGCTTATGCGGAAGTGAAAGCCGTCAATGCAAATAATTTGCCTGATTTTGATAGGGCTTTCTGGGGTCATATTGGCTTCGTAGTTAAAAACACATGTCGCGCTAAACTCCTTTATTTGACACGTGGACGACTAGCAGCCGTTGGCGTTGGCAATCGCAAAACGAAACGCTACTTCCAAAAAATTTCTTGGGCCTCCGCTACTTTTTCGATTATGTCCGATGTCGCTATGGGCGCGTACGGCGGAAATTTGAAAATGCGCGAGCAGATGACTGGTCGCTACGCTGACGTCTTAAGTTGGATGTACATTAGCAGCGCGATATTGAAACGATTTGTTTCTGAAGGTTGCAAGAAAGAACACGAACCATTTATGCATTGGTCTATGCAGTATAGCTTTGCGCAAATCCAAAAAGGTTTCGATGGCATCTTCGACAACCTGGATAAACCGGGCTTAAGTATACTTGGCAAGATTTGGGGATTCTTTTTCCGCTTGAATGGATTTGGTCAAATGCCGGACGATAGACTTGGCAATAGCCTTTGCGACATCATCTCAACAAATATGACGGCTCGCGAACAGCTAACGGAAGGTATGTTTGTTCCAGAAGATCCTGAGTCGGCATTAGGACGCTACGAACACGCTTTAAAACTGATTATTATGGCCGAGAATATTTACGGTACGATTCGCAAAGCCATGCGCAAAGGCGTTATACCAAAAGCACGTATTGGTGCCTCTATCGAAGCGGCATTGAAACAGAAAGTCATCACTCAAAATGAAGCCGATGTTTTAGCAAAAGCTGAAGCAGCGCGCCTGGATGCGATTCAGGTCGATAGCTTCGATGTCGGTGATTTTCAAACAGGTTTACTTGAAAATCACAGCGCCTGATATTGAGAACCATTTTCAAATCTAAAAGGTGATGGCCACTTCACTGCCTTCATGTTAGGGTATTGTCGTCTCAAAAGACTATGAATCGGACATGCATGGGAGCGAATTGTGAAGGGTGACAAAAAAGTACTTGATGCTTTGAACGACGTTTTAACGGCCGAACTTACGGCTATCAACCAATACTTTCTTCACTCGCGCATCTGCGCGGACTGGGGCTACACAAAGATTGCTTCGAAAGTTTACGAAGAATCCATCGATGAAATGAAACACGCTCAAAAGCTTGTGGATCGCATACTCTTCTTGGAAGGCATGCCGAACCTGCAAAAACTTAATAAGTTAAATATTGGTGAAACGGTTCCAGAGCAATTTCAATCTGACTTGCAAATGGAATACGATGCTGTTGAAAGGTTCCGTAAGGCTGTCCTTGTTGCGACGGAAGCAAGAGACTTCACTACGCGCGAAATGTTCGAAACTATGCTTGTGGACGAAGAACGTCACGTGGATTGGCTCGAGTCACAACTGAAAATTATTTCGGATATTGGTGAGAAGGCTTACTTGGCGGAACAGTTGTAGTCCTACTTCGCTAAAGCCACGTAGAATTACGCTTGTTTCTTTTTTTGCGCTTCTTCTTCCTCTGGGGTCAGAGGCGCACAAATATGGTCATACTCTTTTAATATTTTTTTAAGCTGCAATACGCAAGACCCGCAGTCCTTACCAGCAGAACAATCTTTCTGAAGAGTTTTGATTTGTCGGCAGCCTTTTTCTTCGATGATCTCTTTGATCTTCTTGTCAGTCAGGCCATGACATAAACAAACGTACATATTCCCTGAGTCCTCGTGTCCCTGTCCACTCTTCTTGGCTTATCGGCATAAGAGTAATAAAATTGAGAATCAATATCAATAGAGTGCCAAAATATATTATAACTACCTGATATCTAATGATATTTTAAAAAGCCAGTATGGCAGAATCTAGGGCCTTTCCCAATTATCACCAGGAGACTATGATAGTCGTCCTCTATGGACCTTTATGGTCCCTAGGGAGGAAAGAAACCCATATTGGGCATCAATATATTTTGAGGAGAAAATCTGATGGCATTTACATTACCAGAATTACCATATGGCATGGAAGCACTGCAGCCGCATATCTCGAAGGAAACTCTTGAGTATCACTACGGTAAGCATCATTTAAATTACGTTAATAAGCTCAACGAGCTGACCAAAGGCACGGAGTTCGAAAACTCAACTCTTGAACAAGTCATTCTAAAGTCAAATGGGCCTATTTTTAATAACGCTGCACAAGTCTGGAATCACACTTTCTACTGGAATTGCTTGTCGCCAAAAGGTGGTGGCAAGCCAACCGGTACGCTCTTAGCGGCCATCGAAAAAAGATGGGGTACGTTTGAAAAATTCCAAACCGAGTTCACCAATCGTTCCGTTGGACTTTTTGGTTCGGGATGGGCTTGGCTTGTTAAGGTAAAAGAAGGTTTGGATATCGTCGAAACTTCAAACGCGGGTTGCCCGTTGACAAGTGATTTGAAGCCGTTGATGACCTGCGATGTTTGGGAACACGCCTATTATGTAGACTATCGAAACGCTCGTCCAAAGTATCTTGAAGCTTTTTGGAAGCTTACAAACTGGGATTTCGTAAGTAAGAATTTATCATAGTCGTTACAGTGTTGAGAATTTGCGCAAAAAACGGGTTCGTCGTGAAGTAAGCTTGCAATTCCGATTGTAATTTTGCTACATTCGAACCCGCTTGAAAAAGACGCCTATGGGGGATTAGCTCAGTTGGTAGAGCACTAGATTTGCATTCTAGGGGTCAGGAGTTCGAATCTCCTATTCTCCACTCCGCGTCGCACTTTCCGTGCTAAGCAAAACGCCCCTCGAGGTTTCCATGCAGTCGGGCAATCATTCATAAAAAATTTTTAGAGTTTAACTCTCCATCCAATATAACGGTGCTCCAAAGAAATTGAAAAAAAATCTAAAGGGACATTATGCGGATGCCATTCTTATTTTTAGTTGCCTTAGGCTTGTTGTCGTTTGCCTGTGGCATTAAGAGACCAAAGCCAAAAAAAGATCCGTCCGCTGATAGCAAATCCGAAGAAGGCGTCCCTTCATTCAATATAAAAGAGCGCTGGATCGTCGAAACAAAAACTTGCGGGCAGATCACAGCTGCGCACCTGGAGCTCGAAAGCTATTTGGTGGGAGACTCGTACTTTGTGCGCGTCCAGAAGTTTTCAGAAACGGACGAGATGCTTTGCAAAATGGGCCATTTCTTTGAACGCCTGATTTCAAGTTATGAAGTCAGCAAATCTGTATACAAGGAAACTGCGATTCTACGACCTACTCAAGTCAAAACCACATGTTGGAAAAAAGGCAATGAAGGCCTGACTAAAGAGATTCTCAGTAATGACGTTGCTAATTTTGAGGGAAGTATCTCAACTCTTGAAATGTCTCTTTTTGGAAATCGCATGCAAATTATTTTGGGTGGGATGGCAGATTGTGCAGACGATAAGCTTCAACTTCAATTGATTCGAAAATAAATTCGAGGGGATCTTTCTCTTCGCTCTGAATGACTTAGCCAAACGCCTTCTTAAGTTCTCTGAGCGAGTTGTCGCAAAGCGAATCCAACACGGCGCGTTTCTCGTTAACGCCATCCCATCGGCCCGTTCTAGCCTCATCTTCTATTTGCACGAGACAGGCTCTCAAAGCGGAAGCGCCTAGGATTGCCGCTGAACCTGCAAGCGTGTGCGCGGCATTGGCAACTTTCGTCTCGTCTTCGCGGGCAATCCCTTCGTCGATCGTGTTGAGGAAACTAGTGCATCGACCCTGAAATGAACCGAGTGTCTCTTTCAAGAACGAACCCTCCACTGTTGCCGCGAGTGTGACAAGCTCCTGAACGACGTCGAGGTCCAGAGTTTGGGATGTTGTAAGTAATGGTTTCATAGTGTGCTCCTCGAAAACATTCTTTGGTTAGACGCCTGATCTCGGTAATGCTTTTGCGAGCAAACAGCGTCGCAATCACTATAATAAAAGGTAGCGGCACAGCCTATAGATTGCAACATAACATCCGCAATAGGGTACTCATCCCGGTTATCATCTACGATTATTATTTTTGCATCGAAATTTTGACACACTTTTTTCATATGATCTACCTTAGGCGTGGATCAGAGCTAGTTGCAAATAGGCGACATCATATTTCGGCGACGGTTATGGCAGTCAAAGTCTATTTTCCGAATATTCAACGAGGACCTGTTGAGCAAAGCGGACTACGCTCCATTCATCATTCTACAAAGGCAATTTATGGTCGGTTGAGCTACACTACCCTCATCTACTAAAAGAAGTAATGTAAGGAGAAAGAATGAAGGCGCACATTTTTTACCTAGTCACGACTTTGTCACTAACTCTTGCTTGCGGTGAAGATCAGCCCGCATCAAATCCAGTTGCCTCTCCCAAGATCGACTCTGAAAACTTTACGCCTGAGTTCAACATTGACGATGGTTGGCACGTCTCAACGAAACGTTGCGGCCCTAGCCACACCCTAGCTTTGGAACTAGAGAGCTATCGATTTGATAGCTTGTATTTTGTCCAAATTCGAAAACTGCTGGAAAATGACAGCATGCTTTGCAAAATAGGTTTCGTCTATGAGCGCATCATTTCAACCTCCCGCTCAAACCTCACCGCCTATTTTGAAAATTCGACTCTTCGGCCCACTATGACCAAGAAAACCTGCTGGAAAAAACGCGACGGACAGCTTACCGAACAAACTATTTCAGACAATGTATTTGAGTTTAACGGGCAGAATGCAAGTTTGGAGTTGGTTTATTCGCAGTCCGCTATCCATCTAACCCTTAAGAACATGAAGGATTGTCCAGAAGATGTCTTGCATTTAGTCCTTCAAAATAAGTAGGCAGACTGGGGTCTTACAATTTTCTAATGATCGGCACCCACCAAAAACTGTGAGAGGGAACTTCAGAAGCCTTTAAAATCATCCCGGTAGACTCCATTAACCAAGCGAAAAACCTACAATATTGCTTCCCACTGGGAAAATATCAAGTTCTGGTAACCTGCATCCGATCGGACTTTTACGTGTTTCTCTTAAAGATTGAGGTGTCTATGACGTCCATAAAATGGGCCCTTTTCACAATGTTTTTTTTCGCGGCTTGCGGGCAACCACCAGCTTATGTCGAGCGTGATGTTAAGTATATTGATGTGCCAGAGAAACCAGAGCTCGGTGATGACTCGCCGAAAAATAATAACGCTACACCTATTAAACCATCAGACCCTAAAGGGGTGGATCCCGACGTCGAAGTGATTGGCGGAAGCGGCACACCAGCCTCCATTCCACCCGTTAAACCCGTCATCACAGCAGAAGTTTGTCAAAAACAGGGATTAAAAATCAGCGCTCCCAACTTGATCTTCTTGGTGGATAACTCAGGGAGTAATAAAAACTCCATTAATGCAGTCGGAACAGATTGCCCACAGCAGTCCGGTTCAACATGCGTTGGCGACCCAGTTCGAAAACTCACAGTTTTAAGTGTTGCAAAAGACCTGCAGAAGATAGATCTAGATTCTGCCGATGCAGCCTCTACGAGTTTGCTTTCTGTCGTATCTTATGCCGGATCCGCCAATACCGTCATGAGTCAAGTCAGCACAGGATCAACTTTTAGTATTCCCACACTGACTACTCTCATGGACTTTGCGAAAACACCGGGCGGATCGACATACTATGTTTCCGCATTTGATCGCGCGAAAGCAATATTTGCGGGATCATCCTCAAGCGTATCTGCGAGACAAAAAGTTATCATCAATCTGTCCGACGGATTTCCTTCGAATAAACCGCAGGATGTTTTTAACTCGGCCAAATCCCTTCGCGATGCCGGAATCAAAATGATCACGGTCATTTATACGAAAGATGCGGACTTTGCCGCCGCGGCTGCTAATTGGGAAGCGACGACTGATTTTAGCGAAGCCGAACAAGACTGGGTCATGGGACGTGGTCGCAGTTCGCTTATTTCGGATATTTCCGACGAGGCATTCTTGGTCAAGAACGTGGAAAAGTTACCAGACGTTGTGTCTAGCATCGTCAATAAATACGCCTTAGGTTGCAAATAGCCTTATCTTTCTTCCAAAGCGAAGCGAAGGCGAACCTTCCCGCTTTGGCGGCGCTTGTACAATGATTCCATGTCTACTATAATTCAAGCAGATCAAGGACTGTAGGAGATCTCAATGCAAACATGGATGTTTGTGGCACTTATGACTCTATTCTGTTCGAGCCAGGCCTTTTCCGCCCAGGTCTTTTCTGGCTTCTATTTTTACAAAGGAAAGCCAAGAAATTTTAGCTATCAGATGCCAAAAGCTGGAGATAGAGAAAGCTTAGCCATTCGCTTTGATTCTGGAGTGGAAGCCAAAGTCAAATCTCGCTTGGTCTTTCAACTGCGCAGAAATGCAAAAACTTCTGGAATTGCGGCTCTCCGTAGTCTGAAGCTAGAGAGCTCGCGATACAAGTCAGGTCTTTATTTTGTAAATGTCGCTGATCCGCTTGCCGCCATTGCGGTATCACAAACGCTTTCCAAACATGCGGACGTACTTTTTTCGCACCCGATTTTCGACTTTCCCATAGAATCACGCAGCGCGGACCCTTCAATGGAACCGTTATTCGTTCATCAGAACCACCTTCATAACACTGGCCAAAGAGGTGGTCTTGTCGGTGCCGATATAAACGTTCTTCCTGCTTGGGAACACACGACTGGCGATGCAAATATCAAGATCGCACTCATTGACCTGGGATTTGAGCAGGATCATCCTGATCTAAAAGATGCGTGGGCCATCAACACGCTAGAAATCGCCGGAAACAAAATTGACGATGATCGAAATGGATTCATTGATGATGTAAGAGGTTGGAACTTTGATCTCGATAATCATAACTTGCTTTATGGCGCCGCCAATAGCCACGGCACCGCAACTGCTGGACTTATTGCCGCCTCCGCCAATGGCATAGGTGTGACTGGTGTTTGCCCCGGTTGTAAAGTTTTACCTATATTGATTTATACGGATATAGAAGATGCGGCGGCCGCGATGTACTACGCTAGGGATCAGGGCGCCCAAGTGATTTCCAATAGCTGGGGTTACAAAATTGGAACACCGGAGACAGAGCTTCTCGAGCAGGCCCTTCATGATGTGGCCGTCAATAGTCGCGGCGGAAAAGGTATTTCTATTATTTTTGCAATGCCTAATCATCAGAGCAATGCTTGTCGAAGTTCCGGGCTAGACATATCCGGACATCCTGATGTGATCGCCGTCAGTAGTATTGACAACAATGACCGTAAAATTCAAGCGTCGGGCTTTGGTCCTTGTCTAAAGTTTGTCGGACCTACAGGTCCAGACAAAAGTTCGGGTATAACGACCACAGATCGCATGGGTAACAATGGTTACAACAAACCCGGAATTTCTCACGATGATCTCGACGATCTCAACTATACGCAAAGTTTTTATGGAACGTCTGCTGCCACCCCTGTGGTAGCGGGCGTCTTCGGTTTGATTTATTCACTAAATAAAGATTTATCAGCGCTAAAAGTTTTGGAAACTATTCGTGATTCGGCTGACCGGGTATCACCAGAAGAAGCCGCGTATGATCAAGACCAACATAGCAATACATACGGATTTGGACGCCCGAATGCCGGCGCTGCTGTTGATTTACTTTTTAAGTCCAAACGTTGATCTGACGTTCAAAGGCGAGAGCGGCTGCACCCAGCACAGCACCACTCGATGTGGATAGGGTCGAAATTTTTATTTCAACACTGCCGCGCATCGGTTTATAAATAATTTTATCGAGTTCCGTTGAAATCATATGTAAATATTCTTCGCCGACAACCATACCTCCACCTGCCAAAATTATTTTGGATGGTGAGAAGCAAACCATGAGCTGATGAAGGCCTCTTGCGAAATAAACCGCGACATGTCGAAAGACGGCTAGAATCGCCGCATCTCCTTCTTGAAACTTCGCAGCAATATCGTGATATCGCATATCTTCACCGGTTCGTTGCTTTACAAAATCTTTAATAGCAGCAACCGAGCAGTAACATTCAAAGTGATCGAAACCCCCGCAGTTACACGGGCGATTCTGCTCCCCGACGATGAGGTGACCGCCTTCACCAGCTTGGCCCGTATGCCCGACCACAAGGTGACCATTGGCATAAACACCAGACCCAATGCCCGTGCCCACCGTTACAACTACGAAATTGTCACAGCCCGTTGCGCCCCCCCACAAGTGCTCGCCGAGAGCGGCAACATTGGCATCGTTTTCCATAAATATGGGGCAATCAAAAAGTTCCTTGAATGCTTTCATAATCGGAAACGTTCCCCAACTTAAATTAGGCGGAGAATTGAGAAGTTGGTTTACAGAACTATAGTTGGGGACGCCAACGCCAATGACCACATCAGATAAAGTGAGTTTATGCGTTTTCAAATATTCGAAAACGTGCTCTTGTAGTCGCTTTGCGTAAACTTGAAACGAATCTCCCGACAAAGTCCGAAAACTTTGAGGTTCGCGCACCTCTCCTTCACGATCAACAAGTGCAAATTTTGTATTGGTTCCACCAATGTCAATTCCAAGCGCCCATTTTTTCATAAGCAGACTTTCCAGGTTCGAATTTTTGCAAACTTCAACTTAGATCTCACCAAAGACTCACCCCCCCCAATCAATGCTCACTTGAATATTGGGTCTTTTTCGATTATGGTCCCCGCTGAATTCACAATTAGAAATGCGGACATTATGACCATGAGAAATTTCACGCTATACTGGTTTGTGGCTTTGCTTTTGTCAAGCCAGGCTTGGGCAACTGATAACTGGCTTTATCGGCAGCAGCAATACTCACTTCAAATGACTCTAAGCCATATTTCACGCGATGATACACCTCGCGGATTTGTCGTGGCAGCCCCTTCTAAAAGCGATCCGAATTACTACTTTCACTGGGTACGTGACGCAGCTCTGGTCATGAATGCGCTCGACAGAACACTTCCATGGGAAAAAAAACGTCAGCTTTTGTATGACTACGTCTCAATGACCCAGCAGAATCAAAACACTCCTACACTTTCTGATCTTGGCGAGCCCAAGTTTAATCCCGATGGAAGTGGTTATGCGGACGAGTGGGCTCGGCCTCAAAATGATGGCCCCGCATTGCGTGCAATTTCTCTCATACAATTTGCTAATCAGCTTTTGGACCGTGGTGATGAGCCCTACGTTCGACAAAATCTCTACAGTGCTGACGAAAATGCTCCGACAGCAATTAAAAAAGATCTGGAATACACCGTAAAAGTTTGGGCCAGACCTGATTTTGACCTGTGGGAAGAAGTCCACGGAACACATTTTTATACCCGAATGGCGCAACGTACGGCGCTCGAATTGGGCGCCAAGTTAGCCGATCGTTTAGGCGACCATGACTCTGCAGTTAGGTTCAGGCGCTCAGCCAATCTCATTCATGTGGCTTTAGAACGGCATTGGTCTGAAAAAGAATATAAAATTTTAAGCACAATTGATCGCTCCACGGACAAAGGTCTTTCTTACAAACACTCTAATCTCGATGCTTCGACTGTTTTAGGAGTCCTACACTCTTGGCTTCCAGGACAAACCTTCGGCCCTTTAGATGACCGAATACTGGTGACTACCGAAAAAATGATGAAAGTTTTTTCTCAAATATACTCTATCAATCATCAGCACGACGGTGTGGGCATTGGACGTTATCCAGAAGACCAATTCTTTGGCGGCAATCCCTGGTTCTTATTGACGATTGGATTTGCTGAATACTTCTTAAAAGTATCTACAGCTTTAGCGCAAGACGCGAAGGTTACGGTATCCGGAACCAATAAACCATTTTATGTAAGGATCCTTGGCCGCGATATATTGCCAGGAAAGTACGATCGACACTCGCAGGAATTTCTAGACATCCGTCGCGGCCTCCGATCTGAAGCCGAGGCTTATTTGCGGCGGGTACAGTTTCATGCTGGCGAAGGCGGGCGCATGGATGAGCAGTTTGATCGCAATAACGGGTTTATGAAGGGAGCATTTCACCTAACCTGGAGTTATGCATCGTATTTGACATTTCACCTTCAGTATACGACATCCAACTCGTTTTAGGGCACACTTCAGGTTTACGTGAAACGCTTCTTCATGCGATGTTCTTTGCGCTGCTTCTTTAGTTTGGCTTTGTATTTTTCCGGAGCTTTTTCCATCACGGTCGTAAAAGCTATACTGGAAAGATCAAAAAGGTTCTTCTCGATAAAGGCTTTGGTTTGTTTCGGATAAACCTGAATGGCTTCCCGCAACGTCCACCCCACACCTTTTTGAACATAGTAATGCGGATCTTTGAGAAGCGGTGAGATGAGTTTGAAAACAGTGGCTGCTGGTGGATAGGTGCGGCGCAAAGCTTGATAGTAAAAGAGCGAGACCAATGACTGCCGACGCATCCAGGGATTTTTGGATTTGTTCCATTTTTTGAGGGTCGGCATGATCTTGGATGGGTGCTTTTCCAAAAGCCTGGCGTAAATATCAGATAGAGTGTCTGAGTGAGCCCAATTTTCAATTCCTGTGACCATACTTTTGATCATGGGCCAGTCTTTGAGTAGGTCTGGATGTTCACGTCGACTCTGGAAGTAAAGAAGAGCCTGACTTTTTACCTCCAAAACGCCAGAAGCATCCCAAATAGCCTTCCAGATTGAAACTTGATCGAAATGAGAAAGGTCTCCGAAAGAATACTTTTTAAGCTGAGCTTTCTGATCGCCCGCACTAATCCACCAGACTTCCAGTTCTGTTTTGTAGACATCAGGCACATTGGTGGCGTTTGATTTGAAGCGACGAAGGCGTTGCTCGACTTCGGCCAAATGTTTTTTAAAGTTTGCGTCTATTTTTCTCGATTTGACTATGTCACTTTTCGTCATCCACTTCACGTCCAACTATTTTGCTAAAAATATCTTCATCGCCTGCTGCTCGGAAGCAAAATATTCCAAAAGTCGATCGCTATCAACCGGAAATGCCTTTTCAAGACGCGTGCGAAAGTCCTCAGCACTGACATTAAAATCTGAGGGATACACTCTGTCAACAAGCCTTTGGTCGACAGGAATGCGTCGGGCAAGTTCGGCCGAATAGTCCAACTCTAGGCCGGAGGGAGATGTAAACCGACTAGCTTTTATGAGCGGAAAGCCCCAAGTCATTCGCTCAAGGTTGCGTTGGTATTTTGAGTCATGAACCGCAACCATAGTTGCAGCTGAGTCATTGCAAACGGCAAAGCCATAGGAGTTGTTAGGCAGTTTCAGGTCGTCTTGGATATCTTGATAAGCATTCATGGTAAGAGCGGCACTGGTGAGCCATGATCCTAGATCTTTCAGTTTCTCATCTTCGAAAACATTGGTCAGATCATGAACCGGTTTTCGCCACGAGGGATACTTAGATGTGTGCGGTCGCCAGAATGCCACCTTGCCCGGGTAAGATTTGTCCGGAATTCCCAGAAAGAATCGCAACTGCGCAGTGCGAGGCTCACCTTGCTTGTATATCATCATACCTATTTCGCTATGTTCACCCGGAACAACCAAAGTGCCGGTCGCGCTGGTATGAGAAAATCGGGTCGGAATAATGAGTGGCACATAGCTTTGATGACCCGTTTGAAGGGCAAACGCTAAGAAATCCACAAACACTCTTGTTGTAAAAAGCTCGACTACGTAGAGACGCTTCTTCAGCTCCGTAACCAAGTCCTCCAACGATGAAACGGTGACCGTTTCTTCGCCGGGAAAGCTTAATTGGATGGATTTTCTATTCGTGTGACCAATCTGCTCGGAAAGGACATTCAGGGCCCTGGCTAAAACAGTACTGTTGTGTTGAAAGCATGGCAGAATTTCGCGATCGATGGGGATATCTCGGACATACAACTTTGACTTCTCAAAGACTTGTACGTGCGAAGCTACTCCCGCCTCACAACCGGATGCCTTTAATTCAAAACTGCGACCATCAGAATCAGAAAAAGATTTCTTAACGACTTCCGGACCAGGTTTGAGGTCAAATGCGGCAGCTTGAATCTTTGGAATGGCGGACAAGGCCACGGTCGGAAATTGGTCGATACGAGTCGACTGCTCAAAAAGCTTCTGTACAAGCTCATCAACGGTTCTCACATCCACTACGTCACTAGGCACAATGTTCTTAAGGATTTGGACTGGATCTTTAGAACCGGCAATATTGAGACGCGAAGTTAACTCGGAGGCAATATTTTTAATGAACTCACGACGTTCTTCCGCACCCATGCCACGCATGGCATCGGATGGTTTGATGGGACCCACTGGATCCATATCAATCTTTTCAGAAGTTATTCTTTGGATGCGGCTTTCCTCAGACTCGATGTCAAAGAGAGAACTAACTTGTCTGGCTCGGCAGGCCGAGGTCAAAACCAGAACGAGCATAAAAATGCTAGTGAACCAAATCTTCATGCAAACCCCAACAAATGGAAATGAGTTATCCAAAATTATCGTCGCTTTTGAGGGATTGGTATTGAGAAGATTTTGCCTAGTGAGCTCAGGCGGCTAACATAAATCTTTCGATGGCCTGCCTCTGATTATGGACATCATGACGCCCCAGCTCAACCAAGCTTTGGCAGTATCTCGGCTCAAACATGAGATAACTCACGACTTCGCTGGCCTCACGTTTATCGCCCATTCCACGCAACAGAAATTTGATGCTTTTCGGCAAGCTATCGTATGTTTTTCCGGCAATTTCGCCCAGATCGACCGAAGGCGTTAGGTACAGATAATCAATGGGACGAAGGTTGAAATTCGAATCGGGCGCAAACTTCCGAATCAGTTGATTGGTGAGTTCGAGTCTTTCCAAGTCATGGTCAGTGCTTTCCATAAATACAGAGTTTAAAAGAATTCCGAGCTGGCGACCCAAGCTCGCATGATAGTTTTGCTTTGGGGCTTGATTCGTAATCTTACGCACTCCAACCAGTAGTATTTTTTCTGCACCGAGTTTTATGGCTGGACTCAAAGGTGCAGCGTTACGCAGGCAGCCATCACCGAAAGGACGGCCATCTATGGAAACAGGTGGAAAAAAAACCGGAATAGCGGACGACGCCATAATGTGAGATATATTGAGTTCGGTTTTACATGACACTCGACGAGCTCTCGCCCACTGTGGACTGACTACGCGTGAATCGTAGAAAGCGACATTGTCAGCGGAACTGTAATCCGTTGCCGAGACGACGACGGATTCGATACATTTTTCTTCCAAGTTTTTGACGATCTGCTTAAAGTCGACGCGATCTTCCAGAAGTTTCTGCAGCGGCCCGGTTTTCAAAAGCGAAATTGCTGATCTATTTTTAACGAGGCCACCTAAAGCCAACTTGATGCCGTGCGTCCCCAGTGGCGCCACACCCGTTTCATAAATATCGGAAGAGTTTAACTTATTCCAAAGATTGGCAAGACCTTCCACGGCTTGGTGCATATCATGCGATGTAGCAGCGAGATAGGCTGCGTTGATAGCACCGGCGCTGACACCAGAAATGATATCGAAATGGAGTTTATCTTCAGGAAGAATTTCGCCTAGACCTTTCATCACACCAGCTTGATAAGCTCCGCGTGCACCTCCACCGGAGAGCACGATCGCTAATTTTTGCTTTTGTGACGCCAAGGTTTTCTCAATGTGTTACGGAATCCTGCATATCATCGATTTCGATGGTTATGCGTAGCGGAACCGATAAGTCCGAATCTGCAATTTTGAAAGACCCAGAAAAGATAGTTTTAAGGAGAACTGCCGTTCCATTCTTCTTACTAAAAGCGGCTAAATAGGAACCTTCCCGAATGCTTTCGGTCGACTTGGTGGTCCGCTTGACCGCCCAGTAGGTTAAGAGTTTTTCCATTTTTTCAAATTTCGTGCAAAAACCCTGAGGGCAGGTTTCGCGATAGATTTCAAACTCGCCGTAGTTCACATGCCGTGCAAGGGTTACCTTGGCAGAGCCAATGTCTTTGGTCGAAATGCTTGCTACATTTAAGGCGTAGGGCATCATATTGTGGTCGATAGTTAATGGCGAAGTGTCGCCAATGCTTGGTAAGTAACGATTGAGATCGAGAACCCAACTGAGAATACTGCCTACGCATTCCGATGACTCGGTAAAGTTAATGCCCAGATCTCGAAGTATCTCACCTCTTGCAATGCCACGGCATTGAAGTTCAAATGAGCCGTCCATCAAGGCTTCGACCTGGTAGCGATAGTGACCCTCACCCAAAACATTCGGATTAGTTGGAGCCACTTCCTTCACACCCTCAACCTTTTCCGTGACTTCTTGCAGTGCCGCCGAAAGTTCTGCCTCGGTAGGTTCCGAAACCACTTCTTCCACCACGGGACGACAAGACAACACCAAGAAGGCGAAAATCCAAACATTGAAAACTCTTAAAAATTTCATGACCCTATACCCCCTACCTACGCGCAGTATCGGGAGTTTCTGCATGAAACGTGAGGGCAACGGCGTATGCACCCGTATTTATTTAGTAATCTGGCAAATGGTCTTGCCATTAGAAATGAGCGTGTTATAGAGGCCTAAGTATTTCAGGAATTTTTCATCAATCAATGGAGATCGCGCCATGTTTCGCATCGCAACGGTGTTGTGCCTAAGTCTTCTTTTCATGTCGGGTTTTAGTTACGGCAAGCCACAAAATTGGAAATCAGCTTTATATGGCAGCTATAGGTTAGAACTCAAAGAAAACCAAGTTGTAGGTTTTGACATAACTGAAAACCTCGAAGTTTTGGTTTGGAGATGGAATGAAGAAGATGTCCGCACTCTTTCTAACGTGGACGTTTTCCTAAAGGCAGGCAGTCCCGAATTTATTTATGACGTGAGTTTCACGTTAGTCAAATCAGACAAAGAAAAAGTTGACTTGTCGATACTGGTTATCGAAAACAACGTCGAACAAACTCTAAAACTTATGCAGGGGGCCACTGCATCTCACGCGGAAAACGGCACGAGAGATATCTTAGAACATTCGAAACTTTCGAAGCGCGTTCATAGGTCTGGCCTGCACGAAACACTACCGAAAGCAGAGTAACGAATGGAAGAGCCAATTGATCTGCAATGTCCCTATTGCAGCGACACTTTTACGACTTTTGTGGATATATCGGCTGGCAGTCAAAGTTATATTGAAGACTGCCAGACGTGCTGTAAACCCATTCAAATGACTTTTGAAATCTCAGAAGGAGAGGTCGTGAGTTCGCACTGCGATCGAAGTTAGTGCGTGAACTGAGCTAGTAAGTTTTCTAAGCACCTAAAAATCGATTTTTAGTACAACCTTACCGCGTACTCGACGAGTTTCATTCTCGTCTTGGGCCTGAGCAGCATCTCTGACTGACTTGACTTCAATGGACGGTGGCACCAACTTCTTGGACTGTAGTAAATCACTTAAAGCTTCCAGCTCCTCACCAATCGGCTCAACGAAATGATAATTTGCTTGAACGTCGGCTCGCCCAGATTTTTGGGGATCTGGTGTATCGACTATGCTGACCAATCGTCCGTTTCGCGCGACCACCTGCCATGCTTGCTGCAGTGAATCCCCTCCGGCACAGTCGAAAACAACTTGGAAACCATTTGGCGAAATCCTTTTAAGGTCATCCACAATAGTTGGCTTCGTATAATCCACACAGTGGTCGGCACCGAGTTCTTTAAGATAACTGTGATTGGCTGATTGAGCCGTCGCAGTCACCACTGCACCTGCCGCCTTCGCAATTTGTATAGCCAAACTACCCACTCCACCAGCACCCGCGGTGATGAGAACATTCTCACCATTTTTAAGATTCGCGACTCGATGTAGCGCTTGGTATGCCGTAAGGCCAACCAACGGTATCGCCGCGGCCTGTTCGAGCGAAACATTTGTCGGAACTTTTGCCAAATACTCGTGGGGCAGACAAATATACTGGGCATACGTTCCAGCGTGAACTTTAGGAAGCCGAGTGTAAGCCATAACTTTTGTACCGACACTCCAGCTTTTGACATCAGAAGCGACTTCCACCACCTCTCCCGAGGCATCCCAACCAGAAACAATTGGAAACTGATGGGGTAGAAAATCTTTTAAATAACCTTCACGAATCTTCCAATCGACTGGGTTCACGGATGTGTAATGAATTTTGACTAGGACTTCCCCTGATTTAACTTCACGAAGTGGCACGTCTTGAATTTTCAACTGATCGGAAGAACCGAATTTGTCGAAAGTCACAGCCTTCATAAACTTTTTCATAAGTCATCCTTAAGCGTGGGAGGTCACTTTTTTTAGTTTCCGTCGTTTTTTTTGATAGCGCATATTGAGCATTTCTACGGCCAATGAGAAAGCCATCGCAAAATAAATATAGCCTTTCGGAACATGCATGCCCATGCCTTCCGCGACTAACATGACACCGATCAAAATGAGAAATGATAGAGCCAAGATCTTTATGGTCGGATTTTTATCGACAAAGGCACTGATGGATTTGGCCGCAACCATCATGATGACAATGGCAATGATGACTGCAACGACCATAATCCAAATTTCTTTTACCATTCCGACAGCGGTGATGACGGAGTCCAGTGAAAAGACCAAATCGAGCAAAATAATCTGTAAGTACACACTTTTGGTAGACTCTTTCTTCGCCAAATGATCATCAGTTGTTATCGGCGCACCTTCCTCCAGTAAGTTGACCTTATGGTGAAGTTCCAAAGTTGCTTTCACGAGCAAAAAGAGTCCGCCCCCCAAAAGGACAAGGTCTCGGCCGGAAAATCCGCGTTGCAAAACCGCGAAAAGTGGCTCGTTTAATCCCATGATCCAGGATATTGAAAAGAGGAGTAAGATTCGAAAAATAAGTGCAAGTGCAAGGCCAGTGATGCGAACTTTGTTTTGAATTTCCGCGGGCAAGCGACTGACGATAATGGCGATAAAAATAATGTTATCAATGCCAAGAACAATTTCCATTGCTGTCAACGTGAATAAGGATGTCAGGTTCTCTAGCATGTCGTCGCTCCCATGAAGTGCCATTGCAGCACCATGAATTAGCACAGAGTTTTTAGCGGGAACAACCTAAATTAGCAAATCCATGCGTTCGAAGCCTGAGAAAGCTAGACTATGATGCTTTCGCCTGGGCAAGCGATCTGGATCCAATCGTAGGTTTGGGAACTGACGAAACATTGAGCCAAACAGCGTCATCATTTGCATCTTGGCCAGCTTCGAACCCAGGCAGAAGTGGGCCCCTTGGCCATAAGCAAAATGAATGTTTTTCTGACGATCCAATTGCAGTCGATCTGGATTTTCGAAAAAGCTGGGATCTCGATTGACGGCATGGTTAGCAATAAACACTACCGCGCTTTGCGGAATCTTTTGCGAGCCAATCGAAGTTTCTGATTTGGCGACTCGAAACAAGAAAGTGACAGCGGGATCCATACGATTACATTCCTCAATGCCGGGTTCCATAAGCTCCGGCCTCGCCACTAGCGCATCTCGATGGGCAAGGTCTTCCAAAAGAGAAAACATATTGTTGCACATTTGGTCCGTCGTCGTGATTTGACCAGCTACCAGCATCATGATAGCTTGAGATACGACTTCATCATCATCCAGGCCGAATCGAGCTTGGTTCTGGATAAGAACACTCAAAAAATCTTGTTGGGGGTCCATACGTCGACGATCCATGAGTTCGCGAAAAAACTCTCGCATAGATGAGGCACTTCTGTTCACCTCGCGACCATCTTCATTTTGATAACGACTGGCTCCACCAAAAAACTGGGTCATGTTGTGCGACCAACGATAGAAATCAGATCGGTCCTTGTCGTTGATCTTGAACAAATCGGCCAAAATTATGGATGGCAGATGTTGCGCAATGTCTCGCACGAATTCAATATGGCCTTTAGCACTGGCCTTAACAATAAGGTCGTCAACTGTTTCCGTGATGAGAGTTTGGTAGCTTTTGAGAAGGTTTTCGCCAAATCCTATGGCGGCCGTGCGGCGTCGCCGAAGGTGAATATCAGCGTCACTCATCACCATCATGCGTTTAATCACTTCGAAAAAATCTTTGATCAATCTCAAGTCCATATCAGGCATACGCGATAAAAAGAAAGGACTGCGATCAGCGCTAAAGTCTTGGTTTCGCATCACTCCTTGTGCCAGCGCATAGTCGGTTACCACCCAAAATGGTCCTTGTTCCCACCAGAATACTTCGCCAAAACTTTTCACATAAGCCGCAAACTCGGCTGGAGTGGTGCTTTGCTTTTTACTGAGAAAGGCCTGTGCTAAGCCTGATGCATGATTTGAACGCGACGAATCCATCGAGGCGAATTCTCCTTGAAGGCATTTCTGCCGTGAATGAGGGAAAAATTATCGGCCAATAAAATATCACCAGACTGCCAGTCGTGGCAGTAACAGTTGCTGGGGTCATAAGCCATATCGGTTAACTCTGCCAAAATCTTCAGGCCATCTTCTTTTGATGCACCATGAATCGAAAGGTGAACAGGATTGCGTTTGGTTTGTACTTCTTCCGCTAAACGTAGTATTTTCTTGCCGCTTAAGGGATGCGTTTGCAGAAGCGGTCGCCGAATAGTTCCACCGTAGTGCGCAAGTTTCTCTGTCCGAAACTCCAGTTCGATTTGTTCACAAAGACTGAACTGCGCCGCGGAAAGATCTTCAAGAATTTTGGAAGTGTTGGCAAAAAGAGTCTGCCCTCCTGCTTCGACACTCGGCGCTTCTAAACAGTGAAACGCCAGCACAGCAGGCTCCTTGTGAAACGCCCCATCCCAATGAAATGGTACGCGTTCACTGGAGAACAAGTAATTGGTGGCGCTGGTATCCACCCGAAGCTCCATCACAGGCCCAAAATCCCATTGCAGCGGATCAGAACTGAATCCAGGAAGAGACATGCAGAACTTCAGAAACTCTTCCTTCTGAGGCTTCATGGCCCCACGTATCAAAAAAAGATCATGCTCACGAAGCGACTTCTCGATTTGCTTTGGATTGAGAAGCTCAAGGTTCTCGGCGTTTTTCAACTCGGCGATAGCTCCAAAAGGCTTAAGTGGTTGAGGGCGCCAGGTCATAGTGCTGTCTCCTTCTGAGTATTGTTCGCACTCAAAGACGGAACGAAAAAATAGGGGTACTCTTTCGCAAAGAATCTGACCTCGGCATTAAGTGCCTCCGCTTCATCTCTTCTCACCAGAATTTGAGAATGCCCGTCTGTTAACACCACCGAGTGCCAAGGGGTACGCCACTGGCTCGTCGACGGTAGAAGTTGAACTGCCATTTTGGAAGAACGTTCAACTTGGGGATGAATGGATAAACGCAGGGCCAAAGGAAACTGCCCTTCCAAAAGCCGACCCCATGCATTGCTGCGTTGAATGACTTCGTAAGTCATTTTCTTCGCTATTTTACGCACAGCATTTTTAGAGAGATGCTTTTTGATTACGGACAAATCTTCGGTCATAAATCGATGAATGCCGTTAAAGAGGAAGCGAGCAGATATGTCTGTTTTGACCCGCTCCTGCAACTCACTTAATGGTTCCGCGAAATCCTCCGAAAGCTTTTGGCGCATCGCGTCAAAGTCCAAACCTTCAAAATAATCATCCAAGTTAAAAGTCGACAGATTTTGTAAACCAAACTTTTCAATCATTTCCTGAATTGCTGTCTGATATTTATTGACGTTGGCATCCGATACCTGAACGAGGTCATTAAATACCCGGCCATCCGAACAAATGATGACGGCAGCTCCCGGAGAGTAGATCCTTCGGATGGCCTCGCAAGTTCGATTGAGTTTTTTGAGGGCGAGCAACTCACCAAGGTCAGGCATTGGTCCAAAAGTCTTCTGATCGTTGGCTGATTTGGCGGGAAATGCCGGTAGCACCATCACTATAGGTGATCTGACTTCAACCATGGCGCGGATGACTTTATATTGGTGGCTGAGATTCGGCAGGGTCGACGCGGTAGAAGAGCTCGGATTTAGAATCGAACTGATCAGGCGAAGAATCATATTGGTCTGCTCGGAAAATCCAAGAGACTCTAGATGATTTTGCATGGTAGATGCCGAATTTTTCATTGTAAACCTCGTGTTGCTTAAGCTGACATTACGCGGAACCGCAATACTTAGAAAATTAATAGTCATTATGCGCGCCATAAAGAAAACTTATGGCCCCGTCCACTTCCTACACCTTCGGCGAAATCAATGCCGAAGTTGCATAAGAATCGCTTATCGGTCCCATAAGGCGGTCCTATTTTACGAAAGCACCTATTCATACGATGATGAGTTTAGAAAAGAGAAATCATCATGAACGGAAATGGAGAAATAAGACCAGCAGAACTTTCTGACGCGAAAAGAATCGCCGAGATTTACAATGAGTCGTTGAAAAGAGGCATGGCCAACAATGAAGTTCATCCACAAACTAGCGAGCAAAGAGAGAGCTGGCTTGCGAGTTTAATTGCAAAAGATTTTCCTGTTTTCGTGGCTGAAGAAAACAACGAAGTTTGCGGCTTCTGTGCATTGACTCCCTTTCACCCGCTACAAAGCTACCGATTTACGGTTACCGGGTCGATTTATGTTGCACAGTCTCACCTGCGACGCCGCATAGGCCATACGCTCGCCCTTAGGGTCATTGACGAAGCACGACATAAAAACTTTCATACCATCATTGCTGGTATTCATTCCTTGAATGAAGCCAGCATTGCCTTTCATAAAGCTCTTGGATTTAGACAAGCCGGATTGTTTAAGGAAATCGGTTGCAAGGATGGCAAGTGGTATGACGACGTATGTATGCAACTCATCTTATAAAATGAAAAGGAGAAGAAAGATGAAAAGAACTGTGAAATTAATTGTGGGTCTAGCAATGGGGATTTCGGCGAATGCTTATTCTCAACATGTTCCATCAAAAGACGTCATCGCAATCTGCACGGTGACAGAGGTACGCCCAGAAGGTGCAAGGTTCTTTTGGACACGAAATATTGGCCCCAAGATTGGAGACACAACTTCGGTTAATCTGTCGCAAACCGAAATCAAAAGCATTGTATTTGATCGCGAGGGACACAACGGCATGAAGCCAAGCATTCCCCTTGCCCAAGCTGGTGCAAAACTTACGCTAGTGGATAATCCTGACGATCCCTACCCGCGAAGATTTGAAGGTAAACACATTGGAGAAATGACACGCACTGAGTACCAGGGTCTCATGCAAGCTTTTGTCGGGGAAACCGAAGCGCATATAGTTGTGGATATACTGGCCATTGATTTTAACGGGATGGAACTTAACAAAGCCATTATGAACTGCACGATCCAAAACTAAACAAAAAAAAGGGGGACGGTCAAAACAACTGCACCCCCTTTAAGACTTACTTATAAACTTTTCCAAAGATTTCATGGCCTCTTGCTGAACTTTCTTTTTCATAAAAGGCGTCCACCCCAGTGCAGTTCCCGCAATCCCTAAAGCTTGCTGACTCCAAGCCCAAAAAGAAAAGGCATCAACATGCTTGATAATCTTGCCATCTCGGACTTCGATATTAGCGCGGATAATGTTGTGCACAGCTCTTCCAGTCTTCGAAAAAGTATACCAAGCGTCCCACAGAATAAGGGCCTTTTGATCGTCGGATTCTTCGATAAAAAACTCAATGCTCAGGTCTTTTGATCCGGACAACAGCATCCGCCACATCTGGCCGGCTTGGACTCCTGTCAAATTTTGAAATACAGGATCGGAGAAGGTAGCATCAGGAGCATACAATGCAGCCATGGCATCAGCGTCTTTCCGCTCGAATGCTTCATAGAATAGTTTCGCAACGTCTTCAGCCTGGCTCATTTGGTTCCTTTCGGCGCTAAACCTATAGCGAAAGTCTTAACGAAACTATCAAGTTGTGCAAGGGCAAAGTCTTTCTTTAGACCAAACAACATCATCGAAACAAATACCAGCCCAAAAGTTTGAAAGCCTACATGCAAAGTTACTTCCATTGCATCGAGCGTTGAACAAATCAACTTTCGTTTTTGCAAGGACTCAACTCGCTTGACTAGCCTTGGATCTGCCGTCAGCGGTGATATCTTGCGTACCTTCGTCGCAAAATCGTCATCTACCAATGCCTTGGAAATCATGA
>JBGSKV010000003.1:0-17907 GCA_041740975.1 Oligoflexales bacterium | reverse complement strand
GTTCAAGTTTGTCTTAACTTCAGCCTGACGAGCTGTCGCTTGGAAAGACTTGAATTTCGGCATACCAAGAGCTGCCAATACACCGATGATCGAAATAACGATCATAAGTTCGATCAAACTGAAACCTGATGTCTTTTTCTTGAATAAATTCATAAACTGAGACCCCCGAAATTTTTATTTTGATTAAACAATTCTAACACAATTCGAAACTAAATGATTTCATTTGCTGACCTTAATTGCTGTCGGACGATGCTCGCGAAACTTTAGAAAAAGTTCAAAAAGTCAGTATTTCCCAGTCATATCACCCGTTTTTTTAAGCTCAAATCAACCCCGTACTCCGCTGGAAAGCGTCGTTGAAGGCCCCAAACCGTCACTAATATGACAAAATCCTAAGGATTTGTTGGTGAACTATTTTTCTTCGCGTTAATTTCACTGCGATAGTTATCGATCTGGGGTTTAAACTCGGCTGTCGTCTTTCGTTCCACCAAATCCAATTGCGAAAGAGCCTCATCATACTTGCCAATGGTGAAGTAAATTTTCGCCAATGCCATGTGGGGCTGGTAAACGACCGGAGAGTGGATCGCAGCAGCCAGATAAGACTCAATCGCTTCATCGATTAAGCCGTTTTTCTCATATACCACTGCCAAATTATAATAATTTTTGCCATTTTTTGGTTCTAATTCAACTGCTTTAAAAAAATGTTTCTGCGCTTCTTGGTAACTAGACTGCTCTTCTATAAGCGCGAACCCTAAGTTTTGATGAGCTCGGGAAATGGCGGGGTACTTTTCTGTCACGTCAGTCCACATTCTTACGCCCGTCATCCAAATTTGATTTCGACAAACAGTCGCGAATGTTAAGCCGATCAACAGCAGATTTATGCCCACTACTTGCCAACGCATATAATGAGGCCACCGAAGTTCCCATTGGGACCAAATGGAATCCAAAATAATGACCAAAGCAATCATCGGCAAATACATTCTGTGTTCATACATAAGGTCTGGGATCGGCATAAAGCTCGATTCGACGCTATGCAGCAAGAAATAAAGCAATACTCCGAAGGCCATTTCGGGCCTATCGTCCTTAATTTTTAATGCAAAAAAAACAAGGCCTATCATGGTCACTAGTGAGAGCCAAGCAAAGCTATCAAATAAAGACTGATTCAGTACAACATCGTGCTCTAGAGATTGCCCTACAGGAAATAAAAATAAAGAGAAGTATCGAGGTAAAACAGTGAGCTGTGTCAAGAAGTAATGGTAGGACGAAAGCCAAAATGGTTTACTTGCATCATTTAGGGACTTTACGTCTTGAAGAGTGTCGGCCCCTATAAAAAACATAATCGCCGGCAGTACCAGTACCAAGCCAGACAAAACCAAGTAAAAATAAGCTTCTTTTTTTACTTTTATCGTCGAACGATAGAATAGGAAATCGGCCAGCAAAATAGCAAACGGCAACGTAAAACAGATTTCTTTCGTAAACATTCCCAACAAGGCACTGATTGTGAAAACTGGAAAGAATGCTTTGGCAGATATTCTATGCTCACGGTAAGCAAAATAAGACGTCAACGCCAGCAGATAAAACAAAGTTGCCATGGAGGCCAATCGCTGTGAAACATATACGGCTACTTGGGTGTTAAGGGGATGGAGCACGAAAACCATAACTGCCAAAAAAGCCCAAATCTGCGAACGACGCTTCTGAGGCATGATATTTAGCAAGAATAATAGCAGCACTGCATTACAGGCATGAAGTAAAATATTAATAATTCGATAGTATGCTGGGTTTTGCTGGGCAAAAACTGAATTTAAACTCATCGTCCAATAAAAAATAAACCGTGTCGGTTTTTCGATAAAATGAGTCTTGATATCATACGGGATATTAACAAGATGGCTTCCCACGATCACATGCCTGTCATCTAACATAAACACGGCCGGCAGAGTCTGAAAGTATACGATTACTGTGACCACAATGATGGTCAGGCACCATAGAATAAACGTTTTATTTACGAAACTAAAATTAGTCATAGCTGAGGAGTGGTTCTTTGGGTTGATTCTCAATGTCGTAGTTGCAAAAGCTCAATAACAAATTCAACCCCACCAGAATGGGCATCGCACTCAACATAACCGTACCACTTGTAGCCAGTTGACCGGACGTTACACTCAGAATCCAATGATAGAGGCCAAATGTAGTGCCAAACGCCGACAACAAAACCCCCACGACCAGGCAAAGAGAGCCATAATTGAAATTTCGCAGGAAATAATTGTAGAATACTCTGGTAAAAAATCGCTGAAAGTGGCGCAGCGGAAAGGTCATCACCGTGTTGGTAATGGAGAGGTTCGAGGTTTCGTTGCCATAGTGGGCAGGTATGGGAACCTCTTTGACGACGGCACGAATCAAACTGAGGTGGACCAGTAAGTCACTTTCAAAAAAGTACCTGTTGGCAATTCGGTTCATAGGGAGTCGCGATAATGCCACACTGGAAATTGCCGTGTAGCCATTATTTGGGTCCATGATAAACCAATAGCCTGAAGATAGTTTCGCAAAAAAAGAAAGTACGGAATTGCCAAATATCCTTATCGCGGGCATCTGGCGTAAAAAATAGAACTCATAGAACCGGTTGCCTTTGGTATAGTCGGCTTTTCTTTCCAACAACGGGATCACGAACCTATGCAGATGGGCGCTATCCATTTGACCGTCACCATCCATTTTGACAACGACCTTCGCACCCAGTTCTAACGCTTTTTGATAACCGGCCATGGTAGCGCCACCTACGCCTCGATTCTCAGGAAGGTCTACGACAGTGATTCTGTCAGACAGTGAATGCTGGTACTCTTTCAGCGAATCCTCGGGACAGCAGTCATTAACCAAGATGATAAAGCGCACAAAGTCCGGTATCCCTTGAACTACCTCCGAAATCTGGCCTTTGACTTTGAAGCAGGGAATGACGACCGCTATTTGGTCCGAACCGGGAAGGGACATGGGAATGATCGCTTGGGTCAAGAGATGTCCTCTGCATAAAGATGTCTATTGAAGTTCTTTCCTAGATTTTAACTTGTTGACGGATGGGAAGCAATCCTAATTCCCTTCTGTTTTAGGACACTTAAGCAATGAGTTGATGTCTAGGCGATTCCCTCTGTCGCTCCTGCGACAGCTCGCCGGCCCTTTCGACCACAAGATGGTCAAAATCTGCAGAACTGACCAAAGTCCTGTCAACAGTCCTCCAAGATCATTAGCTTTTTTTTGGCAGTGCTTTTGCAAAAATACATTGTTGGAATGTTGTTGTTCATGAAGCTCCTTCGGATGCTGATGTAAGGATAGAAGCCATGAAGTTGAAACTCGCCTGTATTGCCTTTTCGCTCGTGTTTTTGATTGGCTGTAAAACCACCCAAGCCTCCAGTCGACAACCCTATATTGGTAACAATGCTCCCATCAATTCTAACTCGACATTCGATCCCTTTACGTCGAGCGACAGCGCGACGCCCATCCAATCGCCCGTCAGCTCGGGTAGTGCTGGTCTTTCTACCGCAACTTGCGTCGAAGGATCTCAAGACATTTGCGACATCGAGGTCGAAATTTACAAGCAAGTGAATGTTCTGCGCCTTGCTGGCTCCAAATCCAATTTTAATATTCCCTTTTTCTCCAGAAACTATGACCCTACTAATCCTTTGTCATTTGATGCGAAAGCCTCTTGGGTGGCGCGTGAATGGAGCAAAGAGCAGGCTCGTAAAGGAAATATAGGTCACCAAGGTTTTGGCAGTGGTGCACGAGAGAAGTCCTTTATGGCCAAATTTGGACAGAGCATTAACTTTACAAGCGAGAACGTGGCCTACAACGGCGGAGCTCGCAGCGGCCTAGCTGCGGATATTGCCAAGCAATTTATGAATCAATGGATAAACAGCAGTGGTCACCTTGCCAATATCATGGGGAGGCACGACTTTATCGCAGTTGGAATTGCTAAAGACAGCGACGGATACTATTACGGCACTCAATTATTTGGAAGAAACTAATGACCAATCGTAAAAATCTAGCGACATTCTATCCCGACGTTGAAAAGACTCGCGTTGTTTTCCACAGCAATGCCGAGAAAAAATTCTATGATGCCTGTCATCTTCAGCTGGATGAAAAATGGGATGTCTATTATTCGGTAACGCTTTCTGCATCAGACCACGAAAATGGAATGCAAGAAAACGAAATTGATTTTCTCTTATACCATCCTCATTATGGAGTGGTTGCTGTTGAAGTCAAAGGTGGTCGCATCCAGTACGACGCCGAACGACAACAGTTTATTTCCGTTGACCGTCATCATCGCAAGCACTATATCAAAAACCCCTTCCAGCAAGCTCGCGTTTGGAAAAGCCGTTTCATAAAAGAAATGAAGAATCAGGGCATCGAAGGACCTGTTTCGCATTTTGTTTGTTTCCCGGATGTTGCCTCGAGCGACTTCCCTCGCCTTTCGCAGGTCGATCCTCATATGATCCTTGATCAGCTGCATTTAGATGATATTGCCGGTCGCCTCAAATCCATGATTAAGCAAATGCACCCGGCCAAATATTTGGACTTCAGAGATATCCGCGAACCATTGCACGGATTTTTGCAAGGTGAAAACTATACCAGCAAAATTTACCTTAAAGACTATATTCACTCGCAAAGTAATCGTCTGCGCGATGTCGAATCGATTCATGACACATTTATGATTCCGATCGCCAGCACGAAAAGGCTGGGCATCGAGGGTGAAGCCGGAACGGGAAAGACTCTTTTGGCAAAAGCCCTAGCAGAAAAGTTCATTAAAGAACAAAAACAAGTCCTATTTCTTTCATCTAATGCTCTTTTGAATAGCTACCTTCAACGCGAACTCGGCAAAGAGTGCAATGTGGAAACGTTCGAAGGTCTCGGAAAAAAATATGGCTTGGATCTCCTACACAAACCGGACAATTCTACTTCGCCAGAAAACGATTGGATTCAGTTCGAAGCACCCGAAAAACTTCGCATCGCCGTCGAATCATCGCTGACTCGATATGACGTCATTATTTGCGACGAAGCCCAAGACGTTCAACCGTTTTGGTGGGATGGTATCCAAGCCTTATTGTTACCTTCAGAAGAGAGCCGACTTTACGTTTTCTTTGACCGCAATCAAGGCATTTTTGGCTCTGGCGGCGACGAAAAGAAGTTTGTACCAGAAGATGTTTTGCCGATGCCGGGACCGTACTTTCCCTTAGTCAATAATTACCGCACGACACGTGAAATCGCCGATCTTGCAAGACAGTTTCGTTCGTCGAAGACCGCTCTTGATAGTCACTGTGCACGCTTGGGTTATTTGCCGAAAATCGTGACTTATAAAGATCGCGACCACGCACGCGAACTTATTTCGAAGCTCTGCGAAACACTGGTCATCGAAGAAGGCATCAAATCTAAGGATATTGCCTTACTTTCGGCCCGCAAATTTGATGCTCCCGAGTCCATGGTTGGAAGTTTGACAAATTTCGCCAAAGGCTTTCAGTTCGTCGATCTTAATGCTCAAACAGATATCGCGCAGCTGACCAGCAAGCAAATCCCAGCTTCGACCATTCAAAGCTTCAAAGGCCTTGAAACTGAAATAGGTATTATCTGCAATATTTCAGAGTATAACTTGCCGCTCGATCACCCTATTATGGCCAGTCTTCTCTACGTTGCCTGCACCCGCGCCAAACACATGCTTTATATTTTCGTGCAAGAGGAAGACGAAAAACGAAAAATTCTCCAAGATGCTTTGAAGAAAGTTCGCTACGATGGCGCGCTCGTGGTCGATGATATTCAATCAATCAGTGACCTTATTGGTACAGTCGAGTATTTTGACGCAAAGCGTTTTGGGATGATAACTTTTGAATCCATACATCACAGTCGCTCGAAAGCAATGTTCTTTCCAAATGACCTTCCTTCGGACCAGCTCGAACTCATAAAGACAGGTGATAAAGTGTCTTTTGTGGCCAAGATTATCGGCGAAACTTTGATCGCCAGCAAAATTCACGTCATGGCTCCAGACGTGGAAAAAGCCCAAGAGTCCAGGCCGGTTGCAGCGGCATCTGGCAGCTCCGAGAAAGAGGCGTCCTAGCGCCCCAGTATAACTTCACTTTTTAAAATAAGCTTAAGTTATTACAGCCAAATATCGATAAGCCCATATAGCGTTTTCCTTGCGAAAAACCTGATGGGCTCCCATTTATGCAAAGCAATCTCAAACATGCGCTCGTCTTCCTTTTCGTAGCGGTCAGCATTGCCATTTTGCCAGCCTGTAACCAAAAAAAAACGTCTAAAGCAAACCCTCTTCGCCAGTACATTCTCAGTCCGAATATTTTTACCGGGTATTTTCTGCAAGATCAAAGCTGCCAGGAAAAGAATATTGGATCTCAATCATTTTCGAATATAAAAGTATTCGAGTACTCACCTAGTGCCGGCCAATCCGTCTCCGTTACCAACTCGACGATCCCTTTCCAGGCTTTGAGCTCTTTGACAGGGATTCAAGTGGATACGACTTATTATAATTTGCATCAACGGCAAGACTGTTCGAATTCGGGCATGTCAGATGACGGAGCTTGTACCGCAGAACTTTTGTTAGTCACACCACCCATTCCACTCAAGATTTGCAATCCAGCCCAAGAATTCAAAAGAAACAGTGTTGAGCAAGTTGGCTTGAGTAGCCTCTACCAGCTAGAAAAAGCTGCTGCTTTTTACCGCCGAGTCCAGAAGCAAAGTCTTGATAAAACCTTCTTGTCGATCCTGCCAAAAATCGAAATCGTGGCACCCCTAGAAGATTCTGGTCAGGTCATTAGTGAGTATGTTACGGACCAAATGTCTTATGTTCGTACCGAAGACGGCAGCGGGGGTTTCTTTGTTTACCCGCGCAGTGAAAGCGTTGAAACAGCGACGATTTGGAAAAACCTCAACTTTTGGGAATGGGGTTGGGCCGTATCTCACGAATATGGTCATCATGTTCTGACGGAACTGTCTGGCTATATTGGTGGCGAAGTTTCTTTGATCAACAAGAAGTCTCTCACCGAACGTCCGCACTTTATGACACCTCCGATTATCTCTTCCCATTTCTTAAGAGATCAACTGATTGGCAATTTGTCATCTCGCCAAGTGACATCGGAAGACGTTATTGGCGTTATCCACGAAGCCTACGCCGATTTATTTGGTTTTTATAGCGACGGCGCTCGAACCAACGCTTTGGAAGATATTGATTGCTTCGCCTTCAATCGCGACGTGTCTTCCCCAAATTTCGCCAACAACCTCCCGAAGATTTTAGGGACAAATGTGATGTCGGTTTTCAACTCCACTACGAACGAATCTTCGTCACGAAACTGTGCCGTGCCATTTTTCCAAGATATCCATACTGTTGGCGCTATCGTTGCGCACGGTCTGCATAAAGTTTATAGTCAAAAAACTTCGAACAATGACGAGCGCGCACGACTACTTTTTAATTGGGCGAAACGCCTCACCTATTTAAAACAATCCAATCTTAAATTAGAAGATTTGGTCGGTGATGGTATCTACGTAGTGAGTAACAACGGCAAACTCACTGCGGCTCAGTGTCAGTTAGTCAGCACCTATTTCCCGGCTTTTTATGGTGGTTGGACTTCCGGAAGCGGCAAAGTCAAACTTACCTGTAGTTAACAATTGTTAAATAAACATTTAACCCTGCATGAGCCGAAAACAAATGCTGGCTTTGATTTGCGAGCTTTCAGCCATCATCACAGCTCCAGGAGTTATCGACCATCAGTGATTGTCGGGGTTAGCTTAGACAACTGCACCGGTGCAGTTTCGGCAAGCCATGTCATTCGATGTTTTCTTTTCAATATGTATTTTTGTGTTGACAGGTTTTTTCGACTTCAATATCAAACTCCAATCGTCATTTTCTTTTTTTAGAAAACTTTTCTTAAAATTTTCATTTTGCATTACGACTCGCACCGTTTGCGCGCTGAGGACCGTTAGCTCAAGCGATAAACTTAAGTAAAAAACTTAGGTTTAAAAACCCATGCTATGGTCACTCCTGTCATAAAGGAGAAAACATGGAAAATCTCGAAGTTATTTCAAACGAAGCATTGGTCTCATCAGCAAAAAATCTAGCGAACGAGCTAAAGAAGAAAGAGGTGCTTTTACTTAATCACTTGCGAGAAATCAAACAGCGCAAACTCCATGTTTTGATGGGATTTCCAAACTTGGCCAGTTTCTGCGTAGAGTGCTTGGAGATTTCTGAGGACCGGGCCTGGCGGTTATCGCAGGCAGCCAATGTCATAAGCCTCTTTCCAAAGGCGATGGAACTTCTAAAAAATAATAAAACACATCTGACTCACCTCAGTCTTCTTTCGCCCCATATTACGCCTTCAAACTCGGAAGTCATATTAGACCGCCTACCTGATCTGTCCAAGCGAGAGCTTGAAGGCTTTCTGTCGCAGATTCAAAGCGATGGATCCATTAGAGACGCGGAACCAAAAGTGGAGATCACACTGCGCTTACCATTAGATGTCGTAGAAAAGCTGGAAAGAGCGCAGGGGCTTCTACAAAAAGGCAATGAGAAGGTCACCAGGGATACGGTCATCCTACAAGCTTTGGAGGCTCTCCTAGACAAGAAAGACCCAGCTCGCAAGGCTGAACGTGCCAAGTATCGCCAGCAGAAAAAACAAACCCAGTCCAGCACCTGCACCGGTGCAGATGAAGTTCAAGTTCTCAACGACAATAAACCGACTAATCTTCGATCCCGGTATATTCCAGCTGAAGTTCGTCACCAAGTATATCAATCTCAACTGCACCGGTGCAGGTTTCTGAACCTGAGTACATATATAGTTGGCTTGCTGTTCAAACAACTATAATAGAAAACCAGCTCTGAACGACCTAGCGGACTTATCATAATCAATGAGAGATTCGGCATTGCCGTAATAGTACTGAACCATAAGATAAGGCATGATACCGAAAAGTCTGACACGAAACTTCAGTCCCAGCTCCGTTCCACCATTAAACAAATTGCGCGTATAGTCCGAACCTGGAAAAAAACTAACATAGAGTTCAGTTTTACTGGGAAGATAGTCTTCAAACAAGCTACTCACGGCAAGGCGCGTTTCCCAGAAGCCCAAAAACTTACGGATATCTGCGTTTTCATCACCCTTATTGTAAAAAGCAAATAAACGCAAAGACCACTTGAACTCGGCACTTCCAAAATCAAAGGCGTTGTCTAGCTGCGCGAAGGCACGGTCAAATGATCGAGACGTCTTACCAGCTTTCCCGTTGGAACGATGTTCAAGACCAACGCTTAGGTATCGCCAAAAGTCTTCTCCCAACGTGAATGTGTAGAAAAGCTCCGGGTTGTACGCCACATCGTGGAAGGGACTTGATCGCTCCGTAAAAAGCTTCCAAAACATGACCTGGCTATAGCCGAAATACAACTCGACATCCTCGAACAGCTGCAACTTCAAACTTAGTTGAATTTTCGTATCCGGATTGCCAGTCAAAAAATAAATATCCCTATAGCGAAAGATATTCGCCTCTTCCTCTTCATTAACTTCTTTTATTGAAGGAGATGCCGGAGAATCGGCCTGCGCCCAGAGTCTTGCTGGTTGCAATAAAACAATTATTAGAAAGATAAACCGCATGTGATCAACACTCCCGAAAGAAGTCCCTTTATACAGGAACATCTACTGAACTCAAGGATAGACGATCAACGCTTTGCTAACCTAGTCGAACCCGCCTCATGATAGACCGATTTCAGCGAGCCTTTGTTGTAAAAACTGACCTGCCGTAATATTGCGATAGGACGGTTTGCCACCGGTTTTACCGACGCAATAAGGATCGGGTGTCAAATCTATTTCGGAACGAGGATGTACAAAAAATGGCATAGAAAAACGTCGCTCGCGGCTATTGCCGGGATTCACCACCCGGTGCGTCGTACTTTTGAAATAGCCATTTGTTACATTCTGCAACATATCACCAGCATCAACAATAATCTGTCCTTTTATAGACGGAATCGGTCGCCACTTACCGGAATTTTCAAGAAGTTCCAACCCACTGGCTGTGGACTCGCAAAGCAAAGTAATCAAATTAATATCTTCATGAGCTGCGGCACGAATACTAGAAGGATGCATGGATTCATCAATCGGGGGATAATGAATGATTCGCAAAATAGAATTGCCATCTTGCGCCATATCCGAAAAATAGTCTGCAGGTTGTCCGATATACAAACTACAGGCTTTGAGAAGTTCCAAAGAACAAACATCAAGGCGATTGAACAAATCACTAAAAACAGGCTTAAAAGAATTGTTAAAGCTTGGCCAGATATTTTGTGGGTATTCTTTGGCTAGCGCTGGATTTTGATAAACACTGCGACCGACATGCCAAAATTCTTTAAGATCTGGATTATTATTTCCTTTAGCGTGCTCTCTGCCAAAACTGGTGTAGCCCCGCTGACCTTTGATTGCCGCGTTTTCAAATGATTTTTTTTCAGATTCTGATTTGAGAAAAAACTCTTCCGCTTGGTCATACGCTTGTTGAATCAGGTCGCTATCAACTCCATGGCCTTCCAAGGCAAAAAAACCAAGTTGAACTAAAGCATCACCGGTAGTTGCTACAAAGTCATCGCGTTGGGCTTTGGTGCCCCGCAAGAAGTCCTGCAAGTCGACGACGGGAATCGTTTGCTCAGTCATACCAACCTCAAAATAATAATGACTATATCTAAGCGCATTATTATCAAGACTTCGCGAGACGTGCAAGTGGTCGGACTCAGGATAAAGCTGTAGGCTATTTTTGGGCGATATCGCCTAGTTCTTCGGGGTGCTCGAGAGCCCAAAACGCTTCTGCAGCGAGGTCGGGGCCCCGAATGTGCCATAAGTCATTGATAACGACAATAGCCGCAACGACATATTTGGGCTTATCGACTGGCATCATGCCGGCAAACCATGTGTTGATTCCTTTGGGGTGTGTGCCCGACAATGTACCGGTCTTGCCGCCGACATGATTTCGAATGTCCCGGAATTTACGAGAGCGAAAAGAATCCCCTGCCGTTCCACGAGGTCCAACGACGGCCGGCATGATGTCTTGTAGTTTTTCTATGGTGGTAGCCTTCAGCGCCCGAGCGCCTTGAGGGGATGGTGGAGTGGAAGCTAGTAGTTGAAGGGGCTTAACATAACCGCCGTTGGCGATCATCATATACTGCCAAGCAACATGAAAAACATTTGTGTAGATTCGACCAAGGCCGGCAGCCATACCGCCGACGGTTTGAACGGAGAGACTAGCTTCGGGCGCGAATGGCATGGAGCTAGTTGGCACAAAAAAATCCGAGGGAATGGCCGCGCCCCAGCCAAAGATCTTGGCATACTCTGCCATGACGCCATAACCTAGTTTTTCCACTGCTACCTTCGCAAAGAAGCCATTGCAAGACTGGGCAAAAGCACGCTTGTAAGACAGCGAATTTGTTTTGGCGATACGATCATCACGCAACCAAACTCCATTCGCGGCAACATTAGCGCATCCCCCCCGTAACTCCTGCTCGTCATCACCATTTAGACTTAACAAATCAAAACTCGCAGCACTGATCACAGTTTTAAAAAGGGAAGCGATGGGAAAGTACGAATAAAATAACGGCGCATCATTTTGCTGTTCCGGGGACCGGCCATCGACAGCAGCCAAGACTTTTCCAGTTTGCGCTTCTAAAACAACAACGGCAGCCATTGAATTGGCGCCGCGTGTGCGAACAAATTTTTGCAAATGATTCTGTAAATTTTTATCGAGAGTCGTGAGATGTTTATTTCCATCCGTGCCAACCGCATAGACACCAGACTTATCAACCGAATTTTCAAAGTATTGTATCTGAAGTGGCTCTTGCGCTGAAGTTAGCGGCAAAGCATAGAGCGCACAGCCTAATAGTATGATTTTACTAATTAAATTAATAAATCCAACCCTCAATTTGTCTTGCATTAGTATCTTCGATTGTACACTATTTACATTGCGGCGGAAACCGCCAAACGCAAAGGGGCAATTCCTATTCTTTATACGCGCTTTCTATGCAAAGAACTCTTCACACAGTTTTTGTCACAATTTGTCATCATCAGTGCCGTAGTTACGATTTCTCAAATTAGTAAACTCGTCGATAAACTGACCAGCTTTGGCGTCAGCTTCGAAAATTTGTTCTTACCATTTCTTTACACTTTAATTCCATTTTTCAGTATCGTGATTCCGCTCGCTTTTTTGTTTGCAACTTTAATTACATTTTCTCGCCTTAGCGCGGATGGAGAACTGACGGCTTTGATCGCTTCGGGTCAAAGCCTTAGCAAGCTTGCTTCACCTGTAGTCGCATGCGCCTTGTGCGTTGCAATATTGGGAACCATGAGTAGCCTCTTTTTGGAACCCTGGGCAGAGCGCAGCTTACAAAACTTCACCTACGAAAAGGCGCAAGGCCAGCTCGATAATTTTATCCAGGTCAATATGAAACCCGGTGTATTTACTGATGGTTTTTTGGGATACGTTCTCTACAGCGAAGAGATGTCGCGCGATAAGTCCGTCATGAAAAACATCATTATAGCTCCCGGCCGCATGCAAAAAGATCAAAACTTTACGATATACGCTCCCAAAGGCGGGCTACAAGGGTCCGTTAAGAAAAATGATCTGGTGTTGAATTTGTCCGACGGTACGATCCATACCAATCAAGATACCAGCAGTCGGCTTTCGATCCTGAAGTTCGATCACATGAAACTCGACTTGCTGCGACTGTTTAAGCAGAGAATTTTTATGAATCGGCGCTACAACCGAGAGTATGAAGCTTACTACCCGGGCGAATTGCGCAAACACATTTTAGAATCCAAGAAAGAATGGAAAGCGGCCGATGCAAACAAAGCTTCCTCAAAAGAAACTATACGTACACTTGCGTCTCGCTATTACAAATCAAGTTTTTTACTGCAGCAGAGGCTAGCAACTTCGTTCTTAGCAATAGGTTTTGGGCTACTGGGGATGTTTTTGGGCATCCAAGACCAACGCAGCGCTAAGTCCCAAGCCTATCTAGGTGTCATCGTCACGATTACGCTATCCTACGCGTTACTTTCAGGCTGCAAATGGCTTGGTCAAAAAGGCGTCGCCTCACCGGAAATATCCAGCTGGCTGCCACCTCTCGCCACACTTGCTGTTGCGAGCTTGTTGATTCGTCGGCGAAATCGGCTGCCATTGTCCGAGCCATTATTTCTGCGTTGATCAACTGGTTATTTTTTACTCAAACAAAGCAATTTCCCTTTACACATACACACGTTAAGATATCTCTCCTAAACTGGCAGGAGAGGGGTTTAGCATGCGTCGCGTCGTGGTCACGGGTCTTGGACTTGTGGCACCAACAGGAAATAATGTCAAAGAAAGTTGGGATGTCCTCCTCGCTGGTCGTTCCTGTGTTGGTCCGATCACGCAGTTTGACACGACTAACTTCCCTACCAAAATTGCAGCTGAGGTAAAAAACTTCGATGCATCGTCGCTAATGGATGCAAAAGAAATTCGACGAACACCTCGCTTTATTCAACTCGCATTGGCAGCCGCCCATGAAGCGCTCCAAATGAGCGGCCTTGACTCTGAAAAGTATGGCGACCATATTGGATGCTCCGTAGGCGTCGGCATGGGCGGCATGCTTCTAACCGAAGAAAATTGTCAGGCTTTGAATTCGGGCGGACCAAAGCGCGTCACACCATTTTATATTCCTTACACCATCGCTAATATGGCAGCCGGAATGGTTAGCATGAAATATCATTTACGCGGTCCAAATATTTGCCCGACCACGGCTTGTGCCAGTGGAACACATGGAATCGGAGAAGCTTTTAATCTTATCGCCAAAGGCAGCTGCAATGCGGCCGTCGCCGGCGGTGCCGAATCTGTCGTCTCGCCCTTAGCAGTGGCTGGTTTTAATTCGATGAAAGCGCTAAGCACTGAGAACGAATCGCCCGAAACTGCTTCGAAACCCTTCGACAAAAATCGCACGGGTTTTGTCATGGGAGAAGGTGCGGGTATTTTGGTTTTGGAAGAGCTTGAGTTTGCTCGTAAACGCGGCGCGACGATTTATGCTGAAGTCGTCGGTTTTGGACTAAGCGGAGATGCGTATCATCTCACCGCACCCGCTCCAGGGGGCGAAGGTGCAGCGCGATGTATGGCAGCGACTTTAAAAGATGCAAAACTCAATCCCGAACAAATTACTTATATCAATGCACACGGAACTTCGACCAAGATGAACGACGCCTACGAAAGCGCGGCGATTGGAACCGTGTTCGGCAATCACGCTAAAAAGCTCGCTATTTCCTCGACCAAAGGCGCGACTGGCCATTGTCTGGGAGCTGCAGGTGGCGTGGAAGCTGTCTTCTCAGTGCAGTCCATTTACTATGGTGTGGTTCCACCAACTATTAACTATACGACGCCCGATCCAGAATGCCCTTGGGATTATATTCCTAATGAAGCGCGCGAACTTTCGGTTCCGTTCGCGCTTTCTAATTCGTTCGGATTTGGCGGCACCAATGCCTCATTGGCATTTGCAAAATTTAAGGGATAAAAAACAAAATGGCCGCTGCGAAGAAACCTACTCTTTCTAAAGAACTCCTTGTTCAAATGTACAAAGACATGCTTTTTTGGCGACGCTTTGAAGAACGCGTCAACCAAGCTTATATGAAGCAAAAGTTTTCTGGCTTTTGTCACTTATATATCGGTCAAGAGGCTTTAGGTGTCGGCGTCCAAGCGAATCTCACACCAACGGACTATATGATATCGGCGTATCGTTCGCATACTCAGGCGATCGGTAAGGGGATTTCGCCGGATGCTGTTTTCGCCGAACTTTTTGGCAAAGTCGATGGCTGCGCCCGCGGTAAAGGTGGCTCCATGCATATGTTTTCGAAAGAAAAACGTTTCCTCGGTGGCCATGGGATTGTGGGCGGACAAGTTCCCATTGCGGCAGGCGTTGGCTTTGCGATTCGGTACCGCGACGAAAACGATATTTGCGTTTGTTACTTGGGTGATGCTGCCGCGAACCAAGGTCAGTTTTTTGAAGCGTTAAACATGGCGGCGACATGGAAGCTGCCCGTTCTTTTTATCATCGAAAATAACCGTTATGGTATGGGTACGGATATTCGCCGAACCACCAGTGTCGACAAGCTTTATAAGCGCGCTTTGGCATTTGATATGCCCCACTCGGAGGTCGATGGTTTGCACGCCATCTCAGTTTACGAACACACACAAAAAGTCATCGCCCAAATCCGCAAAGATAAAATGCCGCATTTGATGGAAGCACACACGTATCGCTTTCGTGGACATTCCGTTTCTGATCCAGGAACTTACCGTACAAAAGAAGAAGTCAAAACCTACCAGGATAAAGACTGCATCAAAGTCATGGGCGATTATTTGATGAAGCATGAATTGGCCACAGAAAAAAACCTCGTGGAATGGGACAAAAAAGTTAGGGAAGATGTTAAAAAATCGGAAGATTTTGCAGAAAAGTCGCCTATTCCGAATGTGGAAGAAGCTTGGATGCATAACTATATATAATAAGACACGGCGAGATCCTTCGCTGCGCTCAGGATGACGAGGAATAGTTAATATGCCAATTAAAACAATGAGAGAAGCCTTAGGTGAAGCGATGAGCGAAGAGATGCGCCGCGACGCCAACGTTTTTCTGATGGGTGAAGAGGTCGCGCAATACAACGGAGCTTATAAAGTCTCCAAAGGAATGCTTGACGAGTTCGGACCGCGCCGCGTGTGGGACGCGCCCATTTCTGAAGGTGGATTTGCGGGACTTGGCGTTGGTGCGGCTATGGTCGGGCTTCGACCGATTATTGAAATGATGACGTGGAATTTCGGAATCCAAGCTTTTGATCAGATTATCAACCACGCTGCCAAAATGTATTATATGTCTGGCGGTCAATTTAATGTGCCGATGGTTTTGCGCGGCCCAAACGGCGCGGCGCACATGCTATCCGCACAGCACTCGCAAACCGTGGAACATATGCTTGCGACGGTTCCGGGACTCAAGGTAATTTCGGTGGGTACGCCTTATGACGCGAAAGGTCTGCTCAAATCGGCTATTCGCGATGATAACCCGGTTATCTTTCTGGAAAGCGAAATGATGTATGCCGATAAAGGCGAAGTGCCTGATGAAGAGTATTTGATTCCGATCGGCCAAGCTGATATCAAGCGCCCAGGCAAAGATGTCACTCTCATTGCTTGGAACAAAACACTAAGCAAAACACTCGCCGCGGCAGACGAACTCATGAAAGAAGGCGTGGACTGCGAAGTCATCGACCTATTAACGATTCAGCCAATGGATGAAAAAACGATTTTTGAAAGTGTGCGCAAAACTCATCGCCTCGTGGTTGTTGAGGAGGCCTGGCCTTTTGCATCCGTCGGCTCTGAAATCGCATTGCGAGTTATGAACAATCTTTTTGATGAACTAGACGCACCAGTAGTGCGGGTTTCCAATGACTTTACATCAATCCCTTACGCCGAACACTTGGAACACGCCGTCATGTTCTCGAAGGAAAAAATTATCAAAGCTGTCAAAGAAGTAACGTACCTCCACAATTAACAAGAAATGGTGATGATATGGCGGTTATAATTGAAATGCCCAAGTTAAGCGACACGATGGAAGAAGGTGGCATTTCGAATTGGTTGAAAAAAGAAGGTGACGAGGTTGCCGAGGGTGAACCACTTGTCGAAATCGAAACGGACAAAGCGACAATGGAATTTGAATCTCCAGAAGCAGGCATCCTTCTCAAAATCATATTGCCGGCTGGCAAAAAATGCGCCCTCAACGCCCCTATCGCGGTCATTGGTGAAAAAGGCGAAAACCCGGATGATATTTTGGGCGGCAAAAAAGACGTGAAAGAGGAAAAGCCCTCTGCGACAGACAAGAAGCCTTCAGCGGCAGAGTTAGAATCCCCCAAACCAAAATCCGCCCCGGCAAAATCGAATATTCCCAATGTCTCCAAGTCAGCGCCGCCAAGTGCGAATCCGTCTAAACCATCAACCAGTTCAACCGGTGCGTCTTCAAACTCTTCTTCTGAAAGGATTAAGGCTTCTCCTCTTGCGAAGAAAGTGGCCGAAGAAAAAGGAATTTCGCTTGCACTGCTAACCGGAAGTGGGCCGCAAGGTCGCGTCGTCATTCGTGATGTCGAAGCTGCCGTCAGTTCGGGCGGAACAAATTCAGCTGATACTAGCTCTCCGAATGTGACAGCAGAAGACAAACTCATAAACGTTAATATGATGCGCTCGACTATTGCCAAACGCCTTTTGGCCGCCAAAAACGATGCGCCGCATTTTTATCTGACGCGGTCTGTCAATATGGCCAAGCTAAACACGTGGCGCGAGTCTCTCAATAAAGATCTGAAAGATGAAAATGCAAAAGTTAGCGTAAATGACTTGCTTATTATGATGTCGGCAAAAGCGCTGACCCAACATCCCGACATCAATTCCTCATGGCAGGGCGAACACATCAAACAATTTGGTCATGTCCATGTTGCTTTCGCGGTGGCACTACCAAATGGTCTTGTCACACCGGTCGTCAAAGATGCCAATATGATGGGAGCTCGCTCGATCGCAAAAACTACAAAGAGCCTGGCGAAACAAGCGCGCGACGGCGCTAACTTGGATTACACCAGTGGCACCTTTACGATTTCGAACTTAGGAATGCTTGGCATTGAGGAGTTCACTGCGATTATCAACCCGCCGCAAAGCGCAATCCTGGCAGTCGGCGCGACGATTCCGACCCCTTGGGTGGACGCAGCCGGACAAGTCGTCGTAGAACCGCGCATGAAGATGACGATGTCTTGTGACCACCGCGTGATTGATGGAGCCATGGGGGCCAAGTTCCTCGCGACTTTGGCAAGTTATTTGGAAGACCCCTTGATGTCCATGTCTTAAGTTTTATTTCAGGGACACATAACT
>JBGSKV010000002.1:0-10466 GCA_041740975.1 Oligoflexales bacterium | reverse complement strand
TGCACGGTCGCTACACTTGTAAAGCGCGGCAGCCGATGTGCGAGTCCTGCTCATTGGCGGATGTTTGCCCATCGCTTGTGAAAAAATCACTGAAGGTGCACCAGTGACCACCACCTTTGCGCCGCCTGAGTTTCTAAAGTTTGCCGCTGATCCGCATTCAGTAACGGCACAAACCGCCAAGAGATTTGGGGCTACCCCCGAACAGTTTGTAAACTGGCGTTGGCAAATGAAACATCAAGTGCAAACACGCGAGGATGCGGCCAAGATACTGGAACTCAAAGAACGTGAAGCTCTGGGTTTTGATCAAACGGCCGAAATGTTTCACGCCGGGATTTCGCCTTATTATTTCGGATTAATGGCAGAGACCGCCGCCGAAGACTGTAGTATGAGGCTGCAAGTGATTCCCCAAACCGATGAACTGTCTGATCCGATCGGCATAGCAGACCCTCTGAACGAATCTGCCCACTCCCCCGTTAAAGAAGTCGTTCAAGCTTATCCCGATCGCGTCGCCTTTTGCGTGGCGCAACTTTGTCCGGTGTATTGTCGTTATTGTTTCCGAAAACGCCGCGACGATGAGCAAGGACTCCACTATAACAAGCAAATCATTGCTCGTGGCATCGAATACATTGCCAGCCGTCCCGCGATACGAGATGTTTTGATCACGGGAGGTGATCCGTTTATCGCAAGCGATGAAAGTATTGAGGATCTTCTGCAGCGCCTGCGGGCCATCAAGCATGTCGAAATCATTCGCTTTGGCACGCGAACACCCGTAGCCTTGCCTTACCGATGTACGGAAAAACTGGCGAGTATTCTCAAAAAATATCACCCTATCTGGGTCAATACACACTTCAATAACGCCGCCGAACTCACCCCGGAAGCTGCGCAGGCCATCGAGAATCTCGTTAACGCCGGCATCCCCGTAGGCAATCAATCCGTTCTGCTGAAAGGTGTAAACGACACACCAGCGCAAATGATGGATCTGCTGCGTGGACTTCTGCGCATGCGCGTGCGTCCCTATTACTTGTTTCATCCGCATCGGGTCGCGGGAACCGAGCATCTCCGAGTTCCCCTGTCAGTAGGACTAGACATCATGAAGAGTCTGCGCGGCCAAATCACCGGTATGGGGATTCCGCTCTACGTGGTCGATACGCCGTCCGGAAAAATTCCGGTGCTTCCGAATCATGTTCTGGGGCAAGACCAGCAGGATTTAATTTTTCAAGATATTCGCGGTGATATTTGGCGCGAACAAGGAATTCTTTAAATATAGATTATTGAACGGCCGCTCCGCGGCCGCATCGTCATCACCAACGCCACAACCCCGTGAACTCAGAAATGGTACATTCCGCTTTCAGCTGGTTAACAATTAGAATCTTTTTTGAATTGTATGATTCAGATTGTATGGCCAGACTAAGTTAAAAATGTATGGCTCTATTGCCAGTTTTATCGTCCGAGCGTGCCTTAGATAGTTGTAAGTGACAACACGCACTAATCTTTCTTACGCTCAAATTTAATTCGAACAACATTTTCGACGCCTGGTTTCGGACTCACTTCTCTTTTAATGGGAGGGAATCCCGGCGATTCTACTTCTATCACCAGAGGTTTATTCGGTGAAACCTCTATAGGAACGCCAATCTCACCAGCCAACATCCCATCAAAGCTGACCGAGCCCTTCTGCACGTTTGCAACGACTTTCAGTCTAGTGATTTTGATGCATCCGCTGCCCGTCCTTGATTGATTGATTGGTTGCTTGCTTGGTTGGAGGGGCTTAATGTGATGATTCTTGAGATTGAGGATGAATTTCTCGCCAGACTCGTTTTCCAACTCAAGCTGGTTCCCCGTCTGTACCATCCTCTTAATGAATACGTCCTGAACATCACGCTCTAATTTGAGATTGTAGCAGATGTCGTAAATCTTTAGATCTTTATTTATCTTATTTGTTTTGATATCTCGAACAGTTACATACCCCCCAGTCTGGTCTCTAGCATATCCAGTGGGTTGATGGACCACTTCATATCGCATGCCTTCATGGGAAATGCTTGGCACCGGTGCCGGTTCTAGTCGAGCCCCGAGTAAATCGAAATTCAAAACCACAGCCAAATAAAGAAGTATAAGGACTTTCCAGAACTCATTCATAATCACCTCCACCATTCTAATCTTAGTTTATAGTAGCATGGGATAACTCGACTAAAATATAAGTAGTGGATCACTCTTTGAGTGCCATCATACCGTCATGTTGAGCGAAGCGAAACATCTCGTCATATGATAGAAGATTCTTCGCTGCGCTCAGAATGACGGAGGAGAAGTGCCAGTCTAACCACCAATTTTACCAACTGCAGAGTTTCACGAAAAAATTCCCCACACCTCTCGCTCTCTCTCACCGTATATGGTTCCGCCGATGAAACAGCGATTTTTAGACTTTAGCTTTTAAGGTTAATATGCTTCCGTATATTCGGCCTCTTTTCTGTCGGATTAGTAAAAACCGGCTTGGTTTTTCCGTTGAAAATATTTGAGTGACAATACGATCGGCACAAAAACAAATATCTATTTGAGCCTATTTTTCTCGACAAAAATGGCATTTTCGCGTACCATACATTTGTATTGTCGGAGGTGGGTCGTGGATATAAGATTATTAAATGACACTGAGCTTCTTGCTCACACTAAACAACTTGTTTCTGAAGAACGACAACTTGTAACCAAACTACTTCATCATCTGCGTGAGGTTGAACGCCGACGTCTATACTCGGAGTTGGGTTGCGCCAGTCTATTTGATTATGCCGTGCGAGTGCTCAAGTATAGTGAGAGCCAAGCAAGTCGGCGCATCTCCGCCATGCGGCTCATCAAAGAGATTCCGGAGATTGAGGCCAAACTTAGGTCTGGGGCATTAAGCCTAAGCAACCTGTCGCAGGTATCAAGCTTCTTTCGTGAGGCAAAGAGTCTTGAGCCAAAGCGAGTGATCCAAAAACACGAAAAACTTGCCGTCATCGCCAAGCTTGAAAATAAATCAACGAGAGAGGCACAAAGAGAACTTCTTACTCTCCAACCGAAAGCGGCACTGCCAAAAGAAAGAGAACGCATTGTCTCGGAGGAATTTTCAGAAGTTCGTTTTCTGATGAGCGAAAAGCTCAAAGCAAAGCTTGAGGAGGTACGTGCACTTCTTGGACCTCGCGGAGCTTCTTTGAACTATGCAGAGTTATTTGAAGAACTTTCTGAAATTGGACTAGTGACACTTAAGGCAAAGCGATTTGGCAAAAAGCGCAGCTGTGCAGCCAAACCTCTAACACAAGTTCGCGCCGCACCTCAAACGTCACAGCAAGTGGCTAAGTCGCATACAGTAGTTGCGGCGTCGCAAGTGAATATGAAAAAAAATCCGCGTTATATTCCCACGGAAATGAAACATCAAATATGGCAAAGAGACGGGGGACAGTGCAAAGAGTGTGGTACCAAACGAAATCTGAACTTCGATCACCTTAAACCAGTGGCATTAGGCGGCTGTTCAACCGTTGAGAATCTCAGGTTGCTTTGTTTTAGCTGTAACCAACGCGCAGGAATCCGAAGTTTCGGAATAGAAAAAATGGAAAAATATAGTTTAGAACAACGACCCTGTACATAATCACGAGGAGATCCTTCGCTTCGCTCAGGATGACGGGGCTTCGCTCAGGATGACGGGGGCCGCGAAGCGGCCGTGCCTTAATCTATATATTATTATCACTCAGGGCCGCCGCGCGTCCGGCTTCGAAATCTACTTTGCGTAGCAACCACATTCCAATAATAAAAAATGCGATAAGAAATAAAATACTATTACGACTATGTCCGGTCGCCTGGCTGATGATGGCGAACAAAAGCGGTCCCAAAACCCCAGCAAATCGTTCACTCAAACTATAAAAGCCAAAAAACTCACTGGCCTTCGCAGGCGGCACGAGGCGAGTATAAAGTGAACGGCTTAATGCCTGAGATCCGCCTTGGACAAGTCCTACCAAAATGGAAAGCACCCAAAAGTGCCAGGCTTCCTTCATAAAATATCCGAGAATCGTCACGACGCAGTAAACCGACAACGTTATATATAAACTTTGTTTGGCACCGATTCGACTCGCGAGCCAACCAAAGAAGAAAGTGCTCGGCACGCCAATAAATTGCACGGCAATAAGTGCTGTCATAAGAGTTGAAGTTTCCAGTCCGACTTCTTTTCCGAAGACAGTGGACATTCGAAAAATCGTACCAATCCCATCGCTGTAAAGCCAGTAAGCGCAAAGAAAAAGAAAAAGTTGACGGTAGCGTCGAATATCCTGGAACGTATGACCGATCCGAGCGTAAACAGTTTTAAAAAGAGAAAAAGTAAGCGGTGGCTTCACGGCACCAATGGGTAAAGGCCGCTCACGGACATACAAAAGTAGCGGAATCGTAAACGCCGCCCACCAAATCCCCACCGTCACAAAACCCCAACGCATGGCTTCCCATACGTCGGCAAGTCCAAACCATTCGGGTTTCGTGGCCATGATGACGTTGATAACGAAAAGCACGCCACCACCGAGATAACCGATCGCATACCCAGCCGACGAAACAGCATCCGCCTCATCAATAGTCGCAATTTGCATAAGCAAACTGTCGTACATAACGAGTGACGCGGCGTAACAAATAAAAGCTATAAGAAAGATAGTAGAAGTGAGTTTCCATTGTCCGGATTGCATCAGTGCCAGCGCGATTGTAAAAGCACTTCCAGTAAAAGCAAATATCGCCAGCATTTTTTTATTGTTGGCACGCATGTCCGCTAAAACACCGAGGGCGGGACTAATCAAAGCAACGAGAACGAGGCCAACGGCCGAAATGTATCCCCAGTACGCCGTACGCAGATGCTCGGGCAAATTGACTCCGGCAATTTCTGCAAAAAAAACGGGAAGGAATCCTACCATAACCGTCGTAGTAAAAGCAGACTGTCCCCAGTCATAAAGTGACCAAGCGATCCAATCTTTGCGGGTCAGACCCAGCTTATTTAAGATTTTCTGCATAGTTTATATGGATAAGCTGGTTTGGAGTATTGGTCAACTCTTTTGGGCTGCCATGCGGAAGAATAAGTTAAAGGTCTCGCATATAAAATATGGCAGCGCATGAGCAAGGGGGCTGCCTGCATGTGGGGCAAAAGAGCTGATCTCTTACACTGCTTTCTAAGTAAAAGCCTTCGACTTTTTTTATAGCTTTGAAACCAGATTTTTCAAAAACTCTGTTGGATGTGTGCGCATTGCCGCTCACCCACGATACACCCACCACAAGTTCGCATTTTTGCGAACGCAACCAATCAAGACGAGCATTTGCTAACAATCGTCCGATGCCTTTGCCTTGCCATTCTTCACGAACGCTAGCGACAGCGAATGAGCCGACTTTTTTCGGCGCCAATTTCTCTGAAATCTGAGGATCAAACGGTGTGTAGTAATCAAAATTCTGAATCACTTGCGCGTAAGCGAAGCCAATCAACTCTTTGCCGTCCAGTGCCATAATAGGATAACTGAGTGGATCGACGACACGCTCTTGCAGCTTTGCCAGGCTCATGATGTTTCGACCTTGCGTTCGTTCCAATAGATCATGGATCTGCGGCAAGTACGGCATCTCGGCCAAAGTCACTTCACGAATTTTTATCGACGATGATTCAATCATGGGAGATATATTGCAGAATTACGACTTAGAAGTAAAGGCTCGCGCCAATCCCTGACATATAAGCCTTATTGGGCTCATTGTTTTGATAGAAGCCACCGAATACGTAAATTTCCGGAGACTCTTCTGCCGTCCAACCCACGTCGGCAAAGCGCCAACGCAAACTTCCGTAAAAATAATCACTGCCAATTTGATTGATGCTTGCCGTAGCGGCCACGGGGGTTTCTTTTTCGAAGTAGTAACGGTAACCACCCATGAGAATCCATTGCTTCGCGAGACGTTGGTGCCACTCCAGGCTTGCGCTGTATGCTTCCACTTCGCCATAAAGACTTACTGGTTTGACTTCACCCACATTCAAGTAGTAGGCGCCTTTTAAGTGAATCGCACTGCGCGTCGGCTCCACATAATAACGGCCTTCTGCATTAAGGGCATGGGCGTTGGGACGATCACTTCTTGTTATAAGATTGTAGCCGCCACGAAGAATCAAATTCGGTGTCGTCAGCTGATAAAAAGAAACTCCGAAGTTCCAACCATCGACGTTTTCGGGCAAATACACCCGCTGCAAGTCACCCGGTAAAAGAGTCGAATAAGGAATTTGCTCCACCCATGTGCGCGTCGCGCTAAAGACAGTTTGGAAGGTTTCTTCCAACCACCATTCGCCAAAATTAACTCCCAACCATTTGGATGAACCGGCTCGACTATCGCCTAATCCAAAATTTGCGCCCACACTACGGCCAATGCCTAAACCTTGGGAAAAGGAGCCGGATCCAGAAAACTGCTTTAGTTCTGTTTCGCCATTCAATTGCTTGACGACGGGATCGTTTTTATCGCTGTATTCTGTTTGCTTAGCTGTTAATCCAAGTGAAAAACTGCTGCCATAGCCTTCACCCTCAATCCATTTGGGATTGAAAGTTGTGGAGAGCGATTCGATAAAAGTGGATTGAGAGTCTTCTTTGTAAAAAGCACCGGCTGTTTCGATACGTCCAGCCAACGACTGAGTAGATAGGAAAAACAAAGAAGTCGAAATAATAGTTTTGCGTAACACAGTCACCCCCTGCTACATTAAAATCAGCCGCCACAAGTCGGGCAAGAGGCGCCCACATTGCCGCCGATATCAGTCGTGCCTTTTTCTACGCGCAAGGTCGGTTCGTTATTAAGGGAAGTTTGAAAACCTGAAGTCTTCGCAGGATCCATAGTTGGATCCAAAAGACGGGCTTTGCGAAATTTAACTTGAGGATGGACGCATCCACTCAAAGCTATCGTTGTTAGAACTAAAAGAAAGATACGTTTCACGGGCTCATCCTTTTTTAGGATTGCAACTTTTTCAAAGCAAGTTCAATTTTCTTGATTTTGGCTTCGTCAACCTTACCAGTCAACATCAAAACAACTTTACCATCTTTGTCGACGACAATCGTAGCCGGAAGTGACGGCGCCTTGACGGCCGCGGCAAGCTTGGCCTCGTCGTCGTAAGCTGCGAAAAGCTGCAATGGTTTTAAGCTCGCGTTGCCTGGTTCCTTAAAAAAGTCTCTGGCTTCTTCGATCGTATTGTCGACACTGACGGCGACAAATTTGAGACCCTTTTGTTTTTTGGCCCAACCGCCCAGAGTCTGCATGCTCTCGCCACAGCTCGTGCACCAAGACGCCCAGAATTCAATAACTGCCGGTTTATTGTTAAGGTCGGCCGTACGAATATTGCCACCTCGCAACTTCTTCAACATCATATCTTGCGGCAAACTCGCGGGTGCCGCGATACTTTCAGCCGAAAGCAGAAGACCTGAAAGTATGATCAATTTTCCAAAAAAACCCTTCATTCCCCATTCTCCCGAAATAAATTCTTAGAAATCATTATTTTGCGGAACTCACAAGACTCTGAGTGATTCCCGTGACGGTTTGGCTTTTGTCCGAGTATTTTTTTACTCTAAAATCACCGTTGTTGTTGATGATCATGGCCAAAGGAAATTCAATGTCACCCGGTCCATAAAGCTTCTCAGCTGATGCGCCATTGAGGTCGTCCATCTGCATGCCGATGGGTGCATACGTACTCATAAAGCTCGCAATGGTCGCTGCTGTCTGCGGAGTATTATCCACGAACACGACATAATGCTTCACTTGCGCTGACAAATTATTATTATTGATAAAATCTGTGATTTCACGCGCTTCATCGCGACAGCCAAGACAATCACTGCTAGTGAACTGAAAAATCGTCGCTTTTCCACCACTGGAATGATGAGACTTCATGATATCGCACATCTTATAATTCGATCCACTTAACTGCTGGATCGGAATTAGGCGTGGATTCTGAGAAACGTCTTGGCTTGTGTCCCCACAAATCGAACCGTTACCTTGACCCATACCCAGAACATTGTCATTACCATTGCGATTAATTTCTTTCGTTGCCGCAGCACCGCAAGCCATCATGAGACTAAGTAAAGATAAACCCAAAATCCGCTTCATCATCAACTTCCCCCTTTGCAGACATCCATCATTTCTTTTCCACCGAAATCAAATCCACCGCTACCGTCCTTAACCACAGTTCCGTCTGATTTTACGAGCATCCAACTAGGGTATCCCGTGATGGAACTTCCAAGAGATGTAAAGATTTTCTCTTGCGTTGAGCGGCTAACAATAAATCCGTGTTTCGCTTCAAGGTCATTCGATTTCATCGTGTTCTTCATATCCGAGGCATCTCTGTACTCGCGACCGCCGCCTGACAATCCCGTAACCGCGAAGCTGCAGTTCTTGTCGTAACCTTGGCCGATGCCATCATTAATCAATGCATAGAATTGCTTGCATGGTCCACACCACTTTGCCGAAGCGACGATGAACATGTATTGTTTGCCACCGAAAGCATCACCCAAATTCATCTCAGAACCAGACTCGGCATTGACAACCTTTAGCGCTTCCGCACCTTTCAAGTTGACGCTGCCGGTCGGCGCAGGAGTAGGATTGACGGGAGGAGGTGTCACCACTGGATTATCAGCAGGTGGCGTAACCACGCTGCTCGTCGGAAGTGGAGTGGAGCCACTTAATAAATTACCAGTAGGGTTCACGCCAGTTGTCGGAACTACGGGAACGTTAGTACTTTCTACGAAGGCAATACCGGCATCTTGACCAGCCTGAGAAATCGCAAGTTCGATTGGCAAATTGAGAGCACTTGCAACGGACGTACTTCCCAAATTCGCAATGTGTTGATCGATTTGTTCTTTAGAAATGGTACCTGGAGAATTATTCCAAGAATACGTTTCGAGAATCTTATTACTATCGGATGGGTCTAATTTGCCGAGGTACAAAGTAATTTTGTAACTGCAACCCGCTTTTAAAGAAAGTGGGAACTGTAAGTTTTGGGCATATGGTTTTGCTGGTTGCGCCATGTCCTTTGTGGTTAAACCACAAGACGAGTCCGTAACTTCAACCCATAACTGCGCGCCATTAATATAAGAACCTAAGTCGCCAGTCTTCGTCATTTTGAAAAATTTATCGATTGGTGGCAGATTAACCGTTGCATCGGCTACACTTGAACTTCCATCTGCGTATTCAAAGTTTTGAAGTCCTTGCATACAACTGGTGAGTAGCAATAGCGTACTGACAGCTACTAATTTGAGGTTTGTCTTAAACACAACCAACTCCTAAGCCCCTTGGGAACATTCCTAACTCGAATTCAGCAACAGCTTCCGAGATTTATAAACTCATTCATTAGTCGGAAATGCAATTACCCGGCCAGAGACGATGGCTCGAAAATGAAATGAATTTGGGGAGTTAAGCTGGACTTCAGTGAAAAGTAAATTGACAAAATGAGAGATTCGACTAAGACTTCGACAAGCCTTTGCAAGCAGGAGACGCATTTATGGCGAGTCCAATGACCCCGGAAGATATGAAGAAAAACTTGGCCGAACTACCTGACGGTTGGGTCTTAGATGGCAAAAAGATCAGTCGTCAGTTTCAATTTAAAGACTTTAATGAAGCATTTGCTTTCATGACGAAGGTGGCCTTGCAGGCCGAAAAGATGGATCATCATCCCGAATGGTTCAATGTCTATAATAAGGTGAAGGTCGACCTGACCACCCACGATGCCGGTGGCGTCACCGAAAAAGATTTTAAACTCGCCCGTTTTATGGGCTGACGGAGCATTCGTCACATTTTCTATTGATAACGATTCTCAATATCGTTAGACTCACTTCGTTTCCCCATCCATTTTGACGAAGGAGTCTTTTATGAAATTTCTGGCCTGCGTGTTGTTGTCTTTCTCTTCTCTATTCACACTCTCGACGGCTGCCTTGGCGGACGGCGATCACGGTGTTGGTCTGATCGCGACGCCAACCATGAACCTTAGCTATATCGATCACGTTTTGTCCGGTCGAATTGGCGACCGCCCGGTCTATGCTCGACCGTTAACAGATGAGTTTGGCATGGCGCTGTTTCACAGGGCTGGCGGCAAAGACTTTGAGTCCATTTTCAAGAAAGATGGCGAGCAGTACAAAGGTGTCGTAGAAAGTATAGATCACAACGGTCAGCCTATTGAAGCTGAGTTTATTATGACGGCCGCTAACGGCCAAGAAGGTACGATCACGGGCACAATCAACGAACTACCTTTCACGGTTCAGTTATCAGCCGAAACCATGGAAGGTCACCATTATGTGAGTCCACATTTTGCAATGACCATTGGCGATAAAAGTATTGGGTTTGACATGAAGGACGGCACGGCTTGTGTGGGATGTTCCGTCAAATTGTCTTTTGCTATTATTTCGATGTTGTTTGTTTCCGGTTCTTTGTAGAGGAAACTCTAACGTCATCCAGAGCGAAGCGAAGGATCTCCGGTTCGTCAT
>JBGSKV010000001.1:0-8542 GCA_041740975.1 Oligoflexales bacterium | reverse complement strand
GATTAGCGAAGCACACGAATACTCCGAGGCTATCATTGAAACAGCACCAATTCCCCTACTCGTTCTTGATGGCAATCTTAGAGTAGTTACCGCAACAGATGCCTTTTGCCGTCTTTTTCAGGTAAGCCTGGACGCAACTAAGGATGTGATGATTTATGACCTTGGAAAGGGCCAATGGAATACTCCCAAATTGCGAGAGTTACTCGAAGAAATTTTACCAAAAAACGAAAGGTTGGAGAATTTCGTTGTTGATGAAGAGTTTCCCGGGATAGGCCGACGGATTTTGCGACTCAACGCGCGCCGACTTATCCAACAAAGCGATAAAGCTGAACGGATTTTGCTGGCTATCGATGATGTCACTAAAGAGAAACAAGACACTGAGAAGACCATTGACGAAAAAGATGCGGCGGAAGCCGCGAATCGAGCAAAAAGTGATTTTTTAGCCAACATGAGTCACGAGATCCGAACGCCGCTAAGCGCAATACTCGGATACTCAGAACTCTTGACGAACCCTAACCAAACAAAATCTGAGACTTTCGACTGCACCAATCGTATTCAAAAAAATGTTGAGCAATTGACCGAACTCATAGATGAGATTCTGGATATTTCCAAAATTGAAGCTGGAAAACTCGATATTGAGCGTATAAAATTTTCGCTTCTACCTGAGTTGAGTGAAATTTTCGCTATGTTACAAGATCGCGCGGATGCCAAAAGTTTGGAGTTTGAAGTCAAATTTGGTGAAGAGATTCCCGAATTTATTTTGGGATGCCCAAAACGCCTTCGTCAAATTCTTATCAATCTAGTGGGAAATGCTCTAAAATTCACCGAGCAAGGAAAAATTAGCGTTGACGTTAAACTTACGTCCGGCAAAAAATCAAAACGGTTACTTTGTTTCGTTGTCAAGGACACGGGATGCGGCCTCAATGAAGAGCAGCAAAAACGACTGTTTTCTCCTTTCAGTCAAGCGGACAGTTCGGTAACCCGCAAGTATGGTGGCACGGGTCTTGGACTTATCATCGCGCGCCGATTGGCCGAGGGGCTGGGCGGTGATGTCATTCTCACCCAAAGCGAACTGGGCCATGGCAGTACTTTTACGTTCAGCCTAGACCCGGGCCCACTCGCTGAAATACCCATGCTCAGAGGGGTCACCAAGGCTGATCTCAAAACACGAATGGATACGCCAAGGAACCTGTTTAGTACCAGTCAAAAACTTCTGAATCTCCAGATTCTTCTGGCGGAGGACGGCGTCGACAATCAAATTCTTATGAAGCATTTTCTTGAAGCTAGCGGCGCTTGCGTTAGCTCGGCCGTAAATGGTGCGGAAGCACTGAAAATGGCGATGGCTAATGATTACGATTTGGTCCTGATGGATATGCAGATGCCTATTCTCGACGGCTATGAAGCAACGAGGCAGCTACGCGCGAAAGGTTGTCAGTCACCGATCGTGGCGCTTACAGCAAATGCCATGCGCGGTGAGCGGGAGACCTGCTTAGCTGCTGGTTGTAATGAGTATATTAGTAAACCGGTCACAGCCAATATGCTAGTTGACGTAGTCGCGAGATTTGCAAAAAAAAAAGTTTAATAACCCGCGATGAATCAGGCCGTTCTGAATTATATGACCATCCTATTGTTGGTCCAATCATTGGAAATTTTATTCACAATCTCCCAGATCACATGGCGGCTCTACGCGCTGCAGAGCATCGGTCCGACTGGCGAGAAATCGCTAATCGTGCGCATCAGCTCGCGGGATGCTCCGGTGGTTACGGGTTTCCTGAAATGGGCAAATTAGCCGCAAGAATTGAAGCCCAATCTAGAAGTAACGTCGATACAGTGATTTTGGCGAGGTCCATTGCAAAGTTTGGATCATTGTGTGATGCAGCTATAAGGGGGCATTTTACTCGGCATTGATACAACTGAAATGAGTGCAGCGGAAAGGAAATCGTGAGTTAGTTTAAATTCTACGCTGACTTTTTAACTTTAACCTCAATTGACATATCTAATCCTGTTAACACCCTTAAAATCCTATCAATACTGACACTCTGCAAGCTGCCATTAACAATGCCGGTAACCGTTGAGCGAGCAACACCAGACATTTCCGCGACTTCACCATGGGTCAAATTTTTACGTTGAATTTCTTTAATGAGCGCTCCGGTCAACTGCGCTTTTATTTCAGCTTGTAATGATCTAGTACGATCAAGTCCGATGGCTTCGGTAAAATCTTTTAATTCTTTATAGCGTTTGGGTTTTCTAATGTTAAGCAACTTCCTTAATGGTCAAGGATAACTTCTTTGGCGTCTTCTCATTGGCAACCAAACTTGACCATTCAGAACTAATTTCAATTTCTAACTGTTCCGCGCAAAATGATCGAATAGCTGCCTCATTTACTTTGCTAAGTCTAGTCTTTGAATTTCTCTCCCACTTAAGTACGCCTGCCGCAGTTAAACCAAACTCTGCAGCCCAATTTTTTAAAAGGGCCAGAACTCCGCTGTAGCGGATCAGATTAAATCTAACCCGTGAGCCTCTCAAGCACTTCTTCAGCAGCAACCTGAATTCGCTTCTTTTTGTCCCCGTTCATTTTATCAAACGTCTTAACCATCATGGACAACCTGGGATTTTTTGAAAAAAAATCCCGATTGCGGTCGATGAAACCCCAATACAACCCGTCCACCCCGTCTTGCCAATCGCCCGTTTTATAGGGACCCATTTTTTTATAGTAGTTTGAACCGCAAAAATAGGGCTTCGTGGCAAATACGCCACCGTCACTGAAAATCGCCATACCATACACATTGGGACCCATAACCCAATCGGAAGAGTCGACAAACATCTCCATGAACCATTTATGGGCTTCATGAGGATGAACCTGAAGCAGAAGCATGAGCGAACCAACTACCATAAGTCGTTCGATGTGGTGAGCATAAGCATATTTCTGGGTTTTGTGAATGACATCGTCCAAGGGCTCAATGCCCGTGGTACCGTTGTACCAACAGTCCTTTAGTTTTCTTCGATGGCCCCAAAAGTTTGCGCTCTCTTGCCGATCGCTGAAGTTCTGATAGACGCCGCGAACGAACTCACGCCACCCAATAATCTGACGAATGAAGCCTTCCACCGAATTAATGGGTATTTTCTTCTTTTGAGCCACTTTCAAGGTCTGACTCATGATCTCATCGGGAGTCAAAAGCCCTACATTCAAAAAGGGAGAAAGCACGGAGTGATTGATAAAGGGATGGTCTTTTGACAGCGAATCTTCATAAGGACCGAAATTCATCAGTCGCTGATCCAAAAAATCTATTAGCCATGCCTGGGCTGACTTTCGATCAGAGGGCAGCCAACAATCTGCAGTTCGACCCGGGTGCTCAGGAAAAAACTTTTCCACGACTTTGGCAACTTCGGTATCGATCGGGTCCATCGCGTTGCTTGGTATTTGCGGCGGGCGATACTCTTTGGGAAGGCGTAATCGATTCTCATCATCGAAACTCCACTTACCTTGTTCCGGCTTGCCTTTCTCATCCACAAGAATCCGCAACCTCTTGCGCTGATTCTCATAGAAGGTTTTCATAAACGGTTTCTTAGTGCTCTGCAGATAGGTTTTGAATTGCTCGCGCGTGGTGAGGAACATCGGGGAAGTGACCTGAGTTAGCTGAAGGCCCTTTATCCGAGCTACCACATCAAAAACCCGTGCCTCAAAAAACTTGTCTTCTATCTCAAAAACATACAGGTGATCGATCTTCTCTTTGCCAATGAACTCAACCAAAGCCTCTTCGAAAGTAGACGTGTCTTCGCCTAATTTATCGTAGCGAATCTTAAGTCCACTGGCCTGGAGGTCCTGCGCATACTTCCGCATTGCCGAGAGGAAAAATACTATCTTCTGCTTGTGGTACTTATAATGGGTGCACAGCTCAACGTCTTCCCGCATAAAGACTCTCGTCTCTTTGCTATTAAGCTTGGGAAAGTATCCTGTTGAAAAGAGCTGGTTGCCCAAAACAAGGATGCCGTTCAATCAGTAACTCCCCAAAGGGATAATTTCGAATTGAAAGGTTTTTTGCGTTTGGACAGAATTTAAGATCATGCAGCTTTGAGAAGTCTTTTCCAGAAGCCTTCGCGCGCTTTCTTCTCGATCCACTCCCTTGAGAGTCACTTTTAAAGCGATACGAGCCATCCAAGGATGCCCTTTTTCGTTCCGATCGACTTCTAACACAGACTCTGTCGTGATGGATTCAAAGGGGAGCTTTGACTTCTCCGCGAACACTTTGAAAGTAGCGATAAAGCAATTTTGCAGAGCCATCGCGTAGAGGTCTTCCGGGCTCAAGCCGGTTCCTGGTCCCTCAAATTCGATAGGAATCGACATAGGCACTTGGTGGTCATAGCTTTGCGCCTGACTCTGCCAAGCCGATTGAATTCCTGCTGAACTCTGTGATCGGACTGTAAATTTCAAAGGGTATTGGATCATAATGGTTTCACTTTCTGCTGCATGAGAATTTCAAAAGTAAGAGCGTAGGAATTATTAAGTACTTTTGATTTATAGCAAAGACCCCCAAACCCTATCCCTGTAATAAACCAAATCGATATACAGCAAAGCCAATAATCACACCAAAAAAAACATGGCCTGCAATATCACTTAAAGCGATTAGAAATCCCTGACTACGATATTTTTTCAAAGGGTGATGTTCAGCCACAAAGATGATAAACCAAAAACTTACGATAAAGCCATGAATCAAACCCATAGCCGCACCCACCCCCCAAGACCACTGATTTACTGGTATGCCAATTAACCACCACATAAACACGTAAAGTAACGCAAAAACCCCACCCATAACTAAATGCACTGAAAAACCTGCTATGATGGGAGACTTATCAGAAATCAAACTCCCCAGAGCCCTCAGAGGGTCAAAATTAACGGAGGAGATTTTGGTCAGCAGAATGCAAACAATAGCCATAAAGAAAGCTGCTCCTGACCCTATAAGAACTGTTAGAACGATGTTTCCCATATACTAACCTCCACTCAATACCATCGATCGTGAGAACCTAGCACGTATCTTGCTAAAATGTAGCATCTTAGTCACAAATTGAAATAGTACCCGTAGTTAGAGACCTTATTTGACTTACTATTTTACGAGTAGCGAAGCCCAAAAAATATAAATATTGAGTGCGCAGAAAAAAAGTGCGGGTAAAAAGTTCAGGAAAGAGTCTCGGATACGGATACGCACAATAATACCAAACATCATCTGTGAAGCCAAACCAAGTGAAGCCAGAGTTCTCACAGTTGGTAAATAAAAACCTACTATGAGCCCCAAACTTGCTATGATTTGTAGCAAGCCAGTTATGACACGGAACTGGTTTAAATTATAACGTTCAAATTCAACGACCATTTTTTGTGAAAAAATACAACTCGTTCCATAGCCTAGGAAAGATATAATACTGACGCATTGAGCAATGTAGAAAATATTCTTCATGCACATATAAAGCATTTATTTGTCATACTTACTAGTGTAGGTATGACTCACGTTTGCTCAATTCCTGTGAGGTGCTTGTGGAGTTATTGAGGCAAGTTTTACAAATTGTGGTTGGCTTAGGTCTTTTAAATGTTTGGTTGCTTAGGTTAAACAAAAATACTGAATATCGCGGAGGCGTGGCTGGCTCTCTTAAAGAAGAGTTTGCTATCTACGGCTTGCCGACCTGGTTTTACTACGTCATTGGTTTTTTGAAAGTCGTTTCTGGCGTTGTTTTAATTCTCGGGTTGTGGCTTCACGCTTTGGTTTTCCCGGCAGCTATACTCGTGACCTGTTTAATGTTAGGTGCCATCTTCATGCATGTTAAGGTGAGTGACCCGATCAAGAAGTTTATGCCAGCATCATTGATGTTACTGATGTCGTTAGCCATTACACTTTTGTAAAAAACCAAAACATATTGTTCCCAATCCAAAAGCTGCAGAGCCTGTAGTGCCAACTTATTTATCCAGCCATAGAGATATCGCCATTGGGCGGCATGATGTACTCTTTGTGGATATGGGGTAAATCGATTTCGAACTTGCAGGGCCTAACCAGACTTTCGCAATCGAGGAAAATATTAGATGCGAAGTTATAAAGCCGCAATTAAAGATAATTTAAAAATTCTTATACCACTCGGAATCCTGCAAGCTGTAGTCTACTTATTTATTAATAGAACGACTGTTTCTAGAGCAGTTGAACTTCCGATCACTAGACTAGATCTTTTCATTCCATTTATGCCATGGACTATATGGCCATATATATTCTTGCTAGGATCGACTTTGATTTGTGCAACTTTGATTCGAGACAAGGCAATATTTAAACAAACTATTTTTGTATATTTGCTTGCGGTCTATACTGCTTTTTTTATTTTTTTGGTTTATCCCACGACTTTCCCAAGAGAACTTTATCAACAACCGATCCCGGCTTTTTCTATGTTTGCTTGGTTCATTAGCGTCGATGCACCAAGTTGTTGCTTCCCTTCTAGCCATGTAGTGGGACCTGTGATTTCTTTTTGGGGATTTATTCGCGATTTTGGTCGTTACAAAAAATTGTTATATGCAGTGCTTATCATACTAAGTTTTTCGATTATCACGACAAAACAACACTATGTTTGGGACTTGATTGGCGGCTGGGCCTTGGCTTTAGCTTTCATCACCTTGGCAAAGAAACGCTTCAATCTATTAATACAAAGCACTTTTGATTTATAGTATGCCTACCCAGAACGCGCCGCCAATTACCCAGTCTCTTATTGATGACAGCAACTTTGGTTTAATTTTATCGGCCTGAATGGGGCTATACTAGGGCACCTACACGATTTGAAGACGGGCGCTATCAGCGCCTCAACAAATCATTCATCAAAGTAGTGCGTGTATTCTAGCCCTTGTAGGGTTCTAGGCGGGGCGATGGGTGGGGCTCTTGCCTCTAAACCAACGGCCAAGAGGATCTTTTGCACAACCTCAGGATCTTCAATCATGGCAACAGCTTTGAAGTTTTCAGAGTTGCAAGCAGCCTTCCCGCTCACTTGTTCGCGGGAAAAAGGTACGGACCTACTTCCGGTATCCTCATGTGCCGGAAGTGCGTCCGTACCTTTTTCCGTACCTTTTTCCTACCTTTTTCGCCAATGTAGAAATGAAAGAATGGTTTACAGAGCATAAAGTCAAATTAGAATTAGTGCTCAAAATTTAATTTTGAGAAAAGAATGACGCCACAATGACGATTTTGATGCCAAACGATACCTAATCATACCTATTTCGGTTTGGACGCCTCCGTCAGATGATGTTTTATCTACTTAATAATACTAAGCAATATTACTCAGTACTATACGCGTACTCCCCCATTCGCCATGGGCGGCATGGGCGGTATGATGTAATCAATTTCAAACGTTAGCGTCCCGCATCGGGGCGCTAACTTTTAGAAATTGATTATCCAGAGCCCGTAAGGGCGAAGGATCTCAGACGACCCCGACATCCAGAGGGAGCAAAAGACGCTTCGTCATCCTGAGCGAAGCGAAGGATCTCCCCCGTCAGTAATCCCAAAGGATACTGATTAAAAAATTAAAATGATAAAATTAAAAACCTCGGAGAGAAATCTCCGAGGTTTTTTCATAGGAAATTCTATGATTGAGCTCATTTCCGGAACTGTAGGCGCTGCTCTTTCAATTAAAGAAATTGTTGAACTAAGTTTCTGTGCTTACAAGAAACTTTCTTTAATTAAATTCGAATCTGCAATTAAAGAAGCACAGAAAATTTGCCCTGATATTGAAATTGCGCTTCAGACAATAATAAAAACACCACATGACCAGCAGATGATCGCTGTTATTTTTGAACGCATAAGAAAATGCGAAAGCATATGGGCGTCAAGATGTCTATGGGAGCTTTTAGGAAAAGAAATCAACCCCCAGACTACCTTTACAGAAGACGACTATATATTTTCTGAACTACTTTCTGAGTTGACAGATTTTGATTTAGAACTTTTTTGCCAGCTTAGAGAAGTAGATTTAAAAAGAAAAGAAAAGATTGCTTTACATCAACCTAAAGCTCGAATTTTAACGCAGAAACAGACTTCCAGTATGAGTAAAAAAGATATTGCAGATTATAACAGCTCACAACAATTTCATTACAATGAATATAACAAGTTTCATGGTGAATCTTGCAAGAACAACGAAGATACAATTACATTCTTTGACCGCCCCAGGGATGTTCAACAGACTATATTACGTGTAAATAGACTTTTGATGAAAGGCGCATTACAAGGTGGGTCATTAGGTATTGGATCTTTTCTGTGGACGGAAAACAGCGAACAGCTTTTCACACTTATAGCGAAACACAGGCCACCATCTATACCTTTATAACCTTCCGAGGAGATCCGACTGATAAATACTTTGTGAAATTAAGTGCAGAATTAACTGTGGCGCCTTGAAGTTCCCAGGATTTAGTGGACACCGAGATAAGGGAGAGGTATCTCCCAGAAAAGAGGTGTCAGAATGGAAAGAGTGGGAACAAGAAGACGTTTTTCGAAGGAGTTCAAAGTTGAAGCCTTGGAACTTACTGAAAAAC